>NZ_JAVCWF010000001.1:2407718-3009648 GCF_031085375.1 Lactiplantibacillus brownii
CCTCAATGCTAACGCCGCTACCACCGGAGATAACAGCCACATTGCCCGTTCAGTCACTACCGATTTCTCAGATATTAACCAAGCTCAAGTCAACGTTACCCAAGCCCAAGCCGCTAAGGACCAAGCTCAAGTTAACGTGGATTCTAAGACTCAGGCTGCCAAGGATACTCAAAACAAGTCTGATGCGACCAACCAATCGGTCCAAGACAACAAGAATACCGTCACCTCAGCTCAAAACAAGGTTAATTCAGCCCAAGCCATCAAAGATGAAGCTACGCCTGACAACATTTCAAAGGCTAAGGACAAGGTTACTACTGCTGACACCAGTGTCGGTGCTGCTAAGGACACACAAACTTCAAATCAAGGCGTGGTCAACCAAGCAACTGATGCTGTCAATACCCAACAAGGTCAGACTGATCAGGCCCAAAAGAATGTAAATGCGGCTCAATCTGCCGCTAACACTTCTCAACAAAATGTTGATGACAAGACAAACACTTACAATCAGTTGACCCCTGACAACTTAAAAGCTAAGCAAGATCAAGCCAACAAAACAATTAATACAACTGAGGCTGCTCAATCTGCTGCTGACACGAATTTAACCACGGCCAACGCAAATGTCCAGTCCACTCAACAAGCATCCGACAAGGCCAAACAAGACGCCAATGCTGCTGCCTCAACCACTGCGGATGCTCAACACAAGCAGACGGATGCACAAACAGCTTCTGACAAAGCCAATGCTGACAAGAACGCTGTCCAAGGTTCACATGATGGCGCAATTAATCAAGCCAACGAAGAACAAAAGAAGCTGGATGCACTAGACACGGGTAAATTAACTCAAAAGGTTACTGACACTCAAAACAGTATTAACCAAGACAACTCAGATATTGCTAATACGCAACAACAACAGCAACAAACTGCGGCTGACAAGGCAAATACTGATAAAGATGTTCAAAACAAAACCAACAATTTAAACAACGCTAACACTAACCTTTCAAATGCTCAAAACAAGGCTAACAGTGCGAATGCTAATCAGGTCAATGCCCAAAACGATTTGAATCAGAAGAACCAAACCATTAACGACATTCAAAGCCAAATTGATGCTGTACCTGTTTTGAACATTGATAAAGCAGCGTGGGAGAAAGCAGTTAATGGGCTGGTGCCTGCCGATCAAATTGCCAATATGACAGATGCCGAATACGCAGTTTATGAACAAAAATGGAATGCATATTGTCAAGAGTTCTTCAACAAAACCTATGAGGCTAACAAATTCAAATACACTACAAACGATCAGAACACTAAGATTACTAGCATTTCTCAACTAACAATCGCTCAATATCAAGACCTAGTGAACTATGCCTTAATTCTTTTAAATCAAGGTCGCAATATTTGGCGCGGCGATAATATCGAAATGAAATCACAAGTTGTTGATTTAAATGCCGCCAAAGATGTAGCACAAGCCTACAACGACGCCGGATTAAATGTATTTGACGAGAAAACCCATTTAAGTGATGCCGTAGATAAGGTTGCAGCGAAATACCATGTGGGTATCGGTAACTATGTAGGTCTTGGAGAAGACTGGGGCCAGACATTTATTGATAACATGATCAAAAAGAATGGTTCAATTTCAATTGCCCAAATAAAAGGGCAATTAGTAACCGTAATCGAGTTAATGTTATTTGGTGATGGTGGCAACAACAGCTGGGGCCATTTTCATTCAATGATGGGTGGTTCAGAAACTAGTGAAAATTACAACAACCAATATTACTTTGGATTGGCATTTGATCAATATGGCCATGTACATTTCACGACTCGCTCTGATGCAAATATCAACGGGACCACTCCAGATACAACGCCAATTATCACTACCCCGTCTTTGAACGAACTAAACACGTACTTGGGTACAGCAACTAACACTCGTAATTCCGCTCAATCAGCTTTGGACGCCGCTAAGCACGCTAATGTAACTGCAACTCAAAAACTTCAAGATGCGAAAACCACACTTACTAATGCGCAATATGACTTAGCTACAGCCCAAAACACTCAATCTAGTCTTGCCAACAAAATTCAAGCATTATCAGTGCAACTACAACAACAATCAGACAAGTTAAACACTGATCAGGCCACTTTAACACAAGCTAAGTCTGACTTAAGTAACTTGCAAGCCACACGAGATGCCCAAATTAAGGTTGTAGCTGCCGCGCAAGCCAAGGTACAATCAACCGGTGATGCTTTAGCTCAGGCAACTGCTAACGCTGACAATAAGGCTAAGTTACTAACTGCTGCTAACCAAACTTTGGATGCCGCTAAACAAGTTCAATCGATTGCGGATGGTAATGCCCAATCCGCTGCAACTGCCGCACAGGATGCCGTTACTAAGGCTAAAAACGCCACTGATGCTTTAGCAGCCACTAAACAACACGTTGCTGATGCCAAAGCTGAATTAGCATCCATCACGGCTGAACTGGCTGATTTTGCGAACGTGAAAGCCCACGCTTTATCTGAATTAAACAGCGCTAAGGCACTTTTAGCCAATGCACAAGCTCAATTGGATAGTGCTAAATCTACCCTTAACGGTCAGCAAAAAGCATTAGATACCGCTAACCAGGCACTCGCAAACGCCAAGACTAGTTTGGAAACTGCCACTCAAGCTGTTAAGGACCGCCAAAGCGAATACGAAACTGCTAAGGCAAAGTTATCACAACTGGAAAATGCGGACGCTACTTTAGCTGCTGCTAAAAGTGCATTAAACGATGCAACAATTACGCTAAAGCAAGCAGAACAAAATGACATGTCGGCCAAACAAAAAGCTGAAGCTGCCAAGCAATCACTTATAGAAGCAAAATTAGCCTTGATCAATGCCAATTCTGCTTATGATCGCGCTAAAACAGTCTTGGATAGTCTCCAAGTTAAGCATGACTTAGAAGTGAAATTGGCTGAAGAACGTGCCAAGCAAGCGGCTGACAACGCGGCAGCTCAGACCAAAATCGAGGAACTTGTCAATCAGTACAATGCTGCCAAAGAAGAGCTAGCCAGACTCAAACGGTTAGCTGAAGACACTGCAACGCCGACCAACCAAAATTATCAAGCTGCCCTCCTCAAAGTTCAATCACTGGCTAAAGCCATCGATGCTGCCAAAGCTGCTGCTAACTTAACGACACTAGCTATGACACAACAGTCGGAAAACGCTCAAGCAAATTCAGTTCTTTCAATTGGCAACCATACCGGTGTCGTTCTACCAACGAGTACTAATAATCATCGTGCCCAGCCACTATCCATGCTTAGCAAGAATAGTGCACTGCCACAAACTAGCGAATCTAGCCACAAAGCTACTTCAACTTTTGGCACTGCTCTTCTAGGCTTGTTATTGGGAATCCTAACTTTGGGAACCTTTAAGTTTCGCAAGCCTCACCGGAACTAAGTCAAACGATTAGTCCGCTTCTTTACTGAGTAATCAACATTCATAGCATACCAAAAGACCGGCTATTACTCGTTTCAGCTTCGAGTGATAGTCAGTCTTTTTTCTGATTTTTATAAATATCAAACAACCTGTAAGCTGTGATTGAAGCTAGCTTAATGCGATTCATCCGCTCAAAGCTCAGTTAAAATGCGCCCCCACCGGAGCCACCGCCAAAGCCACCCGAACTCCCGCCCGAAAAGCCACCGGAACCACCAGCTGGTGAGCTAGCCCCACTTGAGGCATCGAGTGCCCCTGAAAAGCTGTCACTTAGCGTCCCTGATAAATCAAAATCAAAGCCATCATTGGCAAAGAAGATTGGATAGTAAATGCCAATGCCCGCTGCGAGCGTGGCCGTACCGAAATCAATCGCCAACTTATTCGCAACCGGTTCTGCTAAGCCAAATGCAGCCGCATATGGTAAGATTTGTTCCCATAAAACCAAGTCACCGATCTCAGCTGTATTAAAATGGCCAATATCTTTTAGCATCTGCCGAAAACCAGTAATTTGATTCACCAGCGCAAGGCCCTCATCCGTATTGATCGTAATTTTACGATAATTAACGATTGCCAGCAGCCAGATCAGCCCAGTTAAAATTGCCACGACTATCCCAGTGATCAGCGCCAACAAAGGACTGATTAGTAATCCAACCAACGTCGCCAAGAGACTGATAATTGTCGTTGCCACACCAAAGCCTAACCAAATATGGCGTAACCGATAGTTAGTTTGATCTTGATAGGCGGCAACTGCCTCGTCAATCGTGTGTTGCCACTGTGTAAACCATTTATTTAGCCGTCCCTTGGTATCCTTTTCTCCAAACTTCTTTAGTTGATCTAACCGTAATTCATCACGAACCGCTACCTTATCAAAGCAGTGCGCTAAAAATGAATTCGTGATGGGCGCTAATTTAGTTAGTTTTACAGTCGGTTTTCGTTTTCCTAAGATTGGTTCAAGCGTCAACTCTTTGTCAGCGGCCGCTTGCAAAATTTCTGCCGATAGTGCCCGCGTATCCGGTGACGCGGTTCGCCACAAGGATTGCGCCACGGCTGGTTGCACTGTTGGCACATCAAATGAGTGATTGATTGGAATTGGCCGCTGATGCGAATTAGCAGGATGGCGTCGCAGCCACCACCAATAACCCAGCACAGTCACGACTAATGCGACTATCGCTAATCCATACAACACCTTGCCGATCAACGATTGTCGCCGCCGCTTAGCATTAGCCGCTTTCGCCAACGCAGCCTCTTGCTTTTGCGCTGCAACAAGACGTTTTTTGGAACTAGTTCGCTGATTAGTTGCTGTCACGCTAGTTGGAAATAGCAAGTGACTTTCAACAAAGGAATTCTCTGGATTGCTGGGCAAAGTCATCGTCACGCGACCGTTCCTTTTATCGACCTGCGTGTGACCAGTCAGCGGTCCATGCGTCCAAGCTTGCAACTGTTTAATATTTTTAGCGGGTAACTGGATGGTTAACCGGACCTTCTTCAGCGGTTCATCCCAACCCGTTCCAATAATTTTCCAGTTTAGTTCAGCCGTATCTTGATAATTCGTAATAACTCCGAGTAGGCGATAACGATAGGCGACCCGAAGTTCATCACCAGCGCTGACCGCGCGATAAAGTTTCACTCGAAATTGTTTTTTCGTTTGAGTCAGTTGATAGGTGTTATTAGCCTCGTTTTGCGTCGACCGCGCAGTTTCTGTCATCCCACCATTTAACCGCGTGGCGACCCCTTCAAATTGTGCACCTTGGATACCATGCAGATCTTGCACGTTATAGACCCCATGGTAATCGTCGCCAAAGAGATAGTTTATCTCCTGGCTGACTTCTGCACTCCCATCTTTAGCCACATCTACATGCACATCATAATTTTTGATCGTATAATCTGCTTGCACAGCCAACGGTCGCCAACTGAGTGTGATGATGGTTACAAACATGCTCGCAATGATGAACCACCAAAGTCGTCGTTTCATAGGCCACCCCTCATTTCCCCGATTTAGCTCAATTTTACCATACCAATTCGGGCACAGCTAATCTTACGATAAGGCGCTCAATTTTGGTGATTGCTGCTCGCTGCAGTGGTCCGAAAAGTTTCCATTCAACAAAAAATGGTCACCCGTTTAGGCGACCATTTGACCGTATTTAAGGCTTACGACTGAGACTAATTCCTAAACCAACCCAAGTAACTAAACTTATGGCAATTAAGGGGTAGTCAAAACTAGGCGCTTGGGCTTTGACGACCAACTGATTACGGCGTTTTGGCAATTTTAATCTGAGATGATCCGTCGCTAAGCTTTTAACTGGCTCACCATTAAGGGTCATGTGGTAAGTGACGCCACGATATTGTGCAAATGCCAGATCTGTCACCCGGCCCTTTTGTGGCGTTTCAACCAGATAAATGCCACGATCACCCGTGCTGTGTTCAAGCGTTAATTTAGTCTGATTGTGTATTTCTAAGACGTCCTTGCCAGCCTTCGACTTTGGATGATATTCAGGTAAATAACTCGTCGTATTTAACATCTGAAAATAGGTGCCGCGCGCAACGATGCGATGCGGATCACCCGCCGGCACCGGATGCATCGACTGGTTGAATAAACCCAGCGAGCTGAGCGCCATTAACGTGATGACTGCCATACCACTCCAATAAGTCCGGCGTTTCAACGGATGCTGATTACAATAAAGCACTAGCGTAACCATCGTTAATAACGCGGTGGCACACAACAGTCGACCCCAAAACTGAATCACGCCCACTGGTGACTGGGCTAACTTTTCCCATGGCCACCAGCTTAAAGTGATGACGATACTGAGCAAAGTTAGTTTTAACCACGGAATCCAGGTTTCCTGCTTATAACTTGCAGCATACCGGAACCATTGACTCACCAAGAAGCCCAAGAGCACCATGACTGGTAGCCCTACGCTCCAACTACTCGCAACTTCACTAAAACGATTAGTGAGCCACACTTGTTGCACCTGTGCCAAATCAATCGTGATTAAATTTCGAAATGGTACCGTCATTTGATTATTAAAGCTGACATAAATAAGATTGCCTAAGGAATAAGCTGAGGCCCCTAAGGCAACGATACCTGCTTTTAACAAACCAAATAACTCAGATCGTTTAAGCTTGCGTTGCCACCAACGGATTGCTTCGATCAAGCCAAGGACAAGGCTAACGACTAATAATGACAACACATGACTATTCGCGATTCCGGCCATGCCGACTGCCAACCATAGCCAACCCCGATTGACCCGTTCAGACTGCCAGAGCTGTAAACACCCCAACAAGACTAATGGTAAAAATAAGTACGCCAACAGCTCACCCATCGCAGTACGCGCATATAACAATGCCAAATGATAGGTATTCAATAAATAAATCGTCACACCTAATAGCTGATAACGGCGGCTACTGGTTAACTGTCGGCAGAGTAACCAACTAGTGAGGCCAGTCAGCCAGTTAACGAGTAAAAAACCTATCGCCATGGCTAATATCGGACTCGCCACTAAAAAGCGGGGCCCGATAAAAATAACTGCCGTCAGCCATGGATACATGCCATTGACCGCTAAGCCCTGCTGACCAAAGCCAAAGAAATTAACTAATGGTGGTAATTGTAAACCCTGCAATGACCGATAAACCTGTTCAAGTCGTGTAAAATGAATGCGACTATCCGAGGACATAATAACCGCATGATGCCAAAATTCGGGCACGGTGATTAATAATCCTAATCCTAAAATTCCTACAACCAATGCCATACTTCGATACCGCTCAATTCCCCATGAACGGCATTTTGCGATCACTTCCACAACTATTTCCCCCATACTTTTGACCAATCATTATGACCCAACCGTTTGCTTGATTGTACTAATTATCATAGTTTAACATACGTGCGAATCCGAATACACTTCAATGTGCAAATCTAGCCGGTTGTTGTAGCATAGAATTAATCGTTCAATCACCATTAATCAGAAAGGAAGTCTCGATTTCATGCCTAATTCCACCATCCCGACCCATATCAAGGTCCGCGGTGCCCATGTCAACAACTTAAAAAATATGTCTGTTGATATCCCTTTAAATTCATTTGTGGCCATCACCGGTCGTAGTGGCTCCGGTAAATCTTCACTCGCCATGGGCGTGCTTTACGCTGAAGGGGCACGGCGCTACTTAAATGCGCTCTCCACTTTCACTCGGCGCCGGATTAACCAAGTCGGCAAAGCCAATGTTGATTCGGTTGAATATTTGCCATCCGCATTGGCCTTGCGCCAACGCCCACAAGTCCCAGGAGTCCGTTCGACCGTTGGGACCATGTCTGAAAGTTTAAATATTCTGCGACTAGTCTTTTCGCGACTCGGTTCACCCGTCTGTCCTAATGGGCATCGCCTGAAACCAACCTTAGCGATTGCTGAAAATATGGGCCATTTAACTTGTCCAGTTTGTGGCGTACATTTTACCGCCTTTGGTGCAGAAAGCTTTGCCTTCAATTCCACCGGTGCTTGTCCCACCTGTGGCGGACTCGGTGAAGTCCGCCAGATCAACGCCGATTTGCTCATTGCGGATGAAGATCAAACCATTCGTGAAGGCGCGGTGGCTGCTTGGCACTTACCAGGCCGAAATTTCATGCCCATCGTCGCCAATGGTATCGGCATTCCTATCGACGTGCCCTACAAAGATCTCAGTGCCGCCGACAAGCAGCGAGTGCTACACGGCGACAAACAAACCGTTGAAATCAGCATTCCCAGTGCTAAAGGAAAAATTTTCCACATGAACAACGCAGTCTATGAGAATGCCTTTGCCGCAGTGGAAGACAGCATGGCAACGACTAAAAACGAACGGACCATCAAACGTTTGAATCGCTTCTATACTTTTGACACCTGTCCCGATTGCCACGGCTCTCGCTTCAATCCAAAATTGTTACAACAATTATTGGTTGGCAAAAACATCGCCGAAGTCAGTGATCTGACGGTCGCTGATCTACATCAATTTGCTAAAAAAATCGTGGCTTGGCTCCCAGACAGTATGCAGACTTTGGGTCAATCTCTAGTTTCTGAATTATTATTAAGCCTACAACCAATGGAAGACCTCGGCTTAGATTACCTCACTTTAAGTCGCCCAGGTGCGACCTTATCCACTGGTGAATTACAACGAATCCAATTAGGACGTACATTGCGGAGTGCCACTACCGGGGTTCTCTATGTTTTAGATGAACCCTCCGTTGGCTTACATCCGGCCAATGTCGCCGGGTTAATCAAGACCTTTCGTGGCCTAGTTGCCCAAGGAAACTCTGTGGTCGTCGTCGACCATGATACGAGTATCATCTCCGCCGCAGATTACGTGCTTGAAATTGGCCCAGGCGCGGGTAAAAACGGCGGCACGATTGTCGACCAAGGGACCGTTGCAACGATCAAGCAGCAATCGACCTCCTTGATTGCCCCATTTTTAAACGGCACAGCCACCTTGCGCGAGCGTCCCGTCTTAGCAGATCGTGACCTCTGGACTAAGGGCAGTCTTGATATTGAAGTAGCGCATCGTTTCAACATCCAAGATATTACCGCTCATATTCCCAAGAATCGGCTCACAACAATTACTGGGATGAGCGGTGCGGGTAAAACGACGCTGATCTTGGATAGCTTGATTCCAGCTTTAGAAGCGACGGCCAAACATCTACCACTACCAAAACACGTGACACATTTTAACAATAATCATGTCCGTCACGTCATTAAGGTAGATTCCGTTCCAGTTGGTAAGAATGTTCGGTCAACCGTGGCCACCTACACCAACATTTTGGATAATTTACGGCGCCTATTTGCAGCGACCCCTGCCGCTAAGCAAAAAGGTTGGACCGCCAGTCAATTTTCTTACAATGTCGCGGCGGGCGCTTGTCCAACTTGTGGCGGGACTGGCGAAATTTCGCTAGACGTGCAGTATCTGCCCGATATCAACGAAGTCTGCCCACAATGCCATGGCGCTCGTTACAATAAAGAAACTTTAACCATCGATTGGCAAGGCAAAAACATCGCCGAGATTCTCGCCCTATCCGTGGATGAAGCGTTGGACTTTTTCAAAGCCGAAACGAGCATTGAAAATACGTTACAGATTCTTCACGACATGGGACTAGGCTACTTGTTACTTGGTGAAAGTACCCCCGCACTATCCGGTGGTGAAGCGCAACGCCTAAAGTTAACTTCACGAATCGGGAAACGCCAAAATGGGACTTTATTTGTCTTCGATGAACCTTCCGTTGGCTTACATCCGCTAGACATTCAGCAACTGGTCAAAGTTTTCAATCAGCTGATCCAACAAGGTGCCACGGTCATCGCCATCGAGCATGATTTAGATGTCATCGCTAACGCCGACTATATTATTGATATGGGTCCGGCTGGTGGTATCAACGGTGGTCACATTGTGGCAACCGGGACACCTACCGAGGTTAGTCATAATTCGGCTAGTGTTACGGGTAAATATTTGAAACAACATTTAGCCTTATTTGGGCAAGCCTGACATGATTTAAACAAACAGAAGCAGTTGCGTTGACCTTGATGAACGGGTCATCGCAACTGCTTCTGTTTGTTTTTCCAGAGAATTAGTGTTTGTTAAGTGATAAATTGCTTCAAACCGATAGTCTACTGACAACTCGGTTTAAAATTAGAATTCGATTTGAAAAAGATGAGAATTAAGTGTATTTTAGTCAGTATTAACATAAAAAGGTGGGTGTCGGATTCATGCGAAATATCACGCGAATTTTAACACTAAAAAATGGCTATCATATCTGGACACATACAAATAATCTAGGCGGCAAAACTAAATTGCTCTGTCTTCACGGCGGCCCAGGTGATACTCACGAAGTTTTTGAACGCTTTGGCCCGGAGCTGGCAGACCTCGACATTGAAGTGACGATGTATGACCAACTTGGTTCTTGGTATTCGGATACGCCTGACTGGGATGACCCAGCGATTAAAGCGACGTATTTGACTGAAGACTATTATCTGAGTGAAGTCGACGAGGTTCGACAGCTACTCGGCTACGATCATTTCTTTTTAGCGGGGCATTCTTGGGGTGGTATGCTCGCCATGACCTACGCTGCGCAACATCAGGAACAACTCGCAGGTCTCATTATCATCAGTATGATCGATAATATTCCGGATTACGTGACCCACATCAAAGCGATTCGTGCCGCCGAATTCTCACCGGCAGAAAATGCCTTCATGGCGGCTATTGAACGCCGAGGGCAGTGGTCAAATCCACATTATCGGCAGTTGATTGCTCACTTGTATCACGGTTATGTCAATCGTCGCCAACCAGCGATGATGTCTCATACGGTCGATATTCAGGCCAAACCCGTCTACAACCATTTTCAAGGCGACAATGAATTTGTGGTTGAAGGTGACCTCGATCACTGGGACTTCTCTGAGCAATTAAAAACCATTCAGGTCCCCACGTTGTTGTCGTTTGCAGATCACGAAACGATGCCGCTGACAACGGCTAAACGCATGCAACACAACATGCCAAATGCGCAACTGGTCGTGACCTCGGATAGCGGTCATAACCACATGGTCGATAATCCAGTAGTCTTTTTTACTAACCTAAAAAATTACTTTTTAGATTTACGCCATGGCACCTTCAATCAAACTAAGGAGAACTAGCCAATGGCAACTAATCAGATTCACAATGATCAAAATGCCAAACTTAGCGATTTTGGTTATAAACAGGAGCTCGACCGAACGTTATCGGTCAAAGACTTAGTGGTGTACGGCTTGATCTTCATGGTGCCGATTGCTCCGATGGGAATTTATGGATCCGTCATTTCCGCGTCACGCGGCATGATTGCGCTCACTTACGCCATTGGGATGGTCGCTATGTTTTTTACTGCTTTGAGCTACGGTCAACTGTCACGTGCGTTCCCAATTGCCGGTTCAGTGTATGCTTATGCCAAACTTGGCATTAATCAAACTATCGGTTTCTTATCCGGTTGGATGATTATTTTGGACTACATTTTCGTCCCAGCGTTGCTCTATATCATTTCGGCCAATTCGCTCAAATCATTATTACCGACCGTCCCTACTTGGATCTGGTTAGTCATCTTCATCACGATCAATACCTTGATCAATGTCCGAGGCATTGAATTTACCGCCATTGCTAATCGAATCTTCTTGATTGGGGAATTAATTGTGCTCGCCTTCTTTGTCATCATGGGCGTCTACGGTTTAATGCACGGCGTGGGTAACGGCTTTACTTTGAAACCATTTTACGATGCCAAACAGTTCAATCTTAACTTTGTCATGACCGCAACTTCCGTGGCCGTCTTGAGTTTTCTAGGCTTTGACGGCATTAGCACCCTCGCTGAAGAAACCACTGGCGGCAACAAGACGGTGGGTCAAGGGATCATGTGGTCACTCATGATTGTCGGGATACTCTTTATCTTGCAAACTTATCTGGCCGCCTTAATTGTCCCTAATTGGCACTCATTTAGTGATTTAGATACAGCCTTTTACGTCGTGGCCGGTAAAGTCGGTGGCCCCTTTTTGATGTATTTGACCACCATTGCCACGATCCTTTCCTGGGGATTTGCCAACGCCTTAGCCGCTCAGGCCGCAATTTCAAGAATTCTCTTCGGCATGTCACGTGACCATAATTTGCCTAAAGTTTTAGCTAAAGTTCATCCTAAATATAAAACACCCTATGTCAGCACGATTCTGGTCTCAGTGATTTCCTTGCTCGTTGGCCTAGCCTTTATGAACAACAGTGGCGTTCTTTCTGAAATTGTGAATTGTGGTGCCCTGACGGCTTTTTTAGTCATCCATGTCGCCGTCATCAATCATTTTCTAATCAAAGAACGGTCCCACGATTATTGGCATCACCTGATTGTTCCCATTATCGGCTTTGCCGTCATCCTATTTGTCATGTTGAACTTAAACTTGCTTGCGAAAGAAATTGGGGGCACTTGGCTAGTTATTGGGCTCATTTACTATAGTATTTTGCGATTGACACAGCGAAATACGGAAATGACTTTATAGTTAAAGGTTGAAAGATTCAAAAGCATCACAAATGTTGTCGTACCGGTAACCAGACTCACCTAAATTTAGCGCTCCGTCAGTCAAAATCGGTGTGCTGTGGGGGGCGGCGCCAGCCAAGGTACGGTCTGACGCCTCAATTCCAAGCCGATAAAACACGTCTTTGAATTGCCCCGCGAGATTAGTCAGCCAAGAACGCCGACTAATCTCGCCGACACTGCACACCGATTTTGACTGACTCCGCTAACCGTAAATAACTACTGACTTAGCTGGAGGTTGTTGCTGATAGCATCGGACGTGCAGGTAGTGTTTGACCGGCGTTCTTTTGCCGGCCTTACACCACGGACGGTCCGGGAGATTTGCGGCTTTGGCAAAGTTTCCGGGCGAGGTTCAAGACGTTTCTATGGCTTGAACCGGTCCCTCGTCCGCATGTTATCGGCAACAACCGGAAGCGGCAGTAGTCGACTAGTTTTCATTACCGGATTGTTGACGTAGTGGTGCAGACCGGCAATTTTTAACTTTCAACCTTTAGTTTATAGTTAAAAACCGCATGACGAATTTCATGCGGTTTTTGCGTATTTGCTTCATGTCATCAGCTAAATGATCATCCTTTTTAATTGCGTACGCGAAACGCGTACGTTAAAATAACATTGAACAATTGGAGGTCAAAATAATGCAAGAAACCTTTACACCCACTAGTGCACGTAAAGATCTATACCAAATTTTAAAGCATGTCGCACTTGACCATCAACCTGTCACGATTCAGCAAAAGGACGAAAATCTGGATACCGTCATTCTCAGTAAAAGTGATTATGACGCACTCCAAGAAACCCTAACACTCGCAAGTGATGGGACTCTCGCCAAAGTTGCTGAACGTCAACACGATGCCTCAGGCGTAACCGCTATCGATGACCTTGACTGGAATAAACTGTAATGTATACCGTTGTGATTAAAAACTCAGCAAAAGCTGATCTAAAAATGGGTAAAGAATCTCAGCTGGTGACCAACTTTCTCACGATCATTGCACAACTCAAACAAGATCCTTATTTTCCTAACCAAAGTTTAGAAAAGTTGACACCACCGGCCTCAGGTCTATATTCACGCCGCTTAAACATTCACCATCGAGTCGTTTACACTATTGATCACAAAACTAAAACCGTTGTGATTTATTCTGCTTGGAATCACTACGCTTAATCACCGCACAAAACAAGCCCAGCACACTCAATCATCGTTGAGGGCGCTGGGCTTGTTTTAGGTTATGCTAATTGTGCATCTTGTGGTAATTTCAATAATTGTGGTCGACTGAAATAGTAACCTTGCTTGAGCTTAATTCCTAATTGCTTGCTCAATTGGTTGTCTTCATGATCCTCAATACCTTCTAGCACCATCCGCAAACCATACTCGCGGCTAATCGCATGCCAGAAATGAATTTTCTTTTGAATATTCGGATCTTTAAATTGCTTGTTAAAGTTTTGCAACGCAAATTTCACTTCTGAAACTAATGGCAATAAGTCTTGGATTTCATTAAAATAATTATCGCCAGTGCCGACATCATCCAGTGAAAGCTGCATGCCGCGATTGAGGAACGTTTTTAGCTGCGGCAATAATTCAGCAACCGTATACTTTTGTGGTCCGTCCTCTTCAGTTAGCTCAACAGTCAGCTTAGTTGGATAAAGTTGTTCTTGGCTCTTAATAATTGCCGCCGCAATGGAAGTCGTCATCAGCTGTTCACGGCTGACGTTAACCGAACAATAGCGCACTTTCAACGAAAGTACCCGCGTGGATTCTACTAAAAGATCCGCAATAATTTGTGGATCAATTGCCGAGAATGATTCCGGTAAGCGCCAGCCCTCCGGTGTCCATTGCTTCATCAGTAATTCATACCCAAAGATTGACTTAGTATCAGTATTAATTTGTGGTTGTACGAAATAACGATAAATTGGCTTCAATAAATTTATTCTCCTATAAAATGCGAACTAAAGGTTTAATTAAATTAACATTATACTATAATAAAGTAACTACTAGCAGAAAGAAAGGATTATTTTATGAAAGTTGTTGTGATTGGATGCACCCATGCGGGTATCGCAGCGGTAACGCAAATTTTAAAAAATTATCCCCAAGCAGATATTACCGTGTTTGAACGTCAAGCACAGATTTCCTACCTGTCATGTGCGACCTACTTACATATCAAAGGAACCGTCGAGACACTTTCAGATGCATTATACGCCGAACCGACCGACTTTGTGAAGCAAGGTGTTCATATGCAGATGCAACATGATGTGATTCGCGTCGATGCTAAGGACCATACGATTCTCGTTCAGAATTTAACGACGAAAGCTATGACGACGGTGAGCTACGACAAGCTCATCATGGCAACCGGCTCCGTGACGGCGATTCCGGCCATCACCGGGATTGAGAATCCTAAGGTCATGTTATGTAAGACTTACGACCAGGCTCACGATCTCTGTCAAAATACAGCCAATGTTAAACGGATTTTAATTGTTGGTGGTGGCTATGTCGGTGTCGAGCTTGCGGAAGGCTATGCGGATTCTGGGCATCAAGTTTTATTGATTCAGCAGCCTAGCCATTTGCTCAATGCCTATGTGGAACCTGAACTTTCGGAAGCGATTGCCAAAGTCATTCGCGACCATGGCGTTCAAGTTGTCACGAATACAACGGTGACGGCCTTTAAGGAAACCGACACGGGCAGCCTTCTTGTCAAAACGGATGATCAAGATTATGAAGTTGATATGGCCGCCATTAGCGCGGGGATTATCCCCCAAACGGACCTTTTGCAAGGTAAGGTGCGGATGACGCGCAACGGGGCAATTGAAACGGATGACTACATGCAAACTTCGGACCCCGATATTTTGGCCGCTGGTGACTGTGCGCTCGTTCATTTCAATCCTACCGGCACAATGGTCTATGCGCCCCTCGCTTCGCACGCCGTTCGTCAAGGCGCACTGGCTGGCCTAAACGTTTTCAAACGACGCGTTCGGTCAATTGGCACGCAGGTTTCTACTGGGATGTATATTTTCAAACACACCGTTGCTTGTACCGGATTAACGTATGCAGCGGCTAAAGCGGCCAAATTTGCGGCTGCCAAAGTCAGCTATACCGCGCCCTATCGGCCAGATTTCATGCCGGATGCTTATCCGGTGACCGTTGAATTAATTTACGATCGCAATAATCGCAAGATTTTAGGCGCCCAGCTGATGAGTAAACACGACGTTTCACAGTCGGCCAATGTGATCTCATCGCAAATTCAAAATGATAGTACGATTGATCAGCTGGCCTTTTTGGACATGCTATTTTCGCCCAATTTCAATAATCCATTCGATTATCTGAACATCGTGGCACAAAAAGCGGTTGCTCAAGAAGACGGCTATCTACGGACTTAATTGGCCACTACAGTTAATTATCAAAAAGGATTGAGAAAAATTTCGAGCTTTTCTCAATCCTTTTTTGACGCCAAATTTTCCTCGTTCAAAAATTGACTTAACTGTCGGCGAGCACCCTTTTATTATTCACTTTGATTGACGCAGTTTAAACCGACAGTTACCCTTGGTTTATCAATCATTTTGGAGGGATTTCCATGCCAATCACACCTAGTCACGCTCAAGATGTCTGGAAGGATGTCGGCGAACATGTTCAATTCACCGTTTTAGCTTTGGACCGCCATAACCTTGATCACACCCGGGCCGTTTTCCAAGAATTTGCGGATCGTTCGCAAGCCATTATTCGCTCGTTACGCATTCGCGACGCCAAACCTGAAACTGGCACCCAACTCAAAGTAAGTATTGGTCTCAGTAACACTGCTTGGGAAACACTCTTTCCTGGCGCACCCAAACCCAAAGAACTGACAACTTACACCACCTTAACTGGGGACCACTACCAGATGCCCGCAACTTCCGGTGACCTTTTCTTTCATATAAGAGCCAGTAATGAGGCTATCGTCTACGAATGTCAAACTCAGTTTCGGCGAGTTTTAGACGAAGTCACCACCGTCATTGATGAAACCAAAGGCTTCCGCTATTTCGAAGGCCGGGCGATCATTGGCTTTATTGACGGTACCGAAGCCCCGGCCGTTGAAGACGCCGCCGATTACGCTCTCGTTGGGGATGAAGACCGACAATTTGAAAATGGGTCCTACGCTTTTGCACAAAAATGGCAACATAATATGCCTGTTTGGGATCACATGAAAACAGAAGAACAAGAAAAAGCCGTTGGCCGTGAGAAGTTCAGTGATTTTGAACTAGCTGACAAAGATAAATTTAAGAACGCGCATAATGTCGCTTCAAAACTAGACATCAACGGCGTTGAACAAAAAATTGTTCGCATGAACGTGCCGTTTTCTGATCCAGCAGCTGGCAACACCGGGACTTATTTCATTGGCTATGCCCGCCACTGGACCGTTACTAAAGGGATGCTCCAAAACATGCTTGAACAGGATGATTTTCTGCTCAGCTTCTCGACGATTCTTTCAGGACAAATCTTCTTCATTCCATCTCGTGATTTACTGGCTAAAATTGCTGCGGATGATTTTCATTAGCTTCGTCAAAATAACTTGGTACCAGTGTATCGTAATTATAAATATCCGCTTAACTTGCCGTTCCGGTTGGTCTGGCTTGATGCTGGAACGTGGTGGCCACGTTTGTGAGCCAAGGTGCGGTCTCACAAGCCGGGCTTTTCCTAAGCCGGAAGCCCACCAGCAAAGGAAAATTTCATCAACTCTCTTGTCAACTTAGTGTAAGTAATATTGTAAATGATATTGATTCAAAATTAAGCAGTATGCATTTACTAATTATTTATACAAAACGGACTCTGGTCAGCGAGTCCGTTTTAGTTGTTTCTTTTAGCGTGTGAATGATAGCTTGTATTTGCATAGTAACCGTGCACGTTATCATTAATGATAGTTGCCCCGGGCCGGACAAGGTGATGGGTATCACGAAATTCTATGTTGAGCTGTGTATGTTTTTTTAAATCCACCAGAATCTCATAGTAAAGCTTATTATCGTGAGGTATTTCCAGTAGATCATGACTGTGCACCAATTTTTGCCCAGTACGTTGTGCCTGCAAAAAGAAGGTATAACAGTCAAACAAGTGGTTATCAACAATCAAGATATGATAGCGCCAATGAGTTTGACGCAGAAAATATTGATCAAAATTTTGAATTAAAACCTTGGACTCTGACAACATGTTTGTTTCCTCCATATATTCAGGCTTGATGACCCCCAACAAGTGTTGAACGGTCAATTGCGGTTCCCGCATTTGTCTTACTATAACCTCTAACAAGCGCTTTATAGCCATACCTAGATCGTATCTGGTCAATCGTATTTTCTAAGCGCAGATTAGCATCATGATGCTTAACATCTTCGAATAAGGATGTTTGAAAAGATGTGGGCTGACTAATTCGATTTACCCGGACACCCAAATTGCGTAATGCATTACCTTGCCAACGATTCTCAAATAAATATTTAACTGTCCTAATCAAATCGTTTGTTTCGTTAGTAGGATCGATCTTGGTCTGGGTTGACCAGCCACTGTGTCCTTGACTATCTGGTTCAGAAAAGCCAACCGAAATGCCAATTATTTCACCTAATACGTTGTGCTTTCTTAGGCGAGTTGCTACTTGATCAGCGATTTCAAATAACACTGTTTCAATTTCTATTTGATTAGTGTAATCATGCATTAAGACCTGATTATTACCATAGCCACGATTATCAGCTCGTGGTACATAGCGTTTGGTTAAATCAGTATAATCAATACCCCAGCTGTGAAAGTAGAGTGCATCACCTAAAACTCCGAAGTTTTGCTTTAACTTTTTCCGATTACTGTGAGCTAAATCATAAATAGAGTGAATTCCTAGATTTTCAAGTTTTTTTGCTGTTCTGGAACCAATGGACCAAAAGTCGGTTAACGATCCAATCCGCCAGAGCTTGCTTTCAACATCTTCATACCCCCAATAAGCGCGCCACGGTGCGCTTTCCTTAGCAGCATTATCCAAAGCTAGTTTAGCCATCAATGGATTAGGCCCCATACCAACGGTGGTTATAATTCCAGTTTCTTGAAAAATCCTTTGCTGCACCTTAAACGCAATCTCGTCGTTAGTGCCAAAGAGTGCATGGCTATGCGTAAAATCAGCCAACAATTCATCAATCGAGTAAATAAAAGTATGCTGTTCATCAGTAAACTGCTGGATAATTTTACTAATTCGATAGTTTAAATGAATATAATCCGCCATATGTGGCTCTACGAGTTGAATATCCATGTCAAGCTTAATTTCATATTGACGTGTTCCCAGCTTTACACCATAATCGCGCTTGGTGTCCGGAGAAGCGGCCAAAATTAGACCACCTTGTGATTCAGATCGCGATAGAACTACAATTTTGGCTGCAAGCGGATATTCTCCGTGACGAATTGCTTCAGTACTGGCAAAAAAGCTCTTACAGTCAATACACATAATATCATGTACTGGTAACCTGGTTGGGTCATCCAAAGGCGTTGTCATGTGACCACCACTTTCCATCTCTAACTAATTCGACATGGCGTATATTATCCATTGGCTTTGCTGAAATTCTCCCATCATTCATTTTGAGATAGATGTTGTTAGCTTCAAAACCAACAACTTCACCTATAAGTTCAGATTTTATAAGATTATTTTCTAATATATTAAATTGTAATCGGACTTCCAAATGATTTTGCCAACTAGCCTGCAAGGCTTTATCAATAGCAATCTTGTCCACTTCTGGCTTAACCGGCGTCAGTTGCTCGCATTTTTGCTCGTCTTCAACATAAGTACTGGCATCTGATAAAATCCAGCCCATCCATTTCATCATGCCACGATCATCATATAACCATTTCTCGCGTGGGACTGTACGTTCCATGATTTCACCAACCTTTATAGCTCATTATACGAACACACGTTCCTTTGTGCAAATTTTGTTTACCGTGTTAGATTTTAAAAAAATAAATTTCATCTGTTGACATTAAAGCAACAGGTGTTATGATATTACCTGTGCTTAATAAAGCAACAGAAAACGAGGTAATTAATTATGACAAACAAACAACGTGCTCTTGATTATATGAATGCTGTGTTCACCGAAAAGGATATGGATAAGGTTGAAACCTTCTTCGGCAATGACTGGACTCAACATAATCCTTCTGTAAAGAATGGTATTCAAGCTTTACGTGACGTCTTAACTGACAATGAAATGAATTGGGAACCTAGTATCGTGATGGAAGAAGACGACATTGTTGCTGTGCACGGAAGATATACAAACTTCTTTGGCAAAACAGTGATTGCTGTTGATTTCTTTAGATTCGATGACGATGGAAAGATCAATGAACATTGGGATGTTCTACAAGAAGAAGTTCCAGCTGAAAAAACTGCAAGTGGAAATGCGATGTTCCCAATTAGAGCAAGTCATTAGAATAAATTTCAAGGAGGTATTTTTATATGAAGTATTCATATAAGGTCAGTGACGCAATCCATATCTTAGCCTATGTAAGTATTGTTCCTGCCGGAAATCTTAGTAGCAATACTATTGCTGAAAGTATTGAGTCCAATTCAAGTGTCGTAAGACGTTTAATGTCTAACTTAAAAAATGCCGGTCTACTGGCCAGCACGGTAGGTGCCGCAAAGCCACGGTTGGCGAAACCAGCTTCTGAAATTACATTGTTAGATGTTTTTAAAGCCGTTGAAACTAATCATGATATTCTTCATGTAGATCCTCATACTAATATGGACTGCCCAATTGGTGCTAACATCCAGAAAACATTAAATGACGCTTACGATCGAATTCAAAGCGCCACTGAAAAAGAAATGCAAAAAATTACGGTTCAAGAAATTATTGATGGTATTCAAAAGCGCCGTCAACAAGACATCTCATAACAGATTAAACATTCAAAGGAGAAATTAATTATGACTACAGCTACTAAAACATTAAAAACATTCCTAGATTCAATCAATTCAATGGACATCGAAAAGGTTCAAGCCATGTTTGCAGATAACGTGACACAATTCGTACCGTTTGCACCTGCAGGCACTCCAGACAAGATTTCTGGTAAAGAGAAAGTATCTCAAACCTTTGGTAGCCTACCTATGATGTTTAAGAACATGGACTACAGCAATATTGAGATTGTCGAAACAAATGAGGATAACTTTGCTATTGGCTTTGCCCACGCCGACGCAACTCTGGTTAATGATATGCCTTACGATCAAAATTACGTTTTCTATGTAAAGACTAATGATGCTGGCCTAATTGAAGAATATCGTGAATATATGAATCCTGTTAAATTGAACGAAGCCATTTCACAATTATCAACAAAATAATTAATAATATTAGGAGGATAAAAATATGAAATATGCTATTTCAGCAGCTACTGGTCACTTAGGTCAAGGTGTTATTCGACAGCTACAAAAATTAGTACCTGATACAGAAATCGTTGCTATCGTACGAAATAGTGAAAAAGCTAAGCAACTTTTACCAACCAACATTGAAGTACGCCAGGCCGATTATACAGACCAATCGGCCATGGAAAAAGCATTAACGAGTATTGATCGCTTACTCTTTATTTCTTCAGTGCCGAATGGCGATACTCCACGACAAAGTCAGCATGCCAATGTTATCAAAGCCGCCGAAAACGCGGGCGTTCAATATGTGGCTTATACAAGCTTCGCTAAAGCGGACACAGCGACCTCACCACTATCGGCAGATCATGTCGCAACTGAAAAAATGATAAAAGAAAGCGGTTTGTCTTACTCGTTCCTGCGCAATGCTTGGTATTTGGAGAATGAGTCTGCGTACTTCAAAGCAGCACTAGCTGGTCAGAACGCTGTCTATGCTGCTGGAAATGGAAAGATTAGCTATGCACTTGAACGTGAATATGCAGAAGCTGCAGCTGACGTTTTAGTCACTAAAAATCCAAAAAGAGTCTATGAATTTGGTGGCCAACCAGCCACGTATCAAGATTTACAGGATGCTTTACGCAAGGCTACTAATAATTCATTCAGCTTTAAATCAGTATCAGATGATGAATACTATCAGGGTTTGATTGACGCTGGTATGGACCAGCAATTTGCCAATGTATTGTTATCCATGCAAATTATGATGCGTGAGAACGAATTAAACGTTAACTCAAATGATCTACCAGATGTATTGGGCCATCCAGTAGCATCACTTGCAGAGGCCGTTCAAGAAGTCATTAATGGACTAAAATAGACATTCATTGCTTTCAAGTTCATGAATGTTCCTCACGAACTTCGTGCCCCCAATCACCCAGAGCAAATAATGCTTGATCTAAATGACGCCCAATAGTTGTTAACCGGTATTCAACTTGTGGTGGTACTGAATCATACTGTTGTCGCACAATTATACCTAGTTTTTGCAGGCGTTTCAGCTCATTTGAAAGCGCAATTGGTGAGATACCAGTTACACGTCGCTGCAGCTCATTAAATCTAATTGACTCATCTTTTATGAGTTCCCAAATAATACGCAGGCACCATTTTCCTTGGATGATTTCCAAAGCAAATTTAGTATCACAATTTTCCATAATAGTCTCCATTTCTAACCCACTAAACTTTTTTTTAGTACTTGTTCAACAAATAGCTACCATTTACAATAAAAAACGTTCAAACAATCAGTCAAATTCAAGGAGGAATTACAATGTCACAAGCAACTAAAACCTTAGAAAAATTCTTAAACTCAATTTCAAAGATGGATATCGAAAGCGTCCAAAACAGGTTCGCTAATAATGTTACTCAATTTGTTCCATTTGCTCCAGCTGGGACACCTGATAAAATCGAGGGTAAGGAAGCTGTTGCTAGCACTTTCGGTAGCTTACCACAAATGTTTAAGAACATGGACTACAGCAATGTTGAAATTATCGAAACAAATGATGATAATTTTGCAATTGGTTTTGCTCATGCAGATGCTACCCTAGTTAACGATACGCCATATGATCAAAACTATGTTTTCTATGTCCGTACAAATAGTGATGGTTTAATTAGTGAATACCGCGAATATATGAACCCGGTTAAACTGGGAGAAGCTATTGCTCAATTAACCAAGTAATTACTATAGCTTAAAGTAAGATGCAAAAAACGGAACAGGCACGCTCAAATGTGAGTATCTGCCTGTTCCGTTTTTACTTCAAGTCTATTTTTCAGCGCAATTATGATTGTGAGATTTCAATAGCTCATCAACTAGATCGTCTGCACTAATCCCATATAATCGCATTCTTCTTAAAATAGATAAGTTCATGAATAACAACTCGCTGCATTGCTTTTTGAGTGTTTTATTTTCATTGAAGTAACGCTGTTTTAACACTTCTGATTGCGATAACTTAGATTCAAGTTGATCAATTGTAGATTGCAATTGATTTATAGTTGCAAACTGATCAAGAGTATCTATTTTGATATCACCTCTGGAATCAGTAACGGTATAATTACTATCCCAAAGAGTACGATAAACTGGTAACGATAATGTCTGTCTTGTAATACCGGTCAGTTTGCTCAATGCTGCTGCCGTAAAGATATAGTCTTGACCATGAATACCTCGGACAGCGGCTAACGTATCTTTGACTAATTTCATATTTTTATTGCGAGTTGTATTCTGATAAGCATATCTTTCAGTCATAGTTCACCTCGTTGACGAGCAACTTTAATAATCACAGTTAATTTATCACGAATTTGTGTAACTTGATCAATTGTTAGTTTTCCACTGTAATCGCTGGATTCAACAGTTGATAGTTTGACTTGCCAGTACGTTAACTCTTTTTCATAGGCTGGTAAGTATGCTTTATTAGGTCTGAACCACGGACAGAAATAGCAGCAAAAGCGGAATGGAGTTCCATCGCGCTTACAATTATCGATATCTTCACAAATACCTAACCCTTTTTCTGAGTTAACTTCCGATAAACCATAACAATTTTCATTAGTACTCAAATAGCTTGTTGTAGCAGCATTAAATTCAATAATTCTGGCCAGTGTTAATGGTACTTTGTCTGCATTTTGAGCAAGTTGCTTATGAATATCCTTGCGTTCATGAGTATAGTTCTGAATCATTCTTTCATTTTTGTGGCCAGTTAACTTCATGATTTGTTCTTGCGTGTAATTAGGAACATAAAGCCGGTCTGTGATAGCATTATGGCGGAAGTAATGGGATGTCAGCTGTAAGGGGTGCGACTGAGTGTCGCGTAAATCAAGTAGCTTACAGAGTTCACGCAATCGATTGTTTACGTATACCAGTGACATGTTTAAAATATGATGTTTGGTATTGTGAGCAATAAAAGTTATCTTTCCACCTTTGATGCCAAAGTGACCGGACTCTGTAATAAACAATAAGTTCTCATTTAGTGTTGCACTACAGACATGGCCAATTTTTATTAATTCTTTTTGTTGCAGCTTAACTTGTCGAACTAAATCAATGATATATTTTCCGTGATCCACATTGGTCACAGGGATTCGTTTTATTTCTGGGCGAGCAGTTGGTCCTTTTTGTTTATACATCGGAATTTCAAGAAAATATAAGTCTTCTAACTGTGAGATGCAATCAACTTTCATAGAAAGTACTTCATTAACTCTATTAGGAAACGAGCGAAGCATCCAATATAGTAATCGAAATGCTACTGGCATTACCACTGAATTACTCTGGAAAAAGGTATCTAGCTTTTTAGTAGCAGATTTAGGAATATATTTCTCTTCCGCAAATCGACGAGTTTGTCTGAATGGATTAATTTGTTTTACTGGTAATTCAAACGGAGATTCAACTAAATCAGCTATTTTAATAAAGAAATCTTGAATAGCACTGTATGAGAAGCTCTTAGTATTCCAACTGTCATCTGATAACATTAAATATTGTTCGTATGCATTGACGTGCCGATAACTTACACACTGAATCGAAATTTTTTCAAATTTCTCACTAAGCATGATCAAAAAGTCGGCTATTTTTAAGACTTTCTTTTGCGTTGTTCCTGGATTTCCAGGATTAAGTAACGCGTAATACTTAACAGTATCTCGATAAATCAATGGTACTTTATGAAAAGTAATCGTACAGGTACCTTTCATTGCTGAGCCACCATGAAGTTCAGAATAATACCAGGAATCATCTGAGAATGAGAACTCCCCGAAACTTGAGATAGTTCTTTTTAAATTCTGCTTGAGCCTTTTGTCTGAAAACGTACGTGGTTGATATTTTTGTGCTTGATTAGTCATTTTGCATCTATCCTTTTACATAGGCTTCTATTTTTTCGGTGATTTTATGGTAGGAGTGTAACAAAGTAACTTGTTGATCATAACCCTGTGCAGCAGGATCTAAATCATTTACTAAGACTGTTTGCTGTTGGGCCAACTTTTTCCAAGTATCTAATTTCTGGCTACCAGTTAGTAATAGTGGGCAATTCACACAACTTTCGACAGCACAGGGACCTAATTCCTCTGGTCGTGCGCAAAATCCTTGGCCATCTTTTGAAAGTCGATTAATTTTTTGAGGGTTTGCACCAACTAACAACGATTCTTTCATAAAATTAAGTTCTCGCGAAGCAAGGTAGCCACCAGTAATATGCTCGGCCCTTGAGTCAGGCTGAAACATTTTAAAAACTTCTTGATCTAGCTGCGCTAAACGTCTATCACGAATATCGTGATAGTATTGTCTGGTTGTTTTAACTTCACTATGGCCTAAAATATGGCTCACTTGTTCTAATGACGTTCCATTGCTAAGTAGCTCTGTAGCAAGTGTTTTTCGGCACTGATGAGTTGTGAAATACCACAATTTGTTGTGATATGTAATATTGTTTACTACAATGCATTTATTTACTTGCGCTTGAAAATCACCAGTACTTTGTGCAATTATTCGAGCACGAGACTGCCTGATGAAAATACTTTTAGTGTTAGCCTTTACTCGTAAAAGCTCCTTAGTCTGAATTTCTTGATTAATGAAGCCAGCAAGTACATCACTAATTGGAATGTCATGATTTGAGTCCTCATTATTTTTTGCACGTTGTTTGGCCGTTTTTCTTAACTGAAACCGTAATACATATTTTTTAAGCTTAGAATTATACCAAAAATCATCAGTATTTAGTCTGATGGCCTCTGAAGCCCGTACACCGGTTGCAATTAACGTTAAGAAGATCACAAAGGCTTGAAGATCAAACGTTTGTAGCGCTATTAGTAGCCGGTTTACGACTTCCTCTGGAATTGCTTCATGAGAAGTCGTTTCACTTTTGGCGTTCAAAAATTTGATCATTCGGAATGGATTTGGCAGTGCTTTGTGATAATGTATTTCAGCAACATAATCAAAGAATAATCTCATCTCGGAAAACATACCTTGAATAGTTTTTCGCTTATATAGTGGTTGATTATCCTTGTTTTTTAAGCGTTTCAGATCCTGAATCAACACTCTAATATCAACGCTTCTCAGCTTTAAAAACTCTTTTTCATGTAGGTATGCTAGGGTATTGGAAGCATTTTTAAAGCGGCGATATATTTTTAACGGTGTATCTCGATTATCAATTGCTTGCTGAATGTATTTTTTTAAATCGGCTTGATAGATTTTGGGAGCATCATTGAAATTGATTGTTTGCACTTTTAAACGCAGCCCATTTTTAGTATATATTTTTAAGCATTCACCACTTTGTGAGTAAATAAATCTCTTCTTTACGGCTTGATCAAGGCATTGTTGATGAACATGTTCATATATTTCTCTTAAATCTGCGCATAAATATTGGCCACCGCAAGTTGTTTCAAAACCAAGTAGTAACTTGGTAAATCTTCCCAATGTCATTGGCTGTGTTGCAATTGCTTCTTGGAACAGTCTAACCAGTACAGCTGAAAACTCTGGTTTAGCATACTGACAAATATCAGACTGTAACTCTTTACGATAATAGAGACGTTGCCCATTACTACTGGAGGGAATCAAAACTTTATAAGACTGTTCAATCATAGTTATAGCTCCCTCCATATTTGGCGCTTTAATAACTGACTTAAACCCCATGATACGAAATACTCGGATAAACTCAGCGTTAATAGCGTTTTCATTTTTCAATTCTATTAATCCTGCAACAAAGCTATGTGTGAGTAATCCGTTATAAGAAAGTATCAGGAGTGTTTCTAAATCAACTTCATGGTTAATAACGACATTTTGCATTTTTTGACCATCTAAGGTCTCCATACAGTCCAGTATCAATTCTTTCAATACCTCAAAATCAGCAATTTTGGTTATCAGGGCCAGTGAGGTCGTATTGATTGTAAGATGATATTTGAATAACCCAGTATCAGTAGCAGTGCAGTTATATAGCCTTATCTTGGTTAAATTATTCATACCATTCCTCCAATGACAGGTCATAACGCTTTTGAAGACCCGATAAAATCTGTTGTTTTTGCTGTAGCGAGTACCGTTTAATATAGGGCTTCGTGCTGCGTTCTGACGACCAGCCCATGTCTTCAAGAATAAAAGCCATCGTGACACCTGAATCTGGGTCGTTCCGCATCAATTCGATCAGTTTCTGCGCCCGGGTGCTGCGACCACTGTGAGTACGAAATAATTTTGGGTCAATACCACCGCGTCTGGCAGCACGCTTTAGTATGCTTAAGAAATTAGTGGGACTAACCGGATTTCCCCGATATGCACCATGATAATTAACAAACAAATAGCCCGTATTCTTCGGAATCTTATTACGGACTTCTATAAGATACTCACTCAATAAGTGTGTCAAATCGGAGCTAATATAATTGGTTCGATTACTTGTTTTGGCGTACGCTAAATTCTCGACGTTATTGTCACGTTCAACGGTTAATGATTTTTCATAACGGTCGAAATTATCAAGCTTTAACCCACATAGTTCTCCAATTCGCATTCCTGTTTCAATGCTGACAAGAAACATCGCTTTATCACGAATATTGGTAAAATGCTGACTTATTATAGTTATCTCTTCATTCGTATACCATTTAATATATTTTCTGGGTTCATGGTAATATACTCGGTTCAAAAACGTATTATCAATCTTATAATCATGTATTTGTCCATAAAGCATTTTTGTTTTGTTATAGTTTTGAGCATATCTTGTGGACGAGTGTAGAGATTTTGTAGGTGATTGTATTATTTCATGCTCTGATTCTAGCCATTTATACAAATTTTTGATGGCCGTAAGATGTTTTTGTAATCCTTTGTAGGGTATCTGTGATTTGATCTGTGTCACTGGAGTTGAAGCAAAGATAAGTTGTTTCAAGTATTCTTCAATCGTTGATCTAGTAACGTCTTTTCGAAAGTCTAACTGGTACTTATCTAGAAACCTAAAAAAAGAGCAAATGCAGTAGGCATAGGCTTTTCCAGTTAGTGGACTGCGCATGCTTTCCCAGTCCAGCCACAATGCAACTGATGGAATTGGAATAGCATTACGCGTTACAACATATCTCACTTCAATGTCGTTAGTTGCTTTTTTCACCTGTATATTATTCATTTATTTTCTCCTATTTTTGAATATCATATAACGTTCAGTAGTATAGAGAACACCACTGAGCATCATCCAGCCCGCCCTGCACTAATCAGTGATCCTTAATATCAGGATACCTAGTCTATTAATATCACTTTGATCACAACTACTATTTAACGTCGGAGTGGACCAGCTCATTTGCCGTGTCGAGACACTTAGCTGGGTGATTTACCCAGGTTAGTGTCTGGCCGACTTTTAAGACGTGGGTTTCGGCTTGAAAGCGCCCTGCAGACCGGTCTTTGGCTGCAGGTCTGCCTCACAGCAAACGAGCTGGTCCGCGGAGACGGACAACTAATCAATGAAAAAAGCTAGCCTCAAACTCGGTCATGAAGACGAGTGATGCTAGCTTTTTTCAGACGCTGTGTTCGAAGCAGCGCTGTTTCTATGACAGTTGTTCACCATTTGTTTCGATCACTTTTTGATACCAATAGAAAGAATCCTTCTTTGAACGAGCCAAAGTCCCGTTACCTTGATCGTCCTTATCGACATAAATAAAACCGTAGCGCTTTTCCATTTGACCAGTTCCCGCAGAGACTAGATCAATCACGCCCCATGGTGTATAGCCCATCAGATCCACGCCATCTTCGTCCACGGCCAGTTCAAGTTGTTCAATATGGCGTTTGAGGTAATCGACACGATACGGATCATGAATATGGCCGTCTGGTTCAACTTTGTCGGGAGCGCCCATCCCATTTTCAACGATAAATAATGGCAAATGATAACGATCCGTCAGCCAATTCAAGCTATAACGGAGTCCCACTGGATCGATGGGCCAACCCCATTCCGTTGCCTGCAGATTCGGATTTTCGACGTTAAGATCAGTCGCACGAGTCATAAAGTTTGCTGGTTCATTTTCCGCGGCCTTAATCACGCCAGAAGCATAATACGATAGGCCAATGTAATCCACCGTCCCCGCTGCCAGTATCTCCAAGTCAGCCGGCGTTATGTCCAGCTTAAAACCACGTTTCGCCTGATATCGCGTCAACCAGTTCGGGTAATGCCCCCAAACATGCACATCCGAGAACCAATAGTTTGCCTGCGCAAACCGCTCCGCTTTGAGCACATCTTTTGGATCTGATGAAGCCGGATAAGTCGGCCAAACCGCTATCATACAGCCAATCTGCATCGCCGGATTAATGGCATGCCCAATCTGAACTGCCTGCGCACTGGCAACCAGTTCATAATGTCCGACTTGATAGAGCACCTGTTCAGGATCTTCATCATCGTGCAACAAGACCCCGGAATTGGTGAACAGCGCCCACTTGTTCAGACCGTTCTGATTATTGATTTCATTGAACGTCATCCAATACTTCACTTGATGCTGATAACGTTCAAAAACGGTCGTCGCAAAATGCGTGAAGAAACCTATGACCCGCCGATCTCGCCAGCCACCATAAGCTTTGACGAGATGATAAGGCATTTCAAAGTGCGACAACGTGACCACGGGTTCAATACCATGAGCCAATAAATCGGCAAAGAGATCATCGTAGAATTTCAAACCTGCCTCATTCGGAGTCGTTTCATCCCCGTTCGGAAAAATCCGACTCCAAGCAATTGACGTTCGAAAACATTTCAAACCCATTTCAGCAAATAATGCGACGTCTTCATGATAGCGATGATAGAAATCAATCGCCTCATGATTCGGATAATTTTCGCCTGGCAAGACCCCATCCGTGATCTGTCGGTCAACGCCATTGGCACCAGCAGTCATCACATCCGCAATAGAGACCCCCTTGCCGTCAGCGTCACTGCCACCTTCCAGTTGATGCGCCGCCACGGCACCACCCCATAAAAAGCCTTTCGGTAACTTACTCATGCCCTGCCTCACTTTCTAATCGTTTTCTGAGTTGATACGCCGCCCCAATCAGGCCAGCATCATTCCGTAATTTGGCCGGTTTGACACGTCCTAAAGCAATATCCTTAATGCGATTCAAACTTTCATGGCGCGCAACCATTTCAGCGAGTTTAGCCTGCAATAACTGAATAAACGTCTCGTTAGCGCTAATGCCGCCACCCACCAAGATCAGTTCTGGATCAAAGTTAGCAAATAAATTCAGCAACATGATGGCAACATCCTGAACAAAAGCATCGACTTCCGCAACCGCAATCGTATCGCTATTTTTCGCTGCCGTAAAAATAGCTCTAGCATCCGTCACAGGTGTAAAATCGGCCATGACCTGCCGTTTGCTTTGATTGTACCGATTAACTAAACCGCTTACAACTGCGGCGTGTTGATTCAACGAAAAACTTTCAAGTTCATCGATCGGATCGATATTATGAATCACGTTCCAACCAAATTCACCGGCCATCCCGTGACTCCCACGATAAATATCGCCGTTGATCACAATGCCACCGCCGACCCCCGTTCCTAATACCACCGTCAAATAATTTTGACAACCAACGGCATTACCTTGCCACTGTTCGGCAATGGCCGCTGCATTGGCATCATTTTCAACTGTTACTGGCAATCCCGTTTGATCTGAAATTGCCCGTGCCAACGGATAGCCGTTGAAGGCTTGAATCGCGCCGCCAGTCACCATAAATCCGTCATGGCGCACAATTCCAGGCGCGGAAAATCCGACCCCCGCAACGGGCTGTTTAGCGGCATAGTCTTTAATCACCGCGACCATTTTGCTAATGAGTTGATCCGCATTGTCGACCGTTTGAAAGGCATTTTTCGCTGTCACTTGTCCTTGTTCATCAACATACGCATACTTAATCGTGGTGCCACCAACATCAAAACTGATTACTTTTGTCATTCATAAATTCCTCCAATAGCTATTGAAACTAGCTTTTAATGAGTCGATACTTTAGTCGTTGCGGTTGTCTCAGCAGCATCAATAGCGTCATCGACATCATCCACTGATTGACCCTGTTCAATTTTCAAATTTTGACGATCTTGAACCCGAGCAAATGGGAACCAGATGGCACATGATAGCAACATCATCAATATTTGCCACAGCATAAACTTCCAACCTTGTGCACCACCGACAATCAACCCTGAAATAATTGCTGGCGTCGTCCACGGCACGGACACCCCTGAAAGAACTGGTAAGATTCCCGTTGCCATCGCAGCGTATGTTAGCATACCCGTAGCTAGTGGTGCAATAATAAATGGTGGAATTAAAACGGGGTTTAAAACGATTGGTACCCCAAACATCAACGGTTCATTGATGTTAAAAAGAATTGGCCCAAATGCTAATTTACCCAAATCCTTGAACATTTTTGACTTGGCAAAAATTAACATGTAAAGTACCAGTCCGATCGTCATCCCAGAACCAGTAACTGTTACAAATTGGTCAATTAGTGGTTGCACAAACAAATGACCATGAGCTTGTAACGCGGCTTGTCCACCTTCTTGGAATAGTTTTACATTTTCAAGAGTTGTCGTCGTTAAAATTGGTCCCATAATTCCGCCAATCAAAACTGGCCCATGAATCCCAAATGACCACAAGAATGAAATTAAGAAGATGTAGATGAATAAACCGGCAGCACTGTCTGTCATTCCTTGTAGTGGAATCTGAACAACTTTATAAATTGCTTGAACCATCGTCATATGGAAAGCGCTATCAAAAATAATATAAATAAAGAACGCGCCAGTTAAAATAACACTGGCAGGAATTAAAGCGGTAAAAGCTCCAGAAACATTAGCAGGAACTTGTTCGGGTAGTTTGATACGAATATCACGCTTTAAGAACCAAGAATAGGTCCAACCAACTAGGACACCAAGGATAATCGCAGCAATCATTCCTTGACCACCTGTCCATGTTTTGTCGATCACGCCAGTAGCAACACCTAGTAACTTATTACCGGAAGCGTTCATCACATCTTTAGTGGGATTTAACGTGATGACGTATGCCGCTAACGCTAATATTCCGGCTGGTAATCCTTGGAAACCATCTTCATGTACCCACTGATAGGCAATTGCAAAAACAGCAATGATTGCCATTAAATCAAATGTTGCACCGGTAACCTGAGCGAACCATGGCGTCCAACCTGTTTTCATAAAGTATTCCGACACTGCTGGCACAGGGAAATTAGATAATAGCAAGAAAATTGAACCAACAATAGTCAACGGCATCGTATAAATCAAACCGTTTTTCATTGAAGAAATAACTTTGGTGTTGGCAAACTTCATCACTGCTGGTAAGAGTTTGTCATTCATCCACTTTTGCATGTGTGTAGCCTCCTAAAATTTAGCATAATTCCAGTAAATAAAAACGTTTTTATTTTTGCTCAAAACAACGAGAGACGTTAAGGCATCCCCGCCGACTCTCGCACCATAAACTGTCCAGTTAAAACTTGTTCACGGCCAGCCTGTTCACCGGCTAACATCGCGACCAGCTCATCGACCGCCAAACGACCCTGACGCACAATCGGATTACGAACAGTCGTTAAAGTTGGCTGAAAATAGCTGGCAATTTCAATGTCATCAAAACCGACCACACTAAAATCATGCGGCACTTCATAACCTTCCGCGTTGAGCGCTTTGATGGCCCCAATCGCACTGAGATCATTTCCGGCTAAGAAGGCCGAAACGTACGCGCCATCGGTTTCATGCAAATATCGTTTGACGGCATTGAACGAGGCGCCTTCTTCGAACAAGCCGCGTAAAATCACGGCTGAATCAGCTGCCAACCCAGCATCCGTCAACGCTTGTTTGAACCCAGCTAGTCGCTCATGACTATCGCGATTATTATCATACCCAGCCAAAAAAGCCAGCCGTCGGTGACCTAGTTTGATCAGATATCGGGTCGCTTGATAACTTTCTTTGAATGAATCAAAGATAATACTGCTGAGTTGTGGCCCAGCAATCGGTCGATCCAACATAATCGTTGGCACGCCTTGCGTCATCAATTGATCCAAATCTGTCGCTTGAATGCGGTGGTCAAAAATAATCGCACCATCACAAGTATTTCCCAGCAACGCGTTCATTAAGGCCTCATGATTATTCGCCAAAGTGACCGTCATCCCATAATCTTTAGCCGCAACCGCATGCGAAATTGCTTCAACTAAAGTATAAAAATATGGCCCAGCAACACTATCCGTGAAAACCCCAATTTGGTTCGTCTGACCAGAGCGCAATTGTTTCCCCATCAAATTGGGCGAATAATTCAATTGCGCTGCCGCCGCTAAAATTTTATCTCTAGTGCCTGGTTTGACGACATTCACGCCATTCAGCGCGTTTGAAACCGTTGATATTGAGACGTTCGCTAACTGCGCGACGTCTTTAATTGTTGCTTTTTTCAAATTATCACCACTAAAATAAAAACGTTTTTATCAATCATTATTGTATCCGTTTTCTCTTTGAAATGCAAGCAACAAAAAAGCCATTTCAGCACATTGGCCAAAATGACGAAAAAATTACTCTTTAGTTTTAGTCAAATGCGGCAATGATAGGAAAATAATCAAACCAACGAGGAACAATAGGCTTAACGAAGCAGCGCCAATCGTTGATTTACCAGTTATTTGTGTCACAATTCCGACTAATACCGGCCCCATAACCGCGGAGAATTTTCCTAAAATATTATAAAAACCGAAGAATTCACTTCCCGATTGTTTCGGAATCAAGCGGCCAAAGTAAGAACGGCTCAAGGCTTGAATGCCACCTTGGCTGGTCCCAACTAAGACAGCCAGAATCCAAAAATCGGTCACCGATTCCAATCGGAGCGCATACAGACAGATACCGAGGTAAATAATAATCCCTATGAGAATCCCCGTTCGAGTCGACGTTTTCTTGGCGATCCAACCATATAGAATCGAAAACGGAAACGCGACTAACTGGACAACTAATAGCACAATCATCAGTGTTGTGGTCGTAATTCCCATATCCATCCCAATTGAAGTCGCCATGGTGAAGATCGTATCGACTCCATCAATATAAAAGAAGTAAGCGACTAAAAACCAAGCGGCAGCACGATATTTTTTTATGTGCTTTAGCGTGGACCAAACTCGCTTAAAACTTGAACTTATCGGATGAGCGCTAGGTTTCAAGGCATAAACTTGGTGCACATTTTTCAACAACGGAATATAGAAAATAATCCACCAAATAGCCGCTAAGACGAAGCTCCAACGGGCAACACCATAACTGGTTAGTTGACCAAACCCGCTCGTCAGTTGTAACACGAGGAACAGGATAAAGGCCAAAACACCGCCAAGATAGCCGAAACCATAGCCATACGAAGAAATGCGATCCATTTCTTGGTTAGGCGCAACATCCGTTAGAAAACTATCATAAAATAAATTGCCACCGGAATACCCGATAATCGATAGAATATAGATGCCCAATAATAGTTTCCAAGCACTCGTTGGCGCCACACTCAGTCCTAACGTCATCAACATGCCCACCATCGAGAAAATATTGAGCAACCGCTTTTTAGCTTTGGGATAATCAGCTAAGGCCCCCAGTACTGGCGCCAAGATCGAGACTAATAAGGTCCCAATACTATTGGCGTAACCCCAATAAGCCGTCGCGTTCGCCGCCGAAACCCCATTACCTTGCGCAATGGCTTTAAAGTAAACCGGCAGTACCGCCGTCGTAACGATAATACCATAACCTGAATTCGCCCAATCGTAAAAGATCCAGCTCCATTGCGATTTGTTAAACTTCATTCGCGGTCCTCCTTAAAAATCCCATCCAAGCACTTACCGGGCATAGGACCGTCAAAATGTAACCCTAGTAACCGCGCAAAAGTTGGTGCTTCATCCACTAAGTTAGCGCGCTCGATGCGCGCACCCGCTTTGACGGCTGGACCGTTGACTAACAAAGTCGTTTGATAATCCGGCTTAGTTGGATCATAACCGTGTACCCCGTGATAGCGATCAGGTTGGCCCAGAGTAGCTGGATGAACAGGTTCCACCACGAGTGGTCGCCGACTCTCATCCGTAAAGTAATACCCTTCCTTGGCTTCCACCATTAAGGTACAGGCCGGATCAGCGCCACGTTTCGCCGCTTGTTCCCCAGTAATGGCAGTTTCAACACCTTCAACTTCAGCCACCAATTTTTTCAATTTGGCGAGTTCATCAAAGTTACGGGTATAAATGTAGGTCGACCCGTCCGCCGTTTTAGCCATCACTGTCCAGTCATCTTCAAACGTTTGGTCTTGGCGTGGCGTTAACCAGCCCTTTTGAGCAAATAAAGTATTCAAATGAATCATGTGCGTCACGTTAATTTGATAATGATCGCCTAAGATCACAAAATTAGTCTCCGCAAAAGTCCCGGCTCGTTTGGTCGCATCAATCAACTGACCTACATGGTGATCCAACCGATGCAACGCTGCCATTGCTTCCTTTGACCGCACGCCATACCGATGCCGCATACTGTCCATGTCAACCAAGTGAATCATGGTCAAATTAGGCTTTTTGTGCACCAAAGTGTCGACTGCACAGGCGGTAATAAACTCATCCAATTGCGGTTGTTTAATCCCATGCCGCAAATGACCGTATTTTTGATTCATTTTCAATAAAAATAACGGTGAGCTGGCTTTCAACGAAACCAACACTTGATTCGTCCAAATGCGATTAGGAAAGATTTCGGCTAAATTATATGTAATCTTGCTGCCAGCCGTTACTGGCCACAAAAACGCTGCCGTGGTCATTTTTTGTTGCCGAGCTAAATCGTATAATGTCGGAACTTTGACATCCTTTTGATACCAATACCAATCTGGTGACCGTCGTTCTGGTTGGATTTTAGTATTGTTCACAATCCCGTGAACTCGCGGATACTGGCCGGTGATGATGGTCGTATGCGAAGGATAGGTCAAAGTGGGATAGATGCCTGTCACCGATTTGACCCAGGCGCCACCGTTCATTAAATTATTTAATACGGGTAACGCTGCTTGATGTTCTCGCAAATCACGAAAACCGAGCGCATCTAACGAAATAATCACTAAATGCTGATTTGTTGCCATGGTTACCGCCCCTTTTTCATCTTAATTGCTGTCATGTTCAGTTAAATCACTTCATGCTAATTAGTTGAGCCGATTAAATGATACTTTAAAATTATACCGCAGAACTTAACTGAATGTCAGACGGACCTTTTCATCGTGTCGGCATGGGTATGTACTTGCCGCCTTACCGGTCGGTTCGTTTAGGGTGGAAACGTCATGAATCGCTTTTGAGCCACAAAGCGGTCTCAAACGTCGATTTTTGACTAACCGCGGCAAAATTCTCCGCGCTAAGTCAAACGCCACGGCTGAGCCCGAAATGACCCGACCTCTCGGCTAAATCGACTCAACATAGTCATCCCCTCAGTTTTGAGAAAGGACAAAGCTTCTTTGAATTCTCTCTATACTTAGAAATCACCATGCTGTGCCAATGACCATTAATTCCCCCTACCGAAAAAATTTGACACCCACGACCGGGTTTCAATTCGACTGAATAACACGATTTAACGAAGGGCGGGCTGGATGATGCTCAGTGGTGAAATTTCTCTTTGCTGGCGAATTTCCAGCTTAGAGAAAGCCCGGCTTGTGAGACCGCCCTTTGGCTCACAAACGTGGCCACCACGTTCCAGCATCAAGCCAGACCAACCGAAGTGGCAAGTTTAGCAATCCCAGCAAAAAAAGCCCAAGTACGCAACTTGGGCTTTGGGGGTTAGACTTAGTTTTCATCGTGCAAATAACCTTGTAACTGTAACCAACGAATCGCTAATGGCGCCCAGTGCGCCGCTTGATCGTTCAGATACTTAGTTTTATGTGGCTTTTTTGTCACGTGGTTAGCTAAAGCTAGCCCGTGAATGCCAGAGCCAAATAAATGATACTCGGTTTCAATGCCTAATTGCATTAACCGTTGCACGTATATCATTGAATTTATCGGTGGGACTAATTCGTCCGTCACCGTTTGCCAAACAAAGGCGGGCTTGCTTTGCGGACTTAATAACTTCTGCGCCGCAAACAAGGTTGGGTCGATCGTAACTTTATCACGTTCGGCGACACTCGTCGGAAAGCCAGCCGTTAAATCGATCACTGGATAACCCAGAATCGTCGCCGCATGTTGACCGGCAAACTGATCGAGTTGATACTTCGCACTCAATTCAGGATTGGTCGCAATCCCATTATAAGTGGCAACCACGTGACCACCCGCCGAAAAGCCAGCGAGAATAATGCGGTCAGGATCAATATGGCGACTAGGAGCTTGCTTTGTGACCCAGTCAATGGTTTTCCCCAACTGTTGAAAGGCCCATGGATAAACTTTGCTCGTCGGCGTTTCAAGCTGATAGTTCAAAACGATCGCATGCATCCCTTCCGCCAAAAATCGCATGGCGATGGGTGCTTCTTCACGCCCTGAATGGTAAGTAAAGCCCCCACCAGGACAAATAATGATTACTGGATAATTCACCGTTTCACCAAAATCTGAAATCTGATCCAACCAATAGGCCGTGACTTTAAAAGGATGTTCCTTCGTCACTAATGTTTGTTGTTCAACTTGCATGTTTGTTATCCCCCATTATTGAAGTTTGTTCATACCCCGAACTGACCTGCCCCATTACTGTTTACGCTTACATTATAAAGAGGAGAACCCCCTTCTGTCAATTTTGTTCGAATAAATAATTTAATTTGTTCGGATATTTATCACAAGTTAGCTATATTTTGTTATAATGGGGCTAATAATTAAGCGTATGAAGGTGACAACTATGACTAATAGTAGTTTTGAAACGATTTATCAAACTTTAAGAGAACGAATTTTAAAAGGAAAATACAGCATTAAAATGCGTCTTCCCATCGAAGACGATTTGATTACGGAATTCGCTAGCAGTCGTTATGCAGTCCGTAAGGCCATCAAGAAATTAGCACAAGATGGCTTAGTTTATAGTGTTAAGGGACGTGGCGTCGTCTTATTGGAACACAATCCACAAACCCAACAATTTAATTTAAATTTGGGTGAATTGACTGGCATTCATGCCAGCGATCCTGATCGCTCATTTGATTACAAAACCGATCTGGTCAGCTTCAAACAGCTCATTGTGGATCAGGCGCTCAGCCAACAAAGTGCCTTTGAGGTCGGCATACCGGTGTACGCCATCCAGAGAGTCCGTTCCATTAATGGCACTCGCGCAGTGATTGATATCAACTACTTTAATGCCCAATTGATTCCCGGCATCACGCCGACTATCGCTAAAACCTCGATTTACGATTACATTCAAAAACAACTCAAGATTAAAATTGCAGTCGTTAAACGAATGTTACGCGTTGATTCAGTTAAACCAGTGGATACCGATAACCTTGCTTTAGGTGAAAATAACTGTGTCGGTAATATGATCAGCATTGCTTTTAATGACTCTGGACGCCAATTTGAATATACTGAATCGCACTATATTCCAAATGAACTCGTCTTTACCCAACTGATTCGTAACTAAACCTTACCAACTGAATTTTACCCAGCCATCTAAAAATGGCTGGGCTTTTTGTGTCTCCGGCTTGTGGTTGACCCATTCGTCACCGCTTTATAATAAATAGACCATATTGATTCACATTACTACTAAAGATATGTTCGAACAAATATTGACAATTTAACAGATTTGTTTATAATAATAATTATAAAAGCTAATGGGGGTTAGCCTTTGTACCGTTTAACACACAACGTTAACGGTTCGATAATTCGGTGCCAAGGAATTAGGCGTGGTCACTAGGAGTAAAACTAAAAATAGCCGCTGAGCAGCTAGGTGTTCAGCGACTATTTTTGTGTTTTAAACTTTACCTGCTAACTTGATCCTTTACCGTTGTTCGCGCCGACGACGCAATCGCATGCCACCGAACAAGCCAACCATCGTCAAGGCTAAGAGACCCCAAATATCCGTTGGCCGTTGCTCACTAGTTTGTGGTAACGTCCGCGCAGTCGTTAAGGGTTGTAAAGACTGTCGACTTGAGACGTGTTGCTTGGCAACTGGTGCGGTCAACCGAATCGTCGTACGACTTGGTTGAATACGTGCTGCCATTGCCACTGGCTTAGTCATTGCAGTTGACTGGCTAGTTAACCGTTGTGCTGGCATCGCCGCGGACTTCACTGAAACTGGCGTTAATTTAGCGGTTGGCCGACTCGTCTTAGTGGTCAAATGACTCAATTTAGCGGTTGGACGGTTGGTCTTAGCCGTGACGTGCGTCATTTTAGCGGCTGGACGTTTAGTCGTCTTGGTCGTCATTGGCGACGACTGTGTTGGCTTAGTTGTTGATCCAGTAGTGGTTGACTGGCGTTGTTCAGGTTCATAATAGAACGCTACGGTCGTCGCAGAATCAGTATAGTGACCCCGAATCGTTTCAGGTTCATTGGCAACTAACCGGTAACCGGCAATCTTAGGTGCCGCCACATCATAAGGTGCCGCGAACTTCCCAGTCATTTCCGTCCCTGGCTTAACGGTTTGATCCGTCTTTGCCAAATAATATTTAACGTTGACACGCCCACTCGTCTGCTGATAAGTGATGGTCTGCATCAAGTCGGGACTCGTTTCGGTAACCGTGGTTGCTGGCACTTGAGTCATATCCGCACGATAATCCGCAATAACTGGCGCCGTCAAGGCTTCAAAGGTCGTTGTCCCAACTGGCTTCCAAGTCGTGTATTGAACCGTCCCAGTGACCGCATCACGAACCGCTTCACGTGTAAATTCAATCGTCCGTGTCACGGTTGGCGCAGCCATTTTACCATCCGCGTACTTAAATTGAACCGTTTGCTTAACCGCATGGGTCAAGTCAACACCAGCTGGTAATGTTTCACCAGGCTTCAAGGTTACCAAAGTATGGCTAAACATCACCCGATAAGCGAGAATTGGCGCAGCTGAAGTAAAGGCGGCATTATTTTCTGGATAACCATTATGAGCTAATTGATAGCCCTTAGCTTCATAACCGGCAATCGCACTCTTGGTTGGATCTGGTAACGTCCCTTGATAAGGTACCGTTATCGTGGTCTGACCAATACTCTTATTTGTCACCGCGTCCACATAATTAATGACTCGAGTGACCGTGACTGGCGCATAATCATAAACGATCGTGCCCTTGAGAAGAGGCAACGTCCCACTCATTGCGGCACTATTTGACCCCATTTGCTTGAAGACGTAATTCCCGATCGTTGCTGGCGTGGTTGTATAAGGATCACCAACATTCCCGTGAATTTGTTCAGGCGCCACAATTGGCTCATTGTCTGGATCAAGATATTCGACGGTCATTCCACCGGCGACCACGGGATTCTTAACAAATTGCAGGTCAACTTCTTGTGGATTTTGTAAATAAGTCCCAGTCGAGGCACTACTCTCGTTTGGTAAAAATTGATAACCAGGTAACGTGGTATAACTTTCAAAATTGTACTTGTCCCCAATCTTAGGACTCGTCGTGCTAATCAATGGCTTGATCAACTTGCCAGTATCATGATCGATTAGACCGACATCAACAGTTGGCGCAGTTTGCCAATTAGCAGCCTGGTAAATCATGCTGTCATAGGTAAATTGAACACTGCCAGGATAATAAAGATTAATGTCATCCTTCACATTACCAGTTGAATTGGCCGTGCCGACAAAACCATAAGTAAACCAGTTGGCATTCGCAACAGCTTGATAAGGTGTTGGAATTTCAAACTCATCATGGCCTAAATAGGTCAACGGCGTTTCAGTCGCGGCGTACTTAGTCGTGTCCGTCCCGTTCCAAGTTTCCTCATAATGGGACGATAAATCTTCACCTTCAAGTCCAATGATTGGCGTTGGCGTGAAGACAGCCGGTTGACCAATGACGATATTGACTGCTTGTGATAAGGTTTGATTTTCACCAACCGCACTCACTTGAGCCGCTTTGGTGAAACCTTTCAATGGTGAAAAGTCTGTCAATGAATCATCACTAAAGTTAAATATCTTTGGAAAACCATTCCGTGTGACATCATTATTATCAATGCTCGTCAACCATGGTCCTAACATTGCCAATTGCGCATTGGTCATCCCTTTAGAGTTTTGCTGATAAACATAGGTCGTGGTTTGACCATCTAGTTGAACTTCATTAATTTGACTAGGATCAATTTCAGTTAATGGTTTCAGATTAGCCGCACTCATATCAACAAGACCAATCGTGATATTACTAAAGCGTAGTGGAATCAGTGGTGTAAAATCAATCGTTGGATCTTGAATATTGACATTCATATTAATCAAAGTCGTCTTTGGCAAGTACTGTAGATATTGCATGCCTGCAAAGCTATCAGTCACGTTGACATAACCATCAGTCCCCAGTCCCAGCGACGTGCCATTAAAGTTACGAATCTCACCGACCGTAATCGGACCAGTGACCCCTAACGCTTGCTGAACCGCAGTTTCCATATTTGCGTCGCCAAATGTCACAACAGTTGCATCAGGAACCGTCGTTGCTTGTGAGCTAGCCGTGCTAGTGGTACTCGTAGCCGCTGAAGTGGCGGTTGAAGTCGTCCCACTAGTTATTGAGCTGGCACTGGTTGCCGTACTGCCAACCGAAGTAGCGGCTGACCCAGTTGTGGCCGTCGTGACCATCGTACTGGTCGCAGCAGATGTAGTGCTCGTGGCCGTTGAAGCGGCACTCGTTGTTGTCGCGGTGCTAGCCGTAGACGCTGCAGTAACTGAACTGGTTGCCGCCGACGTCGTTGAACTAGCACTGGTTGTCTTTGAAGCTGGTGCAGAACTCATTGCCGTTGAGCCCACACTCGCGGTCGTACTGGTCGCCGCGCTAGCCGTCGTTGATACCGGCGCACTAGTTGCTGCGGTACTCCCCGCTGACGTTGGTGTCTTAGCCGTCGTCGCGGTAGTGGTTGACGTCACGACCGTTGTCGTAGGTGTTGTCTCAGCCGCTTTAGCCGTGACTGGCTTGACCATTAGAGCTGCCCCTAAAGCACTAGTCCCAATCACGGCAATTAATGCTGTACACCACTTCTTACCAGATTTATAAAGACGATAATGATTTCGAACCATTCTTGTTCGTTGTAATTGCTTGAACCGCATCTTAAACACTCCTCTTGTTTAATGATGACTTAAAATAACTTTTATAAAATTTTATGCTTACGCAAACCACCGAGTAACCCGAATATTGTCAACCCTAGCAATCCCCAAATCGTCTTAGGTTGTTGCTCACTCGTTTGTGGCAATTTTTCTTTAGTCATTGGCACTGGCAACTGTTTAGTCGTCCGCAAGTGTTGCTGACTAGTCAATTTGACTGATGTCGACGCTTGAGACGTTGGCTTAATCATTGCCGGTTGTGTCATGACCGTTGTTCCTGATTTAACTGATTTCGTCGCAATCGACCTTACTGGTTGAACGACTGGCTTAACTAGTTTAGTCGGTGTGACCTTTTTAACTGGTTGCTCAACTGAATGAGCTGATTTAACCGGTGTGAAGGTTGCAACTGAACGAGTCTCTGGCTTGGTCCATTTAACTGATGTTAACTTCTTGGCCGGTGTGCCCTGCTTAGCTGGCGTAACTTTTTTAGCCGGTGTTGGCCGTTTAGCTGGTTTTTTAACCGGCGTTGTCGTTGTGGTTGAATGCACTGGCAGATAGTAGAACGTCACGGTCGCGTCAGTCGTTGCATAATGCCCCATCATTTCTGAACTCTGGGTTGCTAATGTATAGCCTTTAATCGCTGGTGCAGTGATTTGATAAGGTTGACCGACAATCCCAGTGAGCACACTCATTGGCGCTAACGCTTGCTTCGTCCCAGCCAAATAATAATTGACCGTGACTTTGCTAAGTGCTGGCCGATAGACAACGGTTTCAGTGCTGTCAGCACTAGTTGCGGTAACCGGCATGGTGTTAATTTGAGCCAAGTCAGGTTGATAACCCGTAATCATTGGTGATGGCACTGCTGGTAAACTTGCCGCACCCATCGCTGTCCAATTCGAATAGGTTGTCGCAGCCGTCACGCGATCAATCGTCGCCGTTCTCGTAAACATCACTTGTTGTGTCACGCTTGGCGCCGCCGTTTGACCGTCAGCGTAGTGATAAGTAATCGTTCGAGTGACTGGATGACTTAAACTCATGCCAGTTGGTAACGTGTCGCCAACTTTTAATTGATCAATCCGATGAGCTAAAGCCACGGTATAAGTTTTAGTCAACGTTGCCGAATCAAAGACTGAACCCGTCGCTGGAAAATCGTTGCTAACTAAGCGATAACCAGCGGCTTCATAGCCTTGAATAGCTGCTAAAGTTGGATTCTGAGCGGCACTTTGATACGCGCCAGTTAGTGTGGTACTCGTCAAAGTCTTGCCAGTCGTCGTATCAACGTAATTAATGATCCGGTTAACGGCGTCCGGCACATATTCATAAGTAACCGTACCAGCCGCTAATGCTAAAGTCCCCGTTGCTGGTGTGCTTGTTGGCAAAACTTGCCGATAAGTGTAATGCGCCACGGTTGCCGGTGTGGTGGTATAAGGATCACCAACATTACCTTTAATCATGGTTGCTGGTGCAATAATCTTGCCATCTGGATCAACGTAATTTACCGTAATGCCACCCGCAGGTACCGCCTTTTCAAAGACGAAGCTTAAGGTTTGTGGTGCTTGCATGTAATGACCAGTAGTGGTGCTGCTTGCCTTTGGTAAGAAAGTGTAGCCAGCGACTCGTGCCAAATTAGAAAAGTCATAACTGTCACCAATCTTAGGACTCGTCTTAGTCATCGCAGTAGCAATCGGTTGATCGGCTTGATCAACAAAGTTCAACGTGACACTTGGCGCAATCTCCCAATTGACAGCTTGGTAAACCATCACATCGTAAACAAACTGAACCCCGTCAGGATAAGTGATGCCAATGTAACCAGTTGAATTGGCAGCCGTATAAGGCACACCATGTAACCCATAAGAGAACCAATTACCATTGTTATAGACCGTTGGAATCTCAAACTCACCATTGCCTAAAGAGACTAACGGCGTTTGTTTCATTAATTGCGTAGCCGTAACTTCCGACCCACTCCAAGTCGTTGCATACCTAGAAGTCAGGTTTTCACCTTCAATCCCAGTCAACGGTGTCGCCGTAAAGTCAGCTGGTTGACCAATAACCATGGGTACTGGTTGCGAAACATCGATCGATTGACCACCAACAATAATATAAACTGGTTTCTTAAAGTCCCTTAGAGAACTGAGGTCAGTCAATGACCCGTCACTAAAGTCCATCCGTTTACTAGTCAAATCATTGTTGTCAATCGCCGTCAACCATGGCGCCAATTGCGCGAGTTGAGCATTCGTCAACCCATTTGGATTATGTTGATAACCCCCACCGCGGAACACACTGGCCAAATTAACGAAACTAATGGTACTTGGATCAATTTGTGTCAACGGTTCTAGGTTAGCTTCGGACATTTCGATCATCGAAACGGCTAATTCATTGAAGTGATCTGGAATCAGTGGCGTTAAATCAATCCCTGGATTGATTTATTGCGTCACTAAAGTAACCGTTGTGGTACTTGGCAAGTACTGCAAATCTTGCATCCCGGCTAAAGTCCCCGTAACTATGATTGGACTATAATCAATCCCGACGTAGAAGACACTGCCTTTAAAGTTTCGAATATCACCAACAGTTACCTCACCAGTGACACCCAAGTCTGTTTGAAAGGCGGCTTCGATGCCCGGATCACCAAAGGTCACGACCGTACTGTCTGGCACTGTTGCGGCAGTTGTTGTCGCACTGGCCGTACTCGTTGCGGTACTCGTAACAGGATTAGTCGCACTCGTTGCTGCTGAAGCGGAGCTCGTTACGGCGCTAGTTGTTGCACTCGTAACCGTTGACGTGTTGCTGGTTGTCGCACTAGTTGCCATGCTGGTTGCTGAAACTGGCGTCGCACTAGTTTGGCCGCTCATAACACTGCTGTTAGCACCCGCGCTCGTCGCCGCTGAAATGGTTCCAGCACGGGCCGCAACGGATGTCTGGTTGGAAGCGACACTAACTGGTGCCGTGTCGGTCGCTGCTGCACTTGAGTTGACTGTCTTAGTGCTTGCAGCACTGGTCACCGAAGCACTTGAAGCTGCCGTACTCGTTGCTGCTGCACTAGTAACTAATGTTGTTGTGGTACCCGTATTAGTCGTTGCAGTGGTCGCAGCAGTTGCCGTTACAGGCTGCATGAATAACGCAGCCCCTAATAAGCTGCCACCAACCAAAGTGACCAAAGCGGTACACCACTTTTTACCTGATTTATATAATAAATAATGCGTTTTAGTTAAATTAGTTCGTTGTAATTGCTTTAAACGCATTCTGAACGCCCCTTTTTCAAATAACCCGAAAAGGCGCCCTCAAGCAGCTATTAGTAGTTACTCGATGGCGACCTTTAATTAACACTTTTTATTAAATCTCCCAAAATGACTTCCCATTTCGGGAGAACTGCTACCGACCAATCAGTCGGCGCATCTCATCAAAGACTTGCTGAATAACTAAAACAATTTATTCAATCACGATCATAAAACTTTCGACCTGCAAGTCCTGATTGCAACTTAGGTGTAACATGGTCTGTTTTGGACAACAATTTCCTTCCCTAGAATACTAACTAAAGTAGCACTTCACCCTAACACCACGGTTAGTAAGCTTTCCTTAGTCGGCAATGCCAATTATCAATATATTTATAACGGGTGATTCAATTCCCAGGGTCGCTTTACGCCCACAGACATTTTAGCCATCGCTAAATTAATATCACATTCCTTTCTCAATGGCATTTATGCGCTATCCGTTCTTTTAACCAGACGGATACGCACACCAGATTATTCAGATTCTTTACATAAAATTATTCCAGTAAACTGATTTGATAAGTTTGACGGTCAAACTATTTTCGAAATTTAGCGAATAATCCCTGAAATCACTTTGTAATGCTTGCTGGCTCGCCAAATCATTATTATACTAATAATCGTAAAAGTGATTTATTGTAATCGATATTTACTAAGAATGAATCTCGTTTATGAATAGTGGGGGTCAAGGAGTCACTTTACATTGGGGGATTAAAAAATGAGATTGGGCTTAGCGTCCAATCTCATTTTATTTGTCTATTTTAGGCTTAAAGTATGCCACATTTTAAAACTATTACTAATTCTGATGCTTCCGACGACGACTACCCACAGCACCTAACGTTAGACCACCGGCTAAAATGAGTCCTAACAGTGCAGCCAACGAATTTGGTTGTTCATCAGTTTGTGGTAAGCGCTCGCCTTTGGCAACTTTCACAGCCGCTTCAACCCGCGCCTTCAAAGCTTCCAAACGTTGAACTAACGCTGTGTCACCCTTAGCTTGAGCGACTTTAATGGCTTCATCAATCTTAGTCAAAAGTACGTCATCAACTTTGACTTGATCACGATTAGAATCGTCCAAAGTCTCTTCGAAAATCTCTTCTAAGGCTTCCTCTTCAGCTTCAGTTCCTGGTTCGGCCTCAATCTCATCAATTTCTTCGATTTCATTGGCTTCTTCAGAATCATCGACATCAGGTTCGTCAATCGTGTCGCCATCTTCGTCAACAGCTGGCAATTCCGCATCAATACCAGGTTCTCCTGGCGTATCCGTTCCTGGCAGCTCTGCATCAATACCGGGTTTCCCTGGCGTATCCGTTCCTGGCATGTCAACGTCGATACCGGGTTTCCCTGGCGTATCTGTTCCTGGCATGTCAACATCGATACCGGGTTTCCCTGGCGTATCTGTTCCTGGCATGTCAACATCAATACCGGGTTTCCCTGGCGTATCTGTTCCTGGCATATCAACATCAATACCAGGTTTCCCTGGGATATCGTAGTCTCCTTCATCAGGATCAGGTTCTAGCGCTGGCTCATCAGGATCAGTTTCATTATCCACATTGTCTTGTAAATCCCAACGGTGCGTTTCACCTCTAACATTCACTTTATCTGCAATAATGTTACCATCTAAGTTTTGGTTAGCCGTTACTTCAGCTGCTGGTGCCAAAACGCTCCCTTGGAAAACGGCATTAAAATCAACTTTGCCAGTAACTTGTTTATCGCTAGCAGTGGAATCATAGAAGTTCCAGAGCAAATGATTATCCCCGAAGTATTCCGTTTCATGACTGTTTCGTTCTGAACCATCATCATAGATAATCTTGATTGCAGAATTAACATTATAATCCGTAGCGCCTTCCGTATCGACATTAATGATCACCGTGTTACCATCTTTATCCGCTGATAAACCACTGATGGTTAATGGCGTATTGCCAGCCAAAACGTCGGCCGTCAAATTAATCACGATACGGCCATCTTTATCCGGTTGTAAGTCGCTAACGTCGATAACCCGCTTATTCATGTCTTCGAAATCACTATTGGTATAGCTCTTGACGGGTGTCTGTTCACTTAAACTGGCACTCAACTTTTCCAACTTCGCAAATTCTTTATCAAAATCAATATAAACGTTACCATTTTTATCTTGATAAACTTCTTCGGCTAACAAATGATCAATATCGACCCCATTAATTTTAGGACGCTTAGGGTTACTGATATCGATCGCAACATCCTCGCCAAAGATTACTTTGTTGACACGGGTATCTCCAGCTGAAACGAAGGAGCTGCTGGCAATGTTAGTCACATTTTGAATGTAAGAAATATCTTTATCCAATAATTCTTCAATAATATTCGTCCCAAAGTTGACGTTACCAATTAAATTACCCACGGCAACGTTCCCATTTGTATGGGTGCCTAGGTCAGCTTCACGGGCAAAAATATGAAATTGTGAAGAAATTCCAAGAATGTTGTGCAAATCAGGATAGTCATCTTCAACGGTGCCACCATCTTTAACCGCATCATTGGCAGTTGGTGTCACAGCTGACTTAGTCAAGCTTGCCCGTGTCGCTTGTACTTTTGTGGGTGTCGCTGAAGTTTCAGTCGTTGTCTGATCCGTGGCTGCTGACTCAGTAGTATTAGTATTTTGATCAGTCGTTTCACTAGTTGATTGGTCAGTTGAAGAAGTTTGATCAGCTAAATCATCGTTAGTTACCGTGCTCTCATCACCATCAGAACTGGATGGCTCAGTAGCTTGGTTTTTAGTCGTTGACTGCGTCTTTTCCTGTGTTGCTGTTGCCGAAGTCGTTGCGGTCGTTGAATCAGCACTTGATTCTGACTTGGCCGAACTAGCATCAGAATCACCAGTTACTGTCTGTGATTGACTGTCACTAGCCGCAGTAGGCTGAGCAGCAGACGATTTTAAAAGTTGTGACTTACTATTCGATGATGACGCCGTCTGACTTGAACTAGTGTCACTAGCTTGTGTATCAGTCGCAGCCGTATCCGCGTTGGCAATGACGGTTGACGTCCCTAAAGTTAACAAAACTGCACAAGCAAAGGCCCAGCGACGACCAATCTTGTACATCTTAAAATTTGTTCGTTTACTTTCCATAATATCCCACCTAAAAATTCATTTATTCCTTAATATTTCCTTAATTCACTTCTATTTTCACGCTTTTCAAGTGAACAATCAACACCAACAAATGAATTTTTTAACTAAAATCATAAAATTTTTAAATGTTTGAAACGTTGTTATAGCAATTGTTTAAGCTGTTTACTAGTTGTTTTACTTGTCCACAAACAATTCAATCAGCATTAAATACTTATACTTTTAATGATGCAAACTTTTAATTGTATTTCATTACCAAACAGAATACTTTCTGTCCAATTAGCCTTGACAAAATACGACCTCACCGAAACGCGCTTCATTATCCTGATGTTTCTGTTGCGTGCAGATGACCAACAACTCACGCCAGCCGTGATTGCCACTAAATTAGGTGCAACCCGCGCTACTGTCAGTAAAATTTTGAAACGTTTAATTGCCAACGATTGGGTCGTCAAAACCAATTCTGTTAAGGACAAGCGTTCCGTTTTGATCCAACTGACCTCTGCTGGTGAAGCAGTCCTGCACACCTTTTTACCCCACAATTTCGAAGCCGTAAAAACCATTATGGCACCATTCTCTACTTCAGAAATTGCGACCTTAACCAAGTTACTGCACAAAGTTAATCAAGGGTCCCAAAAATCAAACTCAGAAAAGAGTCATTAACATGGAAAAAGCTAAAATTGATTTCTTAAAAACTACTCTCAGTCTCTACATTGATCACACCACGGTCCTAGCTAAGCTTCAACAGCCCAATTCAGAATTCGTCATTTTGGACGTTCGTAATGCCCCTGCTGCCATTAAAAAGGACCAGATCAAGGGTGCCATAGCGATGCCAGCCAAAGATTTGGGCTCACGGCTATCCGAATTAGATCATCGAAAAACTTACGTGGTTTATGATTGGACGGCGGGCACGACCCTTGGCAAAGTTGCGCTCCTGACCTTGCTATCTGCCGACTTCAAAGCATACGAACTTTCCTGCGCACTTGAAGGCTGGAAAGGGATGCACTTGCCTATTGAAGCCCTCTCGATTTAAGTCAAAAATGGTGCCGCGAAAGACAAACCTTCGCAGCACCATTTTATTTTCTAACTGAAATTACTTGCGGTTATTCTTAGCTTTTGCTTGCCGAACCACTTGTTTCATTTCATTTTTACTGCCAAACATGCGATCAATCTTCGCTTGTTCACGTTGTCGCGCGTTCAATCCATCATAGGCCATTTCACGTTGTAGTTTCTGATAGCTTTCAAATCGTTCAGTCGTCAACGTTCCGGACTGAATGGCGGCTTGAACCGCACATCCCGGTTCACTCGTATGGGTACAATTTCGGAACTTGCATTGTGTTGCTAATGTCGCAATATCCGCAAAGGTCCGTTCTAAATCACCCGTATAAAGTTGTAACTCCCGCATTCCGGGTGTATCGATCACAATACCACCCGTTGGTAAAACTAATAATTGCCGAAAAGTCGTGGCATGGCGCCCTTTATCGTCGTCGGCCCGAATCGTTTTCGTTGCCAATACCGTTTGTCCCATCAATCGATTGATCAGGGTTGACTTACCAACCCCCGAAGAACCCACAAACGCGACCGTGCGACCAGCCGGGACTTGTGCGACGACCTTGTCATACCCCGCGCCTGTTTTGGCGGAGCAAACAATGACGTCTACACCCATGCTCACTTCTGATAGCGCCGCGAGCTTGGCTGGCAAATCATCACACAGATCCGCTTTCGTTAACACAATGACCGGCATAGCTTGACTATCCCACGCCATCGTCAAATAACGCTCCATTCGTCGCACATTAAAATCAGCATTGAGTGACATGCAAATAAAAATGGTATCCACATTCGCCGCAATCACCTGACCAGCCTTTCGGTCACCAACGGCCTCCCGTGCAAGCACACTCTGGCGTGGCAAGACTTGATGAATCACCGCAATGTCCGCAGATAAAGTGACCAAGGCCCAATCCCCTACAGCTGGGAAACTGGTCGGATCTGTGTTCTCGTGGGCAAATTTGCCCGCAACCGTCGCTTGTCGTTCACCTTGGGTTGTGACAATCCGATATAAGTTATGATGTTGTTCGGTCACTCGTGCTAATGCTAAACCCTTAGCTGTCTTGCCTGCTTGTTCAAAATTGGCGTTTAAGCCATAGTTTACTAAATTAATTGTCAATTTTATTAAATCCTTTCATCGATCAGTTGCCCTCACAGCTGGACAAAAAAGCACACAGCACCACGGCTGTACGCTAAACGAACTAGGGCCATTTGTCCTAGTCAACCGTTTAACCAGCATTTGGGTACACTAAACAAAGCTGAGGCTTTCTCAGCAATTTTCGGTACTAAAATGAGATGGTTATTTAACGGCCGACATAGGCAGCTCCTCTAAGATTTAATAGTTACAAATTAACATGTGACTCATTGCTTGTCAATACTATGGGTAGGTGCTAGCCATGCTTGCTGAAGATTCAACTCTCCAGTCGCATTTTGGATTGATCAATCATCACATATTTGTTTAAGTCAGCTTGTACGATATTCAATTGCTCTAAACGAATCAACAACTGTGCAACAATTGATTCTAATCGCTCGATTGAATTCAAAATTGCGACGTTTTCATCTCGATAATCGCCGCCTAATTTGATTACATGGCGAACGACCCAATCCGATACATCATAATTGTCAAAAGATGCCTTATTTTCAATCACTTCTGCCAGGTAGTAACAAATATAGCTTGCTTCTAATTTTGTCAATTCACTATAGCCTAAATAATCGCCACCTTTGATGTTCTGAATTTTAAATTTCGTGAACAATCCGCCAAAATGATCTAAATAGGGCACTAACTGTTCTAACTTCGCTTGTTGCTGTTTTTTTCGAATACAACTCGCTTGCTCAGGATTTTTCCGAATAGTCGCCACCAATTCATGAACAACCTCAGATGTATTAAAACGTGCATCAATATCAAAGCGATTCAAAAACGCTAATTCTTTTAGATTAATCTGAAAGGGATTGCTGCCTATTAACTCTACCGGACTAATTGGCAGGCCCAACTGTACAAATTGCTTGATTTTCTTGCTCCAGGAACTTTCATCTAACTTTATAAAGGCCTTGACGGCTTTAGGTACCGGCATACCATTCCGATACATGGCTAAGATTTCATCAGTTCCCCCAAACTCTTGGTCAATGACCTGGACAAACTGACTAATGCTCTTTTCAGATAACACAAGCTGTTGTTTAAAATGAGTAATTCCCAATTTTTGAATATTTCCAGTTTTAACATCTATAAATGAAAACTGCTCTTTCAGACTTCGATGACATTTATCACACCTCAAACGACCCGTGAAATCTGCATCATAGCTAACTGTGACAAGTTTCCAGTTGAAACAATTATTCAGTGCAGTGGTTAATGCGCGATTCGTCATTTGGGTCTTCAAATTTTCTAACAGACAAGCACTCTGTGTCGAGGACAAACTTGGTAACAAGTGCTGTGGCACATTCGAGCTTAAGTTATTGTCTTTTGCAGTCATTTGAATTTTCCATCCGCTTCATTAAAGTAACACCAATTACGATAGCATGTTACTTCATAAGCAACTATCAAATTTGCGTAAACTTTATCCCAAATAAGAATTACCATTAAAAATAGCCAGCAGTGCACCTAAACACTACTGACTAATCACTTTAAGCTGACAAAAAGATCCTAACCCAAATCCGGATAGCTCTGCTCAAAATCAACGGCAGCGCCCCGTAAATTTGCTTCATCCGTATAAACACACGGCACGACATCGGGTTTGAGTGAGGCAATCTTCACTTGCGCTCGAATCTTTTCAATTTCGGTTTCAATCCCAGGAATCAAGGCCGGATTGTTGGAAACGCCCCCACCAAGCACGATTTTCTCTGGATCAAAGCTGTATTGAATATTGTAAATGGCTGTTGCTAAAGTCCGATAGATCGTCTGGACTTCTTTTCCAGCGGCCTCATCACCATTCGACGCCAATTCAAATAATTGCTTCCCATCAATTGGCGCCGCTTGCGGATTAGAAGCCTGATAACGCCGCAAAGCATTCGGAACGGTGCCGAGCTCACTGACCGTATGCGTTGCCGTCGCCATAGTGAACCCGAACTCCCCACCGAATAAGTGGGCACCGTGCCAGATTCGATGATTAATGATGATCGAACCCCCAACACCTGTTCCAACCACGAAAAAGGCTAAACTATTCGCACCGGCACCAGCACCACTGTCCAGTTCTGCAAGTGCCGCACAATTCGCATCATTTTCCATGCTAACGGGCAAGCCAAACTTTGCCGACAACTCCTGCTGAATCTTAAAATTATGAATGTAAGGTATTGCACTGGCCCCACCAATAATTCCCGTTTGCTTGTCGACCGCGCCGGGGGCACTGATGCCGACCCCCACAATTGGGGCCATTGCTTTCATTTTTTCAACTTCACTAGTCAGTAAGTCGAAAAAGTCCGTCAAATTTTTAGGGGTTGTGATAGCGTGATGCTCCTGTAACGCATGTCCATCCCAAATCGCAAACTTAATCGACGTCCCACCAATATCCACTAATCCTAATGATTGCATTTACTATTCCTCCGCTATTCGCTCAATCTTTGGCTGCACTTAGTTGGCACCGCTTTCTTTATTGAAATTGTATCATTAATTCACCCTTAGATTCAGGGCTTTTCACAAAAAGTAATCGCTCAATCGCTTTATCAGACTATTATGGTTACAAAAAAGCCAGCTTCCGAGCGGCCTTAACCGTTTCGAAAACTAGCTTCAAATCGTGCTATTTTTTTAATCTTCGTCTTCAACTGCTGAAGGTTGATCCCGTTTAGCAGTAGCTTGTTGCATCTTACCTAACACGCCGCGAGCGATTGGCCCAACGATAATGAGTTGTAAGGGTAAGGCAACAATCAAGTTAAAAATCCAAGTATGACCATAGGTAGCTAATACGTGCCCACCGGCCAACTTACCTTCCACCGCAATCCCAAAGAGGGACATGCAAGTTACCATGCCAAGAACCATTAAAACTGAGATCGTGATCCCAATTAAAACCGTCTTTTTCCGCATGTAATCATTAATGATATATTTGAAAGCTAATCCTTTTGCAATTGGTCCCACGACCAACAGATCTAAAATGATTGCTACGACTAAACCTAGCGGATAACCGCTCAAAATTGCCAAGATCAAACCATTGCTGAAGCCTTGCGCCATTGCAACATTATACGCAGTCATGACAAACACCATCAAACCCGCCATAATCGCCGTGAACACAACTTCTTCTTTTAAATTACGTGGCATTGTTCTTACCTCTTCCTAGATTTAGTTTCGAGTGTTCACTATAGCACTTTCAACTTGCGGTTCGTAAGTAACAATTAGATGACAAATTATAGAACGGTTACATTTTTGAACGAAAAAAGATCAGAACTGGTTTAGCCCTGATCCGATATTGATTGGTATTCAGTTATTAGCGACAGGCCGACTAATCCACATACTTTCCAATCACTGGCAACTTTTTCAAAACACCGCGCCCATGTGGTGAATGATTATCGATCACCGCAGTTAATTCTTGGCCGGCTAAATTACCATGGTGCTTGCCTGCAGCCCAAGCGTCGACACCAGTGACATCATAGACGACACCGGCAACCGCCACATAAGCTGGCTGCCCATTTTGACCATCAAATTTGGCCAATTCACTTTTATTAAAAGTTGCTTCACTCATCACGAATCACTCCTATTCAATTTACGCTAATAGTAAACTGAACTGCCAAACAAAAGCAAGTAATTCGTTTTCAATCTTCACTCTCTGCAGCCATGGTTAACCTAACAAAACTAACGAAAATGGTCAGGATTCACCGTTACTGACGTCCCCAAACGCCGGCATTATCCCTTGATGAACAGACCAGTTTCGACAGCGATAACCACCCCCCACGGGTTTAATCGCTCGATCGGAAGCCCTAACCTTTTGACCGCAACGAATCTAGTTTTTGACTTGCAGACTCACTAAGAGTCATCATGAACTCTCGATAATCAAGTCCGATTAATGCTGCCACATTAAGTTATTTTAGCCTAGATTCCTCACTAAAATTCGGTTCAATGATTATCGATTTGTTTTGTGAAAAATGGGTCACAAAACTTGACCAACGTCGTTTTCTCAAAAATGCCGTTGCCCCAGAATGCGCTATCACTAACGCAAAAACCTCAGCCACTTGCTATCCGATCATCAACTGATATCGACCACTAGCCGGTTACATCTAAACACCCCGTTCGATTGCCGGCTGGCTGATTAGCCTGACTGGATGATATTGCTATCGCCCAAGCGCTTCACTGATCTCATGACATTCCCATTCGTCACCCCAATGCTTGGGTCAACACAGTTGAATTTGTAACGGCGGACCTACCGTCGCTATCTGATGATTCGCCGCTGGATCTAGCGTCAGACTGGTTTTAACATTGCCTTCCGGCGCTATCCGGTGAGTCGCTGTAAAGAACAAGGCCTGCATCCGAGCATAGACCCGTAGAATCCGACGTGGAACAGTCGCTTTGGGTCGCCGTAAATGAGGTGCCGCTAAAGTCATGGTGGCGATTTCTTGACCAACTTGAACTTGCTCACCTAATTTAACCGTTAAGTGAAACGATGTCACGGCCACATTGACCATTGCCACACCTAGACGGATCAAAACTTCCAGCCCATTTAACGTCCGAAAGTATAACCGATGCTGCTTTTTGGCAATTTGTGTGACTCGTCCTGCTGCCGGCGCCACGATACGATCAGTTTGGGGCAAGACTCGCGCCGTTGCCAACCGCATGCCACACGAAAGGACCGTGTCGGCAACCGTTGTCAAACTGATCTTTCGACCAGCGACCGGTGCCACGACCGGAATTAAACTGCTCGTTGTTACTGGCATGCTTTCCACTTCCTTAAGTCCTTAAAACGACGTTCAGTTGACAATATTTCGTTCAAATCCAAGTGCTTTGCCAACTTGCTCACAAATTGATTGACCTGACTTTCCCTTTAATATTAGTTAAATACGTTGATTGTTATCCTTTTCAACTCCGACTTTACCATATTATGCACAAAATATCAGAACTATTTAACTGATTCAGTAAGGTTTACACTTGTTAACGCTAGTTCATAAAAACAATTAACAAACGATGCTCATTTAATGCCCGTCAGACCGGCAATCATGTTAGTTATCTCGCTAAACGCACCTCCCCTAAAAACTCACTAATTTTCGCCCGTATGCTTCTGAAATTATATTATTTATGACTGACCCAGCGTACAATGAGTCTGGTTTTAGAAATCGAAAGGTGGTCCGCAACATGGATAAAGATAAACGGCAACATAAATTAATTGAATATGCCAACGGTCCGTCACTAGAAGAAATCAACGGAAAAATCGAAGTACCCAAAAACATTGGTTTCTGGCGCACCTTATTTGCGTACTCCGGGCCCGGTGCCTTAGTTGCCGTCGGTTATATGGACCCTGGGAACTGGTCAACCTCAATTACTGGTGGTCAAAACTTTCAGTATTTATTAATGTCTGTTATCTTAATGTCAAGTTTGATTGCGATGCTTCTGCAGTACATGGCAGCTAAACTTGGCATCGTGACCCAGATGGATTTGGCACAGGCGATTCGTGCCCGTACCAGTAAAACATTGGGAATTGTCTTATGGATTCTGACTGAATTTGCGATTATGGCAACCGATATCGCTGAAGTTATCGGGGCAGCCATCGCACTTTACTTACTATTCCACATTCCGTTAGTCATTGCGGTATTCATAACCGTCTTTGATGTGTTATTACTATTATTATTAACTAAAATTGGTTTCCGAAAAATTGAAGCCATTGTTGTTTGTTTGATTTTAGTCATTCTACTCGTTTTTGCTTATGAAGTTGCTTTGTCTGATCCTAACTGGGGAGCTGTCTTTAAGGGCTTTATCCCAACCAGTGAAACTTTTTCCAATGATCGCACCGTTGCTGGGATGACACCCATGAGCGGGGCCTTAGGGATTATTGGCGCAACTGTGATGCCACATAACTTGTACTTACACTCCGCGATTTCGCAAACTCGGAAAATTGATCACAAAGATGCTGATGATGTTGCCCGAACCGTAAAATTTGCCAGCTTGGATTCTAACATTCAGCTGACAGCCGCCTTCTTCGTCAACGCGTTACTCCTCATCATGGGGGTAGCGGTCTTCAAGACCGGTGCCGTTAAAGACCCCTCATTCTTCGGGTTGTATCAAGCGTTATCTAACACTTCAACCTTAAGTAACGGCGTCTTAATTGATGTTGCCCGTTCCGGCGTGTTATCTGCCTTATTTGCGGTCGCTCTACTCGCTTCTGGACAAAACTCGACCATTACCGGGACACTAACCGGACAAGTAATCATGGAAGGTTTCGTGCACATGCGGATGCCATTATGGCTACGACGCTTGGTCACCCGACTACTATCCGTCATTCCCGTTTTGATCTGTGTCATGTTAACCAGTGGTAAATCAGCCATTGCTGAACATGAGGCCCTAAATAATTTGATGAATAATTCGCAGGTTTTCTTGGCGTTCGCCCTACCATTCTCAATGCTACCGTTGCTCATGATGACCGACAGTGCTGCGGAAATGGGCAAACGTTTCAAGAATGCTTTCTGGATCAAGGGACTCGGCTGGTTATCTGTCGTCGGCCTGACCGGTTTAAACTTAATTGGCCTGCCATCACAAGTTGAAGGCTTCTTCGGCAACAATCCTACCAAGGGCCAACTTGGTATTGCTGATACCATTGCTTGGCTATTAATTGCGGCTATCATTGCCTTACTTGCTTGGACCATTGTTGAGTTATATCGTGGCAACCAACGCCATATCGCACAACAAGCTGCTAACGATTAGTCTTAAAAAAGATAATGTCATTCTAACTCCTTCACTTTGGGGTTGTAGACTGGCATTATCTTTTTTTGTTTTTAGCTGTTCGTCTCCGTGGACCAGCACGTTCGCTGTGAGGCAGACCTGCAGCCAAAAAACGGTCTGCAGGGCGCTTTCAAGCCGAAAGCCCACGTCTTAAAAGTCGGCCAGACACTAACCTGGGAAAATCACCCAGCTAAGTGTCTCGACACGGCGAACGAACTGGTCCACTCCGACGTCAAACAGTGGCAGTAATCAAAAGCCAATTGGTATCAGGACTACTAATTAGCGCAGGGCGGGCTGGATGATGCTCAGTGGTGAAATTTTTCAGAGTGTGAGGTCCAACGGGTTGCTCCTGAGCATTGCCCAACCGTCACAATTACTCGGTGGTTTTCCGAGTGGTTGTGACGGTGTAGCAAGCGGAGGAAGCAGTTGGACCGAACACGTTTCAACTGCTGGTGGGTTTCCAGCTTAGGAAAAGCCCGGCTTGTGAGACCGCACTATGGCTCACAAACGTGGCCACCACGTTCCAGCATCAGTCCAGACCAACCGGAGCGGCAAGTTAAGCGACCGCTTTTAAACATGACCGCTACAACACGCCAGACTAAAAACACCGAAAAAAAGACCACCTAACATCAATAATGAGTTAGTTGATCTTGAGATTTAATCTGTCGTAATTTGCATCCGCCCATTCCGTTTCGAATGGTATAAATTCTGATCGACGCGGTTATAGAAATCAATCGGTGTCGCATCTTCTTTTGACAACGCTGAAACCCCAACGGAAATTGTAATTGGAATCTGTTGATTCCCAAAATTCACACCGAGATGATTCAACGCTAAGAAAATCTGTCGCACGATTGTTTCAGTGCTCGCTAAATCGTAACCGGGGAACAGAATGTTAAATTCCTCACCACCGGTTCGATACAACGTTACCTTTTCGTCGTTCGCATCGATGACCGTTTGCACAACATCGGTCACGTGTTGCAATACTCGGTCACCAGCTAAATGGCCATAAGTATCATTAACATGCTTAAAGTGATCAATATCGAACATCATCATCGACAATTTTAAGTTGTTTTTTGAACTGTCCTCAAAGAGATATTTGATTTCGCCGGTATACGCCGCAAAGTTCTCCGTTTGCGTGAGCGCATCGTGGCTGGCAAATTGGGCCAACCGCAACTTAAACTCACTATCACGTGTCAACATGCTGACGTAAGCGTACAGTAAAATTTCAAAGATGACTAAATAAACCCATTCTTGCCAGAACGTATTCCAGTCCAAACTAAATTTAACCTTCATCCACAACCATAAAACGCCGCCATACGGAATACCCGCGCACAAATAATAGATCCAAGCGTGCGCCTTACCCTGAAAATGAATCCGAATATAGTTCATCGTCCAGAATAACGCCACCATCGTAATGGCGTACCCCCACGATTCCCAATAAGTGATCGATTGGTTGAAAACCATGTACACTAAGACCACCGGAAACAGGAAATAGTATGGAATATGAATATTCAAAAAATAACCGCAAAAAATCAGCGCAATCAATTGAAAGTTCATAAACTGCCAAGAATCCGATTGCCCAACGATCAAGGTCTGCAAGCTAAACACGAATACCAGCATGTACAAGACCCCATGCCAAGAATTGACAACATCGTCATCAATATTAATATGATGGGCATGAAAAAACGCAGTGATCCAATTAAATAGCACCCAGTATAACGTTAACACGCCGAGGATGAAGAAAATGCTGGTTACAAATGGCGGTACCCGCCAATAAGCCCATGTCATATGTCGTTATCCTTCCCGGTTATTGACCATCCTGCTGTGACTCTGCACGCCGATCAGGACATTTCACGACCAACTGAGGTTTACCATAAAGGTAGCCCTGATGGAGATCAATGCCTAATGTCCGAGCAATTTCCTGGTCATGTGCATCTTCCACACCTTCCAAAATGAAGTCGAGGTGATACTGTAACGCGACCGTGTGCCAAAAAGATAAGGCAGTCGGAATTTGATCGGCTTTGCCACTCATCCGTAAATTCTGCATGGCAAATTTGATTTGGTCAACAAACGGTAATAATGGCTCCACATTATCAAAGGTATTGGAGCCCGTCCCAACATCATCAATACTTAATTTAATCCCGTATTGATGAAATAAAACACTATATTTTTGAATTTCGGCTAAGGTTGGATTTTCAGTTAATTCAATCGTTAACGCCGCCGGATTTAACCGTTTTTTTAAATAAATAATGGTGCCAAGCATCAAGTCGTCTTCTGCCTGTTCACGATTCAAATTAAGGGCTAAGACTTGATTAGTTGCTTTAGTTGATAATTGTAAGGCTAATTCTTCGAGTAGATGGACCTGTTTAGTTAGTGGCAATTCCGTGAAAGTTGCTGGAACTGCCCAGCGACCATGGGTTTCTTTGCGTAACAACAGTTCATATCCAAAAACGGATTTTTGGCTCTGATCAACTTGTGGTTGAACAAAAAAGCGATACATCTGATAAAAGACCTCGTTTCAACGCTTGATTTATGTCAATATAATTTAACTAATCAACATGCTTCTTAGTATAGCCTTTTAATTCTTAAATATCGACACTTAATGTCCAATTTGACCGGAAAAATAGCCTTTTTTAAGCAAATTTAACCCGCAATATTGCCGCCCAGTAAGGTTCCCATCAAAAAAGTGATCAATGCCGTTGCGACGCCAACCAAAACATTTCGCAAAATGACTTTCGGTAATGAGACTGCGGCATGCTGTGCGCTCACAGTGGCATTTAGGCTCAATGCCACCACCATGGCTAAAATCGTATTCACTAAGCGCCACGCGGGCGTCGACAAACTAATGGCAAGTAGCGGAATCAAAGCCCCCAAGATAAATGAGACAAACGATGTCGCCGCGGCATGTAATGGATTCAGCAAATCAATCTCTCGCAATCGCGTTTGGGTCAAATCAGCCCCAGTTGTGTGACCCAATTTGCTTAACTGCACCTCTTTTTGTGCACTGACTGACACATACTCCCCGCCGGCCATCGAACAGGCACCGGCTAACATGCCAGAAATACCACTAATAAATAGCGTCGTTGCACTCAAATCTGCGCCAACTGCCCCCAGCACGATCCCTGAAACTGAAATAATGCCATCATTTGCGCCTAAAATTCCTGCTCGTAACACGTTCAACCGATCCCAAAAGTGAAAATACCGATCCTGCCAAGCTTTAATTGTCGTTAACATGTTCAAAAAGACTCCCTCAATCACTAATTTTTGATAAAAAAACAGCGTATGACGTTCAGCCACACACTGCGGTGGAACTTATTTAGCGTTTTAATTTATCCCAGATCACCACATCGCCACGCGCTAACGACTTAGGCACATCAATGATCCGTTGATTGGCGCTACCACGAAACTGTAGTGTCAGATCCATCTGATCTTCTAAAAAGCGACCATCAACCAAAATATCGATTAGTGATAACATTTTTAATTTATCATCAGAATCCTTCAACAATTCATCCCAGGTATAACCAGACCAAGACCAGATATCCTTGTCATGACCGAATTCTGCCCGTACCCGTTCACAGATTCGAATCGCAACTTGCGTATTCAAGAACGGTTCTCCACCGAGTAATGTCAAGCCTTGAACGTAATCTTGACTTAAATCCGTGATAATCTGATCTTCTAATTCTTGTGTATAGGGCTGACCATAGTGAAAATTCTGTGCAGCCACGTTGTAGCAGCCTGGACAATGAAACGGACAACCGCTCAAATATAAACTACAGCGGACCCCTTCACCATCGACAAAATTAAAGGCTTTGTAATCAGCGACATATTGTTCACTTAAGTCCTCTGCCAACCATTCTTTCGGCATCGGATTGTTTGGTCCTTTCATAGCGCGCGGCATTCTTAATCATCTCCGGAGACATATTTTTTTGACGTGAAGCAATTTCAACATGACGACCATGCACCATCGGCCGTTGTTGGGGGTTACCTAGATAACCACAAGTCCGCTTCACCACATCACAATACTTGGGGTCATGGTTACCACATTGTGGGCACACGAACCCGCGGGCCGTTGCCTTAAACTCACCCTTGAAACCACATTTAAAGCATTGATCAATCGACGTGTTCGTTCCTAAATAACCCACGTGATCATAAGCCCAATCCCAAACTGCCTCTAAGGCCTTCGGATTTTGAGTTAAGTTTGGATATTCACAGTAATGGATAAAGCCGCCGGAAGCATATTGTGGGAATCGTTCTTCCATCGTCAACTTTTCAAATGGCGAAGGATGTTTCCGAACATCATAATGAAAACTATTTGTGTAGTATTCCTTGTCCGTAATATCCGGAATACGGCCAAACTTCTGAATATCATCACGACAGAACGTATCCGTCAATGATTCAGCCGGCGTTGAATACAAGCTGTAATGATAGCCACTTGCCTTAGCCCATTCGGCGCACTTGTCACGCAACCGTTTAACGACTGTTTCTGCAAAATCGAGGGCTTCGGTATTATGCTCCCAGTTTGGTCCGAAAAAGGTCGTGCAGACTTCATAGATTCCGATATAACCCAGTGAAATCGTGGCCCGTTCATGTTTAAACAAGTCGTCAACATTGCCACCCGCGGGCAAGCGTTTGCCAAAGGCACCATACATATACAGCAACGGCGCGTTTTCTGGTTGTGCTTCTTTCGTCCGTTCGATGCGGTAGGCCAGGGCTTGATGACAGGTCTGCATCCGTTCGTCAAAGATTTCCCAGAATAACTGGCGATCCCCATGTGCGGATAACGCGATTCGTGGCAAGTTAACCGTGACGACGCCCAAATTCATGCGCCCAGAGTTCACTTCCACGCCATGCTCATCACGCCATCCTTGTAAAAATGACCGACAGCCCATCGGCGTTTTAAAGCTCCCCGTTAATGATTTGATTTTATCGTACATTAAAAGATCGGGGTACATCCGCTTAGTCGAGCATTCAATAGCGAGCGTTTTAATATCATAATTGGGATCATCAGGCGCCAAATTCAAGCCACGCTTAATCGTAAAAATAAGTTTTGGAAAAATGGCAGTACGTCGTTCTTTACCAAGACCTTTAATCCGAATCTGTAAAATAGCCCGTTGAATCTCACGTTCAATCCAACCCGTCCCCAGACCGAAATTAACCGTGGTAAATGGCGTTTGGCCTTGAGAAGAGTACAAAGTATTGATTTCATATTCCAACGCTTGCATGGCGTCGTAAATGTCTTTTTTCGTTTTAGTCTGTGCATAAGCTTGCCGTTTGTCCACCGCGACCCACTTCTCAGCATCAGCTAAATGTTTTTGATAATTAATTTCAGCATAGGGTGCCAACAATTGATCGACCCGATTAGCTGAACAGCCACCATATTGAAGTGACGCGACGTTGGCGATGATTTGGGCCATTTGGGCCGTCGCCGTTTGAATTGAGCGTGGTGACGCCACTTCGGCATTACCAATCTTATAACCATTCTTAAACATACCGTCAAAATCAATCAGACAGCAATTCGTTTCAGGTGTCACGGGTGAATAATCCAGGTCATGCCAATGCAAATCACCACGAAGATGCGCCTTGGCAACTACATCTGGTAGCATCTTCAAGCCAATCGCCCGACTAGCCGCCCCCGCTTCCAAATCGCGTTGCGTATTAAAAACATTGCTATCTTTGTTCGCATTTTCGTGAACAACACTGGCATCCCGATTAAATAGCTTCTCAATTCGTTCACGAACATTCGTTGCGGCCGAAAATCGGGCCTGTTCCGCAATAAAATAATCTTGATAGGCTTTGGCGGCGGACACTAAATCTAAGTCCGTCAAGATTTTGATCAATGCTGGCCGTAATTCACGCGTTTCAATGACGGTCGTCTGTTGGTAATGAGCCACTAAGGCTTGTTTGACCGCAGTTTGTTCCGCAGCGTTTAAAGCTAACTGATCCAAAACAAAATTAAGCTTATACGGATGAAATTTAGTCTGCGTGCCGCCCCGTTTAATGACCGGTAATGGCCGCAATTGTTCTAAAAGTTCCGTTGTGTCGGTTGTTAACATGTGCATCCCCACTTTTTAATCACTTTGCGCAAATGGTCCAGCGGCACAACCAATTGTGCTACCCGTTTGCTTTCAATACTATATATAGTAGCTCATTTTTAAGAAACTGCCTATATGGTGTTATTGCCTGGTTAGGTAGCCAACAGCGATATTAACAACGTTTTCCGCGCTTATAATTAGCCAAAAAATTTGTTTTATATCAATCGATTGATAGATTTGGAATAATTAATTGATGACTTGAACGACCAGTCAGATGCGGACAGTGTCGCGATTTCATCATTATTTTCAAGCAAAGTTGCAACATAATCAATTGGTCAAAATTGAGTGATTAGCAATTTACTCGTAAACGGTAAGTTTTTTTGCCTCAATGACTCACGGTAAACTTAAATTTATTTATAAAGCGCAGCATTTCGGTTTCGATTACGACAAGCTTCATCTATAATGAGAGTTTGAGAGAACAAGAGTCGTGAGTGAAGCACTCCGACTTTGGAGGAGATTAGCATGAAAAGAGTAAGGGGACTATTGGGCATCGCGCTGATTCTAAGCATTGGCTTAGCCGGATGTCAGTCAGCAACCGGTGGGAATGGCGCGGCTGACAAACAAGTCAGCTCGGCGACTCCCACGATTAGCGCTGTGAGCAAGGTGCGCACAACGGATTACCTTGGCCGTTGGGTCAATTCATCTGAACGTTTAGCCTTATATTTAGATGCGAACCAACGCTTGGCTTTATTTCAGAGCGGGCACACCACCATTAAAGGCAATTTCAATTTAAAACTAGCGAAAAACAATCAGGCCACTTTGACACAAGCCAGTTTAGGCCAATCAACCTTAGCCTTGACGGACGCCACCAATATGACGTTAAAAACCGCTCATCAAACCATTCAGTTAACGAAAGACACCGGTTGGAGTCCGCAGCACAGTAAACTGCCGGCAACGACTAAGGTCGCTTTACAGGGGGCTTCCTTAATCCGCAATACCCCTTTGAAGCCTTAACGATTTAAAAGACCCACAGCCCATAAACTTGGGAGTTGTGGGCCTTTTTTATTAACCAACTAAAGGTTGAAAGTTAAAAATTGCCGGTCTGCACCACTACGTCAACAATCCGGTAATGAAAACTAGTCGACTACTGCCGCTTCCGGTTGTTGCCGATAACATGCGGACGAGGGACCGTCCGTGGTGTAAGGCCGGCAAAAGAACGCCGGTCAAACACTACCTGCACGTCCGATGCTATCAGCAACAACCTCCAGCTAAGTCAGTAGTTATTTACGGTTAGCGGAGTCAGTCAAAATCGGTGTGCAGTGTCGGCGAGATTAATCGGCGTTCTTGGCTGACTAATCTCGCGGGGCAATTCAAAGACGTGTTTTATCGGCTTGGAATTGAGGCGTCAGACCGTACCTTGGCTGGCGCCGTCCCCCACAGCACACCGATTTTGATTGACGGAGCGCTAAATTTAGGTAAGTCTACTTTAGGCTTATGGGTTACCGGTACTACAACATTTGTGATGCTTTTGAGTCTTTCAACCTTTAGTTAACCAAAAAGTCAGCTTTCACTTTAAGTGCATTTTACAAAATTTAATTGTAGACTTGACATAGGTTCAAGAAAGGGGTTCCATTTCATGACAAAATATATTGCTGAGATTAAACCATTAAACGCTGATAAGATTGGGACTGCGGCGCATGGGCAAGCCACTTTTGACTTAACTGCCGATCACTTGACCATTGACATTACCATGCATGATACGCCGGCAAACACCCAACATTGGGAACATTTCCATGGCTTTCCAACTGAAAAAGCGGCTCAAGTTGCGGGTCCCGCGCAAGACGCGAACGGTGACGGCTACATTGACCTGCCAGAAACTGAACCAGTTTCCGGGACGACCATGGTTCCCTTCAACGATGATCCAGCCGCAATGGACATTCCAAACGATAAGTACCCTGTGGCGGATAAGAACGGTGATTATCATTACACACGTGTCGTTTCGCTTGCCGACCTCACTAAAAAATTCAAGGCCGCATTTAACGATACTGACTTGAACTTGGCTCAACGCGTTGTCTACGTTCACGGCGTACCTGATAGTGTTAACTTACCCGCGACCGTTGCCGGTGCTGTTGGACCCTACGATGCTCACGTAACCTTACCAATTGCCGCTGGAAAAATCATTAAAGTTGATTAGAATCAGTTAACGCTAAAAAAACAAAATGGTTAGCCCAATTTCAATTAGAATTTGGGCTAACCATTTTTCTATGAGTACAACGACAAAAAGTTCTTTTATTGCAGATAACTAACGAATAAGTTTTCATAGAGCTTGATAAAATCAAGATACAGCTGTTTATCAATATTTTCATTAACTTGGTGCGGTGTGTCATTACCGGGGCCAAACATGATAAATGGAAAATCACTGGACTTCCCCTTCAATAAGTTTGACGCATCCGTCACCGCTGGAATGGCCACCTTTGGAATCGGCTGACCAGCATAGGTCGCGCCAATTTTAGCCGCTAAGTTGCTTAATCTAGTGTCCATGGGTGCTTGGACTGGATTCTGCGACATAAAGACAGTCATTGTTAAGTGGGCACCTTTAGCATTCTGCTGATCAACTAACTTTTGTAACGTTGCAATGGCAGTATCGTTGTCGAATTCTGGAATGGACCGAATATTTAGCTCCGTTTCCGCCTTGGCGGGAATTGAATTCACTTGATTACCGCCTTGCAAAACAGTGGCATTAAAGACAAGTTTACCCAACAAGTCACTTTGCCGATCACTATCACGAAAAGCGTGATTGGCTTGATTCAGTAAATCAATCAACGGATCTAACGCATTGTAACCTTGTTCTGGCATCGAACTATGCGCAGCTTTACCGGCGGATTCAATTCGAATATCGATTGATCCTTTCTGGGCAAAGGCAATGTTGTAGCCAGACGGTTCACCAATCAGCAGTGCATCGACATCTTGCATCGTCCCCGCCTCATAGAACTTCTGTGAGCCAGTTTCACCGACTTCTTCGGCAACCGTCGCCATCAATCGAATCCGGCCCTTAGTCAAGGTGTGCGCGGCATTGATTTCAATCATGGCAATGACCATCGCGGCCAAGCCACCCTTCATATCCGTCGCACCACGACCATAGAGCTTGCCACCCTTAGCCGTCAATTGAAACGGATCCGTATCCCACTGCTTGAGGTCGCCAGGTGTCACGACATCCATGTGTCCAGAAATTCCTAAAACTGAGCCACCACTCCCAATTTCGGCAACTAAATTACTACGCGTGGCGCTTAGTGGCATTAACTCAGCTTTAATTCCATGATCAGCAAACAACCGCTGTAAGTACTGAGCTACTTCTGTTTCATCATCATTAACGGATTTAATTTTAACTAAATCAGCAAAAATTTGAACTTTTTCGGCATTACTAAATACTGACATCGACACATCACCCTTTCTATATAAAGTTATCTTAACGCACATTTCAGTGACATTGGGCAAATCACGTTCGCAAAAAAAATGGCAACCTAAAATGAGCCCGGAAATTTTTCCAAGCTCATCTTATTAAAAATTATTTTGCCGCGTCTAACTTTGGCGTTTTATTTTTAGCTAACATTTTATCTGAGAATCCAAATAAGAAAACCAGTACGGTTGAAATAATTAACGTCCCATAATGTGAAATCAAATAGCCATAGAAATTACTGCCAATACCAACATTCGGCGTAATGAAGGCCGGAAAACCAATCAAGGAACCGGAAAGCGCGTAGTTATTGACTCGTAACAGACCGGTAATCAATCCACCAAAGGCACTCCCAATGCTGGCCCAAACGAAGACTCGCTTATATTTCAAGTTAACCCCGTATAAAGCCGGTTCAGTGACCCCGCAAAACGCTGAAACTGCGGCGGCCAGTGAGATTTCTTTTAACTTCTTATCTTTCGACTTCAGGAAGACTGCTAGAACGGCACCGCCTTGAGCAACCATCGTCACAGACAAGATAGCATTCAAGTAGCTATGACCATTGGTGGCAATATCGTTGATGACGATTGGAATGAGTCCCCAATGTAATCCGAAGATGACCATCGTTTGATATAATCCCCCAATGACGAATCCTGATAGTGCTGGACTAAAGTTGTAGATGGCCAAGATGCCGTCAGCTAAACCTTTACTGATAACAGTAATGATTGGGCCAACGCCAACCAGCACGATCACACTTAAAATCAAAGCCTCTAAAATTGGAATGAAGACGCTCCGTAAATAAAGTGGAATGACTTTTTTTAAGAATTTTTCCACGTACGCCCCCAACCAAGCCGCCACGATAATTGGGAAGACTGAGGCTGAATAAGAGACTAAATGTGTCGGGATGCCGAGAAATGAGATCTGGGCGGTTGCTGCCTTACCAGCTGCCGCGATAATCTGCGGATAGATCAAGATCCCCCCGACGATTGCTAAAACAATCGGATCCGAACCGAGCTTTTTTGCCGCCGTGAAGCCTAAAATAACTGGCAAGAAATAGAAGGTCGCATCACCAATGGCATTTAAGACCATGTACGTGCCACTTGTCGTACTTAATACTTTGAATCCAGTCAAGGCCGCCAGAATCCCTTTCAGAATCCCAGAGCCGGCTAAAATCCCGATGACCGGAATCATGGACGCCGTCATAACCCCAATGATATTCCCAAAACCATGTTGGATCAGTTCCAAAATATTTTGTGGGTGTTGCTTCTTTGCAGCGGCAGTCGTGTCCGCAACGGCTTGCTTAGTCGCATCATCATCCGCAAATTGTGACCCTAACTGGGCAATGACCGCGTCATACACATCGTTGACCGCGGGACCAATCACGACTTGATACTGGCCGCTACCCTTGGTCACATCAATCACACCATCTAGTCCGCTGATCACCGCTGTATTGGCGATACTTTCATCCTTTAAATAAAAACGTAGTCGCGTAATACAATGAATCAAACTTTTGATATTAGCTGGCCCACCGACATTCTTAATGATGTCATGCGCCAATTGATCATACTTGCCATCACCAACCGGTTCATCCGCTGGTTGCGAGGATGCCGCTGGCTTTGCCTTACCTGTCACCATAGCCACAGAATCACCCGCAGCGACCGCTTGATCGACTTCATTTAAAAATAATTGATAACCCATTGCGGCCGTGTTCGTGATAACGGTAATAATTGTGGTAGCTTTGCCAGCTTTTTTAACACTGGCCAGATCCATGGTTGCCATCGCTTGCCCAGCAGTGACTTGGTCACCCAATTTAACCATGATCTGATATGGCTTGCCGGCTAATTCGACCGTATCGATACCCATGTGTACCAGCACTTCCATGCCGTCAGCCGTCTTGACCCCAATCGCGTGTTTCGTACTCGCAATCATGGTTATGGCACCACTCACCGGCGCACTGATTTTGCCATCGCTTGGTTCAATGCCAAACCCTTTCCCCATCAGCCCTTTTGAAAAAACTGGATCGTGAATCACACTCAGTGGCACTAACTCCCCCGCGACCGGTGCAGTCACAGTTGTTTGCTTTAACTTCGCTGCCATTATTTGAACCTCCCCATCGATTTGTTGACGCTTACAATTATTAATGCGAATAAAAATTAATAATTTATTCGAACTTATTAATATAAATATATTTTACTGGTCTATTTCGTTAATTGAAAGCAAAACCGATGTTTTTTATTGATAGATAAATTAACCTACATCATAATTTCAAACCAATTAACCTCAAAACGCTCTGCAATAGTATTCTATCGAACCACCTTTCACAAGAGAAGAAAAGTGACATTTTTGATTGTAAGGATAACTAACAATTATTACCATCTAAAAAAGGTATTCAGCTATTAGGCCAAATACCAAAAACCACAACTATTCGTTGTCAATCTTAACACGATCTTTTTTTAATTCTAGATCATACCAGCCAAATAATCGTTGAAAGTTCACTACTACTCGTTCAAATGAAAAAGTACTTAGTAACAATAAGCATGGCAAATATTGAATCAAATACCGACTACGACCACCTTCAAACAAAAGTAAAAACATAAATCCACCAACCATTGACAACCGCAACATCTGGATTAAATCTCGACGCGGACCAAAACCGAGCGCAATAATGACCAATAACACAATCCACCAAAGCTGTGCTGCAAATCGAAAATCAGCAATGTGTCTGCCATATAAATAAATGTAATTTTTTAGTTTGTTACTAATGCCATGCTGATTTGGTTTTTGATTTTCACGAAAGAAATGACCTTCTTTCAACCAACCAAAAGTACCATCCGCGGTATTATTACGTTGTTTCATAATCAGAAACTTGAAATAGCCCCAACCACCCAACTTTTGTAAACGCCTTTTGAGCATTCTAATTGAGTAATCAGTCTTCTGCTTTTCTGTTGGTAGCACTGCCATTTCAATCGCTTGTTTCTCACTATAGCCACCCTCACCATAGACTCCCATCGCCATAAAGTGAATGGCGGGAATTGAACGTGAATAGTCTAATTTAATATAAGTTTGATTTTGAACTTTATCATTGACTATTTTATAAGTTAGACCCGCACTATCTACAATTAACACCAGCATAGCCAAAATTGTAAACACCCCACGACTTGTGAAATGTTTTCTTTGAACCAACCAAGCCAAAAGCTCAATAATGACAATGGCAATGACTGGAATAATTGATGATGGTTTCATAAAATATGTCAAAGTCACGAAGATGGCAAAAGCAACTGTCGCTGTTCCACGCAGCCACAAGGGCATCGTTGCCTTGCGCATTACAAAGTAACATAATAAGAAACCAGAAACGAGCGGCAAGACCCAAGCATCAGTATACGGCATAATAATACTTGGAAAAACAGCTAACCAACCAGCATGTAGATACATCGCTGCACCAAGCGCCCGTGGTTGTACAATTACAACACTCAATAGATTAAAAATTACCGATAAATCAACAAAAAATAGGGTAACATAATCAAAAAAAAGCCACGATGCTTGTCCACTAATTTCAGACAACCAATGCATAAATAACATAATTGGCATGTTGTTTTGGTTCAAACTATAGTAAGCAGTAACACCAATCTCTTGTACGTGTTTAGCACTCGTCGCAGCGTAGTGTAACATACCAGCATCGAATCCACTTACAGGATGAACGTAAGTCACGAAAAACACTTGACCAGCCAAGACGAATAATAATAGGATGCTTCCGGTAATCAATTGATGTGTCACAAAAATACTGACCAGACTAGCATGCACTCGTGGATAAGCATAATTCATAATCAGGATTGCCAGAATACCAATAACCAACCCACTTGTCATCATTGTTGTACTAGTCCCAAAAGTTGCATTATCCCCAATAATAATATTAGACGAAGTCAACGCAAAAAAAAGCATTAGAAAGAACAAGACCCGCCAAGCCAGATTAATTGTAGACTGACTAAAATTATAAAACTTACGCATCATTGTTTCCTGACTTTTGTTGTTCAGTATCAACCTCTTGTTCAGTTGGAAATTTCCGCTCAGTCACGTCAATACAAAACGATCGCGTGGGTGAATCGCTGACTTCAATTCGCAAAAGTACCGCATTGTTTTGGCGTAAAATACCATCAATATTGTCAAAAAGATATTCGGTCACATTTTCCACAGTTGGATTAATGACCTTGAACTCTGGTAAATCATTTAAAAACTTACCAGATAACCCATCAATAGCTTTATTCAGCGACTTCTCGATGTCAAAAAAAGAAACCATCCCTTCAAACACATGCAACTCACAAATGATTTCCCAAGTATGATTGTGTTTCTTACCCGTTCCTGACTTCCAACGGACTGCATGACTCGCATTAACATAAGATTTAATTTTATATGAACGTTGTTTAGCCATCCTCATTTTCCTCTCTTATCTCGACGACGCTGTTCACGAATCGTTTCAACATCATCCCGGACAACACTCTTTAATTGTGACATTTCCTGACCGAAGCCACGCATTTGCCAAGTCGCCCTCGTCGTCATTGCATTAATGATTCCAACTAAGCGAATCCACGAACTGACAAACATATAAAACGGCAATGTCAAAGTTATCCACCATAAATGCAAATAGTAACGACGCTCACCAGGATATTTAAGTAGCAACACACCCACACTGAGATAATTAATTACAGCGACAAATACATAAAGTGCATAGATCAATAAATAGGAAAGCAGCATCACCAATGAAGAATAACCAAAGGCAATCAACACAAAACTGGCAAAAGTCCAAATCATCCTTGGAAAACTAAAAGTGTGATCAATCATTACCCGTCGGATTAAAAAGTTATTAAAGAAACGCTTCAGACTCGCCGATCGATTCATATAGTTTTGGGTGACTTCCATTTCACCTCGTTGCCACCGTTGCCGTTGCGTATATAACTCCCCCATACCAGAGATTGGCTCGATATAAAAAATCGCATCCGCACAAATGACAACCTTTTTCCCCAGGCGCGTTCGAATCTGAAAGGTCATGTCAGTATCCTCCCCAATCGTATCAATATCATAAAGGAAGGTCTGCATAAGAACTTCGCGACGAAAAGCCGAAAAAGCCCCTGACATCGTAAATAGTTGATCACGTGAAGATTCAATCGTCCGACCAGAAAGAAAGGCCTGCGCATATTCATAATATTCATTTTTAGCAAGAAACTTATGCCACTTGCCCTTAATCCCATCAATCAATGCCCGTTTAGGTAAAATTGCGCCAGTCATGGCCGCAATGCTGAGATCATTTTCAAATCGCAAGACCATATTTTTAACCGCATTCGGTTCCAGCAAACCATCACTATCAATATTGATAATATAGGTCCCAATGCTTTCATAAATCGCGGTATTCAAAGCCCGTGCTTTACCTTGATCAGTATTAACATACCGTAAGATCAATTCTGGAAAAGTATTTTGTGCACGGGCATAGGCACCAAAACTGTCATCTGTACTTTTATTGTTAGCTAACACAATCTGCATGGCCTTTTTTGAATAAGTCTGATTATTGATCGATTCAATACATTCAAAGAGCGTATCTTCTGAATTATGAACCGGCACAATAATCGTTACCCAAGGCCATTTACCTGGCGGGATTAACTTTGGCTCATGTTTGTGCATCCGCATCAACTTAATCGTCGATACGATTGCTGGAATGATTTCCACGACAATTGGGATTAGCGCCCAAGTGATCCAGAAACCCATTCTGGTCAGTGCTAGATTAATCCAGTACATCACAACTTATCGTGCCTCCAATCCAGAAATTCTCGATAGATTCCACGTGCCAACTGTGAATAAGTAAAAACGTTGTAATACAAGGCAATCACTAAAACGTAAAACACCAGTCGTCCAATGATTGAATGGGCAATAAAGAACGTTTCACCACCGCCAAAATGCACGATAACAATCACAACAACCAACCGTAAAACATTAATCAAGTAAATATAAACTAGGCCAAAAAGGCCATAGAACACTTTTTCTTTGCGTTCATACATCGGGAAAAACGCCACCAAAGCAATAAACGCACAGGTTTCAATAATTCCAGAACATTCATAATCAATTGACATCATGACCGCATTTTGACCATTACCGATGTAAACAAGTCCAGATTTAAACAGGACAGTGCACCAATTCGTGATATCACTGAATAGGGCCACACCATGGATAACTGCATGGGTGAAAAACCACACCCAATACGGCCGACTAATCGCTGAAAGGATAAAGAAAAGTCCAGCACTCCCAATAATAAATAAATAAGCGGAAAGCTGGGCTCGCTTTAGCACTGACAGGACGTAAAGCCATACTACAGTTCCCAGTATGATAGTTACGTTCATTTCACATCAGTCCTATTAATTAACTTGTCAAACATTGTAATCCAAATTACTTACCACTCATTCGACGTCCTTTACGCGTCAATAGACCAGCTTTGCGAAGCCGATAATAACCAAATCCCACAATGGCAACACCAATACCAGAAATCAAGATCGGCCCTGTTGACCCACCGGCCACTGTGACTTTCTGACTCGTAATGTTTGGGTTGTACATCGTAATTGTTTGCCCTGTCATCGAAGATACACCAAGCTTACCCAAACTAACTTTAAACTCAGCAATATTATACCCATCTTTACTGGAAACATAGCCAGTCCCAACATCAATGCCTTGGTCGTCAGCCTGGTTATCGGCACCTTTAAAGGTAACCTTTTGCGCACTGCCCTCAGCGACCTGAGAGCTCGGCATGTCTTTGGACCAAACATAAACTTTTTTACCACCAATATCGAAGTCATAATCACCATAGCCTGGCACAGTACCATACTTCATGACAACATAGACATAAACAGCATCGCCATCACTTACCATGGCAAACTTACCACTATCGTATTGACCACCTGTCAGTGTGACATTCTTCCAGTCAGCAAATTTACCATCGATCACAATATTCAGATTATCATTATCGTTATTTGCATTGCCATCCGTGGTCGTGGTGTCTTTCGAACTAGAATCCGCTTTACCATCAATGACCCCGGCAGCCGTTGAGCTAGAGCTGACACTACTGCTAGAGCTACTTGAAACAACACTACTACTGGTGCTACTACTGCTTGAAGCGGCACTACTACTATCACTACCTGAATTTCCCATTGAGGTCACCGTTGTCGTAGCTGCATTACTCCCAATATTAGGGTTAGTGAAAGAGGCTTGTTTTCCGACAACTGTGCCATTAAGTCCAAATGACTTCAGGTTGACTCTAAATTCGCCATAATTATTTTTACCATCATTCATCACATAACCGTTACCCACTGTGCCGTACTGTGTGCCATCATAGTCGGACCCACCAGTGACCGTAACCGCTTTGGTTTTACCACTGTCAACACTAGTATCGCTCAACCATGCATGATAAGTTTTACCATTGATTATAAAAATATAATCACCATGTGTTGGCACATTACCATTTTGCATTTTGACATACACATTGAGGTAACGACCATTATCAACTAATGCGGTTGACCCGTTATAACCATTAGTCAATGTCGCGCCACTCCAGTCCGAGAACTGACCATCAATTGAAATGGCTGAACTCGTACTGTTGGCTGCCGACGAAGCGGCATTAACCGTCGTCGGTCCCGTTAGCGTGACAAGGCCTGTCAAACCTAAAACTGCCGCGCCCAAAATCATTAATCTTCGTAACTTCATAATGTCAGCTTCCCTCCAAAATTAAGAAACTTTCAATACTCTACTCGCTGTCTTCATCGTGCTTGCATCATTATGCTTATTAATTATCGGTTTCTGCTTATACTATGCCACTACCACAATGATTAAACAAGATAACAATTGCCACGCTCAAATCGTCCCTACCACCAAGCTTTTCGAGGCTTAAATGTTCGGCTTGATTACTAACTAATCTTCGTAAAGACACATAAGATTAAGCTTTTAATCAATTGATTCAATCAGTTTAAGTGCTTTAACTATTATTGCTACCAATAAATTTAAGTGGCAACAAATAAAGTTAAACCAATTCGATTTTATAGTCATATCTTATGTCCACCTACATTGTACTAGCTTTCGTCGAAATTGGCGAACGATATTCTCACAAATTGACAACCCTTGCGTTGTGCCACCAATGGCCGCTATAATAGCCTTACTACACTTTATTGGGAGGAAATTTCATGATTAAACCGGTTGTGCATGATCCAGCTATTTTGAGTCAAGTCGCCGTCCCCGCGACTAAATTAGACGCAAACACTGTCACTGATTTATTAGATACATTGCAAGCCAACTCAGCTAATTGTGTCGGGATGGCGGCCAACATGATTGGTGTCAACCAACAAATTATTGTTGTGCAAATGGGGCCTGTCGCAGTACCAATGCTTAATCCTAAAATCATTAAACAACAACTGCCCTATCAAACCACGGAAGGTTGCTTGTCGTTAACTGGTGAGCGGCCCACTAAACGTTACAAACAAATCACGGTTCAATTTTTGGACCGTCAATTTCAATCACAGCAACAAACATTTTCTGATTTTATTGCACAAATTATTCAACATGAAGTCGACCATTTGGCCGGTATTTTGATTTAGCATAGGACTGATAAATTATGGAAACAATCAATTTTAATGGTCGACCGGCAACGCCAATGCTGGCACAACAACGGCGCCATATGGCTCATTTTGCCCTTGGCACCGATATTGATCTGACCCTCTTTGGTAGTGACAGTAACGCTTATCTTCAACACGCGTGTGACTTAATCGACCAATATGAAGATCGGCTGACAGTGAATCGTTCACAATCGGAAGTCATGGCTATCAACCAAAGCGCTCGCGTCACACCGGTTCAAGTTAGTGCCGCCACCTACAGTTTAGTCAAAAAGGCAATTACGTTGAGTCAGCAACATTTTGGCTTTAATGCTTTAATTGGGCCATTAGTAAAGCTATGGCGAATCGGATTCAACGACGCCCAAGTTCCTACACCAGCGGAAATTGACGACCGTCTATTACTAGTCGACCCCGAACAGGTGAGTTGTGACGATCAAAACCTAAGTGTTTATTTAAAACGCCCAGGTATGGAACTAGATCTGGGCGGCATCGCCAAAGGTTACATTGCCGATCGTATCCAAGATTATTGGGAAGCCTTTGGCCAACGTGCCGGCATGATCAATCTTGGCGGCAACCTACTGATGGTCGGTGATTCCCCACTTCACGCAGACCACGATTGGCGCGTGGGCATTCAAAATCCCCTCTCACCACGTGGCAATGCGATTGCCAGCGTCCAAATCGGCCCTTGTTCGGCAGTCACCAGTGGTATTTACGAACGCCACTTGGAGGTAAACGGCAAATCCTACCATCATATTCTGGATTCAAAGACCGGCTATCCTCGTCAAAATGACTTGTTGAGCGTCACTATTTTTTCAAAAGCTTCCATTGATGGTGAGATTGAAACAACTCGGCTTTTCTTCGCTGGTAAACCTGAAGCTGGTTGGGGCATTGACCGTGATGATTTGTATGGCGCAATTTTTGTCACCAAAGAAAAGCAGATTCAGGTTGTGGGCTTACCAACTGCAAGTGTTACTTTGCTGGATGATAACTTTACGATTGATTAAAAAATAACGTCACGACTAATTGACAGCCGTGACGTTATTTTAGTGTAGTGCTTTAAATGATCAAATCTTAATTTGTGGTGATTGTTTTTCCTTCAACGGTAATGCGATCACGACCAGCTTTCTTAGACTGATAGAGATACTGATCTACGCGAGTAAACCAACTCGTAAACGTCAGGTCTTCCGGTTGCAGTTGTGAAATACCAAAAGAAACGGTCACTTGTAAGGATTCCCCATTAAACTTTAACGTTTGGGCTTCTAAATCATGTCGAATCGTCGTAATCGATGTCGTGGCATCAGCCACCGGCACCGCGCGAAAGATGACAACAAATTCTTCGCCACCATAACGGAATAATTCACCATGCGATTTATGTGCCACCAATTCATGTTCGAAATGGTCCGCAACATATTTCAAAACCGCATCTCCCGTGGTGTGACCATGCAAATCATTGAACTGTTTAAAATGATCAATGTCGAACATTGCCATCGTTACTGGCACCCGGGTTCGTTTCCGGTAAACTTCAAAGACTTCAGCGGTGACGGTATCAAAGCTGGCCCGGTTACGCACACCCGTCAGCTCATCAAAGTTCACCTGTTGGCTCAACAACGTGTAACGTTCCATCGCTTTGCTCATCCACTGAATTCCCATATGCAATAGACCAATGTAGCCCATAAAGCCAACCAACATAAATAACGTAAATAATAAATTAAATGGATGGATCGACCAAATGATGAACCACCAAGTCCCACCGTACACAGCTTGAAGTGAAAAGTATTGCCACTTGGAGGCCATGACTTCGGTCCGATGACGAGAGAAATAGATAATTCCGACAATTAATAGCGCAACCATAATGACAAAAATCGGGATATATTGCGTACTTGATCCCAAATAAATCCCCTGGCTATAAATAAAAATTGGCATAATGATATTGATCATTCCAATTGTCGGACCCCACATGGTATACAACGCAAATAATAAAATGGTGAGTTGCGCTGTCGCATAAGACCACGTCAACACGGAACCAGAATTGATCGCATAGACCGCCGAACGGACGATCAACATGCTTAGCAGCACACTGCCTGTTTCAGCGAGATGTACGAGCAACGTAAAATGACGATTTCGTAATCGTAACGCGCGATGCTCAAGGACGTACGTCATAATTGACATCAACGCAATCAGACCGGTTGTCATGAATGCGATGATAAGTGTCTTCATATTAAAAATATTGGTTAGAAATTGGACTAAATGTTGATCTATTTGCACATTAGTTACCTCGTCTGATTAAATCCTAAAAAGATATCGTTGTTAAGCGTACCATGAAATCCAGCACATTGTTAGTCACAAAAAGACGGAAACTAGCAATCAGCGCTTAAATGTAACCGCTTCATAAAATTCTCATGTGATAAAGTTGCTGCCAAAATAAAGTAACCTAAAATTACGTTAATTATTTTGGACGGTTGACTAACCATTCTACTGGCAATCACTACTTTTGGCAATGATTTTCTATCAAGCTGTCGAAATCTATTGCCGTTACCACGTAGTCTTTTAAGTTATTAGCCTAAAAAAATTTGCTAAAAAGCCGACCCGTTTTTCAACGACTCGGCTTTTTTTACAATTATTTAGTGACGTTTGCGGGCAACAACATAGGCCATTGCGCCCATTAATAATGCGCCCAAAGCTTTGAACCAACTCGCATGAGTTTCATCGGTTTGTGGTAATTGATCGCCTTGATCAGCCGTGTGACTGACCGGCTGTAAATTTGAATCATCCGTTCTGGTTGCCACCGGTGCCGGTGTGGCGTGGCGTGGTGTCACGCCAACACTAGGCTGCACTGCCTCAACACGTTTTGACTCAGTAGTAGGTGTTGGTGTGCTAACAGGTTCAGCAGTTTTAGACTTATCAGCTTCCTGATGGCTTGCCACTGATTGACCTACTTCAGGCATTTTATCATCAGACTGAGCAGTTCCTGAATCATCCTGTTCTGGGTGATCTGATTCGGGAGTTTCTAACCCTGGCGTTTCTGAGTCCGAATCATCCTGTTCTTTTTCTCCTGGCTCTGGTGCCCATGGTCCTGGTGTACCCGGTTCTGGTGTTCCTGGTTCTGGTGTTCCTGGTTCTGGTGTTCCTGGCCCTGGATTCCCTGGTTCTGGATTCCCTGGTTCGACGTCAGTTTCAGCAAGTTCATAGACAAATGTTAAGTTCCCGCCATTTTCATCAAAAGTTCCGGTTGCTGAACCCTGGGTTGTCTTCAGACGATAACCGTCAATTGTCAACGCGGCCGTTTCATAAGCACTACCAACTTCACCAGTTAATACGACCTCTTTGGCGATGGCTTGTCCTTTTTCATCAACATAATGAATCGTAAGCGTCCCATTTTTAGCCGCAATTTTTCGATAAATAAACTTGACAGTCTGGGTTTGATCACCCAACGTGCCACTAGTTTCCCCCTCTACTTTGACAAGTTCGTAGCCAGCAATCTGCTTGGCTTCGGCAGAATACGCTTCGCCCATTTTCCCATTAAGGGTCATTTCGTCCGCAATAGTTTGGCCGTTTTCATCCACATATTGAACCGTGATCGGTTGTGCTTCACCCGCATCCGCAGCATCTTTCACATAATGGTAAACCACGGTTGTCGATTGTTTAGCAAACTGACCGGTTTGATTTGCCGGTGTTTCAACGAGTGTATAGCCGTCAATTTCTTTAGGCTCAGTTTGATACGCACTGTCCACTTTACCCGTCAACTTTTCGTCGGCACTGATTGTCTTCCCGTTTTGGTCGACATATTGGACCGTCACTTCACCCGCCTTGCGATAAATAACCGTGTAGCTGTTGTCCCAATCTTGATAGTAAGCGTCAGGTAAGCTATCTGCAAAATAGCCCGGAATCTCTTTAGCCGTTGGGAACTTGATCTGATCGCCAAACTTCCCGGTTAGTTGGACGTCCGCTCCCGCTGAAGTACCATCTTCATATTCATAATGGACCGTCGCCGTTTTTGATTTGATACGGAAGACCAGTTGAATCGTCTGGTCGCCAACGTATTTTCCGTGAACCTGATTACCGGTTACTGTAACCAATTGACCGTTATCCGTGGCTTGCACAAAGTCATAGCCAGGTAAAAATGGTAAAGTTGCTTGCCAGTCATCGCCAAATGTCCCTTGTTGACCAGGAATAGTCGCGTTCGGAATTGGTTGGCCATTTTCGTCTACGACTTCGAAGTTGACCGCTGGCTTCACGGGTGCCAACACATAAGTCAAATGCGCCAGGTCCTTGTTTGGTGTCCAATTTGATGACCCTTTAATTTCTTTGATACCGTAATGTTGTCCCTTCAAGGCCTGTAACCGATCACGAACTTGCTGATCACCATTGACATCATAAGGCTGATCTAGTGGCTGATTGAGCACGACATCTGATCCTAAATGTTGGCCATTTTCATCCACAAACTCAATTTGAATCGAGCCACTGTCATCATTCACGATTTCAAATGGAATCAGAACATAACCGTCACAAGGATAACCATGCGCGCCCATCCAGTCGTCATGCCATTGATACTTCAAATAGCCGCTCTGCTTAAAATTCGTCCATTCAATTGTCGTGTCAGTTAGGTTAGTACCATCCGCATCCGACCCCGCCACTGGTGTAATGGCTAAATTCTTATCCCGGTTTTGTCCAAAGGCAAAAGATGGTGTCACTAATTTGCCAGTTTTTGGATCAACATTTAATTGGACCGTGTCTTTCAGAGTCACTTTTTGATTAGCAATCGTCACTGACTTAGGTAGCGTGGATAGTGAACTTGCTAGCGGTGAAAAGTCAGAAATGTGATTATAGGATAAACTCAACTGTTCCAAATGCAGTCCTGCCAATCCCGAAATATCATCGATGTCATTCATTTGAACATTGATTTCGACCAAATGCTCATGATTTTTTAATGCACTGATATCCTTGAGTTTGCCGTAAATAACTAATTTATCTTGCCATTTCTCATTAGCATCCAAGTCTGGCGTAAACCAGAAATTTTCTAAATTAGTCGCGTATTCTAGTCCCGCTAAGCTAACTGTATTCATCACCGCAAAATAAAAGTCGCGATCCTGTTCTTGATGGTCTGTCGCAATGAAATACTTTTTAAGCTGACTCATCATCGCTTGCGTGATTTGATTGACATCGGTTAGTCCAAGACCTAATTCATCGTTAATAACCCATAATGTCACTAATTGGAAATTCTTATCTGGCATCCAAGTATTGATATCCACTTCAGCTTTAGCATTTCTGACCGGTGCGGCCGTTGCCGATTGTGACATTGGCTTGGCAGATTCTGCTTGCGTTTCAGTTGGCTTAGCCGATTCACTTTCAACAATCGGCTGAGTCAAATTCACATCTGCCGTGGATTCAGCAGCTAAGTCGTCACCGTTGCTCGCAACCGCCATTGAATCGGCAGAAGTTGCGACTGAATCTGGTGCTGAGGTCGCTGAATCGGCTAAGCTGTCAGCCGGTGCTGACTGATCAGTCGTCTCATCGGCACTCGTGGTGCTAGAAACAGGCTTTTGGTCATTAGCACTGGTAGCAGGTTTCGAGGCTGAACTCGTGGTCACTTCTGGCGCAGTACTCGTTGCCGACCCAGTTGCCTCTGGCGCTTCACTGGTATTAGGCGCATTTTCTGCTTCTTGCTCAGTTCCAGTAGCGGTTGACTCAGTTGCAGCTGGTGCTTCACTAGCCTTTGCCGTGCTAGCCGCTGAGGTCTGACCTTGATCTGTCGCACTGGTTTCAGGTTTAGTTGTAACCATTGACTCAGTTGCGGCTGGTGCTTGTGATGTCATCAATTGATCCTTGTCAGCGCTGTCATTTTTAGTTGCATTTAATTCTGGCAACTTGACTTCGATTGGATTCGTGACAGGTTTATCTTTGTCAACGGTTACATTTTGACTAACTGCTTCTGTCGCTGGTTCGTTATTTGCGGCCAACACTTCAACTTGGCTCCCGACGATGGCAATGGTTGCGGTCATTCCCATAATAACCCACATTTTACCTTGTTTGTACATTTTATAATGACGCTTAGTTTTTGATAATTGCATTTGTTTACTCCCCCTGTTTTGGCTTATCGTTATCAATCAACTGCTATAGTATACATTAGGTTTATTCAATTGTTCAACGCTTTTTTGTCAGCAATAAAATTGCGTGCTAACGATTTTACGAGCATTACAGGGTTTCAAAGCACATAAAAAAAGATATTTTTTTTTGGCAATTAAGCGATAAAACAATTGATATCAACAATTTTATAAAACGCTTTCACACGCTAAAACACTGGATTTTCAGCATTTATCCGTCATTATTTGTCAAATTATAATTAGATTGAATAAAAAATTGATCTTTTTCCAGAAATAATGATTCATCCGTTTAAGCCTAAAGTTCAACTCCAAGTCGATTCAACGATTTGCTTAGCGTTCATATAATTGGTATTTCTTATAGTTGTAACTGACCCCAACCCTAAATGCTTTCAGCACAGTGCAAAAAAAGTAGCCAACATCGGCGTCAGCTACTTTTAGAATCAGCTATTAACTTATTTTGGCATCTGTCATCATTTTTGTAACCCTTTATTCCGCTGCTTCCAATTGATCAATAATTGTCCGCACTTCATCAGTCGTCTTTGTCTGCATCAAATCGTTGCGAATTTCCGCCGCGCCCCGCATGCCTCGCACATAAATCTTGAAGAAACGTTGTAATGGCGCAAAGTGCCCTTGAATGCCCATCGCCACGAATTGATCATATAGTGCTAACTGGTAACGTAATAATTCTAGGAGTTCATGGCTCGTATGTGCTTTCGGCGTTTTTTCAAAAGCATATGGGTTTGTAAAGATTCCCCGGCCAATCATGATGCCATCAACACCGGGGTGCTCTTGTGCCAATTTGATTCCGGCTTGATAATCGGCGATATCCCCATTAATCTGCAACAAAGTTTCTGGTGCGAGCGTATCACGCATCTGAACCAAGTTATCAATCAATTCATAGTGTGCAGGAACTTTACTCATTTCAGCCCGGGTGCGAACATGTACGGTTAAGACTGGTACTTGTTGTTTCAATAAGAAAGGTATCCAAGTTTCGTAGTCATTTAAGTCATCAAAACCAAGTCGCGTTTTCACGCTCACCGGCAAGTCCGCTTGTCGCGCGCCTTCAATGACTTCTTGGGCACGGTCAAAATGTCGAATCAAGTCACTCCCACTATGATTTTTGATGACTGCAGAATCCGGACAACCCATGTTCAAATCAATTGCTTCATAACCTTGCCGTTGGACTTCCTTGACGGCTTTCGTGAAGTCGCCACCAGCATTACCCCAAAGTTGGACAATCGGTTTGGGGTCTTCACTGGGGTCAATGTACAGGCGTCCCCGCGTGGTAAATTTTGCCTTTGGATGAGTGATACTTAAGGCGTTCGTGAATTCGGTATAAAAAACATCTGGTGCGGCCGCCCGCATGACGACGCGGCGAAAGACGGACCCCGTCACCGCTTCCATCGGTGCTAAACTAAAAAACGGTCGCTTTTCTGCCTGAGCCTGCGCGGCAATCCGGTTCCAATATGCTGACTGGGTCACCCCGATCATCTCCATTTCAATATTTTACAAAGTTAATAACACTATAGCGATTTTTACCAGCGCAACGCAAGCATTTTACGCGAAAATCGACAAAAAAAGAGTTCAGGATTGCCCCAAACTCACTTGCTAATAATGGCTAAATTAATAAATCAAGATTAATGCCCAAGCTAAAATGCCTAGCATTAAGATAATATTGATAAATTCAATCCGAAAATCGGATAACTTAATCGAGCCGAACGAGACACCGGCACTCGCATCCATATATCGGAAGAAGACCCCACTTAGTAAAATTCCAACCATCAACAAAACTAGGAAAACAACTCCAGTCATCATCATCGAACTCAACTCCCTACAATCCTTATTTAGCGTCTGAGAGTTCCCTCTCAAAGGCCATATTTATTGTCGTTCTCACACCTTGGACTTGCAAGTTATTTCAGCTGAAACCCTTGAGTTCTTAGCATTTTTTTATTAAATAATGAGTTAATAAGACTGTGATTAACAGACTAGTTTTGCCTCCCGTGTTAGAATGAAAACAATTATTGTAAACAACCGAAAGCGGTGACAAAAAGTGACGATTAACGATATTCAAGCCTATATTATGGTTTACGATTTGCGACATATTTCAAATGCGGCGGTCGAACTGCACATGTCACAGTCAGAATTATCAAAACGGATGAGCGCCGTTGAAAATGAGCTCAATATTAAGCTCATTGATACTTATAACAAGCGCCGATTACAAATCACCCCAGCTGGTGAAACTTTTTATCATCATGCCTTAAAAATGATCAACGATTACGAGGCAATGATGCACGATCTCGCCCCCAATCGTCCGACGACGCGCCATCAACTCAAAATTGGCTCAATTCCAGTTTCCGGACAATATAATATCGCGCAAAAAATCGCCAGTTTTGACGCCGCACATGCCGCAGTTGAACTACAACTCATCGAAGACGAAGGCAATCAAGTCCTCCAGCGTTTATTGGATGGTGAATTTCAAGCCGCTATTATTCGCGACACCCAGACAAAAGGGTTACAGCCAACCGAGTTTCAAAAGCAGCCCTTGCTCGCTGACGAATTAAAAATAATTTTGCCCATCGGACATCCCCTTGCCAACCAGAAGACCATTCGGATGTACGACTTAGTTAACACCCCAATCGCCACTTTACCACCGGGTTCTGGTGTCTATGAACCAATCATGGCCTTATTTGCCCGTCAAAACTTGAAGCCGCATATTTTCTTTGAGAGCACCCATATCGAAACGCTATTAGGCATGCTACCAGGCAATAACAATATCACCTTTCTCTTCAAACAATCGGTCACACCATTTATGACTAGCGATTTTGTGATGCGCTCATTGGCGATTCCGTTTATTAGTCAACTTAACTTTGTTTACCCACAACGCGAAGGTAACCAGCTGATGACCAATTTAATTGATTACTTGATGACTAACGCTCAAAAGACGGCAACTAACAAACTATGAAGACTGTTTTAGCTGGACTTAAATGACACGCTCACTTTATTCACAAGGAAGGGACCACATCATGAAAAAGAATGACCGCATCGTTGTCTATCCCGCAATTTTAACGCCAGATCCCGATGAACCAGATTTTTACGCCGTTGAATTTCCAGATGTTTCTGGCGCCCTAAGCCAGGGTAAGGGCATTGCTAATGCGATGGCTATGGGCTCCGAAGCACTCGGCTTAATGCTTTCCGATGCGCGAAATTTACCCACCGCGACCGATATTAAAACGATAAAACAGGCTAATAAAAACGCGATAATCACTTATATCACCACAAACTTAACTGAAATTGCTAAAAAAGTAAGAAAACCACTCGTTCGCAAGAATGTCACTATTCCAGAAAATTTGGCTGAACAAGCAAAAGCTAATGGCATTAATTTTAGTGAGGTGCTGACGCAAGCATTAACCGAACGATTAGAAGCCTAAAACAACCGGTAGACTTGGTATTCGTCTACCGGCTGTTTTAAATTTTTAAGCTAGTCCAACTAAATGGAACCAGAACATTTCAACAATTGCCACGACGAAGACCACTGCCGTCAACGGAATTCCGAGACGCATCACGTCTTTTTGAGTATAACCACCACCGGTATCTGGATCACTACCGACTAAGATGGCCAAATTATGGAATGGCAAAATGTAGTGCAAGTTAGTGACCGAGAAAACTAATAGTGAAACGGCTAATGGACTGATTCCCATATGCGCGGTGGCCGCGACAAACGCTGGAATCGTAATCCCCATAACCGCAATAACAGACCCCATGAACATATGGATAATCATGGCAAAAACGGTAATGACAATCGCTAACAAGTAAATATTTGTTGGCAAATTGCTTGGGATCAACGTCTTAGCAATCCAACTATTCATGCCAGTCACTTTACCAACATTCCCAATCGCAATTGCCGACGTTAAGAAGACGAGCACGTTAACGGGCACACCTTCCCATGATTTGGCCGTCAAAATGCCACCGACGACTGGCAAACTCATCATTAACGCCACAATCAACGTTAACCAACCGACATCGAGACCTGTAATCCCACTCGTTAACCACAGCCCAATGGCAATGATTAACCAGATAATCGTCCGAATTTCTTTACCCGTAATGCCGCCTAATTGTGCTTGTTGCTTTTTCAAAGCTTCAACGTCAATATGAACTTCTTGGCTAGGTTTGAACAAGAATAAGAACAAGAACATCGTCAATAAGGCTGCAATAATCATGGGAACACCCATGTAAACGAAATAAGAAACGAAGTTGACCGATTGTCCAGAAGCAGCAACTGCTAAGGGGTTAAGTGACGTATCACCAGTATAAAAGACCCCTGACAGTGGACAAGATGCCGCAAAAACTGCCAGCCCTAATTTAGCTAAATCGCGTTTAGGCATCTTCGCCGTTTCTGCCACCACGGTAATGACCGACATGATCATGAAAGCTCGTGGCCATGGATGTGGAATGAGTAGTGCTAAAATGAAGGTCAACGCAAAGATAGAAATCACGATACCTTTCCAACTTCGGACAAATTTAATAATAAACGCGTAAGCAATGCGTTGCCCCAAGCCAGATTCATTCACGGCCCCAGCAATCAGGTAAGCCCCGATAACCAGCCACATAATAGAACCCGTCCACGCGGATGAAAAGACTTGAACGGGCGTTGCCACGTTCATAATAATCAGTAACATTAAATAAATACCACCGATGAAAGCTGGTTGCGCAATCTGCGTAGCCCACCAAACGACGGTCATGAGACTTAAGGCTAAGTCCATCTTACCTTTAGCAGATAGACCGGGAATTGGGAGGAGGTAAATGATTGCAAATACGACAATCCCACTAAAGAAGCCAATCGTCTTTTTGTTCATGAGAGCAAATGCCCCTTTCAAATAGTTCACAGAAAATCCGCTATTCCAGCGCAGTTTTAGGCTTGTCGGACTAGCGGATTCCATGCTAAATGTTTATTTTTTTATTGCTATTTTGGCAGATTTACGCCTTTGTCCCCGTTTGGCGGTATAAGGGACCGGTTGGCTCAACTGTCAAAACGTGTTCAACCTTATTTCAAATACTTTTCCCAATCGTCAACCTTCATAAACTGAGCTCGTTCAAATTGATCTTTCATATCGAATGGGACAGTCCCATCGATCACTAATTTTGAACTCATCCCACGGAAACGAATAGATTTAGGATCGTATTGTGGGCGTTCAGATGGATCTAAGGGATGATTCCGCATGCCAGACAAGACCATTAAGTCTTGATCGGCTTGAAAACGGGTATTCATGGTCCAAATAACGTCATTCATATCAAAGATATCCACATCTTCATCAACTAAGATGACGGTCTTTAATTCTTTGAACGCTGAGAAAGCCAGCAATGCTGCTTGACGCTGAATCCCTTCATCGGCTTCATTTTCCTTATGAATCTGCATGATGGTCATTAACTTCCCACCACCAGCTGGCGGATTATAGACATTTTTAACCTTGCCAGGAATCGCACGGTTAACCAACTGCAAGATGCTAGCTTCAGTTGGAATTCCGGCCATGCTGACATGTTCTTCAGATGGTCCGATAACTGATTGCATAATGGCATTTTTACGATGCGTCACAGCGGTCACTTTGATCACTTGTAAAGCAGGATTAGCGTCGCCATCATAACCCGGAAATTCTGGCATGGCTTTACCAGTATGGGTATTGATGTCTTCTTGAATCCGTTCGTTAGGCATGATGTAGCCTTCCAAAGTATATTCAGAACGCGCAATGGCTTTTTCGTCAACCGTGATACCATCAACTAATTGAACGGCCTGATTCCGGATTGCGCCGGCAACGCCTAATTCGTTATAACCGAATGGCGTGGTCGGTGGTTCGAAAGTGGCCCCAATGGTTACGGCTGGGTCCAGACCAATATTAATTGTAATTGGCATTGGTTTATTAGCTTTTTCAAATTCTTCAGCGAATGTCCCAATATGACGCCCACCAGGCATGATGTAAATGCCTAATTTATCTTTATCTTCGAGAACCATCCGATGAATCGTGACATCGCTCTTAGACTTGTCCATGTTCGAGCCAAAGACAACCCCCACGGTAATATATGGGCCGGCATCTTGTGGCGTATTGGTTGGCGCAGCGACTAATTTACGAATATCAAAGCCTTCATCAGTGGCTTTATAAACGACTTCATGTGTTGGCGCATCGGCCTCTTTTACGGTAACTGGCGCGATGGGGTTAGAAACAGAATCGTTCAAGAATTGGCCAAGCGTTTGGTAGTCATGATGGAACATTTTACCAACACGACGCCGGCTAGCCATTAAACCAATTAAAACACGAGTATCAGGGAAGCCTTTCACGTTGTTAAACATCATTGCAGGACCTTCTTTAGTTGGCCGTTCAACGGTACCACCAGCACCGATGTAACGGTAAACACCAGAAAGTTCAGCATCAGGATCAACAGGGACGTCAGTTTCATGATAGTTCTTTGGATCATCTTTGATCTCATCAAGCACACGACGTAGGTCCCATGGTTCTTCTGCCATTAATGTCATCTCCTTTAAAATTTACAAGTTCATCATACGGCCGATTGAAAACGGGTTCAATTCGAAATCGGCCGCGGTATTATTCTGTATTGGAATATTAAGAGTGTGAAGTGACACGGGTTGCTGGCGAGCATTATCGTAGTACGATGATTACTCGGTGATGTTCCGAGTGGTCGTCGTACTGGGATAAGCGGAACCCGTAGCGTCACTGAACACGTTTCGATAAGAGTGTGAGGAGCAGCGGGTAGCTAGTGAGCATTATCGTAGCTAAGTAATTACTCGGTGGGCTTCCGAGTGGTTGCTTAGCTGGGATAAGCGGAGCTCGCTGCTGAACCGAACACGTTTCAGATATAAGTATGAAAATCAGCAAGTAGCTAGTTTCATTTATAACTTGCCGCTCCGGTTGGTCTGGACTGATGCTGGAACGTGGTGGCCACGTTTGTGAGCCAAAGTGCGGTCTCACAAGCCGGGCTTTTCCTAAGCTGGAAGTTCACCAGCAAAGGAAAACTTCACCACTGAGCATCATCCAGCCCGCCTTGCGCTAATCAGTGATTCTAATATCAATTGTTCTTTCGTTAATACTGGGTTTATCAATGTTTCCTTAGTTAGGTCACTATTTAACGCCGGAGTGAACCAGTTCGTTTGCCGTGTTGAGACACTTAGCTGGGTGGTTTTACCCAGGTTAGTGTCTGGCCGATTTTTAAGACGTGGGCTGCGGCTTGAAAGCGCCCTGCAGACCGATTTTGGGCTGCAGGTCTGCCCCCACGGCGAACGTGCTGGTTCACGGAGACGGACAATCAATCGCTTATTTTAACTATAAACATTCCGCCGATACCCCAGCAGAGACACTACTAAACTGAACACAGTCCGATAAGAATGCTGTGTAAAATTTTCTAATGTTTTAAAAGTTATCAACCGTCATTCATCAATGCGCCCAAAACATTAATCAAATTATCCACTTATTCCAGACCAATCCACAGTTAACTGTGCGTAACTGCTGAGTTATCCCCTTTTAATCCCAAATAATTACCTAAACCTAACTTTTATCCACAGGACAAATAAAAAAGGCACCAAATCTTGGTTATCTGTGGATAACTGCTAGATTTGGTGCCTTTTATTAATCAGTAATGCCACGACCGGCTTGAAAAGATTCCCAGCCTTCGCTCGCAATAAAATAGACTAGAATTAAAGCGGCAACCGAATCGGCCCACCACCAATTAAATAGCGTGGTCACGACTGCACCGACTAGCACCGTCCCCGCCATATAGGCACAGGTAATATTGCACATACCGTCTTCGACCAGCGCCGCGGAATGCAAGGCGCGACCCAATCGTCGTTTTCTCAGGGTTAAAAATGGCATCAAAAGAACTGAAGCAATTGCAATGCTAATTCCCATCAAGCTTTCATCAGCCACCTGATGAGTCGCCAAATTATAAACTGAAACCAGCGTCACATAGATTGATAATCCCAGCAAAACCGTTCCCACAACTAACGATGAGCGCCGTTCAGCCTGCTCGATGGTGGCAGCCGGCGCTCCAGTTGCTTCTTTACGCAATCGCCAAATCAGGGTTGATCCTGCAATAATTTCCAAGAAACTATCTAGGCCAAATGCGATTAATAAAATTGAGCCAGCTTGCAGTCCAGCCGTTAACCCAACCACAAACTCAAATGCCATCCAGCCGGTTGAAAAATACTCCGTCCGAATACTTTGTTGAACTAGTCGCTCCTTATTCACCATGCCGGGCACCTCGAATCACGTGGTCAGCATGCGCTAACATTTCATTAATAATATCTAAGATATGTGGATCATCTAACCGATAATAGCTCGCTTTACCGACCTTGTGTGCACTAACTAGCTGGTGCTGACGCAACAAAGCCAATTGGTGTGAAATCACGGATTGTTCCAGTTGTAGCAAGGCGCCCAACTCGCTCACATTCAACTCCTGCTGTTCTAAAACATAGAGTAATTGCAATCGTGTCGGATTACTGAGTAGTTTAAAAATACGATCTGATTCTTGTAACTTTTTGCTTTCAATTAATTTAGGATTCCCCATATCACATGTCATTCCTTTCATATGTTGATATTAACATATGAAAATGCCATTATCAACCTAAAAAAGCCACCTAACCAATCTTGGTCCAGTGGCAATTTTAATATGACGTGGCATACACATCACCCGGAAAATGGGCATTGCCAATTAATTTAGCTAATGACTGACTTGTAAAATAATGTTCATAAGTCCATGTTTCCACACTGTTAGTTTGCGTTAGGACTGTAACGGTTTGTTGTTGATACCGTCGTTGCTCAACGTGGTAATTCGCCCCAGTATATTCCGGCTGATTCCAACCAGTGAGCCGTAAATGATGCTTGCCGACTAATCGTGCAGCACCCCACTGCGGATGCCTGGACCGCTTAAAAAAGCGACTGTTAACTGACCGGACATGTAACGTCATAGTATCCGTCAAACGGTGCGGACTATTTCGATCCACAGCCTTGAATGACTTGGCCGTGAACTCCACCGTGTCAAACTTACCGTTGTTATCATAATGATACCAAGTTCGTTGATACTTTTGGGGGTATTGCGATAACGTTTTGGCAGTTATAACCGTCCTTTTAACCGTCCCTAAAGGTAATATCGCCAACACTACCACGGTCAAAATAGCCAGCCGTTTGCGTCGCATTTTCGTCATCTCCCGTAGATTAGTATAACGTGGTAACGACAAAATTCAACGACTCTGACCACTTCTAACGTCTTACTTAAATCCTTTTAAAACTGTCCGATAGATGCAGATCATTGCGACCATCAAAGTACTAGCAGTTAAAATGGTTTTAAAAAATGCTTTCACTTGTTGCAAGCAGATCACCTCTTTACCGTTTTCGATTCATCCAATCATGTTTACTAATTTGTTGATTTAGCCAACGGAAACTAATCCCGATCAGAAAAAACACCAGCCAAATCACAATGAGGAATGCGAACAAAAAACCGAGCATTGCCCATCGTGACTCAGTCTCCGCTATGAGCCATTCATGGATCAAGCCATGCAAAAGTGGTCGTCCAATGAGCCAGTCAAATGGCATCGTTAATAACGCAAAACCAATGCCATACCATAATAAATGCCACGCATCCTGTCCTGATTTTCTGACCATTTGCCCCACCTCTTTATGGGTAGTATAACAAAAAAGTAGCCATCCACTGACAGCTACTTAAAAATATTAATCAAATTGTGAAGCATCCCCACAATGCCCATGAAAACCACCATCAATACCACACGTTCGACCAATGCTCATCAACTGACTTAACAATAGATTCTGCGTCTGCGTTAATCGAATTTTGTTAGTAAAAACGGTATAAGTAATATAATTTGCGAGTCGATCTACCAAGACCACATCCGTTGTTTGATGGGCATTCAACCGATCATAGACCTTCTGCAAAGCAACCTTGATTTCGGTACTGCCCGCAACTTCTGACTCACGGAAGTTACGCGTCAATTCTAAGATGATACCCTTTGCTTCATTTTGCATATAATCCCCCGATTCCCACTACGCTTTAAGTATACCAACCTTAGAATCACATTAAAAATTGTGCACAACATAAAATAGCTCATTCCACAAAAAAACGTGCGCCCAGTTTGACTGACTGGGGCACGTTTTAAAATTACACAATTTCCAACTGCAGTTGCTGAGAATCGACCCATTTGGCAGCTCGCACGACCCGATAAAGCACCACATAGTCATATTCGTAAAAGCGAGCATTATTGGGGTCCAATCAAGGAATTCAGGCCTAAGCCAGCCAACTTATACGTCGGCGAATAATTGCAAACAATGGTGGCGATCGGAACGGATATGCCGGACCAAACAAAACTTGGGCAATTCCACCGATTTGGTACAAAGCCTGCCAATGGCAGAAATTAGCTAATGATTGCAGTAACAAGCCGATTCCCAAACAAATCAGAATCGCCATTCGAAACCCCAGCAGAAACTTTGTAACCCTCCGCCATCGTTGTCATTTTATGTGTTGATGCCGTAGCATCGGTTGTTTATGTCATATGTAGAACGTTTTTATTAATAATAATTAGATTAAAAACATGTGAGAATGTCTATAATTTAACCATTGATTTGTGAAACTGTCAACCGTTTTGCCAACTTTTTTCATAAAATTGTGTTTGCCAATGATTGACGTCACAAAAAAAAACGGCAACCCATTACGGCTACCGTTGCAAAAAAACTATTTTTCAGGCGCTAAGCCTCGCACTAAGAAATGCGCCGCATCACGACTGGCTTGTTCAACATCAAGATTTGCGTCAATCCCCATTAAAATCTGTGGCACCACATAACTCGCTAATGTCCCCACAATATATCGCGCAATTCGCATCACCGGCCAATCAACTAATTGACCATTGACCTGAAACTGATGCAATAGGTCACCCATGGGGCCAGCAATCAAGCGTTGCAATTTATCCGCAATGCCTTGCGTGATTTCTGGTTTGCGGATGATTTCTTGGACAAAAACCTTCAATTGTTTGCGATTGGCGAGTGCGAACACCATCCGATCTTTAATTGCGTAGGTTAAAAAGCCCTCAAAATCTGAAATTTGTGACGTGTTGATTTCGGTTAAGAATTCAGAAGCGGCCATTGGGACAACTTGCTCAATCATCGGATCAAGCAAGGCTTTCAAAATACCGTCTTTCGTCTTAAACTGTTTGAACACCGTGCCTTCAGATACACCCGCTTGCTTTGCAATTTCACTCGTACTTGTGCGGTCAAAGCCTTGCTCAGCAAATAAATTGAGGCTAACGCTTAAGACCGCTTGTTGTTTTTTAGTCAGTTCTGACTCTTGGAGGGTCTTTTCAAAGAGCTCCTCGACATTATTAACTTGCATGCTAATCCCTCACAATTATTTAAAAACGCTCATTACAGTATAGAACATCTAACTCACCCACGCCAACCAACAATATCTTGAGATTGCCAAGTTGGCGTATAGGCTTCACCATAAGCTTGTTCATACGCAACCTTTTTCTGTTGCCAATCTATCGCCATCATCCGCTGACTATTCTCACGGACACTCAAGCTGTGGTCCGGATAAATTGGACTCAGCACATTACCGGTATAGTGAATTTGATTAAATTGATCATTGTCTGGACGACCTAAATCAGTCATGCTCACAAAACAAGAAACGATTGGAACATTGAAGCGGGCAGCATAGTAATATGGCCCACGCTTGGGTGGCCGTGGTTTACGATAATTAAACCACATTTCTTGTTCTGGGTAGATCAAGATTTGACGTTGTTGCTCAAGTTCTTGCTGCAACAATTTAGGAAATAGTCGGCCCATATATTCTGGTTCCGTGGCAATAGGAATCGTGTCCGCGTAACGCATCAGAAAGCCCACCGGACCCGTCATCGCCAGATTAGTGGTTTCACTGACAATTGCTAAATGTCGGCGACCCGTTCGACGCATTGCCGCGCGAATGACTGAATTTTCCAATGGGTTAAAATGGTTGCTTGTAATGATACTGGCTCCAATCCCAGCGAGATTTTCCAAGCCATGAAAAGTCGTGGTGCGATTGAGAACCGCTGTCATACTTGTTGCGACTTGATTCGCCACCCAATTAGCCGTCCGATAAGTTGGACCATCCAGTCGTTGCAAATAAGCTTCGATCAACGCTGATTGTGCCGCGGGACTTAGAACTGGATCATCAACTTCCACCTTCAGATGCCACTGTTCATTTTGCACGGCCTGTTTAATATTTGCGACGACCAGCCGTTTGTCGCCCCCAATAATCATTGATTGATCAAAGGAGCAGACGTTTGTGCCATTTGAACCGTCCGGGCGATTAACGCTTGGGCACCCTCTCGATCGTGTTCACGTTCGGCAGCCGTATAAGCATTGCGTTGCGCTAACAATTCCGATTCGTAAGGCGTTAAATGTGCAAAATGCCAGAAACGCTCGGCATAGGTCACATTCAGATAATGCCAAGGCTTTTCAAATAAACAAAAATGGATAATCTTGGGGTTGTCCACTTTAGGCGTGGCCATTGAGTTTGCATTCCAAATTTGTGGTAAAAAGACGACCTGTCCCGCACACATTGCATTCAAGTAGTCTTGATCTGGTGCAATCGTTTCAACTGCCGTTGCGGCATGTAGCGCTGCAAAGCGTTCACTGAAATGATCCGCTCGCATTTGAGCAAGATTCATGACCAACACGCCAGAATTAATATACTGATTGATTGGCAAACCCAGTACCTTTTCCGCATAACCCGCTGCTTCAGGATTATTTCCTGCAAAAACATCTGGGGCAGCGGCAATCAGCTTATGACCGAGATTAATCCGTGCCAACTCTGCAATATCACATTCAATAATGGTGTCAGCATCCAGATAGACGGCCTGATCATACTCTGGAAAAAGTTCAGCGATGAATAGTCGGAAGAAAATGGTTAGCGTCATGGTGTCCCCACGCAATTTACCAGTTTCACCAGCTAATACTTGCTTGAACTGATTCCCCATTGAAACTAAATCAACCGAAACATTCTTGCGTGCAAGTTGTTTCAGACTGTGTTGATGTTCGGCAGTCAACCCGTCATTTAACACAATCAGGTGATATTGCTGATCATTCGCCACATGATGAACTAACGATGTCATTGCGACCGTCAACGGTGCAACATACTGATCATTAACGGAAAAGATTACTGGAACTGTCATGATATTACCCTCTAATCAAGTTAATTTTGGGCATCAGTGCTCATTTTAAAAATTGGTTTACTTTGTAAAACTCGCCCACGCGACACAATCATGTCGCATGGCACGGCTTGGTTATGCTAGACAAGCCACTTTAATTAACGACCTATTTTAATAGATCTGAACGCGCGACATTATTAATCAACTTTTTCAGTGAAACTTACTTCCGAATGGCTCGAACAATCTGATCAATTATTTTAGGTAGCGCTTGTGTTTCTGCTAACACGAGCCCAGGCGCATACTTCATTTGAATAATATAACCAACAAGTTGTCCCGCTAGGAGTCGTAAAATGTCCGCGGCGTCAATATCTGACCGCACTTCATTGGTTCGGCGGAACAATAAGACAAGTTGTCCTAAAAAGTTATTATCGCTAGTCAAGAATAGTTGCTTTAACAATTGCCGCATTTCAGGACTAATCATCATCTCAACCGCAATAATTTTGACCGCTTCGGCATTAGCCATAATAAAGTGATACCGATCAGTGACGATGTATCGAATCATCGTCTCTAAAGTCGTATACTGTGCCAAGCCGGCAAAAAATTGATCACGATACTCTGGAAAAAGGTTCGCCATAACAGGTTTGACGACCGCCACTAACAAGTCTTGTTTAGTATGATAATACTTAAAAATCGTTGCTTGGCTGATTTGGGCATGTTTGGCGATATCATTAGTCGTTGTACCATCAAAACCTTGTTCGGAAAACGATGTCATGGCCGCAATCAAAGTTGCTTTTTGACCTTTTGGCATCACTTGACGATCCAGCCAATCATGATAATTTACAAAGATGTCAGCTGCCACCAATCACACCTCCCGCACCATTGCTAGCCAATTAAACTTTTCGATAACGCTTCAACCCAACAATGTTAAGGAAGGTTAAAACAACTAAGAAAATAAGCAAAATACCGATATCAAAACCTAAGTGCCAAATGGAAGTCCCGCGCATGATAATATCGGTGACCGCGTCCCCAGCATACTTAATCGGAATAATGTACGAAATATCTTTGACCCAAGCAGCCATGGAATCCAATGGAATAATTCCTGAGAAGAAGACCTGTGGCACGATGACAATAGGAATGAATTGCATCATTTGGAATTCAGAGTTCGCAAACGTGGACAAGAGAATCCCGAAAGCTAACGCAACTAATGCCAAAATCAAGTTAATGACGATGACACTCGCCATATTGCCGACGACCTCAATTCCGAGCATCCAAACTGTGGCTAACACGATTAAAATCGTTTGAATGATAGCCAAGACACCGTAGCTTAGCATATAGCCAAAAACGATTGATGAGCGTCTAACTGGCGTCGCTAATAAACGATCCAAAGTCCCACTGGTTCGTTCTTTTAACAAGGCCATCCCAGAGATCAGGAAGACGAAGAAGAAGACGAAGAAACCCATTAAGATTGGTAACATTTTAGCAAAGTAGCCAGTATCTTTGTCGCCGTAAACATAATGGTTCGTAATCTTAGGGTTCTTTTGACTAGTGCTCTTAGTAGCAGTCGTCGTCGAAGTTGCCTTAGTTGAAGCAGCCTGTTGCGCCGTGGTTGCGCTACTATTAGATTTAGCAGCGGCGGTTGCAGCAGCTTGTTGTGTTTGGATTGCTTGTAGTTGTGCTTTTAACTTCATAGTGGCTTTGGTACTCTTGGTCAATGCTGACTTCAACTGATTCACGCTGGTAGTCGTCAAAGCATTCTTAAAGGCCATTTTTACGGTCGCCGTTTTAGTTGAATCCGTGTTGGCGTACGTTAAGCTATAGTTGTTGCCATTTTTCTTAACGATAGCATCAATTTTTTCATTCTTTAACGCCTTTTTTGCGGCCTGCTTAGTCCCGTACGTTTTGACAGAAACGTGCTTAATATCTGCCATTTGCTTATTCAATTTGTGACTGACAGAAACCGTCCCAATGCTGACATCCGTTGAGGAATTCGTGTTGAAAATAACACTCATCAGTAGCATGATTAAAATTGGGGCAATAAACATCAAGGCTAGCGTCCGTTTATCCCGGAAAAGTTCCTTGAGTACCCGGTTCATAATTCCAATTGTTCGCATTATTCAACACCCTCCGCCTTCAAAAAGACCTCTTCAATCGTCTTAACTTGGTACGCTTGCTTCAAAGCAACTGGCGTATCAAACGCCATGACTTTACCATCTAGTAGTAGGGCGACCCGGCCACACAATTCCGCTTAGTCCATCACGTGGGTCGTGATCAAAATGCTACGACCTTCATCACGAATCCGACCAAGTTCAGCCCAGATTTGCCGCCGTAATGCGGGATCAATCCCAACGGTAGGTTCATCTAAGATCAATAGGTCGGGTTTACCTAACAATGCAATCGCCAGTGACAACCGCCGCATCATCCCACCTGAATAGCCTGAAACCCGCTTGTCCAAATCCGCGGTTAAATCAACGACCTTGGCCACATAGTTAACTTGTTCATTGAGCGCCGCCTTAGCAATACCTTTCATCAAGCCGTAAAATTTCAAATTTTCTCGGCCAGACAAAGCATCATATAAAGCATCCGTTTGCGCCATGTAACCAATACGTCCAAGCAATTCACGATTTGGCATCGTCGTCCCGAAGACTTTTGCCGACCCGCCACTGGTTACTTCCATGCCGAGTGTCACCTTGATGACTGTCGACTTACCAGCCCCAGATGGTCCGATCAGTCCGACAATTTCACCCGGATTAACCGTTAAATTAATATCTTTTAAAACGGTCTGATTACCAAATCTTTTGGCTAGATGTTGCAAATCAATAATGGCTTGACCCATAATGTTGCCTCCTAATAAATTCATATCATTTTTAAGCCTGCCAGTGAGTAAGTAGTTACTCACTTAGCTTACAAAAGTGAGTATACGCTCACTTTCAATTGCTGTCAATCACATTTCACTCATTCTCTCAAAGTAAGTGAGTCTGTACTCACTTAAAATGCCTGTTTCAGTCGACTTTTGACCAAAAAAAAGATAAATTCTTTTTCCAGAATTTATCTTTTAACCCTCACTTTGTTTAAACCAATATCGTCCATGGTTGTTGACTAGTAATCATTTAAGCTTTGAATCCGAGTTTTGATTTCATCACGAACCTGTCGAAAGACGACTAATTGCTCGGCTGGTGTACCAGGTGCTTGGGCAGGATCTGGTAATGGCCAGTGCAATTTTTGAACAGATGGTGGTGTCACTGGACAACGGTCACGGGCATCACCACAAAGCGTGATCACTAAATCAGATTCCCGTAAATAAACTGGATCGATTTTTTTAGACTGTTGACTGGCAATATCAATCCCAAGCTCTGCCATCACTTGTACCGCCCGTGGATCTAGCCCATGGACTTCCACCCCTGCTGACTGGATAGTCCAATCCGCTGGTAACAATTTTTTAGCGAAGCCTTCTGCCATCTGACTCCGACAAGCATTTCCTGTACATAAGAAATATAATTGTTTTGGCATCTGTATCACCTCTATTTTTTATTAAAACTATTGTAACAGATTACTTGTTTCGCTATCGGCCTGTTTTAATCACTAAAGCCGGCCTCTTTGGCAGCGATAAATTGTAAGACAGTAACGCCAACAATCATGATGGCGCCTAAAATACCATAAAAATTGAATGTTACTCCTAAAAATAACACACTCAAAATCGTAGCGGCTAAAGGCTCAATGGCACCAAGCACACTGGCAGTTGTTGGCATAATGGCTTCCAAACTTTGTAAGAAAAACAAGTAGGCTAGCATCGTCCCAAAAATGACGACAAACCCGACTTCTAGCCAGGCGACCGGTGATAACGTTGGAAAATGACGCCAGGCTTGCGTCGCAATCGCAACAATCAACCCACCGATCAACATCGACCAGCCAACAATCGCGATGGACCCATACGTTTTCAACAATGATTGCGGCATTAACGTGTATACAGCGGCACCAACCGCCGCTAACAATCCCCAGATAAGGGCAGCCACTGGTAACGCTAGTGAATTCAACTGGCCTTCTGTTACAATCAGGATTGTTCCTAAAATCGCCGAGACGACTGAAATAACATCGATTTTACTCGGCCAAGACCAATTCACAAAAGCTAAGAAAATAATGATAATAACTGGTGATAAAAATTGCAGAATTGCTGCGGTCGCTGCATTTCCAGTACTAATCGCCATGAAATACGTCAACTGCACGGACGCCATGCCTAACAGACTAAACGCCACTAATTTGACTGCTGCTCTTGGTTGGTGGAACACGTCGAATACTGGCGCCCGTCGACTCAAACCATATAAAATTAATAATAATCCCGAAATTAGCATTCGAATTGAAACTAACCACAACGGTGAAATTGCGGTGGTATTAAATAAGTGTTGGGCCACCGTTCCCGAACTTCCCCACAAAAATGGTCCGACACTTGCCAAAATTAATCCGACTGTTTTCTTTTGCACACAATCACGCCCCTCTAACGACCTTTCAATCCAGTCTAACAAGACTTTCATCGCTTTCCAAGGGTGAGTCGTCAAAATAGTTAGTCCCACATAATCTTAGTACTCAACCGATATTCTTCACTAACTGGTTAACCAAGTTTACAACTGGCAATTGACAGGTTACGGCCACTAAGCTAATCTAAGAACGTCCACAGGAGGAAATTTATGAAGCATCAAAAATTAATTTATTGGTTGATTGCCATTTTTGCAGTCATTTTTATCGGCGGCGCCCTGATTATTCCAACTCCCGCAGTCAAACAGCGTGTAGTGACGATCAGTCATTTTATTACGGGCCATCAACAAACCAAAGGGGCTACCCGGGAAGTTGCCAATTCTAAGCTCGGACAAAAATACCAACTTTCAACAGCCGAATTAACCCAGCTTAAACAACTAAAAGTTACCGGTATCGGGGACTCCATTATGGTTCGAACCACTGATGATTTGAAACAAGTCATCGGGACATTCAATGTTAACGCTAAAATTGGCCGCCAAGTCGCTGCCGCACCAGCAATTATTACGCAACTACAGGCGAACCATGAGATTGCCAAAAATGTCTTGGTCAATCTTGGGACAAACGGTCCAACGAGTGCGAGTGCTATTGATGGTATTATCAATCAAATTGGCACCGATCATGAAATCTTCTGGGTCAATACTCGTGTGCCAAACAAAAAATGGCAAGATTCGAATAACCAGCTGATTGCTGCGGCCGCTAAGAAATACACCAATGTCCATCTTGTTGACTGGCTATATGTCAGTCAAGACAATGACAACTGGTTTGCGGATGATAATTTGCATCCGAATACCTTAGGCGACCGCGAATATGTCGCTACCGTGGGACCAGTACTTGCTAAGTATGGCAAATAAATCTAAAAGCACGACTTGATTTCAGGCAAACGCCCTAAATCAAGTCGTGCTTTTAATTTATTAACCCATTTCAGTAATCACTCGGTTCCCCCAAGATTCAAGATGTGCTAAATCATGTTGCAACGTCATGCCTTCGTCAGTTAACCCATAGGTATAATTTGACGTGGAGATGACTAGATCCAGTTGTTCTAATTTAGCCAACACCGTCAATAACTTTAGGGTTGAAATACCACGAACTCGGTTGCGTAACACCATGAAATCCACTGGTACTGCAGTCAAATTACTCAACGTTAACGCATTCCATTTGTTGGTCAGTAATTCCAGACCAACTTTGGTCCCAATATTTAAATCTCGCATCACCATCATCTTGCCGCCTCACAATTAATTGTTGTTACAATTTTATAATTGTTTCACGGAAAATGCGACTGATAAGTCTGCTCGCTAAATACTCAATTCAGTCTTTTTAGTCAGAATCAGTCTTCCTTCGTTTCCTGCTGACGTCGTCGGAAAGTAAACCAAGTCCCACCACCAATAACCATCACTGCTAGAATCAACCAGATCATATTAGACGATTGCCGATGTGCGGATGTCACGACAGGTGCGGTTTGTTTGTACTTAGGACTAGCAGTATTCGCAACTTTCTTCGTTGATCTGATTTGACTGGCCTTCTGTTTAGTCATGACTGTCTTAACGACTGGCTCAACAACTAACCGATTTCCTCCTGACAACTTCATCATCTCTACCCGCTGTTTAGGCCTTAACGAAAAGTTGTACTGTCGCGATTGGCTTTCACTTTTCTGACCGCCATTTTTAAAATTGACTATCGTAAACGGCTTAACCACTTGTATCTTAGCTGACATTGGCCGATCATGTTCATCTAGTTGAACACCCTTTAAAGCCTGATTCTTTTGACTATTAGTATCCTTTGTTTCAGGTTTGACGGTTGCCAAATTTTTAGGCTCATTAGCCACTTCGGTTGTTACAGTCAGTTGTTGATCCCCATTAACGCCGATATCGGGATTCAACGTTATCGGCAGACCATCATGACTACCGTTCACATTAAAATCAGGATGTCCTGGTGCAACACTATTTTCCGAATGGTTGTAAGTAGGCTTAGTTCCTATTGACTGCTCGGTACCAGCAGCCGAACCGTTTTGATCATGACTATCATCAGGTTTCGGTACTGGTGCTGGATCTGGCATCGGACTCGGCTTAGGAGTCGGGACTGGACTCGGTGCCGGTTCTGGTTTTGGTGCCGGTTCTGGTTTTGGTGCCGGTTCTGGTTTTGGTGCCGGTTCTGGTTTTGGTGCCGGTTCTGGTTTTGGTGCCGGTTCTGGTTTTGGTGCCGGTTCTGGTTTTGGTGCCGGTTCTGGTTTTGGTGCCGGTTCTGGTTTTGGTCCTGGTTCTGGTTCTGGTTCTGGTACCGGATTCGGTTTAGGTGCCGGGACTACTGGATTTGGCACCGGCACTGGAGTTGGTGCTGGTACCGGTTCTGGACTTGGTGCTGGTGCTGGATCCGGTTTTGGCGCTGGTATCGGATTCGGTTCTGGTGCTGGTACTACTGGATTTGGTGCTGGTTCTGGCACTGGTGTCGGTTCCGGTTTTGGTGCCGGGACTGGACTTGGTGCTGGTTCCGGCACTGGACTTGGTTCTGGCATCGGACTCGGCGCTGGTTCCGGCATTGGTGCTGGATCCGGTTTTGGTACCGGGACTGGACTTGGTACTGGATCCGGTTTTGGAACTGGGACTGGACTCGGTTCTGGTGCCGGTACTGGACTCGGCTCTGGCATCGGACTCGGTGCTGGTACTGGCTCTGGATCCGGTTTTGGAACTGGGACTGGACTCGGTGCTGGCTCTGGTATCGGATTCGGTTCTGGTTCTGGTTCTGGTTCTGGTTCTGGTTCTGGTTCTGGTTCTGGTTCTGGTTCTGGTACTACTGGATTTGGTGCTGGTGTCGGATCCGGTGTCGGCACTACTGGATCAGGTTTTGGCGCTGGTATTGGATTCGGTTCTGGTTCTGGACTCGGTTGCGGTGCTGGATCAGGTTTTGGTGCCGGGACTGGACTTGGTGCTGGATTCGGTTTTGGTGCTGGCATTGGATTCGGTTCTGGTGCTACCGGATCCGGCTTGGGTGCTGGATTTGGTTCTGGTGTCGGATCCGGTTGCGGTGCCGGTACTATTGGATCCGGCTTGGGTGCTGGATTCGGTTCTGGTTCTGGATCCGGCTTAGGAGCTGGTACTGGACTCGGTTCCGGTGTCGGATCCGGTTGCGGTGCCGGTTCTGGTGCTGGTTCTGGTGCTGGTACTATTGGATCCGGCTTGGGTGCTGGATTCGGTTCTGGTTCTGGTTCTGGTTCTGGTTCTGGTTCTGGTTCTGGTTCTGGTTCTGGTTCTGGTTCTGGATCCGGCTTAGGAGCTGGTACTGGATCCGGTTCTGGTGTCAGATTCGGTTGCGGTGCCGGTACTGGATTTGGTACTGGTGTTGGATCCGGTTGCGGTACCGGTTCCGGACTCGGTGCTGGATCTGGTACCGGCACTACTGGATCCGGTTTTGGCGCTGGTATTGGATTCGGTTCTGGTTCTGGACTCGGTTGTGGTGCCGGTACTGGGCTTGGTGCTGGTTCTACTGGATTCGGTTCTGGTTCTGGTGCTACCGGATCCGGCTTGGGTGCTGGATTTGGCACTGGCTCTGGTATCGGATTCGGTTTAGGAACCGGTACTGGATTTGGTTCTGGTTCTGGTATCGGATTCGGTTTAGGAACCGGTACTGGATTTGGTTCTGGTGTCGGTTCCGGCTTAGGTGCCGTTACTACTGGATTAGGTTTTGGCGCTGGTATTGGTGCCGGATTCGGTTTAGGTACTGGTACTGGCTCTGGTACTGGCTCTGGTATCGGATTCGGTGCTGGTACTACTGGGTTTGGTTCTGGTGCCGGTATTATTGGATTCGGCTTGGGTGCTGGATTCGGTACTGGTTCTGGATCCGGCTTAGGAGCTGGGACTGGACTCGGTTCTGGTGCCGGTTGCGGTGCCGGTACTGGACTCGGCTCTGGCATCGGACTCGGTGCTGGACTCGGCTCTGGCATCGGACTCGGTGCTGGATTCGGTTTTGGTACTGGCACTGGAGTTGGTTCTGGCGTCGGACTCGGTGCTGGATCCGGTTTTGGCACTGGTATTGGATTCGGTTCTGGTTCTGGTTCTGGTTCTGGTTCTGGTTCTGGTTCTGGTGTCGGTTCCGGGACTGGCACTATTGGAGTTGGTGTCGGTACTGGATTCGGTTCTGGTGCCGGTTGCGGTACCGGGACTGGACTTGGTTCTGGACTTGGTTCTGGACTTGGTTCTGGACTTGGTTCTGGACTTGGTTCTGGACTTGGTTCTGGACTTGGTTCTGGACTTGGTTTTGGTTCCGGAACTGGACTCGGTACTGGTGCTGGATCCGGTTTAGGTGCAGGGCTTGGACTTGGCGCTGGTTCCGGTGCTGGTTCCGGTGCTGGTTCTGGTTCTGGTTCCGGTGCTGGTGCTGGATCCGGTTCTGGTGTCGGTACTGGATTTGGCACTGGTGCAGGACTCGGTGCTGGTTCCGGTGCTGGATTTGGCACTGGTGCTGGTACCGGATTAGGTTCTGGACTCGGTTTTGGCACTGGTTCTGGTGCCGGTTTAGGGACCGGTACTGGACTTGGTGCTGGTACTACTGGATCCGGCTTGGGTGCTGGATTTGGCACTGGCTCTGGATCAGGCGCTGGTTCTGGATCAGGCGCTGGTTCTGGATCAGGCGCCGGTTTTGGATCAGGCGCTGGTTTTGGATCAGGCGCTGGTTCTGGATCAGGCGCTGGTTCTGGATCAGGCGCTGGTTCTGGATCAGGTTTAGGGGCCGGTACTGGACTCGGCTCTGGTTCTGGTACTACTGGATTCGGTTTTGGTGCTGGTATTGGATTCGGTTCCGGTTCCGGACTCGGTACTGGAGCCGGCTGTCCCCCTTGTCCATCCGAATTTTCCTCATTATTACTATTAGAATGATTGGTATCCGTTTGATGATCTGTTGACTGTCCAGAATCTGAATTACCGATCCCATTTTCATTGGTAGATCCAGTCTGGTCTGTTCCTGAACCATTATTGGCATTGTCAGGTTGATGACTCACATCAATCGCTAAAGTTGCACTATTTTGGGCATCACGAGCAATAGCCGCTGCCGTTTTCTGTTCATGTAATGCCTCAGCTGCTGCCGAAGTTGCGGCTTTCGCGAAGCGATTAGCCAAAGCATTATCGCCTTGTGCTTCGGCCGAGGTCGCGGATTCAGCGTAATCTGCCGCTGCGCTTTGCGCTACTTGAGCCTGACTAGTCGCTAAACTCGCAGCCATCGCTTTTTGACTAGCACTTGCGGCCTGTGATTGATTTTGCTGGGCAAGATCGACGTATACCGTGGTGATTTTCCCATAATTAGTTGTATTATTGAAGGCAACCAATGCTTTTTTAGCGGCTTCAGCTGCTTTTTGCGTTGCAGTCGCAACCACAATCAGCTGGGCTTGCCCTAACTTGATCTGTTGTCGATCCACATTACTACTACCACTAGTTACCATTAAATAGTAATAACCACTGTCATTCAAATCAACATCCGTCTTGTGAAGTGTTGCCTCAGTCTCACCAGTCAGCGCGACATATTTACCACCACGAGTTGGCGAATAGTACCATTGATAAGTAGGAAGCTCCTTGTCATGAACTTTATCACCATTGTCCGGCAGCCAATTTAGCTCACTGCCACTCATGACTGTTTGATTTTCCAAACCATTGCCAATCGTAATAGTTTTAGTGGCTTCAATAAATTGGCCATCAGCATTTTGAATTCGAGCAGTTAATTTAACTTCCCCAACTCGCTTAACAACCAACAGCCCAGCTTCATTAATTGTCGCAATATCAGGATTATCGCTCTGCCAGCTGATTCGCCCAGTCGCATTGCCGGGATTTGTCACAGCCGTATATTGTGCCGTAATCGCATTAATCGCCTGACTATCACCGTTTTTAACTTTAGACAGCGTAATGTAATCAACACCTTGAATCTCAATCTCAGTCGCAGAAATGTTGCTAGCGTAAACATCCACCTCAGCAATATTACTGGCAATCTTTACCATAGTGTATTTTGAAATCCATTGAAATAGTAGTGATCCAACAAAATTCTGATTCACTTTAAAATGTATCAGTCCAAAGTCGGAGCCAGTAAACTTATGTTTGCCATCATTATTCTGGGTCTGCACTGAGGTGAGAATTTCCGGACACTTAGTCACATCTTGCCATTTACCGTTCACACGTACTCGCCAAAAACTACTAGTACTAAGATTAGGAGTACCAAAACCAATTTGAGACGCTGCGGCCAAATCAACCTCACCACCCGCTACCACGGCAGTCATCGGAGCTGGCTGAGCCGTCATACCACTATTGATCACAACCCCAAATATGGCATGAGTATCTCCTGACGGCTTAACTGGAAAATCCAACACATCATTGGTATATTTCACCGCATTTTGGGCCGTCATTTGAGTCGTTTCTGCCGACTGACTGGCTTCAGCCAACGTTTCTTGTGCTTGAAGAACTAACTTAGCAACTTCTTTGAGGCTGTCAACAGCCAAAGTAAGCTGATCCGTATTCATGGCTTTTTCGGCCGTAGCTGTTTTTTCAACGATGCTTCTAGTTAACTGATCCGTAGCCTGAATGAGCTGTTCAGTATTATTAGCATTGTTTTCAGTTTGATCAATCCATGACGTTCCCAACGTAGTATTTTGTTTGACTTGACTATCCGATGTCCAGACAGCCTTCAACGCAGCATTTATCGTGTCTTCCGCGCTTAGATTTTTCTCTCGAATAGCGTTAACTAAATTAGCATAATAATCAGACTGTGCTTGTGCTATCGTGCTAAGTACCATTCGTGTTTTTTCAATTGCCATAGTATTGGCCTGATCAACTTGATGGTTAGCTCCAGCAACAATCTCAGCAGCGGTTGCAGCTGTTTCATAATCTGCAGTTTGAGCGGCTTGAGTTGCCGTACTGGCAGCGGATTGTGCTAAATTAGCTGCTGATTCAGCCTGACTTGCTGCCTGCAACACTACCGCATAATCGCTACGGGCAGCTTCATTGACGTTAGGCGCGGATTCATAGACTTGTCTCGCTTTTGTAGCAGCTTCATTAGCTTTTTCGGCCTGTTCAACAGCTAAACTGGCTTGTTGATTGGCTGCTGCAGCAGCACTAGTCGCTAAATGTTGGGCAACCGCAACATTGGGTTTCGACTGGAGTGCCACTGTCAAAAGTTGTTGCATCATTTGATTGGCCGTCGTAATACTCTTAGACGACTGTGCTACGGCCGTCTGCGCCGCTTTAGTTTTGATTATCAACGTCGCAAGGGCTTGCTTGGCTCCTTGATAATCATTGCTAGCCTCACAAGATGTTACAGTCGTGAAGGCTTTTCCAGCATCGTCAAGTGCTTGAGAAGCCGCCTGTGCTTCGGTGTTAAAGGCCTGTTGAGTAGCCTTTAACTTTTCAAGATTAAGCTGATAAGTCTGATCGGAGTTGGTCGTCACATCAAGCCACTCATCAGTTTGCGAATTAAGCGTCTTAGCGATTTTTTTATTGTCATCAATAATCTTTTTTATAGCTTGAATTTTCTTAAATTCACGTTCAGCCTGCGTTAAATAACTACCGCCAGCTTCGGTTGCTTTGACCATCATGACATTTGACGCAGTCACTACCGCGTGATTATCAAGATAATTATGTTTTGTGGCATGCAATACGACTTGAAAATAATAATTGCCGGCTGCTTCTAGACCATAGTTTAAAGTACCAGTTGCTTCGGAGGTTAGTTGTTGCCAATGGTTGCCATCCATCGAAAAATACCAATCATAAGTTGCCGGTTTAAACACGTGCCAGACACCATTGATATTATATTTTGCACCGCCGCTACTCCCTAAATGACTAATCATGGTCGTTAATTTTGCCTGACTACCGACCGCAATTTCAGCCTGTGCGACATTAAGCTGTATGTTCGCGCCTTTAAGATCAGTTTGAATGTTCGTATAATTAGTTGAAAATTGCTTTGCTAAATTACATGATTGTGTCGCATCGCGCTGTAACTGTTGCATTTGAGCGACTTTAGCCTTAATCGCTTGGGTATCGGTTGCCAAGTGTCCTAGGGATTGATCCGAAGGCAGCGTTGTGAACATCTTTTGGACTGTTTCTAACATCGTTTGTGTCTCATCTGACTGCTTAGTAGCCAAGTCCGCATAAACGCCTGCTTGTTCACCATGATATTGGGCCGCTTGACTTGCCGATAAACTAGCACTACTAGTTGCCGTTTTTGCAGCAATGACCGCCGCTTGGGCTGTATTGATAAAATCCGTTTTGGCCAACTGTTTAATCGCTAACTCATCAGTTTTAACTTGTTCATTAGTCCTTTGAATCGTTTGGGCTTTTTCCGCAATACTTTTAGCATCTCCTAACAACAACTCATAGGCCGCTTTACCGGTCACATAATCCTTAGTCTTGCCCGCCTCATTGATTACTTTAACCTGAACCATCACTGCTGCAACTTGCTCAGTTGTATCCCGCGATAAGCAGTCAGTTTGCCGATTAAGTTGATCAATCGTTTGAAACTTTTGTTTGGCATCTGAATTGGTTAAATCATATTGATAATCCAAATAAGCGGTGTTGCTAGCTTTCTTAATAACCGTTGCTGTGGCCGTAATAGTTGATGCCACCTGATTAACTTGGGCTGCAATCTGATTTGCTAATTGTGCTAAGCTCACCGCAGCAACTTGTTGGGCAACTAGGGCAGCACTACTAGCGGTTTTTAAATTTCCAGTAGCCGCCGTGACTATCGCTGCATCGTTAGCAAGCGCTTGCTGACACTGGACTTGACTATCGGGATTGGCACCATATAAGTTCGCTAAATAAGCATAATGACTAGCCAAATCAGTGTTCACCATTGCTTGTTGGGCAGCGTTGCTGGCGACCATTGCCGCACTTTGAACGACCGACGAATCCGAAACCACTTGGGCACAACCACTAGCCACTGCCGCATAACTAGCGGCGGCGGCCTGTGCTTGTTTAGCAATCATCACGCTATTTTGAGTCTTACTAGCAACTGATACCGTTTGAGATCTCACTGGTTGTTGGCTAGGTTGTGATTGACTTTGTTGCTTGGTCACGGGGGGAACCTTAGTGACCTTAACTTCAGGTTTAACTGCTCGTGACTGAATATCACTTGTTTCCGGCTTTATACTTTCAGCGCGAGTGGCAGTTTGTTTTGGTTGAGATATCGCAACCTTTCTAGTCACCACTGGAGCCGCTTGTGACGCCACTTTAGGCAAGAACGGTTGCCTTGTCGGTGTCGCAATTGTCGAAACTGGCGCTGAATGTTGGTCCGCCCGTGCTGTCACTGTCATCCCGCCGATTAACCCAAGCATCGTCATTATTGCGAAAACCCATTTTTTGCCAGCTTTAAACATCTTATAATGTAACTTTGTGTCAACATTTAAATGCTGTTTCCGTAAACCATTCACAATCGTAGCCGCCTTCTGTTTTATTTGACTATAAGGGGGCAATTGATGTCCAACGAATTAATTACGTCCCTCAATCATTGCTTACATCTATAATAGCATTAACTTTTGAAAATAGGTACGCTCTTTGCCACTTTTTTTCACCTTCAAAAAAAGTGTGGAGAAAGTCAGTGATGCCAGTTAGAAAACACAAAAAGAGCCTGGCATTTTCGCCAGACTCTGAAATAAATTGACAGGTTTGTCTTATTCTTTGAATTGAATCTTAACATAATCCCGATATAATGGCGTATTTGCCATTAATTCTTCATGGGTGCCGTGCCCGCTGACATGCCCATTTTCAATGAAGTAAATGTTGTCTGCGTCTACGATTGTGCTCAAACGATGCGCAATAACCAGCGTCGTGCGGCCTTTCATCAGTTCACCTAAAGCTTGTTGCACCATCGCTTCAGACTCTGAGTCCAAACTAGACGTGGCTTCATCTAACATCAGAATCTTAGGATCACGCAAGAATGCTCGCGCAATCGCCAAGCGTTGGCGCTGACCACCGCTGACTTTCACGCCACGCTCGCCAACTTGAGTCTCTAGGCCGTCTGCCATTGCGCTCACGAACCGATCAGCCGAAGCTAATTTCAAAACGTGCCACAATTCAGTATCACTGAACTTTTTCTTCAAACCATACGTTAAGTTGTCGCGAATCGTCCCGGCCATGATGGCTGAGTCTTGGCTCACGTAACCAATTTGTGACCGCCAATCCGTTAAGTTCAACTCAGCCACATTTTGACCACCAATCGTGACCTGCCCACTGGTGGGTTGATAATAACGTTCCAACAAACTAAAAATCGTTGACTTACCACCACCGGATGGCCCCGCAAAAGCAACAACAGTATTGGGTTTAGCTTCGAAGTTCACATCACGTAAAACTGGTTGATCGTCATCCGCATAAGCAAAATCAACTTTTTTCATCGCCAACGTTTGATCAGCGACCGATTGAACTTCTCCTTCAGTTAACACTTCTTCGGGTTCATTTAATAAGTCTCGAATCCGTTCTGTCGAGCCATTAGCCTTGGATAACGTTGTGAAGAATTGCCCTAAAGTCCCGGCAGGTCCGATGATCTGGAACAGATACATCAGAAATGAGACCAAAGTCCCCATCGTCATCGTGCCACTCGCAACTCGTGCAGCGGCATACACCAACACCCCAACAAACAAGGCCATCATGCTCGCCGTCATCACTGGTCCCGCAACTGAATCATAGATGGCTTCCTTCAATCCAATCCGATAAAGCTTTTGGATCTTATCACCACCAGCAGTCGTTTCAAAATCTTCGGCGTTAGATGACTTCACCAAGCGAACTTCACTCAACGTTTCATCCGCCGTGCCATTAAAATCAGCAAGAGCATCTTGACGTTGACGCCCAATTTTTCCGGTCGCTTTCATAATTGGGAACATGACCAGTAGCACAATTGGAATCGCCACGATCATGACCAGCGTCATTTTCCAATCCATCAACGCCATAATGACCAACGCGCCAATTAATTGCATCAACGAAGTGACCATTTGTGGGAATGAATTCGCCAATAGTTCCTTCACTTGAGTCGAATCATTGACCAAACGAGAAGTCATCTCACCGGTTTTCACATCATCAAAATAAGCGACCCGTAACCGGACCAACTTATGCCACAAAGTCGCCCGTAAATTGGCGACAACGTTCTCACCAAATACCCCTAATAGGGTGCCTGAAATTGCACTAATCACCGCACTAAGCAGGAACAACCCAATCACGCCACCCAACAACATTTGGTTGAGGCCATGGCTAAATCCATTGATTAGTGTTTGGGCAAACTTGGGCACCATTAATTGCGCGCCGGTGGCCAATAAGCCTAAAAACAGACCCAACCATAACTGCCAATAACGCGGCTTGGTTTGCCGAATTAACTGTAAAAACCCTTTTAAATCAAATTTACTTGCGGTCTGACGACCCGCTTGTGGTGCTGCCACTCTTCTTGTCATTTCTCAAATGCCTTCTTTTTGTTAAAGTTAAAACCAACGCCGGCCCCAACCTGGACGTTGTGGCCAATCATGATCACGCTGATTGGTCATGAAATCGTGTAAATCAAGCTCCGGCGCATGTTGAGCCAGCTTGTCTAATAATTTTTGTAACATGACTTGTTCGTCTGCAGACAAACAACCAAACAACTGATCCGACAAGTCATCGACACCTTGGTCCCGATGATCGGCCATTTTTTGGCCTTTTTCACTCAGGCGAACGATCACTACGCGCTTATCCGTCTTGCTTGGCACGCGTTCAACAAGACCAACTTCTTCCAAACGATTAATCGTGGCACTAACTGAACTTGGCCGAATATCCAAAATCTCAGCAATTTCCGCATTCGTTAAGCCTGCTGGCGACTCTGCTAATAATTGTAATAATCGTAATTGACCCCGACCAGTACCATGATGACCACCCATTCCGGCCATATCGTGCTGATGAGCCACCGCCATCAAAAAGACCCGATTTTGCATAAGTTTACCAAAACTATTAAATAATTCTCGACTTTGATCTGACATAAAATTTCCTCCTCGTATTTTTCAATGTCATTATGTTAGCACCATAGTTAGATTAATACAACAAAAACTAACTAAATTGCTAACTTTATAGACAAAAAACGCACTAACCCCTGTGATATCAGGAATTAGCGCTTCAAAAAAGTCATTAGTATTTCATTGTTGGCTCATTCAAACTGACCAGATGTGACCTTAAATAAAATCAGTCAACGTTTTAGCGGCATAACGTGTGGATTCGATCGGTTTTTCTGCGGATTTCCCAATCGCGATAGCCACAACCGGCACAAACCGCTTAGGATCTAAGCCAAAGGTTGTCGCAACTTTGTCTGCCGCATAACCTGCAATGGGATTCGTGTCATAACCGTGACCACGAGCAACCAACATTAATTGCATCGCTGCCATACTACTGTCAATCGTCGCATCGCCGATCAAAAATTCTTGGCTAGCACTTTCATATAATGGCAGGAAAGTCTTAAAAATCTCATCCCGCTTTTCTGGCGTAATGCGACCATCTTCACAAGCCTGATTCCAAACATCCCGATAGGATTCGTATGACTTAGTATCGCCTAAGACAAAAATTATCGCCGAACACGATGCTGTTTGTGGATAATTGAATGGCATCATGACTGACTTAGCCTTGGCCTTGCCTTCATCACTATCAGCAACCACAAAATGCCAAGATTGCAAATTACATGCTGAAGGTGCGCTAGTTGCTTCTTCAATCATTGCTTGTAATTCTTCGTGCGAAATCTTAACTTCTGGATCGAATTTACGAACAGACTGACGTTTGAACATCACGTCCGTAAAATCATTATTGACCATCTTTTTTGCTAAAGTTGTTTGAGTCATGTGAATTCTCCCTTTCTGAAACCGTTTACTTGAATCTAGTATACTCGATTTTGTGTTCAATTTCACATTACAAATTTAAGTCTTACACAAAAAAGAGAGTGGGACAAAAGGCGTTTTGCTACCGAGCATAGCCTAGAAAGTCGAATAATTGGCATTTTCAATCGTTTGACTTTCGTAGCTCGGTTGCATCAAAGCCTTTTGTTCCACGTTTCGGCTATAAATATTAGGAATACTAAAATGAGTCTGGGGTTTTGTCCCAGACTTGATTCAGCATTATTTGGCTTGTGCCACTGCAAAATAGTTTCCTTCTGGGTCAGCAAAATTGAAAGTTAACATGCCATCATGATCAACAATGTCACCAACTGTCGGCAACTTAGCGTGTAGCGCTTTAAACTGCTCACTAAAAAACAGTAATGATGGAGTATTTCCCAAGACTTCAGGCGAATACTTCGCTATGAAGGCCTTCGGAAAAAAAGCTAGTTCCACTGTCGGCGAGATTGTCAGCACAATTGATTTAAAATTATCGGGTAGACTCGAAATCGTTTCAATTCTGGCCTCAAAATAATCCTGCCAAAATTTCACGACTCGATCCACATCTTCAACATAGATCATAATTCGCGTTTTTTGCATGTGACCACCTCATCAATTTCTTCTAGTTATGGTCGATTATACGCAATAAGTCGTCACTTTACCTGCTCAAAGCGCTTCTAAACTCGTTGGCAACTGTTGTAACACCGTTTGGGCGTCGGCCATTAGTCGTTGAACAATCGTCGCGGCCGGTAATGCTTCATTGATTAGCCCCGCAACTTGACCACTAAATATGACGCCGTTCGTCACATCATCAGTGGTCACTGCTAACTTCAGCCCCTGATTCAGTGCTTGATTAAAAACAATCCGATCAGTAGTCTGCGTTTCAAGGGCTTGCAGTTGTTCAGTTTGCTGATTCTTCAACGCCCGGCTAGCATCTCGAATTGACCGGCCAACGACCACGGTCGCCGTATCCGTTGCCTTAATAACCGCTTGCCGCCAGCGGTCACCCACCGGACTTTCTTGGGCAATCGAAAAGATCGTCCCACATTGGACCCCGGCTGCACCTAAGGCCAAGGCGCTCACGACACCTCGGCCATCCGCGATACCGCCGGCCGCAATCAAGGGAATATCAATTGCATCCGCAATTTGTGGCCACAAGACCTGTGACGTCAACTCCCCGATATGGCCGCCACCTTCCATACCTTCTGCAATCACTGCATCCACCCCAAGCGCGGCCATCTTTTTCGCAATAGTGACGTTTGGAACGACGGGTATCACTTTAATCCCAGCGGCTTTCAAAGTGGGTAAATAAGCTTTCGGCGTCCCAGCACCCGTTGTCACGACAGGCACTTGTTCCGCAATGATCACTTGAACTAATTCAGAAGTATTAGTTGCCATTAACATCAAATTGACTGCAAACGGGTGGGACGTCAATTGCTTAGCTTGACGAATCTGGGCACGTAGTTCGGACGCACTCAAGCCCCCGGCTGCGATAACGCCGAGACCGCCACCATTTGAAACAGCCGCAGCTAAGTTGGCCGTTGCGACCGTTTGCATGGCCCCCTGGATCACGGGATACTTGATCCCAAGTAAAGTCGTTATTTTAGTCATTTCCTAGTGCCTGCTTTCATCAGAGATAAGCAGCATTAAGCCACTTTACTTATAATAATAGCGGTTTTTCTGAACGATTTTAACAAAAACGCCCTTAAAAATTTAACGCCACTTTAAAATTCAGCTACAATGAAGGTGGAAGGAGTGGTCTGAATGACCCCAAATGAAATGTTGTCTGATTTGCAAAAGCTTAAGCTATTGCCAAGCCAACCATTACATTGGCAAATTTTCAGTCCAACCAGCCTCTGCGTTGAGCTAGATCAAAAGCGCTACGTTTACCAACTTGATTTAGTTCGCAATGTCGTCACTGTCTATCTTGCCAGCAACGATACCGAAGCGTCAGAGGATTTCCACTTTGCTAAAACCATTCATCTGACTGCGGCACAAAAACAGTTGTTGCATCCTGACACACCGTTAGCCAGCTAGAATCAAAAAGGACGAGCTCATCATTAGAGTTCGTCCTTTTTGATTCTCATTGTGTTGGCGTATCTTGTAAAGTCCAGTTAACTTTACCCGCATAAGTATCGGCGTAAACACTAGGTTGAGCATCCAGCATAATCCCTTTGGTACTCGACCAGTCACCTGTAATTGCAGTATTAGTCGTCCCTGCAACCTTACTCCCAGATGCAATCAGAGTTGAGTTGTCCGTTAAAACGGTTTGGTTGCTGCCATCCTTGTAAACAAGATTGCCCGCCATGGTTCGAGTTGCTGATGTTAATGGCGTAGCGGTTGCGTACACTTGCCAAGTCGCGCCACTAGCCCGGGTATCACTAACATTGACGTCCCAAGCAGTCGCTGGTTGGAATAACGTTTCGCTAGTTGGCACTTCTAAGCTGCCAAAACCAATCTTGTCAGAAATAGTTCCAAACTGTAAAACGCCCACATGATTCGTCACCGTCACCGTGATTGGCTCAGATTTCAAGCCATCACTGTCTTTCGCATAAACCGGTACTGCGAGCGTCTTGCCGTCCGCTAAAGCTTTTAGCTTAGTAGCTAAATCAGTTGTATCTGACGTAAATGTGACCCCATCCGCAGAACTATTATCAGAATATGTGGCCTTAATACCGGCCTTTTTTACGAGCCAACTAATCACATCACTATCGCTATTAAATGAAGCTAGATCATCCGGATAAGTATCAGCGGTAGTGGCCGCGCTAGTGAGTGTCAGAGATTTAGAGGATACTGCACCATCAACACTACCACTGTCACCAAATTCGTTGCTTTCAGTGACCTTAACATTGCTTAGCCCCGATAAGGTTTGACCAAGATCTAAGGTGTAGGTTCCATCTTGACTCACAGTTGTCGTCACACCATTAACATCACTAGAAATGATATCACCAACATTCGTACCAGTCCCTTTAATAACAGTGTCTGACGCATTTAAATCACCAGTAATCGTCGGTTTCAGACTAGCACTTATGGCATTATCACCATAAAACTGCCCAAACCTATACGCAACTTCGCCATCCGCCGAAATATATCGAAATCCAACATATAATGGAAAAACATTTCTTAAATTGGATAGATCTACAGTTAATGTTTGAGACGTCCCTGAAGAACCTAAATCCTTAGAATTAGTTCCGTTAACAACGTAACTAGTTGGCGTCTTGGGCTGCACCGATCTGCCATCAGCCGTCATCACATCATAATACAATTTACTAATATTTCCTTTTTTTGCAGTAATCGTATCTGAAAAGGTAATTTTTATTTGCGTAGTAGCTGTTGTAATACGGTTATTCTTAGTATTATTCGCCGTTACGGCAGTAAGGTTTGGATATAACCCAAGTCCATAACCGGAATTACCGAAAACAATATTCCCAGAAGTTTTTGAGAAAGTTGAGCCAGTTCCAGTGGTTACATCGGTCATAGTGCTAGCAGCATCACTGTTCACTGGCATCACCAGACTCAACAATACCAGTGTAAACAGTGTTAATCCTAACAACTTACCCCATTTCTTACCGTCCCACATGACTAGCCGCCTCCCCACGTTGCGTTTGTTGAATCAATTTTACTAAACCAACCACTAGCAGGAGCATGATCCCCAAGATCAGCCAATAAGTGGTTTTGACTTCATCAGTCTGTGGCAACTGCAGTTGTGAATTAGTGGTCTTCAACCAGCCTGGAATTCGAGCCACCTGCTCAGTTCCAGCCCCCTCAGAATGAGTGGTTGCAATCATTGCTGGGGTCGCGGTTTCACCATTTGGAATCTGTCTGTCAATCACTAAGCTTTGACGATTGATCCGGGTCGTGGCCCCTTGATAAAAGCTCACTTGTCCGGTCGTTTGACCGTTTGCGGCCGCTTGAACGGGTCGCATTAAACCAAAAATACCGATTAACCCTAACCCGATGATTAAAATTATCTTTTTCAATTTGAACGCCTCCCCATTAGCGGTCACTTAGTTATTTTGACGCCGTTTTTTGATAAAGAAGAATAACCAAAGTCCTAATAAGACCAAGATCAACATGCCGAGGGCCCCGAAAACAATAAACCAAATCACATTGATGCCAGAATTATCAACAGACTTTTCATTAACCCTTTTAGCCGCTTGAGCCGTAATCGTAAAGTCCTTTTCAAAGACCCACTTATGGTCACTATTTTTAACGACCATCTTCAAATGATACTTGCCCGCCTGCAACTTGGTTTTCCCAGTCAACATGGGGTAACGATAAACGGAATTTGGCGCTAGTTGAACGTTAGACTTTTTAGCGGTCTTAACCACCTTGCCACTGTTCTTACTCGTAATCGTGGTCGCCATCTTCAAGTTCGGCACAATCACCACAGAAGTATTCCGCAAGTAAGGGAAAATACCACGATGATAGTTACTCATCCCGACTGTCACTTTAGCCAATTTCAACTTAGGTGTTGGGACTTGACCCACGGTATATTTCAGACCAATGACATAGGAATACTGATTTTTGACATTCATCGTTCCTTTAACGTCACTGGTTACTTTTTGGTCGACCCGCTTAAAATACCAACCGCCTAAAATCACACCATTGAAATTGCGGTTAGGCATTTGGACTTTAGCTGAAACGACCTTAGAACTATTCGCCGGAATGGTGATTGTCTTGGCACCTTGAATCGTTGTCAGATCACTCATCTTATAATTTAATGACTGGTCAAACGTCTTCGTCGGTGTCACGTATTCAATCAGACCATTTTCATTTGTATAAGCAGTATGAATCGCCGTACGTACTTTGATATCTTGATTGGTTACATTGTAAACGGTCGTCTGCAAGGTCTCGCTTTGTCCCTTGGTCATTTTCAAATCGAAAAAAGAATTTTTCTTATTTAACTGATTATCAGGAATTTTGGCGGCAACACTAAAACCAATATTGTTGCTTTTATTAGTACTCGTAGCTGCTTGAGCAACTTGGCCCCATTGCAAACTCAACAATAGTGCCACTACCAGTCCTAAGCCATACCATAATTGTTTCACTGTTCGCATCTCATGACTCCCCCTTATGACCTAACTACATATGTATGAAAAAGGTGTGCACCGTTCTCACAATGTCCACCTTTAATAATTAAATTAACGAATTAACTAGCTGGCGTATCACTCAAAGCCCAAGTAATGTTAGTGCTGTAAGTTTCAGCCTTGGCCGTGTTGGCAGGAATGCTTAAGGTAATATTTGCTGGATCAAGTTTATCCACTGTGACCCCAGCACCGGAACCATTCTTGGCTCCTAATAGTTGTTGCGTGCTACCTTTTGAATCAAGATTCAAAGTCGTGATACTGTTTGTTGGTGTGGCGCCATTTGAAGTCCCAGTGACCCCACTATTTGATACCTTCCCACCAGGTAAAGAAATCTGAGCACCTTTGATCGTGTCAGTCCCTAAAGTCTTAGGGGTCGTCGTGCCATCCGTCACATTAGTTAAAGTTCCAGCTGTTGCTGTCAAAGTCCAACCGGCATTCGTCCCACGAACATCAGAAACTTCAAGAACAGCATTGCTCTGCAATAACTTCGTATTGGCACTAGTTGTATCCAAGTTATAAGTTTTGTCGTTTAAGACATCAATTTCATGACTCCCAAAATCAAATGACGTTGGCGCATAAATCAAAGATAAACCGCCCCCAGCATGAGCCCCGTTGTTATCACCAGGATCAATTGGCTTGTTAGGATTATCAGGATCAACAGGTGTCACCGTTTTTGTACTTGGTGTAAATGTTGTCGTAACTTCAGTCGAGCCCGCGCGGTTTTCAGTAGCTGCGGTTGTATCATCCGCATTTGCAACTAATGGTGCAACAACTGTTCCCAATAACGCCCCGGACATTAATAAACTTCCAATAACTTTTTTCATAAATGTGCATCCCCTTTGTGTATTAACCATATTTATAATTTACCACTTTAACTCTTAATATCAATACCTTTTGTTCGTTATAAATCGCCTATATTGTCTAAAGTCAAGCATGTCAACCATTTGGCCGGACAAATTTATTTCAAAAATAAATCACAAATTGGTCTACTTTAGAATTTAGCCGACCATTTCGGGGATTATTTGGTGTGAGCAGGAGGCAATTAAGTCGTTTAAACTGACTGAGTAAGTCTTTTGAATGCTATCATGTCAGTATTGCGTCGTTTTCTCAAATTAATCATTTTTCGTCATGTATTATCATTAACATGCTGTTGATTCAATCAGAAATCAAATCGGTACAAGCCATAATTTGAATATAAGTTATGGTTACCAATAGAAACTAAAATAATAATCACCCTAAAATAAGACTGGTTAACTATTATAGGTAAAAATGAGTCATAGGATTAAAAATCAGTTTAATAATAATATGATTCAAAATATTTCAGATTATTTAACCCTATTAGCTAATAACTTTCGTGTTAATCAACAATTATCAGTTTCTTATTATGTGAATTTGGAAAGCCTTCATGTAACTATTGTTATTACGGAAGGCTTTACCAAATAGACTGTCTGCTTTTCAAGGGCCTAACACAGTACAAAGGGACGAGACTCATGCTTTTAACTTTTCTCGTTTAACGCTAAGCTATCAGCAACCGCTTACTTTACTATTACTGTGTCACATTCCAGTATCAAGCTAGGCAGATACTTAGAAATGTAATAGCTACAATGCTACCCAACACAAAAAACGTGTCTGTAGAATCACTTCTGATTCTGCAGACACGTTTCAGTTAAAAATTCAATTGATTATTCCGAACGTAACGCGGTTGCCGCATCCTTCTTAGCCGCCATCCGTGCTGGAATATGACCACCGAGTACCGTTAATACCGTACTAATAATGATCAAAATAACACCATGCATTGGATTCAAGTGAGCAACATTGTTCAAGCCGGTCACGTTGCTTAAGACCGCATTGATTGGGAATGTCAATAACCAGGCAATAACCACCCCTAAGACACCAGAAGCTACCCCAAGAATGGTGGTTTCAGCATCGAAGACACGTGTAATATCTTTTTTACGTGCCCCTAACGCTTTCAAAATCCCAATTTCCTTGGTTCGTTCTAAGACTGACGTGTAGGTAATAATCGCGATCATGATCATACTTGTCACTAACGAGATACCCGCAAAGGCAATCAAGACGTAAGTAATGGCATCCATCAAGCCACCGGTCAAACTCGAAACCGTTCCGGCTAAGTCCGTATAAATCACTTTATCCGCTTTAGCTTTACCCTTATTATATTTGTCCAAGTAACTCAAAACTTTATCCTTGTTCTTGAAACTATTCGGGTAAATCAAGATGCTAGCTGGTGTGGTAGAACCACCAAGTGTGCTGACCAAAGTCTTGCGTGCATCGCTATCGACTTTCGTTCCAGTCATCACATTAGTATCGCTCGTTTTTTGAGCCTTAACGATACTAGAAGTCTGATTCGTTTTAATAATATTTTGCGTCAATTTATCACTGTAAGCAATCCCAGAAGCTAACACGTTGTCGGAGTCTTTCGTCCGGGCCCGCATCACACCGACGACCTTGATCGTTTGATTGTCGGCCTTGTCGTATAACGCATTAGTGATCTTATTCGGCAAATAATTGCCAGTTGGTAATTTCTGATAGTAATCATTATTGGCGACCACTTTTATTGTGGTACCCACGATTTGGCTAAATTTGAAATTCTCGCCTGCTTTAGCTGAATATCCCAAGTTCTTCAATGCATTGATATTCACCGTATTATCACGGTTTGCAATCAAAACAACTTCATTCGCCTTCGTAGGATATTGCCCAGAAACCACTTTGTAATGCTTTTTCAAGAAACTGGCATCGCCGCTTTGACTCGTTGGGTAAACAGACGTTGCAACGCCGGACATGCTGCTCATCGCCGCTGACATTGACATCGCAGTGGAACTCTTAGTGTTTTGATTCGAAAACGAAACAGATTTTGTTTTGCCATCGACTTGCCGCAATAAGTTCATCCCGGTTGAGTAAGTATAAGTCACGTTCTTACTCAAGCTTGGCGACATATTCTTGATGTACGTGAGGTACTGACTCGTCAAATTGTTCGTGTGCGTTGCTTTATCCGCTTGACTAACTTTCGCGGTCACCGACTGATCAGAATCTTTGGCCGTCTTAATCTTGTCCGATTGCGTCTGCTGTTGTTGCGCCGTTTGTGAGATCGTAATCGGCATTTGAGCCAAGGTGTTCGTCTGGGTTTTATTGACTTGTTTTTGAAAACCAGTCGACAACGACAAGACAACGGCAATCCCGATAATCCCAATACTGGAGGCGAAAGCCGTTAACGCAGTCCGACCTTTTTTCGTTTTAATATTAGTAAAGGAGAGTTTCAAGGCAGTCCAATACGTCATCTTAGTCTTTTGTAAGGCAAACGTTTCATCCGCAGCCTCTTCATCATATGGATTGGAGTCGTGTTGAATCTTCCCATCCGCGAATTCAATGATACGGTTGGCATATTCTTTCGCTAAATCGGGGTTATGCGTCACCATGATGACTAATCGTTCGGCAGACAATTCCTTGATCAGATCCATGATTTGGACACTGGTCTCCGTATCTAGCGCCCCAGTTGGTTCATCACATAACAGAATTTCCGGATCATTTGCAATCGCTCGCGCAATGGCGACCCGTTGCATCTGCCCACCAGATAACTGATTGGGCTTCTTGTTCATATGCGGGCCAAGGCCCACACGTTCCAACGCTTGAATCGCTTTGGCTTTCTTTTCAGTATTGCCAACGCCACTCAGGGTCATCCCCATTTCAACGTTATCCAAAATACTCAAATGACCAATAATATTGTAGCTTTGGAAAATAAACCCGACGGAATTGTTCCGGTAAGCGTCCCAATCACTAGCCTTAAAGTCCTTAGTCGACTTGCCTTTGATGATCAAATCACCAGAGTCATAAACGTCTAAGCCACCGATTCCATTCAGCATCGTTGTCTTCCCTGAACCACTTGGTCCTAGAATCGCAACGAATTCTCGTTTACGAAATGCCACCGAAACGTCATCCAATGCTTTGGTCACCGAATCGCCGACATGGTAATATTTTTTAATGTGTTTGAGTTCCAGCATTTAAATTAATCCCTTCCCTAAAGATCCCATTTTTCTGTTAAACTAGCATTAGTGCAACACTGTGTCTCAAAGAATAACCGAATTTAGCATGACTGACAATCACCAATCTAACGTGATTTGTTGTGAATGCAACAAATTCGCCAAAAATGTTGCAGTTAAGGAGCAAAATCAAATGGTCGCAACCAAAAATAATCGGCGGGCGAAATATAGCCGCCAAACCATTGAAGATACTGTCTTAGAATTACTCGAAACCAAACCCGTTACGGCGATTTCTGTCACTGAAGTTTGTCAGCGTGCAGACGTGAATCGGACAACCTTTTATCGACATTATACTGATATTCCGCAGTGTCTGGAAAGTATTGAGCTCGAATTTTTAAATTCTTATCCTTTTGATAAACAAGCTAGTCCCATGGCCAACGTTGAGAGTATCTTAACCGCCTTTTACCAACAGCCACGACTGAGTAATTTAGTTTTTGTGGAAGGTAAAACAAAACTATTGGCACGGATGCGGATGACTACTCCTGAAGACATCCCGACCACCGATCCTTATCAGATGGTCTACATCTGGGGTGGGGTCAAAGATATTATCCGTTATTGGGTCAAACGTGGCATGCCCGAAACGCCCAAAGCTTTGACCCAAATCATCTTCGATAACGTCCAAGCGAAACATTTACCACCATTAAAGCCAAATTGCTGATCTGTCATCATATTTATAAGTATCTGCCTAATCTGCCGTTCCGGTTGGTCTGGACTGATGCTGGAACGTGGTGGCCACGTTTGTGAGCCAAAATGCGGTCTCACAAGCCGGGCTTTTCCTAAGCTGGAAGTCCACCAGCAAAGGAAAACTTCACCACTGAGCATCATCCAGCCCGCCCTGCACTAATCAGTAATCCTTAATATCAATTGCTCTTTCGTTGATACTGAATTTATCAATGTTTCATTGTTAAATCGCAATTTAACGTCGGAGTGGACCAGCACGTTTGCCGTGTCGAGACACTTAGCTGGGCGAATTGTCCCAGGTTAGTGTCTGGGCCGACTTTTAAGACGTGGGCTTCGGCTTGAAAGCGCCCTGCAGACCGTTCTCTGGCTGCAGGTCTGTCCCACAGCAAACGTGCTGGTTAACGGAGACGGACAATTAATGAGTAGTTTTAATCAATGCACTAGATTACTTTTTAAGTCAAAAAATGATTGATAACGACTCAAAACACTGAGTGGTTATCAATCATTTTTTGACTTAAAGGTTAGTCGTGTAGCGTTTCATCGAATGGCTGCGTCACACCTTCAACTGTGATGCGATCGCGACCGGCTTCTTTTGACAAATATAGATAGTGATCAACACGTTTGAACCAATCTTCAAAATTGGTGTCAGACTTTTGTAGCATCGAAACCCCAATCGAAACGGTCACCGTTAAACTTTTTCCACCATAGTTAAGCGGGGCTTTTTGTAAGGTGTTTCGAATCACCGTGACCACTGGTTGCACTTCCGTCGCACTTTCACCACGGAAAATAATCACGAATTCTTCGCCACCATAGCGAAACAATTGACGTTTTTTATTCGCAACATTTAATGATTGGTTAAAATGCTGGGCGACGTATTTCAGCACATGGTCGCCCGCCAAATGACCATAGTCATCATTGAACTTTTTAAAATGATCAATATCAAACATCGCCATCGTCATTGGTACTGCTGGATTTTGCCGATGAAGTCCGACAACCCCCAGCGTCGTCGCATCAAATTTGGCGCGATTGAGTACTCCGGTCAATTCATCATAATTAACTTCCTGATTAAGTAACATAAAATGTGCCACTAGGCGATTGATTCGCGTGACAAAGAACCGAATAACTAGCATATAAACGACAAATAGCACTAACACATTGACGATATAAAAGAATTGATAACGATAGACCGACCAGATCATTAAACACCACGTCAGTCCATATAGCGTTTGCAAGACGATATAGCGCCACTCTGACGCAATCACAGCTTGCCGATGATGATTAATATAACGTATCGTTGCCGCTAATCCCAGCCACATTACGACAAATAAGGCCAACTGTGGCACGCTATGAGTGGACATCATAGTTTCAGCATAAAATGCCCAAGGCACAATTAAATTAATCACCGTAATGGCTAAATTATGCATCGTATATAAACTCAGTAATAAAATGGTCAATTGCGCAATAATATAACCCCAACTCACCAAATTACCCGGATCACGAGCAACAAATTCTGCCCGCAGCAACGCGACACTACCGATGACCAAGCCGCCTTCAATCAAATGAATCCAACGATGGTAACGTGATGGCATGCGGGTCGCGCGATATTCCAATAAATATGTCGTGGCGGTCATAATGACAATCAAACTAATGGTCAATAAGGTTAAGACCACCGAATCCAAATTTAAAATATCACTGAAAAAATTATTAATAAGAACCAAATGATCACCTCGTTAGCCATTAGCTGAAATTTAATCGTGTATCGTAGGGTTATTTTAAATCATTACTCACTGTCCGTCCTCTATTAATCCGGAGCGGCAGGTTAAGTCAATATATTTATACATTAGCCCTTAACCCTCAATATTCTACTCATAATTAGCACTTATTCAATCTTACATTGTGGTCAATCAAATCATCAAAACTGAATTTATCGCATTAAGGACGGACGATTCAGCGCCTTGAGACAATTAAACCATCACTAAAATCTACATGACTTATCTTAACTCTAAATAAGTATAAAATTATCATTTAATTGAAATTTTTTGCACAAAAAAACACGCTGCACAACTGGTAGCGTGTAAATAATTTAATTAAAGAAAATTAAGTTGTTTTAAGCCTTCAAGAGCTTTTCGACGGCTTCCTTTAACTTGCCTTCGTCCATGTTCATGTAAGGTGCTACTTCGTCAGACGTCTTATCCGTATCATGGTTATCATCATCCATGAAATGATTCCAAATTGCATCTCGTACAGGTAACTTGGCGTCACTCCAATCAAATACATCACTCATTGATTCGTCTAAAATACTAGTCTTTTCAACATCTGCAGCCATAAAAAACAACTTCCTTTCTTTTATTAGGTACAAATACATTATAGTTCAAATTTTGGGGATAAGCCGTTTTTTGCTCACGGAAATGAAAATAATTTGAACCAGTCAAAATTAATTTGCTATAAACGCTGTTATAAAAGGTTTTATAGTGTCATACCAGTTGGTTAGAAAGTCTGATTTTCATCGGCGTTACACCCTATTTTTAGTCGTAAATAAAAAGAATGAGTTTAAAACCCATTCTTTGAAGTCATCCTATTTTTCTTGATCCTTAAGTTGCTGCTCTAAATCCTTGATTCGTTTTTGCTTCCGACGAATGTACCAGATGAGTAATAAGATAATAATCAAAATCAATACGATCAGACTAATGATCAATAGCCATGGCGTTTGTTTCTGCGTAATGACTGCCTTTTGATTTAACTTTTTAGCTGTATTTCCAGTAATCGTAAAATCTTGTTTAAATGTCCAATGCTGTTTTTTGGATGTGACTTTGACAACAGCACTATATTTGCCAGCAGTTAGTGCTTTGTCTCCCAACTTTAATGGTAACTTATAAATTGAATTAGGCGCCATTTGACCATGAGCTGTTTTTTGCTGGTAAACAACTTTGCTGCCACCACGGTGATAGATCTTGACCGACGTAGCGACCTGATTCAAAAACGCTGCCGTGTGATTTTCCAATGGAATACTGATCACATTTCTCGCATTAACCAAGTTTGCTTTAATTTTGCCTAAAGTCAATCGATTGGTGGTTAAATCATGATCCCCATGCAACACGACCGCAATCGTATAAGCATATTGATTGTTGATTGTCATCCCGCTACCAGACTTACTTTTGGCAACCGGCTTAACAAATGTGATTCCACCAGCTAATACGCCATTAAAACTTTTGGCCGGCATTTTGACCTGATAAGTGACGGTTTTAGTTTGTCCACCGGCAAGTTGAATCCGGTTCGTTGAAGTGGTCACTAGGTTTCCCAAGTCAGCGGGTAAATCTTCGCTTTTGTTCATCGCGACTTTCTGATAATTGACCGCACCACTGATACTGGTCGTCGCTTTTGAAACGGAGGTATCAATAGTCAGTGCTTCTTTGTCAGTATTCTTGACCTTGACCGCAATCGTTTCCGTCGCACCCGGCTGCAATTTCAAGTCAAAATAGCCCACTTTCGAATCAACTTGCTTTGATGACGCTACCGGCGCCACTGTAAAACCAACACTGCTTGCTTGGGCGGAAGAAACACTACCTAAGATTGCCATTAAGCTAGTTAAGGCAACCATAATTAACCATTTAAATTTTTTTGACAATTCCCATCACTCCAATTTTCGTGGAAAATAGTCATCATCAAACTAAGTCATGCGTTAACGCCCATTCCCCGATTATTAATCTGTCTTACTTATTTGTTGGTGTATTGCCTAAGTTCCAAGTTAACGTTGTCGTGTAGGCTGAACCAACATATCTAGCTGCCGAAGCTGGTATAGTCAATTTTGACGCTACATAATTCATACTAGATGTACCCAATCCTTGATCTCCAGCGGCAGTCATCAAGGCATGATTATCCCCGGCGTCGGCATTCAGATCAACACCAGGGTCACTGTTTGGAAATGTTGGCCGGTTAGTTGAATCACTTGTTAAAGACCCACTCAATGTGATAACTGCTCCTGTCAAAGCCTTACCATCCGCATTTCTAAATTGTCCTCCCTGAACAACCGTTAAGTTCCAGCCATCACCGGTCCCACGCAAGTCAGCAACAGAGACCGTCGTTTTTGCAGTATTGGCAAAAGTATCCGAACCAGCCGTAATTTGATGAGTTCCAAAATCCAGACCAGCTTCACTTGCATCCAGGGTCAGGTCACCACCAGTAAACGTGACATCACCAGTTGAGTTACTGGTCGTCGTGTCCGCAGTGTCCGCCGCATTCGCTGTAACCGCAGTCCCACCTAACAACGTTGCAGAAAGTAACAATCCTAATAGTACCTTTTTCATGATGAATGCCCCTCTTCTTTTTATCTAGAACACGTCTTAAATACTGCCTGCCAATTAACCTTCAAAAACTAATGTCCGACTTACAATCGACTGATAGCGACACGGCTCACAAGATCCAGGGGACTCATTCTTAAGTGCCTTTAACATTCAACTGATTCCCGCAGTTTTTATGACAAGACAAGTAATTTTATGACTACACAAAATCCAAATTACTTATCGCATCGTTGAGCCTCACGCAGAAAGCGCTGTCATTCCGTGATAATAAATCAGGCAGAACTAGTTTGCTTTTGTTAATTGAACTAATAAACATGATACATTCATAACCACGTCTTTATATTAACACATTTAACTATACGTTCAATCATTTTTACCAAATAATTCAAAATAATTATAAAAGACTATTCTTAAACCAATATTTAAATTGGCAAATTTATCTTTACCAGCTAAAAGTATTTACATTTAGCCGTTTAACGCCACTTAATCAAAATTGGTCTAATTTATTTAAGCCAGCGATTAGCTCAATCATTGCACCTAAAATCACTAGTCGCTGTGTCAGTAGTTCACCATTTAATCACCCCACCCACATGAGTTGTTTCCAAAATCAACTTAGTTATTGGGGACACCCTCAACTACGCCCCATTCAATCTGTCCAACATACTTTTCCGCTCTAGTCGTATTACCAGCAACTTGTAGGTTAAGACCACCCGTGCCAGAGGTCCAATGATCAGTAATGACCACCGGATTCCGACTATTACTTGTCTGCGTCATAATCGATACTGGGCTTGCTTGTCCAATTTCAGTCTGGTCCCCAGTATCCGGCGATTGATAATACAGTTTAGCCGCTAAATTAGCGCCACTGCTTTCGCTAACAAACCCAGCACCAAGCAATTGGGCCGTAACCGTCCATTCGGACCCAGTGCGACGAGTATCCCGAACACTGATCCCCGTTCCAACCGAACTTAAAGGAATCGTCATGGTCCCCGCACTAATTGGCACTGATTTAAAACTCATCGTTGGTGAAGCCGTCGCAAACGACACCAATCCTGTATAACGATACTCAACATTAATCACACCAGCCGCATAGGTGCCAGTCGCATTTTCAGGTTGTTCGGCAATGTTCCCGTAGCCTTCAATGGTTTTGGCTTGAGTTTCATAAGTGTCACCTAATTTACCATACAAGGTATCCGGTTCAGCAATCTGATTGCCATCACTGTCCACATACTTTACGATCACGGTTCCTTTCTTAGCCCAATAATAGTCCCCCGCAGGCATCGTTCCCTCATCATAATTAGTCATCAGCGTTGACGCGGTATAAGACTGCCCATCAGAACCATCTTCATAACACCACTCACGAAAATAAGGGGCTACCGAACTAGCCGCAGTCAGCCCCGCAGTTATCCCATGAAATCTGAAGTTTGGCCCAATTTTTAAGTGTTTTAAGTTATTAGAAGCACCAAACATTCCATTCGAATCAGTCGCTGCACGTGTATCCCAATCTGAAATATCCAGAGACGTGAATTTCGTGTTCGAGAAAGTCTTTGTCAAGTCTGTCACTTGACTGGTATCCCAATGATTAATCGCCAGTTCCGGTATCTTAGAATAAAAAAATAGGCTATCAAAACTCGTTGCGTGACTCGTATCCCAGTCACTAATCTTCAAAGTAGTTGTTTCACAGTATTTAAATGCACCCTTGAATAGTTGCACCTTACTGACATTCCAACTTTGTAAGTCTAAAGTTTTAATTTTAGACCATCCAAAGACTTCTGTAATATCGGTCAAACTGTCTGTATGCCAGTCAGCAAAGTTCAGTTTCAGATCGGGAACACCCATGTTTGTGAAGGCCCGCTGTAGCCCTGTGACTTTGCTAACATCCCAATGATCAATCGGTAAAGTCTCCAAGGCCACGCAATTTTGGAAAATGCCAGACATATCGACGGCACTGCTAACATCCCAGTTTGAGACATCAATTGTTTTTAACAATCTACATCCCGAAAAAGTTTGACTCATCTGTCTCACCGTACCGGTCTCCCAATTTGACACATCCACAGCAGTTAAGTTCTCACAACCCGCAAAGAGATTCTCTATGGTGATTGCCTTTGGCATTCGCCATTTAGAGACATCTAAACCATTGATTACGGTGCAGCCGTTAAAGACATAGGATAAGCTAATGATATTTTCAAGATTCCAATTACCGACAGCTAACGTCGATAGTGACTCGCAATCATTAAAAGCATAATTCATAGTTGTCACCGTTGACGTATCCCAACTGCTTGTGTCTGCTTGTGTTAATCGCCTGCATCGATTAAACATCGCCGCAATACTGGTGATACCAGTTAATTTGAGCTTACCTAAGCCTTCAACCGAGACTAAGGAAGTTAGATTGGCAAATAAATAGCTATATTCCGTACCCGCTAAAGGTGTAATCTCACCATCAATCACGACTTTCGTAATCGAATCACTCAAACTAACCCAAGGTGAGTTCCCATGCAGTGTGGACGTCACATTTTCTTGGTAAGGTTTCAGACTGTCCTCAAAGCTACCACCACTTAAATGTAACTCGCCAGCATCATTAAGATACCACGTCACAGTGCCGAAGGTTTCCGGAATAGGCGTCTCCACCGTGGCCTTAGTTAAAGCAGTTTCACTCGCCGTAGTCTGCTGATCAACTTGCTTGTCAGCGGACCCACTAACTTGGTCAGTAGTCGCCGAACTGCTAGAACTGGCAGCGCTAGTTGCCGTGTCAGCGGGGGCAGCATTAGCAGTGACCATGCTACTAGTTCCCTGTAAAACCTGATCAATTGCCGCATCCGTTTTAACCGTTGTTGACGAGCTAGAAGTTTGGGTGCTCGCTAAAACTAAATTGGCCGTCAATGGTAACGCTGTCATTATCAAAATTGTTAAAACCGCCAACATAATGCGCATGACTGATCGTCGTCTCATGGTTACTGCCCCCCTTTTTCCATGACTAGTTAGAAATAACAATTAACTAACTGACTAATAATTGTTATTTTATATTAACATGTTTAACCATTTGTTCAAGTATTTGAACTCACTATGTTGCAGGGTTCGACTAAAGATCAAGCTCCGGCGCTGCATCCTATTTTAAACAGGCTAGCACATCTTTAGCAGCACTAAAACATGATTTTTGGGCATCAAGAATGGCAAGTCTGAGACGAACATCAGACTTGCCATTTTTTCAGAATTATTAATTATTCTTAACAAGATCACCAAGCGACCATTGAATCGTCCCATGGTAACTCTCAGCCATGGTCGAACCTGCCGAGGTTTGGAGTTCCAACGTATAATCTGACGTTGACCAATTGTTCGAAAACACAAATGACCGCATATCATTATAATACACATGTTTATTCATTATTGGTACGCTACCATTTTGCCCGATTTCAATCGGCTTATTTTGCGTTGATACAGTACCGTTTTGATAATATAATTTAGCATTCAGATTATCATGATACTTATCTCCAACGAAACCAGGCGCAAGTAATTGAGCAGACAAACTAAAATCCGACCCAACCGGACGATTGACCTGTGCAACTAAATCTCCACCAGTTAGCGTGGGCCTTTCTAAAGTCGTTGTTCCAGGCGCAATCTTGTGGCTATCAAATGATATGGCTGTGGGCACATTGGTAAAGTACATCAGGCCATTATAGTGATAGGTCACATCAATAGTCTTTTCAGTATAAGTCGCGTTGGCATTCGCTGGAACCTCACTACTCAGTTCATAACCCTCAATTGTTGGTGCTGAAGTTGTATACGAATCACCAATCCAACCATGTGTGGTCACTGGATTTTTGAGTACCACCCCAGCGCTATCGACATAATGAACGATCACAGTCCCTTCTTTTGCCCAATGATAGCTACCCGCTGGCATGGTCTCACCATCATAGTTAGCCATCATTTCCGCCGGCGTATACGTTTCTCGCTTTTCCCCATTTTCATACCACCATTTACCAAAATAAGGCAGGGGTTGACTCAGTTCCGGTGCCATTAGTCCAGAATTAGTCCCGTTATTTTGGAAAAAGCGGAAATCTTTTCCTAATATTAACTGTTGTAAGTTTGGGTCTTGAAGAAAGGCTCCGTCTCCAACAGTGACTGATTGTGTGTTCCAACCACTCAAATCAAGTGATTTCAGATTAGTCATTGCCATAAAGGCTGCTGACATATTGGTTACATTTTCAACATTAAACTTGCTAACATCCAGTGTTGTCATTGCCCGATCATACGAAAACATCCTATTAATATTCGTTAAACTAGGCGTATTCCATTTTGAAAAATCAATACCGGTTACGCCAGAATCAGCAAACATACTGCTCATATTTTTCACATGACTAACATCCCATTGACTGACATCCACCTGTGCTAGGCTAGAACATTGATTAAACATACTGGCTAAGTCAGTTACATTCGAAAAATCATCCGTTCCAAGATCCACTGAAGTTAAGTTATAACAACGAAAAGCCAACGCACTAGCATTTGAAAATTTCCAGTTCTTAATGATGATCGTTTTTAAGCTTGAGCAACCACTAAAAAAGGCGCTCGCATTAATAGGATTTGAAACGTTCCAATTGCTGATATCATAACTAGTTAATGCCGTACAACCCATTAGAAAGGAACTAGCGTTAGTCAAACTACCAACACGCCAATTGGTTGCGGTGATACTGGTTAAACTAGTGCATCCACCAAACATATCTGTTAAAAATTGGACACTACTAAAGTCTAGATTGGGATCATCCACACGGGTCAAGCTAATACAACTTGCATACATACCTGTCATCGTTTTCACATGGCTAAGATTCGATAATGGCAACTCAATCTTTGTTAATTTTCGGTTTCCAAGAAACATATTCTCAGTACTAGTTACCTTACTAGTATCCCAATTCTCCAAGCCTGTTATCGTCAACTGATAGCAACCATCAAATGTGCCTTCCATCACGGTCACATTACTAGTATCCCAATTTCCAACATTGAGACTGATCAAGCTTGAACAGCCGGAAAAGATATATGCTGTACTAGTTAGACCACTAGTATCCCAATTTGTCACACCGATGGTCGTCAGGGCCTCACAAGAACTAAACATATTTTCCATTGATGTCACTTGGCTGGTATTCCAATTATTCAAGTCCAAGCCAGTTAAAAGTGAACAACCATAAAACATGCCTGACATATTCGCAACATGCTGCGTATTCCAACCAGCAATATCCAGATTAGTCACCTTTTTGCAAAGATAAAACATATTTGATGTATCACTAGCCTGTGATAAATCCAAATTATCAAGATTCGTAAAAGTAACTGCTTCTTCTAAATTTCCGAAAAAATAGTTGAGATTGGCATTAGCGACTGTCGTAATTTTGCCATCAATAACTACTTTTAAAATTTCAGACTCATATTTTTTCCAAGGTGTTGTCCTATCAACCACTGAGCCAAAGGTCCCACCTTCCAAATGCAACTCACCTTGATCATTGACATACCAATCAATTCCGGCGGCACCATCTGTGTTCCCGGCAACACCTGAATATAGGACACTACCATCAGTCGGTATGTCGGTAGAACTAGTCGAAGCAGATTTAGCTAATGACTGTTTGCTTAAGTCCGTAGCAGCTGCTTTATGACCACTCGTGGTACTAGTTGAGGTGCCAACTGACTTAGCAGTCGTGGTGTCGGACTCATTTACTGCCGCATTAGCTGTTTCCATGGCGTTAGACCCTTGTAAAACTTTAGTCGTTGCGGTATCCGTCTTAACTTGATTAGTGACTGAACCACTCTGATCACTTGCCAATACTAAATTAGCCGTTAATGGTAGCGCTGTCATTACTGCTATCACTAAAAACGTCACCACAACTAAACTCACGGATCGCCATTTCATTGTCTCTGCCCCCTGATAGCCATCAACACATTTCAATAATTTTTAATCAATCTAATCATAATCCTCACTTTATGTTAACACACTTAACCATTCGTTCAATGACTTTTACCTAATTTCCATCACTTATTTTTAGTTACATCAAAAAAAGACGACCCTTACAGTCGTCAATAACTTAAATTTTAGGATTGATATATGGATCGTAACGCTGCTAAATCATTAGCAGTCAATTGCGTCCGACCTTGACTGACGGGATACATCACTGATTTGAGATCAGTGCTGTGATCCAGTCCCAGCGCATGTCCCAATTCATGGACCGCGACCGCATCGCTATAAGCCATCCCATAATCACCGTTCAAACTAGCAGTCGCTTGGTTATGATTCCGCGTGCCTTGCCAACTCACTTGTTGATAGATTTTGGGCCCACCTTCACCTAATTCAATACTGGTCTCACCTTGTGGCATCTTTTTATGATAGACCGTAAAAGCAATCGAGTTACTATCTTTAGGTGCTGATCCAGCCACTAAATGCACAATCCCAGTCTGGTTATATTCCGCAATCGCATCTTTAAAGACTTGGCGACCAGCCGCCGATAATTCTTTATCAAAATAGTAATAATAAGTTTTTGACAATTTGACGTTTTGAACAATTGACTCCACCGGCGTGGCATCCGCCGTGGTGGCTGAACTAGCAGTATCATCGCTAGCTGAACTGGCAGTTGTCGAGCTAGCCGCACTGGCTGAACTCGCCGTCTGACTTGAATGGGTGGTTGTCTGAGACTGACTGGAACTTTCCGCGTCTGAACTGATTAACTGACTACCTAAACGACCAGAAAGTGCCGCCGATACTTTTGCCTGAACATTACTGGCAGTTGCCCAAACAACTGGGACTAACGTGGTTCGATTCTGGACGCCCCAGATAACAGCAATAATTGCCACTAGCGACCAGAAGGAACGTTTTACAAATTTCACACCGCATACCCCTTCTATTAATAACCTAACTTCATACTAAAAACAAACTAGGCATTAGTTATACCACAGAAATCACCTCATTTGGGTCCTGAGCGGCTTTCCTTATAAACTCTTACACCTTTTAGTTACGTCAACCACACTCGGTCCCATGTGGCCGACGAAAATAACTTTCCAACCACAACCTTAAATATCTGAGTCACGCTCCAGACTCGTGTTGTGATCCACGTGCATCACACTAAATCAGGTTTAGTACCAAATTCTGGCACGTTTAGCTGACAAACACGTTTTCAGAAAAAGGCTTGCTATTTTCCAAGCGTCTTTGACAGTCTTACATAAAAAGTCATCATACAATGGATATTGAACCGGGTTAATAAATTACCATTGGTTACAAATACAATAGGTTTTAATATGTTGACATAAAGTCAATTATCCAAAATATCAATAGCTTAAAATGCATCGATTCTACAACCAATCTTAGACTGGCTTTGACAACTAGTTTAGCTCAGGTATAATCAAGCTAATATATTGATACTTAACGAACATTCTTTTCAAAAAGGACTGGAGAAAATGAAGAAACGTTGGCTATTCGAGGGGCTAGTTGTGCTGACTTTGATTGGGTTAGCAAACTTTAGCTTGTCGACATCAAAGCAACAGCAAGCCCATTATACTTTGGATCATCAGCGAATCATTTATGACGGTGGCATGCTGAAAAACAAATTTAACGGTCAAGGAAAATTAAAATTAGCCAATCAAGATTATTATGTTGGTCATTTTAAAAATGGCCAATTTTCTGGTCACGGCAATTTCAAATCTCATAAGAATTGGCAATATCAAGGAAATTTCACAGCTGGCGTCCCTGATGGCAAAGGTGTCTTAACCACTGCTAACAAAAAAACTTATCGCGGTCTTTTTAATAAAGGGGAACTCGTTCATGCGGATTAAATGGTTTAGTTTTGTCCGGATTGCAGGCTTACTGTTAGTCCTAACCTATCATTTCTTTAAAAACACCTATCCTGGAGGCTTTATTGGCGTAGATATCTTCTTTACCTTCTCAGGATTCTTAATTACCGCTTTAATGTTGGACGAGTTTGCAGCGACCCAACATTTTCAACTGTTGGCTTTTTATCGCCGGCGTTTCTATCGAATTGTCCCGCCATTGGTCTTGTCAATTTTAGTGGTCGTGCCCCTCACCTACTTGATCAGCCCAAATTATATTACGGGACTTGGCAAACAAATTGCCGCGGCTATCGGTTTTACGACGAATTATTTTGAAATCATGACGGGAGGCAGCTATGAATCCAAGTTCATGCCACATCTCTTCGTACATACTTGGTCACTAGCCGTTGAAATGCACTTCTACCTAATTTGGGGCTTCCTAATGGCGATTTTTACCCAAATCATTCGCCGCTTTAACTTCGACAATGCCCGTAAAGCCCAAATCTTTCGTCTGAGTGTTGGCATCGTCTCACTCATTTTGGCGCTTGAGAGTTTCACTGCCATGGCAATCGGGAGTGCCGGGCTCACTGATTTCTCAAAAGTTTACTTTTCAAGTGTCACACATAGCTTCCCATTTTTCGTTGGCGCCTTACTCGCCAGTTTTACTGGTATCAAGTCGATTCCACGAGCCTTTGAGCGACTAATGGCCCATGCGAATGCTTTCGTCGTCAGTTTTGAACTCATTTTGACCTTTGCTGTCCTAGGTCTTTTAGGCTTACGGTTACAATTTTCAAGCCGCGCGACTTATACTGGCGGTATTTTATTGGCAAGTCTACTAGCCGCCCTGGCAATTCTTTTGGCGCGAATGCTCCATCACTGTACGCCCAATCAGCAAGAACCGCGCTGGGCAACTTTTATCGCTGACATCAGCTACAGTCTGTACCTCTATCACTGGCCATTATTCGTCATCTTCTCACAACTCGTCAGTGTCCCTTGGGCAGTCGTCATTACGCTGGTTATTGGCATCCCTTGCTCGGCGTTGTCCTATTACATCATCGAACCGTTGATTGCCGGTAAACAGCCCCACGCATTGCACAATTTTCACGACTTACGTCCCTTAAAACAAGGGTTGTTGGCCGCAACCGTTGCCTTGATGGCCGTGACCGGTTACACCGCCTACCACGCACCGGTCCTGACTGGTCTGGAACGTCAACTGTGGATTGGTGGTATTTATCAAGCTGCTGACCAGATGACGACCACCAAAAACGTGGTGATGGCCGCTGTAAAACAGCACAAGGTTAAACTTAATGCCACTGCAAAAATTCAAGCACCAAAAGGCGTCTCAATTATTGGCGATAGTGTCACGCTGGGGACCCGCGATTATCTTGGCAAACATGTCGCTGACAGTACGATTGACGCCAAAGGTGAACGAACCATGGATCTCGCGTACCAAGTTATGATGACCCAGCAGAAGAACCATGTTTTACGCCAAAATGTGGTCATTTGTATCGGTACCAACGCCCTAGACGGCTGGCAAGCACAACTTGATCACCTCATCCGTGATTTAGAACCCGGCCACCATCTCATTTTAGTCACCCCTTATGATCAACGGGCAACCCCGGATTGGAATTCATCTAAAGTGGCCGATTATGAACGCACCTTGCCGGCTAAATTTGATTTCATCACGGTTTCGGACTGGCAGCGATTAGCCGCAAAACATCCAGAAGTCTTCAAGGGGACTGATGGCGTTCATTTTGCTGGTCGTGAAAGTGGCGACATCATCTACGCGCAAGCGGTAAACGACGGCTTAAAAGCCGCTGCCAAAACACCGTTGAAAAAGTAGCCCTAATTGATTTCAATGACCCTCAAACAAAAACACTGGTAGAGATGTGCTAACTGAATACGCGTCTCTACCAGTGCTTTTAAGTTTAGAAGTTTCATAGCATCACTAAAATGGGTCTGACAAATCTTTACGCAGCGTTTTTTTGAACCTGATACCCATTAACGAGTAATTGGTTCCGGAACCACGTGTTGAACATGGCGCCATACCAAACTGCGCCGAGAATGTTAATAGCAAGCTGAACGTTGGTAGTAAACAGTGCTTGAACCAACATATTGACCGTCATCAAGGCTAAAAATGGCACTAACGCTTTGATGATAAAAAACGGGGTACGGTAACGAAAACTAAATAACGCAAAGAACCAAGTAAATAGAAATGCCAACCAGTTGAACGACCCGCGGACTACTTTAGTATCCTGCTGGCCATCAACGGTTTTCACTAACACTTGATCGTGTTTGACCCGCCCTTTAAAATTAAACCAATCTGCAAAAGTCACGCCAATGCTTCCTTTCTATTGACTCAATTAATTATGACCCTAGTAAAAAGCCTTATCAATATAATAACAGTAATATTGGCGGAGTTGAAATCTAAGACCGGCGCTAGACCTTATTTTGTCGTTAACAACTGATTTAATTGCCGATACTGACTGAGCATCCACTGCCGATAGTTTTGGTGAGCAGGCATGGTCTCGGTAACTTGTAAAACGGGGACGTTCTGTTTTTTAGCTAAATCGACCATCGCCGTGACCAAATGATCGGTCACTTGTTTATTTTGCACAAAGAAAGCGACTTGATGGGTTTTCAAATCTTTTTGCATGGTTTTAATCACTTGCGGTGACGGATCGGTACCCTTTTCAATCGCGTTCTCAAATGCCACGTTACTGACTTTAAATCCCATTGCAGTTAACGCGTCGTCAAAAACAGGCTCACTAACCAAAACTTGGCAATGAGTCAGTTGATCAGCGCGCTGCCGTAACTGAGTTAATTCCTGTTGAATTGGTTTGAGCGTAGCAATATACGCTTGCGCCCGTTTCTGAAAATAGGCTTTGTGCTTCGGCTGTGCTTGCCCATATTGCTTGGCTAACGCTATCGCCAACTTAGGCATCGTGGTCGGGTCATACCAAAGGTGCTCATTGACCCCCACTTGCTTGCCCATAACATCTTCCCCAACTTGCACAAACTTGGCCTTCGGTGCATTTTTAACCAGTTTTGCCATCCAGTTATCGTAGCCTAGACCGTTCGCCACCACAATATCGGCCTGCGCAACTTGGGTCGCAACTTTACTCGTCGGTTCATAATCATGCGGATCAACGGTTGGCGATTTAATCACCGCCTTGACCTGTACCCGTTTACCCCCAACGGCTTTGGCAACTTCACCGTAAAAATTTGTCGTCGTAACAACGGACAACTTATCCGACGGCGTATTCTGCGACCGTGCTTGCCGACAACCGGCGAGTCCAAGTAGCATCCCGCTCAAGCCTAATATTCCAAACAACTTTAAAAATTTCAATCGCAATTTCCTCCAATAGCCTTTAAATCGTAATCATTACTCTTTAAAGGTTATCAGTAATTGCTGCTTTTGTAAATAGTAATAATTACTTTTTACAAAATTGATTATTAAAGAAAAAATTGTACACAAATAGCTGACTGATTCGAATCAGTCAGCTATTTAAACCATCACCTAAAGGTTGAAAGTTAAAAATTGCCGGTCTGCACCACTACGTCAACAATCCGGTAATGAAAACTAGTCGACTACTGCCGCTTCCGGTTGTTGCCGATAACATGCGGACGAGGGACCGGTTCAAGCCATAGAAACGTCTTGAACCTCGCCCGGAAACTTTGCCAAAGCCGCAAATCTCCCGGACCGTCCGTGGTGTAAGGCCGGCAAAAGAACGCCGGTCAAACACTACCTGCACGCCCGATGCTATCAGCAACAACCTCCAGCTAAGTCAGTAGCTATTTATGCTTAGCGGAGTCAGTCAAAATCGGTGTGCAGTGTCGGCAAGATTAATCGGCGTTCTTTGCTGACTAATCTCGCGGGGCAATTCAAAGACGTGTTTTGTCGGCTTGGAATTGAGGCGTCAGACCGTACCTTGGCTGGCGCCGTCACCCACAGCACACCGATTTTGACTGACGGAGCGCTAAATTTAGGTGAGTCTACTTTAGGCTTATGGGTTTACTACAACATTTGTGATGCTTTTGAGTCTTTCAACCTTTAGACCATTACTTTAAATGACCACCACTAATTTGCCAAAGCTGTGCTTACCTTCAATCTCACGATGAGCCATCGCGACCGTTGCTAAGCTAAAGACTTTAGCTGGCGCAAGGTCAACATGCTGCGCTTGAATGAGATCTAGCAACGCTTGCAAAACTTCAGTTTGAACATCGCCAGAATAAAACGAGGTTAAGTAGCAATTATTAGGGATCGCCGAAATTGGCTCGAAGTCCGTCAGATCCCATTGACCGCCAAGTTCACCGGTAGAGCTCACAATGCCACCAGAATTCAGATGCTGCAACGAATCTTTGACTGTCTTTGGTCCAATTAGATCCAAAACTTTGTCGAAACGGGCTTCTTTAGGCAAATCGGCTTCTCCGCCAATCAACACCTGATCAACGCCCGCCGCAGTCAATAACGCTGATTTAGCAACCTGACGTGTCGTACTTGTGACTTGAATACTTGGATCGATCGCATGGGCCAACTTAGCCGCGGTCACCCCGACCCCACTCGTACCACCACGAATCAACAGTTGGTCATGGGCCTGTAATCGCAATCCTAGTAACGCCCCATAAGCGGTATAACCAGTTTCTGGAATCGCCGCTAAATCGGCCCACGACAAGTCTGTCGTCACTGGATAAATTTGATCATTAGGTAATAGGACATATTCGGCATAACTCCCGCCAAATGCACGACCCATTTCACCCATGAACGACATGACCTTTTGACCAACCGCTAACTTAGGGTCAGCGGTTGATTCAGCGACTTCGCCAACAACTTCAATCCCCAAGATTCGTGGAAAATGTACCGTTGGTGAAAGCCCCTGCCGCGTAAAGATTTCAGAATGGTTAATGCCAAATCCGCGCACCTTGATCAGACTCCACCCCGGCTTAACAGTCGGTTTCTCAACTTCACAATACGTTAGCGCATCCGGTCCACCTGGTTGTGTCACTACAACGGCGTGCATTTTGCTCATGACTAATTCCTCCTTGAATCGTTTAGTTTATTGTAAGCCACAACTGGACAATTTGATGGTTGAAAGCCTTAAAAAAGTGATTGCCAATTGATCGACAATCACTTTTTTAACTTAGGCTTGTAACAGCGGTTTAAATTTCCAATAATAAAATCCCAATCCAATCAAGACCGTTAAGATATCCGCGATTGGTTGTGACCAAACGACCCCCAGATAGCCGAACCACTGATCCGCCACCACGATGACCAGCAAGAACACAAGACCTTGCCGCGCAATCGACATGATAAAAGCACCTAAGGCTTGGCCAGTGGACTGAAAAACCGTTGTGAAAACTAAAATAATGCCAATTAGTGGCGTTGTACTTAATAAACTACGTAATAATAAGCTCCCAGCTTTGACAATAATGGCTTGTGGCATAAACCAGCTCACAATTGTCGGCGCAAAAATCATTAATATTGCCGCTAACACAAAAGCCAAGCCAGCTTCGACAAATAGATCAAAATGAATAATTTGCTTGAGCCGGTGAAACTCTTTAGCTCCGAAGTTGTACCCAATCATCGGCTGAACCCCAAAGGCAAACCCAACAATCAGTAACATCACAATCATGTAAATCTTGCTAGCAATCCCAAAGGCGGCAACTTGGCTCGCACCATAATGTGCCAAATAATTATTCAATAACGCCGTCCCAAAACTTTGCATTAAATTCGTTATTGACGCTGGAATCCCAATGAGCAAAATGGCCTTGATCAAGGCCCCCGTTAAATGCCGCTGATGCCAATCAACACTATTCACCTGGCACTTCGTTAGGACAAAATAGATTAAAATAGCGTCGGTCAAAGCATAACCGATCACGGTCGCTAAAGCTGCCCCAGCCGCACCCAAACCCAACGGAAAAATGAAGATGGGATCAAGGACAATCGTTAAGGCTGTGCCCGAAACCGTCGCAATCATTGATTGTGTCGCCAGTCCTTCGGTTCGAATCATATTGCTAGGAATCAACGAAAAAATGATAAAGCTGGCTCCAAGTGCCATGATACGATAAAATTGCGCCGCATAACGATAGGTTTCACTGGTTGCACCAAATAGGGTTAAGATTTGACGCTCAAAAACGAGTAATAATACCGTCACCACAAGACCAGTCGCTATGCCGACGTAGGCACTAAAACTACTGACCCGACGACTAGTCCCGTCATCCTGTGTGCCGAGTAGTCGTGACATCAGTGCGCTCCCACCGAGGCCAAAGATATCGCCAACTGCCAGCATAAACGAAAATAGTGGCGTACAGAGCGCAACCCCGGCAACTAACGCGGTATTCTGGGTTTGTGAAACAAAAAAGGTGTCGGCCAGATTGTAGATCATACTGGCTAACATCCCGAAAACGACCGGTAAAGCCAGTTGAAAATAAGCCTGTGGAATCGGCTTTTTAACGAATAATTCTTCCATAGTGAATCCTCCAAGATAACTTGTTTGGATTGGCATGATGGCATAACCTAGGTTTAATTCAAAATCATGATTGACTTTGAGACTATCAAACTTGGCTAAATCCATGGAAGCTCGTCTTTTCAACTGGATGGCTTTTGTTCTAATCACATTCTAGATTTGCGCAACGAAGCTAATCATCAGCGTTGCTATTCTGATAAAGCTGATACATTTAGTTTAACAAATATCTTTATTGAATTCACGGGGTGAACGCAAATTTTATGATTTAGCTGACAAGGCGTTGGTACTAGCAATTAAGTATGGTATAACTGAAATTTGTACTGCCGCAGCACAGCTCTCCCAACTAATTAGCCGATGGGCTTGGCCTTGGGAATCAATATATAACTGAAGATAACGGAAAAATGTTGGCTTGCCATCTAATTGTCGAGTTTCCCGAAACATTTTTTGTAAACTAGCGGTCAGCGTAGCCAGCGTCCATTGTTTCATTCGTCGATGGTAGGTCGTAACCATATCATGGTGTAGCTGTAAAATCACTTCATGGTAGCATTGACGATCTGCTTCGGCTATTGGCACATCTAAGGTTTCGTCTAAAGTCGTTAAATGCTTGCGAGCACCATTTAAATCTAAATCAAGCTGGTGCTTTGTCAAAGCTTTTTTCAAAACCATTGGCGTCGTTTGTTTAGGAGTATAATCCCTAACTTGTGGTTCAATTTGCCAGTCCATTAATAATTGTTTAATTTCAACAAGATCAGCGACACCGTCTGTACCCGGAAAAGCCTGCCTGAGATCCGCAGCAGTAATTTTCACCGCATGCTTTTCCGCGACAGATGTGATCAACACTTGATTTCCAGATTTAAGTAATATCGAATAATCGTGTTTATCTAGTAATGATTGAGTTACACAGAAGCCTAAAAAGTCTTGATAAACTTGAAAGCTTGCTAAAATTGTCTCAACATTCCACTCTTCAGTGCCGCCCCAAAAATTTTTCATGAGAAAATAGACATCTGTTGGATCATCAATATCTTCCTCATCAATAAAATCAATAATTTTTGCTGCTTTATGCTGACCAAATTCAAAATACGTATAGGCAATCTGTAATTGTACCGACCGGTATCTGTGATTAATTTGTCTAATAAATTCATTAAAATCAATCTCAACTGTTTTAAAGTGAATTTGATAGCCAGCTTCTGATTGTGAAAAAAATGGCGTTACATTATCACTAACCAGCTTTAGCGGTTGGTTGGCAAAAAAGTCTGGATCTAGTGGCTCACTAGGGTCTGTTTGAAAACATTTATTTTAGGTATAATCTTTGTAAAAACGAATTGAGGTTTTACCATGACAACGCCTAAACGTTATGAACTTGAAGATGATCAGTGGGAACGCATTGCCCCATTATTTCCACCATACCGAACTGGACGTCCATCCAAAATTGATGACCGAACTGCCTTTAACGCCATTCTCTGGGTTATGCGTAGTGGTGCGGCTTGGCGTGATTTACCAGAACGGTACGGCGCTTGGCAAACGGTATATAGTCGTTTCCGTCTTTGGGTTGAATCTGGGCTCTTCGAACGTATCTTTGAAGCACTCATCGATGATCCAGATATGGAAAACCTTAGTTTAGATTCGACGATTGTTCGAGCTCATCAAAAAGCAACTGGTGCAAAAAAAACGCCAAATGTTTGGTCGAGAATCAAGCCATTGGACTAAGTCGTGGTGGCCGTACGACGAAGATCCATGCGGTCGTAGATGGTCTAGGCAATCCGGTTCGCTTTTTACTAACAGGCGGTCAAGTCCATGATAGTCGTGCAGCACAAACTTTACTGGCATCATTGGACATATCTGAATCAAACGTCATTGCGAACAAAGCTTATGGAACCGCCGAGTTACGGCAATATATCACGGCAGAATCAGGGACCTACACGATTCCGCCAAAAGAGAATGCCAAAAATAAATGGGCATGTGATTATTACGTTTATTGTGAGCGCCATTTGATTGAAAATTTCTTTAACCTATTAAAGAACTATCGACGAATAGCAACTCGTTATGATAAATTAGCGCATGTCTTTTTATCAGCGGTGTATGTTGCCTCGATTTGTATTTTACTCAAGTAGTTTTCAAACAGACCCTAATTTCAGGATAATAATTCTTAGTCCGCTTCACAAAAAAAGAGCCCAGATTATCTAGGCTCACAAGTTAAATCGTCTTTTGCATCAAATAATTGGTTAATAAAATCCCCTGCCGTTCAACCTGTTGGGAACAACTGACTTGATAGCCTTGGCATTCGAAAAATGGCCGCGCGGTAATCGATGCAGCGGTTGTATAGCGTTTGACCGCTACGCCAGCTTCCAATGCCGTGACAAGTGCAGTCGCCACCCCTTGACATTGGTAATCTTTCGCCACATACAGGCGATCCAAATAGCCGCTCGTGGTCATGTCCGCAAAACCAATGAGCTGACCAGCCTGAATCGCCACTAACGTCAAATGTGCTGACAAGGATTGTTGCCAAGCGGTCCGCGTTTGCTCATCATCTGTCCCAATCCACGCAGCCAATTGGGGAGCCGAATAATCTTTGGCATTGCTTTGTAAAATGGTCCGTTTAAATAATTGGCGAATCGCCATCAAGTCGGTTGACTGATAGGTTCTGATCTTCATTGCCAAAGTTCCCCCTCCAATCCTCATTATCGCAAAAAAAGCTGGTCATCTGGCCAGCTTTTACGATGTTTAAGCTTTAATTTTTAGCGTTGCCAATTGGTCTCCTTGGGAAATTAACCCAGTCTTGCTAACTTCAAAATCAGTTGCTGACCGTTCAATTAGTCCACAAGTAATTAGCGCCGACTGGTTCGCAGCATGAATCGCATCAATATCTACACTCGCAACAATAACATCTGCTGAGATTGCATCACCCACTGACACTTGCCAATTAACGACTTGATCCTCTAAGTTAGCTGTTAAATCACCCAGTTGTAACAAGTATTCACAGCCGAAATCTGCCGCGATCGTGATCGTTTGAGCCGTTACCTTAGTCACTTGACCTGCAATTGGTGCATGAATTTCGCCTTCCATCGGTTCAATGGCAAAGCCTGCCGTTACCGCAGTTTCCGTTGCTTTTCGTAAATCCACATACATGCCATTAACAGGCGCAGCTAAATTAACGGTGTGTTTCCGTTGAAATAATTTCATCATCATAAAAACCTCCATTAAGTCAGGGTTCAATTACCGGTGGCCACCAGTATCATTAATTTATTAAGCGCTTTCTTAATTCACCTTTAGGATAACTTATCGAACGGGTTTCACGTCAAGGGAATCGGCCAAACTTTTTTGCTGAATAAATTTCCCACTTAATTATTGGTCTGAGTTGATCAGCTCATTTTCAACTAGAAGCTAATTTACGATGAACTAAAATGAGTGACAATGGCTTAAAAACAAACGGACACGGGTCAATCATTTTTTTAAGTTCAAAGCATTCGTTGCACAATTGTCTTCAAGTAAGCTAGTTGTCCTTGCTCAATCCGCATTCTCTCTGCCATATGACACCCCATCATCTCTTATGCCAATTTTTTTATTAAATGCCGCAATATCTTTCGGATCATCATTCCAAATATCGGGAAAGTCTTGCTTACCAGTCGGCACAAACGGCAGCTCATTTGTCTTGGTCAATTCAACCAAAAACATATTAACTGCTGTACTTAAATCGATCCCCATACCTGCGACAACTTCCGAAGCCTGCTCCTTGATTTCTTTGTTCAAGTGAATGGTCAGCGTTGTATCTTTTAGCATTGTCATCACCTCCGCCAGCATTGTGCTACTTTGTGTGTGCAATGTAGCAACACTGTTCCTGCCAACTTTTCCATCTGAAGTAGTTTAAATATAGCACACTCACCGAAACATTCGTTCCCATTTACAGAAACGATATAAAGTTTACCAAATCAATACCTTCGCCAAAACAGCCGTTATGCCTTCATCCCTACTTCTCATAAGATGGGGCCGCCTATAACACCAGAAAACAAAAAAATGTCACCTCCAAATTTGGAAGTGACAGCTATATATTAATCACAATTTATTTTTGATTTAACGATTAGTCGTTTGCCGTGTCCGTACTTCATACCAGATCCAGCCAAGGAGACCAAAGACGACTGGCCCAACCAGCATCCAAATCGTACTTTGAACCTTGCCATGTTCCAAAATTGGTTGCAGCAAGGTGAAAATATTGGCCCCTAAAACCACAACAAACACGACCCAACTAATAATTGTCGTCCAAGTTTGTGATTTATAAACTTCAAATGGTTTATGGATAGCTTTATTCTGTTTGAATTTAGGAAAAGCATATAGCAAGAACAAATATGGGAGCGTCATCGATACGTTCGCCATCAACGTCAAAATATTATAGAACGCTGAAGCATTTGGCGTCACAAATGACGCTAATAAGATAATGACAATTACGACCGTACATTGGACGATCATCGCATAACTAGGCATCCCATTTTGATTTAACTTGGTGAACTTCTTTGGCCACAATGACTTGGGTGTCCCAAGAATCAAGGTCTTTAGTGGTGAATAAGTTAACGTGAAGAATGCCCCTGAATAAGCTAAAAACATGCCTAACCCAGTATAGCGAGCAAACCACAGACCAATCGTGGTGCTTGTTGCTGTGGTCAATCCAAGCGATTGTCCCAACACATAACCGAGATTCTTCATCATCACGTAACTGATATTTCCCATATTCGTGGAAGGATCAGATAAAACGGCTTGCCAGTTCGTACTAAAGCCCCAGCACAAGATTCCTAACGCATAACCTAAAGTAATAATGACCGCCGAAATCATGATACCACGTGGAAAAGTCTTCTCAGGATTTTTCGTCTTATCAACCATACCCCCTAAGACTTCTAGCCCGCCATAGGCAAAGATTGCGAAGACGGCAAAACTCATCAACCCCACTGGTGCTTGATAATCTGGATTTGGCGAATGGAGGATATGCACAAAAGGCTGCGCCAGTTTACCATGGTTTAAGGCCAATACCACGCCCGAAACCACTAACAAAATGGCATTCAAGCTCGTGACCGCTACGCCACCTAAACTCGTCACGCGCACAATACCTTTGACCCCTTTTATTGAGACCACGGTCACTAGCACCATCCATAAGCAAGAGAGAATCCCAATCACTTGGGTCGCATTTAACCCCCATAATGCAAACTTCTGCGTTTGATCACTCCCGAAAAACGTTGTTGTAAAGGGAATCCAAACCTTTGCTGAAGTCGAAACGAGCCAAATGATATAAGAAGCAAACCACATGAATGTCCCCACGAACGCAAACTTGGCATTCACGCTGACTTGCAACCATTGATACATCCCACTACCATCATCCGATTTGACCGCAGCCCCGTATTCTGCCATCATCAAAGCAAACGGAATGAAAAAAAGTACCGCTGCTAATAAATAAAATAGAATTGACGCGTAGCCCATCAGATAAAATGCGACCGTACTGTTGGCAAAGCCGAAGACCGTCGTAAATATCATCATGACTAATGCCGTTAACGTAATTTTATTATCTTTTTCCGCCATTATTTCGCCCCATCGTTTCTGAATTGTTGTAAATTTCCCGACTCTTGGCAAATTCACATTTAACTTTAAGCGTACCGGAAGCACAAAATAACGACGTTGAAATTTGGTAATAAGATTATAATTTCTCTATGTGATTATTGGCATTAAATTTAATTAATTGAAACTAAAGGAAATCATCATGCCCGCAAAAAGAAAACTCAAACTGGTTATTACCCTAATCGGTTTACTAGTATTAGGTGGCGGTTGGCTAATCGTCAGCGCTCAGAATCATCCGTCAAGCCAACCTGCCCAACAAACGCAAGCAAAGTCCAAGCCCAAATATCGCACATTGACCTTGGATGAGTTACATCATGACCCTACTTTGACCTACTGTAGTATCATCTACTATACTGTCAAACACGGTAAAATCCAACGCTGGCAAGAAGTCTCCAAGGTTTCACTTGGCTGGCAGATTGAGCAATATCCAACTAATGATGGTTTCAAAGTACTCGTCTGGCCAGATATGAACATCAAAAAAGAAGCCAAACAACTCCAGCCCAATTGGTTTGCCCTCACCAAAAATGATAGCGTCACTTATCACAGTTTCATCATTCACTCATTTCGTGATGATATGACCGCGACGACCAATCTTAAAACCATTGTCGACCAGATCAACCATGATCATGCGGCCATGAAGGTCCGGCAGATGACGCCCAAAATGCTTATCGTGAAACACAAAAATTCTGCCAACTGATTAACGGTTGGCAGAATTTTTTATAAACTGGCACTGGGCTCATAATTATGGCGGCAGATAACTATGAGTAGGATTTAAGCTAAATCATCTCCATTAGTTTTAATAACTTTTTGATACCAGTAGAACGAATCCTTTTTAAGTCGCTTCAAACTACCTTTACCGGTATCATCTTGATCCACATAAATAAAGCCATAGCGTTTCGACATTTCCGAAGTCGAGAAGCTAATCAGATCGATTGGTCCCCACATGGTATAGCCCATGAGTTGTACCCCATCGGCGACGGCTTCACGCATTTGCGTGATGTGCTTGCGTAAATAATCAATACGATAATCATCATGAATTTGATGATCCGCCGTTAGTTGATCTACCGCACCTAAGCCGTTTTCCACGACAAACAGTGGTTTTCGATAACGATCCCACAATTCATCTAAGGTGATCCGCAAACCAACCGGATCGATTTGCCAACCCCAATCGGATTCTTCCAAATAAGGGTTTCGACCACCCGTGGCCATATTGCCATTGACTTGTTCACCGGCATCAGCTTTGGTGACGGTCGTCATGTAATAACTAAAGCTGATGAAATCAACCGGATACTTGGCCAGAATTGCTTGATCATATGGGGCCATTTTGATTTCAATAGCGTTATCGGCAAAGAACCGATTCATGACTTCTGGATACTCACCACGAGCTTGGACGTCGGTAAAGAACAAGTTCTTATCGTCTTCCAACTGTGCGGCTTGAACATCAACTGGATTGGGGGTTGCCGGATAGGTCTGCATCCGTGCTAACATTGAGCCAATTTTAGCCTTTGGATCAATGGCATGCAATTGTTTGGTCGCAATCGCACTAGCCACGAATTGATGGTGTAGCGCTTGATAGCGAATTTGCATTTGATCATGTTTTGACATAGCGGTATCAATCGCACCAGTTTCATGGAAACCCCACGTCCCAGTGTTGATTTCGTTAAATGTCAGCCAATAAGGCACTTTTCCTTGATAGCGTTTGAAAACTGTTTCGGTAAAGTGGTTGAAGGCAGCAATCGTCTCCCGACTAGCCCAACCATTTTGCTTCAGCGTCAAGTTAATTGGCATTTCATAGTGCGATAACGTCACCAAAGGTTGAATTTTGTATTTGTGTAACTCATCAATCACGCGATCATAAAAGGCTAACCCAGCTTCATTGGGTTGTTGTTCATCACCCTGAGGAAATATCCGTGACCAAGCGATTGAAAAACGATAGACTTTAAAACCCATCTCGGCAAATAATTTAATATCTTCTTTATAGTGATGGTAAAAATCGACACCACGACGCTTCGGATAACGTGTATCGGTTGGGTCCGCAACCGCGGCCTTGATTGAGTCTGTCGTCACGGCATCCATGGACATCTTTTTACGATCCGTGGCTTTTTCCACAACTTCGGCCGTCGTGAGGCCTTTACCATCAACATTCCAAGCACCTTCAACTTGGTTGGCGGCTGTTGCGCCACCCCATAAGAAATCCTTGGGAAAACCTTTGGGATAAGTGGTTTTATACATTAAATCGTGGCTCCTTCCTTGCTAGTAGCTGTTTCAGGCTTTGGTTGTAACTTCAATAACCAGTTACCTTGTGCTTCAGTCGCAGTGGTTGGTTCAACGGCCTGATAGCTGGCAGTATTGGTTACGATGATCATTACCGTCGTGTCATATCCAGCGGCTTTAATTTGGTCGACGTCAAATTTTGTCACAACGTCACCCCGATCAACATGGGCATTTTGTTTCACTAAAGTTTCAAAATACTTGCCGTTCAATTGAACGGTATCAATCCCGATATGGATCAAGATTTCAGCACCATTATCAGAAGTAATCCCGATTGCATGACCAGTTGGATAAACCGCGCTCACGGTTCCGGCAACTGGCGAAACGACTTCACCGTTAGTCGGCACGATTGCTAACCCTTTACCCATCGCTTCAGAAGCGAACACTTCATCTTTGACACTGGTCAACGGAATAATCGTCCCTTCAACTGGTGCCATGATTGTATCATCATCAATTTCGGCTGTTTTTGGTGCTGTCGTAGCCTTAACTGGCACGTCATTCGTCACACCGAAAAAGTAAGTTAAGATTGCGGCACCTACAAAGGCGACGGCTAACCCAATTAATTCACCCGCAAAACCTTGACCTAAATAGGTCGGTAAAGCCAGCAAACTTGGTAACGTAAATGAACTGGCATGCACTTGAAAGGCCCCAGCAATCGCGCCACCAACGGCCCCACCGGCAACGGCACAGTAGAATGGTCGTTTGAGCTTCAAAGTCACCCCATAAATCGTTGGTTCAGTAATACCAAAGAAGGCGGTAATCACCGATGAACCCGCTAAGGCTTTCATTTTAGGATCTTTTGACTTTAAGAAGACTCCTAACGCAGCTCCCGCTTGTGATAAAACGGCGGCACTCAAGATTGGCAACAACGGATCGTAACCCATCTTGGCAATGTTATTCATCATCAATGGTACAAAAGTCCAGTGAACCCCAAAGATTACGAAGACTTGCCAGAAAGCGCCCATAATGAGCCCGGCACCAATTGGTAAGAAGTTGTAAACTGCCATCATACCATTAGCTAACGCGTTACTAATGGCACCACCGATTGGCCCAACAACCATCATCGTTAAAGGCACCATCACGATCAATGACAATAACGGGGTAAAAATATTTCGAATCGCTTCTGGGAATAATTTATCAAATAATGGTTCCAAGTAGGACAAGACCCAAACGGCTAACAGAATTGGAATCACCGTAGACGTATACGTCGTTGGGACGACCGGAATACCGAAGAAATGCAGTGTCGCTGACTTCGACATCACGCTAACTAACGTTGGATAAAGTAACGCTGCCCCCAGTGAAACACTCACAAATTGATTAACATGTAACTGTTTGGCCGCCGTAAACGCTAAGAAGATGGGTAGGAAATAAAAGATTGCATCCCCAGCTGCATACCAAATCTTGTAAGCCCCACTATTTGCGGACAACCAATTTAAAGCGACAAATAAAGCCAATAAGCCTTTCAAAATCCCGGCACCTGCTAAGGCACCCAAGAATGGCGTAAAAATACCAGAAATAAACGCAATGAAGCGGTTCACGATATTTTGTTTTTCACCAGCAGCTTCAACAGGTTGCGCCGCCGCATTATCATTGGCTAAACCAGCCAGATCAACTAAGGCATCGTAGACTTTAGCGACTGAGTTACCGATCACGACTTGATATTGACCGGCACTTTGAACAACTGTAATCACACCATCTAAATTGTTAATCGCATCTGTATCCGCCTTGTCAACCGCTTTCAAGTTGAAGCGAAGCCGGGTGGCACAGTGCCAAGCTTTAACAATATTTTCCTTGCCGCCGATATTCGTTAATATCTGTTGGGCGAGTGCTTTATAATCCATATTCTCTCTCTCCTTACAAAAAACTAAAAACCCAAGTAACCCACTGGTCGCCCTAATAGACGTCGACTGGATTACTTGGGTTTTGCCTAATTTAATAGTTACAATCCCACTAATTATTATTGTGCTTCATTCAACATGCGCTGGATGTGAATGGTTAAATAAATTTGTTCATTCATCGAGACCGGTTGAGCCGTGGTCGTCTGAATGAATGCCACAATTTTCTCAACGCAAGCAAACGCCCGCGGATACTTTTGTGACACATGTTCAAATAAGAATTCGTCTTCGGTTCCTGCCGACTTATCGGCTTGTTTCAGCGTCAAACGCTCGGCAAAGAATCGTAAATGGACTAAGAACCGTTGCAAGCTTAAACTCTCTTCACTCATCGTTAACGATAACTGATATTTGACAATATTTAGAATATCATTGATTAATTTTGTCATGGCCACCGTTTGATCACCATTGGAATCCGCCATACTGTTTTCCACGAACTTCATTGCAATGAATCCCGCTTCGTCATCTGGCAATTGGACTTGAAAACGTTTCGCAATTAAAGCTAACGCCTGATGACCCACTTCATATTCATGATGATAGATTCGTTTGATTTCCCAAAGAATCTCATTTTTAATGTCCATCTGATGTTGATGCCGATAGACGGCAAAATGAATATGATCCGTCAAAGAAATCAATAAGTAACCATTAAATTTAGTTTGGAGCTGTTTTTCAGCCAAATCAATAATTTCAGACGTTAATTCAAAGTAGTCGGGTTCAATATCACTCATCAATGACTGGAAATTTGCCAACCAATTATCAGCGGTCGGTGTATAAGTTTTCGTCACTAAATGCTCATCCACAATTTCGCCCGTTTTCTTTTGAAAACCGAGACCTTTGCCAATCAACACCACTTCGTGACCCTGTTGTTCAGCAAGCAACACATTGTTATTAAAGACTTTCTTGATCCGCATGCCTCACGCCCCTCGACTCTTGGTCCAAAATTAAAAACCCAACAATTTTGCGACCAGTGATAGTTACTAGTATATCACGGTCCACAAAATTATCAGGTTTTGCCCACTAACGTGTTAGCGGTAACAATCCTTATTTACAGTTTCCTAGTATAACGGCGCAGGAAAACGATTGCAAGGATTTTATTTGCGCTTTCATCCTTGGACTTAGCCCAGCTCGGCTAAAATCCCGATTCTGCACCAATCGTCGGCCTAGACCAGTTGCAAAATTAATTGTCAGTTTCAGGTTGACTAATGATCTGTCTGCCACCAGGCAATTAACATTGTCATTTAACGCAACTCGAGGCCTAATCTTGATGACCACTATAAACAGGAAAGGCACTATCATTGCCATAGTCTGCCATTTTAACTGCTTCCAAAGTTGTCATATCAACCGCTGAAATCTCAAACGCTAAGTCGGCATTGTTTTGCATGTGAGCGACACTGCTAGCTTTCGGCAATGGCACTAATCCCAATTGCAACGCATATTTAATGGCTAATTGTGGCACACTAACCTGATACTTTTTCGCCATGCGCGTAATCTCAATCGATTTCATCATCGCACCATGCGCAACTGGTGAATAAGCTTCCACTAAAATTCCTTTACTTTGCGCATAATCAATCAAGTCAAATGGCGTATTTCCAATATGTGCCAAGACTTGATCAACCATTGGTGCCACCTGGCCATTTTCCAGCAAGTTATCAAGATCAACTTTTTCAAAATTCGACACGCCAATTGCCCGCAATTTACCGGCTTGATACGCTTCTTCCAATGCTCGCCAGGCTTCTTGATTACCTTCAAAATAATGATTGCCACTGCGGAAATCAGCCCACGGTTCAGGGCTATGAATAATCATCATGTCAAAGTAATCCAATCCGGCGCGTGTCAATGAATCATCGATCGCCTGTTTTGCACCAGCATAAGTTTTCAAATCAGCCTCTAGTTTCGTATTCACAAATAGTTTATCACGTGACACATCACTAGTGCGAACTCCTTCGCCAACCCCACGCTCATTTCCATAACCTTGGGCTGTATCGATGTGTCGATAGCCGAGCTTAATGGCTTCGCGAACTTTGGCCGCCGCTTGATCATCTTCAATCATCCAAGTACCAAAGCCAAGTTTGGGAATTTTAACCCCATTACTTAATTGAGCCGTTTCATTTAAAATCATTTTGAGACATCCTTTCCTGGTTGCAATTGCTTTATTAAAAAATCCGTACAATATAACTGCTGCTGCCCTCGATGAACCCTTACCAACAATCCTTGCCGATAACGACCGAGCACCAATCGTTGCTGCGGTTGAGATAATTTGAGTACCTGCTCGACTTGTCCCACTGACATGCCAGCATCCTGTAACGCGCTCGCTGTGAGTGATTGTTTCATTTTTACCCTCCTCAACTGAACAACTTGATTATAAAGGGCATTATAAACAATTACTAACACTTCTTTTACATGGCTAGTGATGCTTTTTATTCATAGCTAGATATGATAGGATTAAAATGGATTTTTAGTGGAAATGAGGTCGATTTAATGGACGTTCGAATTTTAAAATATTTTTTAGCAGTTGCTCAGGAACAAAATATCACGCGTGCAGCTGAAACATTACACACATCTCAATCTAACTTGTCCCGCCAATTAGCGGCCCTAGAGGCAGATCTTGGCAAGCCACTAGTCATTCGTGGCAGTCGTCAGATCACCTTAACGGTTGAAGGAATCTTTCTTCGCAAACGGGCGCAAGAAATTACTGATCTAGTTGACCGCACGACAGCCGATCTAACTCATTTCGACGAGGCTATTAGCGGCGATGTTTATCTGGCGGCAGCTGAAACACCCGCCATGCGTTTATTAGCTGATGTCATGTTGGCCGTTCAAGCGACCCATCCACAAATCATCTTTCACGTTTTCTCTGGCAGCACAATTGAGGTCACTGAAAAATTAGACACTGGTTTAGTCGATTTCGGCATTCTGGTTGAACCAGTTGCACTTCAAAAGTACGACCATCTTCGTTTGCCAGTCAATGATACTTGGGGGCTTTTGATGCGTCGAGATAGTCCGCTGGCAAAGTTAGCTACGATTACACCGGCCGACATTCGTGACCAACCCATTCTCGGCTCCCGCCAAATGCTTGATGGCAACGTTCTGTCAGGTTGGCTCGGTAGTGATCCCCATGAGTTGAATGTGATTGCAACATTTAATTTGATCAATACCCCAGCCATGATGATCGAACGAGGAATGGGCTATGCCTTTACTTTCAGTAACTTGATCAACACAACCGGCAATCCCAATCTTTGCTTTCGACCACTCAGCCCTAAACTAGAGACTGGCTTACATCTCCTTTGGAAAAAGTATCAAGTACTCACGCCAGCAAATAAATTGTTCTTGGCCGCACTCCGTAAAAGAATGCAATTTTAATCGTAAAACGTGGGACCAACGACTATTAATCCGTCGTTGGTCCCACGTTTTGTTTATTTTTTCGTAATCGTACTTTCAATCCCAGTATCAATCAGCGTTTCAATTCGGTCCAACAACATTAACAACCAACCAAAAGCCATCAGAAAGCCGACCACTTCAAAGGCCGTCAATGAAAAATAGCCAATCCCCTGAAAAAGGATTTCAGCGAGAATAAGTGCCCCGCCAACACCGTATGACAAGTACAAAAAATCTTTCGAAACATTTGGAAGTAGCCAGCGAATCCCCACGATCAGCGCAATAATCAGATAAACTAATATAATCGCAAACTGATCGTGGACCGCGTGCGACCACGCATTATTGGGAAAAACGCCCACTAATCCCAGATCAACGGCTGTTAGCGTGAGTAAAATTCGCAAAACAAGCAACCGTCGTGAATGAGGAAAAACACCATGCAAACTGACGAACAAATAATCGATCAACGCAATCATCAACAGCGCCGCAAAAATCAAGGTGGCATTAAAGCCCCAACCGCTCGATGCATTGCTAGTCCCAAGAAAGCTCAAATTATGCTGCCACCAATAACGCTGGTTGTTCACCGCCATGGAAATCGCCACACCGCTAATAATCACCAGCGTTAAAACCGTGGATAATAGGCTGGCATCCACGATCAAGGACAGGTAGACCATCGCAAAATTAGTAACGATTACAAAGACAAATAAAATAATACTGGCAGTAAAGAAATCAAACGTGGCGCCATTAAAAAGAACACCCAACAACCACATCGCGCCAATTAGGACTAACGCCAAAATTAAAGCAAAAGATAACACAATGACCGGAAAATTTCGCCAATAAATGTTTTTAATGAAATGATTGTGTGGATTATTGCGGTCATGAATAAAAAAGCCTGCAAATAAGAGCATACCCATGACCACGCCAATTAAAATAATTGCTGTAGCCAACGAGTTATCACCACTTAATTTGATGTACTGAATATTCTGAGTCAAGCAAAAAATATAATAGCCAATACTTGCCAAAAAGGCCATCACTACTGGCCAGATCCACACCCGTTTTTGAAAAATACTCAAACGCGACTCCTCGAATTGAACGACGAGCCGCCCCCTTTTAACAATCAACTTCGCTGAATCTTGATCTTTAAGTTGAAAATGTTCCCCGATTTCTGCCGGGATGGTTAACTGATAATCCTGCTTTTTCATTGATTCCTCCGCGTGTCCTGTGCAACTCATAAGCTTCATTATAGCAAATTATGACACTGGGATTGAACAGTTAACCTGATTAAAAAAATAATTAGCTCATAATTGATAATGATTAAGCTAATACGTGTTTTACAGACGAGGCGATCAACCTTCACACGAGTGTATCGTAGCGATCATATTTATCAATTGTCCGTCTCAGTGGACCAGCACGTTTGCTGTGAGGCAGACCTGCAGCCAAAGGACGGTCTGCAGGGCGCTTTCAAGCCGAAATTCACGTCTTAAAAGTCGGCCAGACACTAACCTGGGTTAAACCACCCAGCTAAGTGTCTCGACACGGCAAACGAGCTAGTCCACTCCGATGTTAGATAGTAATTTAACAAGTGAACATCAATTAAACCAGTATCAACGAAAGGTCAATTGATATTAGGGTGCAGATTAGTGTAGGGCGGGCTGGATGATGCTCAGTGGTGAAATTTCTCTTTGCTGGTGGGCTTTCCAGCTTAGAAAAACCCGGATTGTGAGACCGCCCTTTGGCTCACAAACGTGGCCACCACGTTCCAGCATCAGTCCAGACCAACCGGAACGACGAGCTAAGCAGATATCCATAAATACACTAGCTACCCATATTAGTTTGACAAGTTAATTTATTTACCATTTTTTGGCACATAAAAAAATGGATGGGCACTGCGCTCAAATTAAAAGCAGTACTCACCCATTTCTAAAACTAAACAGACAAAACGACATTAATGAGCTGCGTGCACATCAAAGGCACCCAACAGCATTTCCTTAACACCGGCAGCATCGGGATCATGCCGGCCCTTACCAGTATCTAATTGTTGCATGGCCGTCAACTCTGAATCAGTCAATTTGAAATCAAACAACGCTAAATTACTTTTGATTCGGGAAACATGAACAGATTTTGGAAAAACGATGATACCACTTTGATTTTCAAAGCGTAAGATGATTTGACCGGCGTCCTTGTCATACTTTTCAGCCAATTTCGTAATCACTGGGTCATTTAATAAGGCTTGGTTTCCTTGACCTAGGGGTGCCCAAGCTTCCAACTTAACCTCATCCTTGGCTAACAACTCCCGCAACGGCTTTTGTTGAAAATAAGGATTAAATTCCACTTGGTTCACGGCTGGAATGGTCTCAAATTGTGGCATAAAGTGTTGCCAAATCTTGGGAGTCATATTAGAAACCCCAATCGACCGGATTTTACCCGCTCGTTGCGCAGCACCCATCGCCCGCCAAGCCCCTGGCACGTCGCCATATGATTGATGAATCAAGTAGAGATCCATGTAATCTAAACCAAGCTGGCTTAAAGACGTGTCAATAGCTTTCGTCGCCGCTTCAAAGCCAAAATCTTGAAGCCATAATTTACTGGTCACCCAAATTTCATCGCGCGGAATCCCACTTGCTTTAATGGCTTGGCCCACTTCAGCTTCGTTAAAGTAAGCTACGGCCGTATCAATATGGCGATAACCAATTTTCAAAGCCTCACTAACAGCACGGTAAGTCGATCCGTCATTCGGAATCTGAAAAGTCCCAAAACTGATGGCTGGAATTTCATTACCATCATTTAATTTAATTGTTGGTGTCATCATAATTACCTCTTCAATTTTTTGAGATCAGCGCCGAAAATTTGTTCAATCGTGACTGGATCACGGTGATCAAAGAACTGACTCTCTTTCCGGTCCAAACTCGTCATCGTTTGCATCTCAGCTTCAGTTAATTTGAAATCAAAAACAGCTATATTTTCAGCCATCCGCGCGGGATGCACCGATTTAGGAATCACTGTAATCCCCCGTTGTAACAACCAGCGCAAAATAACTTGCCCAACTGATTTACCATGAGCCTGCGCAATTTTGGCAATGGTTGGATCGGCGAAAATACCATGCTTACCTTCCGCAAACGGCGCCCATGCTTCGACTCGGACTTCTTCACGTTGATTGAAAGCCACTTCTGTCGGTTGTTGATACCAAGGATTCACTTCAATTTGGTTAACTGCTGGTTTCACAGTCATCGTTAACTCTAAATTTTTCAATTGATCCGCATAAAAATTAGAAACGCCAATTGCGCGAATCTTCCCAGCCTGGTAGGCTTCTTCAAGAGCTCGCCATGCGCCCATCACATCGCCGTATGGTTGATGTAATAAATATAAATCAAGATAATCTAATCCTAATCGTTCTAAAGACGCGTCAATCCCCTTTTTAGCACGATCATAAGTAAAATCTGAAACCCATAACTTCGACGTGATAAATAGATCTTCTCGTTTAAGTCCACTCTTCTGAATTGCACGCCCAACTGCCGCTTCATTTTGATAAGCCGTCGCGGTATCAATCAAGCGATAACCGGCCGACAACGCTGCCGTAACTGCGGTTTCACACTCAGCTAAATCTGGCACTTGGAAAACACCAAAACCAAGTTGTGGCATTTCAACACCATTGTTTAATTTAATTGTTGGGATAGTTGTCATCTTATCGTCCTGCTTTCTTCGTTTGTATGAGACTACTTTAACCCCAACCATATTGTCTGAAAATTACTACTTTAGCATGCTAGCATACAGGCAACGTATACTGAGGTGAGGCTAAATGCTAGATAACTACCTATTACAAGAACTCGTCACCTTTTCGGCCACTGGTACCCTCGCTAAAACAGCGGCCAAACTGAACGTCACTCAACCGACCGTCACCCGTGGCATGCAAAAACTAGATATTGCTTTGGGCGTCCGTCTCTTTGAACGTCAACCCAATCGACTTAGCTTAACCGTCACCGGGGAACTGGCAGCAAAAGAAGCCACCAAGTTATTGCAAACCAATCACCAATTGGTTACCACCGTCCGCAATTTTGACCCAAGCCAACAAAGGCTCAGAATTGGCATGAGTGATATTGGGCCATGGCGACAAATCATCCAACGAGCGATTTCCGGCGCACGTTTCTTTTATCAGAAACAACGTGACGCCTTCATTGAAATCACAAAACATTCTGAATAGGCCGGACTATGAGAGTCACCAGTTTAGACTTCGAACCATAAAAAGAACTCATCATCTTATGCCACGATGATGAGTTCTTTTTGTCGAATAGTGATTAGTTAGACTAAAGCTAACACTAAGAAGTTGATTACGAATAGCGCTGAAACACCCCAGATTAAGGGATGGACCGTCTTAGCCTTGCCATTAACTGTCCGAATGATGCAATAGAAAATAAATCCGGCGGCAATACCGTAAGTAATGTTGTACGCAAAGGCCATGATGAACGCCGTCATAAAGGCTGGAATGGCTTCATTTAAATCTGACCATGGAATCTTGCTGAAAGAACTCATCATCATAATCCCAACCAAAATCAAAGATGGCGCGATCGCTGCGGTTGGAATAATTGATAAGAGTGGTGAAGCTAAGGAACTTAGCAAGAATAAGATTGAAACAACCACACTAGTTAAACCGGTTCGCCCACCGGCACCAATCCCGGCAGAGCTTTCAACGTACGTCGTGATGTTGGAAGTCCCGAAGATAGAACCAACCCCCGTAGCGATGGAATCTGCAAATAATGCTTTGTCTAGTTTTGATTTAAAACCAGGCGCCTTTTCCAAAGCTAATTCTTTTTCACCAGAGAAGATTCCCGTCTGACGACCAGTCCCGATAAAAGTTCCTAAAGAATCAAACGTATCTGACAAACTAAATGACAAAATCGTCATCAAAACTAAAATGATCCGATTTTGAGAAGCAAACAGCGACCCCATCCCTTTTGATGAAAATGCCGCGAGAAAAGTTGTGCCTAATTGATGAAACGATGCTCCCAAAGAATAATCACTCGCCAAATGTAAATCAGTGACCCCCATCGGAAACCCAATAATTGTCGTTGCGATGATCCCAATCAATAAAGCTCCAGGGACTTTCTTTACTTTTAGAATGACGGTCAAAATCAAACCAATCAACGCTAAAACCAAAGCTGGCGAATTGAACATTTGTAACGCCGGCGTGACACTCCCGTTAGAAACGACTGTGCTAATACCGTGTTGGAATGTCGTTTGAGCGGCGTGATAGACTTTGCTGTTAATTGATGTGATGCTCGTCGCATCGGTCGTGAAATTAAGAAAGTTCGCGTTTTTCAATCCTGCATAAGCAATAAACGCCCCAATCCCACCACTAATGGCAAGCTGTAGATTGATTGGAATGGCTGAAATCAGCATTTTTCGAATCTTCGTTGCCGTAATCACAATATTGATAATGCCACAGAAGAAAACTAATGCTAGTCCTTCTTGCCAGGTAAAACCTAAGCTCATCACAACGGTATACGTGAAGAAAGCGTTCAAGCCCATTCCCGGAGCCAGCGCGTATGGCACGTTGGCGAACAGTCCCATGACTAAAGTTCCGGCGACTGACGCAATAATTGTAGCCAAGAAAACCGCCTGTTGTGGCATTCCTGTTTGGCCTAAAATCTGTGGGTTAACGAATAAAATATATGACATGGCAAAAAAAGTTGTAACACCCGCACCAATTTCAGTCCCAACAGTCGTTCCTGATTCCTTGAGCTTGAAAAATTTATCCAAAATCAATTCCTCCTTGAAATACGAACAATTCGTGTCAAAAATAATTAAATGTTAACTATTTCATAAATACTATAACAGAACTTTTCATAAAATAACAGTAAATTTTATAAAATAGTTGAACTTTATTTTGTTCATTATCATAATTGTTCGTATTTTACACACCTACGCGTAAAATCTTGGGTTAACCACCTATTTGTTCGTTATTGGCTATATCCTAGTTTTGAATTAGTCTGTCCGTTTATATTTATCCACAAAGTACTGTGGGAATTATGCCACGCTTGCTCGAAACAGCCGCTAAGTATCCTTTTGTTTAATTACCGATTCACTTAATAACCTGTATACTCATAAATTCCGTAAAACACACCAAAAAAAGTCTTTGCCAGCCATAATTTGCTCGCAAAGACTTTATATTTTCCATCATCATAAACTATTTATGACCAATAGACCTCATTTAAACCCAAAATACCTTTCAATATTTCAAACTGGTTGAACTTTCGAACCAATCTTCGCTCGATTCAATAAAACAGAACTCGTGACAACCGAAAGTGAACTAAATGCCATCGCTAAGCCAGCTAATTCGGGGCTTAACGTGAGGCCAATGGCAAAGAAGATTCCAGCAGCGACCGGAATTCCAAGCACGTTATAAATGAACGCCCAGAACAAATTAAGTTTAATACGGTTAAAAGTTTTTCGACTCAAAGCCAGGGCTTTGTCAACATCACGTAAATCATTTTTAACGAGGACAATTCCTCCAGCATCGATGGCAATATCTGTCCCAGAACCCATCGCAATACCCACATCCGCCATGGTCAAGGCCGGTGCATCGTTGATGCCATCACCAACAAAGGCGACTTTACCCGTTTGTTGGAACGCCTTTACTTGGTCGGCTTTATCGCCTGGCAAAACATCCGCAATCACTTCATCGATCCCAACTTGTTGGGCAATCGCTTGTGCAACCCGCTCGTTATCACCAGTCAGCATGACCGTTTTTAGCCCGCGAGCCTTCAACTTCGCAATTGCTTCTGCTGACGTGGCTTTAGCAACATCCTGAATCGCAATCAGCCCAATAATACGCTCGTCTAAACCAACAAATACCACTGTTTTAGCTTCATTTTGCAACCGGATTTCTTGTTGAGCCAACTTATCATCAAGCTTAAAATCAGTCAATAATTTGTGATTACCAACAAAGCCGTTATGCCCATCAAATTGAGCCGCCACGCCTTTTCCTTCAATCGCCCGAAAACCGCTGACCGGTTGTGCCGAGATTTTAGCCGCTTGGGCCCGTTTGAGAATTGCCGCTGCCAAGGGATGCTCAGATGATTCTTCTAAGCTGGCCGCAATTCGTAAAACTTGCGCTTCATCTCCCACGATATCAGTCACTTGTGGTTGACCAACCGTGATCGTTCCCGTTTTATCAAAGACCACTGTTTTGACGTCATTGACTGCTCCCAAAACTTCCCCATTTTTGATTAAAATACCCATTTTAGCACCACGTCCGGTCCCAACCATCAATGCAGTGGGTGTGGCCAAACCAAGCGCGCAAGGACAAGCAATAACTACTACGGAAACCGCAAAAATCAACGCACGGGCGACACTGGCATCCAAGAAAATAAACCAAGTTAGAAACGTTAGGATTGCCAAGATCAGCACGACCGGCACAAAAATGTCGGACACTTTGTCGGTCAACTTTTGGATAGGTGCGTGGCTGTTCTGCGCTTTTTTGACGAGAGTCACAATTTGTGACAGCATCGTCTGATCACCAACTTTATTCGCTTTCAATAGGAAAGTTCCGGTACTATTCATCGTCGCCCCGATGACCTTATCATTAACTTGCTTCGCCACTGGCATGCTTTCGCCTGTGACCATCGACTCGTCGACCGTGGAACGTCCCTTAACGATCACGCCATCCACGGGAACTTTTTCACCCGGTTTCACCCGAATGACATCATTCAAAACGACCGCTGATAACGGTAATTTCACGAATTCACCATCGCGTAAAACTTCAGCGTCCTTGGCCTGTAGGTTCGCTAACTTTTCGACCGCGTCAGACGCATTGTTGCGCATCCGTTCTTCGAAGACCTGCCCTAATAACACAAAGGTCGTCACAAACGCAGCACTTTCAAAAAAAACGGCCTGTTGCGTTAGCATCGCATAAAGACTGTACAGATAGGCCGTGACGGTCCCAATCGCGACTAGCGTATCCATATTGGCGTGATGTTTCTTGAATGATGCCCAAGCACTTTGAGCAAAGGGACCCGCTGAAACCACCATAATGATCGTCGTCAACCCCAGTTGTGTCCAGTTGCCACCCGGCAACATCCAGCCAAATGGCATCAAGATCATATTCGCCAACATCGGTAAGGATAAAACCAATGATAGCCAAAATCGTTTGGTCACAGTCATTAGACAATCACCACTTTTCCATGAAACATATCCATCCCACAACTAAACTCAAATTCACCAGTTTGGTCGGTCGAAATTTTGATCGTTTGGGGCTGATTTAATGGCAGCTCAGTTTCAAAATCCAAAGCCTTAGAATGAACCACGTCTAGACAGCCTTGCGCCTTCGTCCGCGTAAAAGTTAGTTCTGCGGAAAGCCCTTGTTTCAAGGTGACCACTTGAGGTTGGTAACTGCCTGCCACCGTAATGGCCGCTACTTGTTTATTTTCAGTCATGCGCTTTTCCTCCTATTTAATCGTCAATTTGCCATGAAACATATCCATCCCGCAGGCCCATTCATAATCGCCCGGCTTGCTCGTATCAATTTCAATTGATTCACGATGATTCTGCGGCAATTCTTGATTTATCCCAAAATCACTGAAAACCACGCGATCGAGACAAGTTGACGCATCTTTACGAGTAAAGTTTAAGACTGCCGGAACCCCTCGCTTCAAAACAATCTTTTCTGGTGAATACCCACCACTTACTTCGATATCCACAGACTGATGATTATCCTTTACCGCGGCTTCGGCGCTCGTAACCTGATGTTTCCCAAAGAACCACCATACAATAAATCCAATAATAGCAACGCCAACAAGTAAAACAATTAATTTTGTCATCAAACAACTTCCTCTCTTAAACCAGCTTTATTTACGATTACATTTGTAAACCACAAAAACCATCTTAATCGTATCGTTTACATTTGTCAACGATAAAATTCAAACATCGATCTTATGCTTTTTAGGCTGTTTCAACTATTCAAAATAAGTATTGGTTAATTCGGCAACTTGTTCCTATAATTGAGCTGGTTAATTAATTATGAATAGAGGCGTTCTTTAGATGAAAAGTGCAATTTTTATGGAACCTGGTAAGGTAACGGTTGAAGATTTAGCTAAACCCACGTTGAAAGCCCCCGATGACGTCATCATTCACGTTGTCCGGACTTGTGTTTGCGGCTCTGACCTTTGGGCTTATCGTGGTCTGGAACCTAAGGCCGCTCATTCAGAAAATTCTGGTCATGAAGCAATTGGCATCGTTGAAAGCGTTGGTGAAGCCATCACAACCGTTCAGCCTGGCGATTTCGTGATTGCCCCATTTACCCATGGCTGCGGTCATTGTGCCGCTTGCCTAGCGGGTTTCGATGGGGATTGTCAAAATCATGATGACAATTTTAGTGATGGTGTCCAAGCCGAATATATCCGTTTCCAGCATGGTGACTGGGCTTTAATTAAAATTCCTGGTCAACCGGCCGACTACAGTGATGCTATGCTGAATTCTTTACTTAGTCTCGCAGATGTCATGGCGACTGGCTATCACGCTGCGCGAGTTGCGCACGTTAAAACCGGTGATACGGTTGTGGTCGTTGGCGACGGTGCGGTAGGACTATGTGGGGTCATTGCTGCTGAATTACGTGGGGCCAAACGCATTATTGCCATGAGTCGACACGCTGACCGTCAACAATTGGCTTTGTCATTTGGCGCCACCGACATCATCGCTGAACGTGGCGATGAAGCCATCGCAAAGGTTATGACCTTAACTAATCAGGCTGGCGCGGATGCAGTACTTGAATGTGTCGGTACGGAATTATCAACTGAAACTGCGCTAAAAGCTGCCCGTCCAGGAGCGATTGTCGGTCGCGTGGGCTTGCCGCATGAGCCTAAGATGGACATGAGTGCTTCCTTCTATAACAACACAGCGATCGCTGGTGGTCCGGCCTCCGTCACCACTTACGACAAACAAGTCTTGTTGAAAGCTGTTTTAGACGGCGACATCCAACCGGGTAAAGTTTTTACAAAGCGCTTTAAACTAGACGATATCGATGCTGCCTATCAAGCCATGACGGCTCGTGAAGCAATCAAAGCACTGATCGTCATTGACTAATGTCACCGTATTGATCAATAAAAATTTATTTAGCTGGTGGCGCTTTCACATTCGACTTGTGTATATGTTATACTTTAAAAAAGTATACATAAGGAGTCCCGTTAATTATGGCTAAACAAATTTTAAATGATAATACTAAATATTATCGCCGTCATTCCACTGCTGACATTATTTTCGTCGTCGCTTTTCTACTATCAATCTTCATGATGCAAAAACTATATGCCCCAATTTTAGTGATTGTAGTTTATGTTCTTTACGCCGAATTTAGTAAAGTTGTGTTAGTCTCACCGGTCGATAATAAGATCGACAAAATACAGATTGATAAAGCAACTTGGAAATCCTACAAGAAACGGCATCATATTTCTACTTGGACAGAATATAACGCAGCGATGATCGATAACAAAAAATTTTAATCAAAAAAGGCCTGTAATTGCTTGGCATACACCAAGTCGTTACAGGCCTTTTCTAGTCTCAAAATTTACTTTTCGATAGCAAAGCCACCGGTCCAGCCAATCTTTTCTTTGGCTGCTAAAGTCATTTGTAAGAAGCCAAAACGCTCTAATTCACGCGCACGTTTCAACGCACCGGCATCAATAAATGCCACGCCACTATCCTTCAACGCAGCTTCCAAGGTTGCTTTAGCCTCGTTAGAATCACTAGCGGCCATGACCGTCGTTTGTTGATCACCAACTTGACGACTCTTCAAGGTTGCTGCAAACGTCGTGTTGAACCCTTTGATGAGCTTGGAATCAGGTAATAATTGTTTGAGTTGTTCAGCAGCTGAGCTATCAGCTGGCACAACCAAATCATCCCAAGTTTCAAAGTTCAATGGGTTGGTAATATCGATCACGATTTTACCAACTAATGCAGTCGGATTTGCTTTTGCAATACTAATTGCGGCTGGGTATGGCACCGCTAGCACCACGATATCGCCTAAATTTTTAACTGGATCACCATTGCCCAAGTAGCTGACTTGATTGCCACCTTGCTTGAAAACATCACCAATTGCTTGACCCATGTTACCTTTACCAAAAATCGTAATTGCTGCCATATAAAACCAACCCCCTGATTAATTTAAATTTATTTGTTTACGCTTTCAAGTTACGATAATTTACCGCTACTGTCAATTAATCCGTTTATAACGTAAAAAGCTAACCAGCACAATTAACAGGCTGGTTAGCTTTTCTACAATTAATTTTGATCAGTTTCAGTGTGTCTTATTGATGCCGTCGACGTAGCCAAAGGCCAACGCCACCAGCAATGGCTAGTATTACCCCACCTAAAACAGATAAGGCCATTTGAACCTGTTCGCCAGTTTGTGGCAACCAGCTTAATCCACTACCCGAATGCTTAGTATTAGCTGAATGACCACTATTGCTACTGTCATTTCCTGACGTTTGGGCGGTATTTTGATCCGGCTTTGCATCCGCTTCCGCACCATTATTAGCTGTTCCTGGTTTGGTATCTGAACCTGGAGTCGTGTCTGACCCTGGTTTAGTATCAGTACTTGGCTTCACATCTGAACCTGGTTTTACATCTGAACCTGGAGTCGTGTATGACCCTGGCTTAGTATCAGTACCTGGTTTCACATCTGAACCTGGCTTTGCGTCTGAACCTGGCTTTGCGTCTGAACCTGGCTTAGTATCAGTACCCGGTTTCACAACTGGATTTTCATTATCTGCAACCAATTTAGTACTATTGTCTAAATCGACCAGTACTTCTGAGCCTTGTGCTGTCCCCAACATAGCCTGCTTAACCGCAACTAATTTGTCGGCTTTCGTCTTAGCAGGTGTTAATTTAATCGTTGCTAAATTAGCCGTTGGTTGTTTTTTAAAGCTCAGCACAAGTTTCAAAACGCCGTTCTCAATAGTTTGACTCACAATCGTTGTGCCAGTTGGAACTTGAACTTGATCAATCGTCCGACCAGCCAAATCGATATGCATTTCAATTGCACGCGCTTCGTGTGACTTTTGTGCATTCGTTAGTTGCAAGGCAACTTGTTGACTAGATTGTGTTAGCTTAACTGTTTCAACTTGGCGTTGTTTTTTCTTTAAGTCCGTTTGTGCTAAAAAGGCCGTTTTATCGAAGACTTTCCCAGTCATATAATCTGGTTTCGGCACTTGTAAGGCATTTAAAACTAACGCACTAATATCCGCGTTACTCCCACCTTGTAATCGTCGACCACTATCAATGGTTTCGCCACCCATTGCCAAGAAAACATTCGTATTTGGTTCTTGCGTATCTTGACCGTGACCAATCCCGTGACCACCGTGATCCGCATTCGCAATTACTAACGTATCATGAGCATGACCAGTGGCTTCCAATTGATCCATGACCTTTTTAAACAAGCTATCATATTGCGCATATTGCGCCCAATAATTGTCGTTATACCAGCCTTTACTGTGTCCTTGACCATCCATGTAGTCACTTTGCATGTAGACTAAGGACGTATTAGAAAATTCTGGCTTACCAATATAATCAGCAACATCATCGAATGATTTCAGCTTGGCTGATGGCTGTGTCATCACTGCCGCATCTGGTTCTGTAATCCCATTTAGAATCTGTTTCCATTCTGCAAATGCCGCTGTACCTTGATGCGGATTATTTTGTTGTAAGACTTTGAAAATTGACGCAAATTCTGGTTTTGCTTTTCCAAAGTCAGCAAAGTAATGTTGTCCCGCACTGGCATTAGTGGCTTGGTATGGCGCTGGCAAGGTTCCCCATGGTCGGCCATGTAACATTGAAATATAATTTTGGGCCGAAATCGCTGGAATAACCGAATGGGCAGTCGTACTCATGGCAAATTTCTTATTGAATAAATCTAAGGTATACGTATTCTTACGTTTGGCTAAAATATCTGGATTTGCGGTCCACTGAGCCAAATCTCTGTTATTTGGTGAGTAATACATACCATTTGGATCCCAGGGATTGCCCCCGCCATCGGTGGTCAAAACAACCACGTGCTTATAAGGCTTAATTTCGGATTTGGCCGCAATTAAACTTTGTTCGACTTCTGGTGCTAACGCCACGTCACCGATTCCAATCACACCATCATTGTTGTAATCTTGGATATCCTTTGTGTGAATGTTCATTTGTTGTGAGGCAATTTGGGCCGTTTTACCATCTGGCTTAAAGGTTCTCAAATTAGCCCAACCCTGACCACTGGCTTTGGCTTTCAAATTAATATGGGCCAAGCGAGTCACATCATAACGTTCAAATTGTTCGTCGCTCAATTGTGCCGTCGTCGTAATCTTGATAGTTCCTGGCTTAACCGCCTCAACGGTTGTCGCGTCACCACCTAAAGTTTGATTAGCACCGACAAAATCAAAACTAGCCTTATCATAGATCAATTCAAGTGTTGTTGTACCATTGTTACTTTTCTTTGCTTGACGCGCATGGACATTTAACCCATAAGTATGACCGACAACAACATCTTTGGCGCCAACTAAGCCAGGAATTACGATTTGTGCCGTTTGACCGGGATCAACGACAACAGGTTCTTGCTTACCTACTTGTGCTACCTGATTTAAGTTGGCAACTTCAGCGGCCGTTAAAGCCCGCTTATACAATCGGGCTACTTTTACCGCACCGGTCAAGTTTGCTTGAACTTTATTATTAGGAGCACTATCGCCACCGACAACAAAGTTAGAGATGCCGTCGCCCTTTGGTTTGTTTAACGTACCCGGCGCCTTGACCGTTGAAACAAGTTGACCATCTAAGTATAATTTTGCGGTTTGATCCTGTTGATCATAAACGCCGACCGCATGGACCCATTTACCAGTCCGTAATTTCCCTTGGGGCTGCTTGTAGCTCTCCCCAACGTGGGCATAAAATATCACGTTACCGTTCTGAACCCCAAGTCCTAACCCACCTTTTTCTTGGTTAGAAAAGATTTCATGCTCAGTACTTTGGCCGGCATCATCTTTAAAATAGGCTTCAATTGCCATCCCATGTGCCATTTGGTCATAAAGATCATTTTGATAAGGTAACATATATCCAGAATGACCATCAAAACGGGCAACTTTGCCAGGGACAGCCTTGTCCGTCGTCAACTGCGGCTGACCGGTTGTTGAAATAGTTGCATCTGGATGTTTAGTATCCTGTAAAGCTGATTTCGAAAAATCAACATCAACCAACGCATGTTGTGAAAGATCAGCCGCTGGAATTGGCTTTGGTTGAGCAACAACGGCCGCAATTGCTGGCGATGCTACTGTGATGATTGGAGACATTGACGTGATCAAAATCGTTGAACAAGTCAGGGTCGTAATTAAGGCACGAGACTTCATAAAATAAACTCACTCCACTTAAATTAATAGATTTACTAAACTTAAGCATAGTCAATCGATGTAAACTTTTGACACGGTGATTGGTAAAGAAATGGTAATTTTTAGACATAGTTTCATAACCTGACATCAAAGTTGAGTCTCAAGATTAACTCTTTTTAGCTGATTCTAATCAAAAATAAGTCCAGGACAGTTGTCGTCCCCAGACTTATTTTTGAAAACTTATTTAGTTGTTGCCGTTAAAATCTTCGAACTGGAATCAACTTCATTAGTCATGATCTTAAACTTCAACAAACCAACCGCCGTCATATTCGTGATAATCACGATCATCGGTGTTTGTTTGCCAGCCGCTTTGATTGCGGCGAGATCAACCTTAGCGACCACATCACCATGCTTGACGGTTTCACCATCACTCACTTGAACATCGAATGGGGCGCCTTTAAGTTCGACCGTATCGATTCCCATGTGGAGTAAGACTTCTAATCCTGAAGTGGTCTTGAATCCAATCGCATGTTTGGTTGGAAAGACAGTCGTCACAGTCCCATCAACTGGGGCAGTAATCGTGCCAGTCGTAGGTTCGATAGCGAAACCATCGCCAAGCATTTTCTGTGCGAAGGTGTCATCTGGAACTTGTTCAATATCCATATAAGTCCCAGTCGCAACACTATAGAAGTCAGCAGCTAAGCCAGCTTTAACATCACTCATGGGTTCAGTCTCAACGGGCGCAGCCGTGGGTGACGTCACCGTAATTGGCGCATTGGTAGCTTTTAATTGTGACAAAGCATCCGCCACGAACTGGACTTCAGTGCCGACAATAATTTGTAAATTATGCTGATCGAGCACGTTTAGCCCTGGTACACCGGTCCGTTTGATGGCCGCCTCATCGATCTTAGCGGTATCCGCTAATTGTAACCGTAAACGCGTCGTACAATTATCGACCACTTGTAAGTTTTCTGAACCGCCTAAAGCGGCATAAATCTTTTTCGCTTGAATCGTATATTTATCATCAGTACTATCAGCTGGCACATCAATCGCCTCTGCTTCATCCGCAGCGGTCAATGGTTCGCGACCGGGCGTCATTAAGTTGAACTTCTTGATGGCAAAATCGAAACCGAAGTAGTAAACCGCAGCCATGACCAACCCTTGTAAGACAAGCATTAACGGATGGTTGGCAATTGGGTTTTTCAAACTCAAAACAAAGTCTACTAATCCAGCACTAAATGCGAAACCGGCCGTCCAATGCATGAAGGCCGCAAACGCCAACGATAATCCTGTGAAAATAGCATGTAACACGTACAGTGGCCAAGCCACAAACATGAAAGAGAACTCCAACGGTTCCGTAACCCCAGTGAAGAATGACGCGAATGCCCCCGCCATCATCAGTGAGGCCGTTTCAACTTTTCGTTCTGGCAAAGCATTACGATAAATCGCGTAGGCTCCGGCTGGCAACCCGAACATCATCACTGGGAAGAACCCAGCTTGATACATCCCAGTCACCCCTTTGACCCCTTTTGAAGCCAAAAACTTACCAATATCGTTAATGCCAGCAACATCAAACCAGAATACTGAATTCAAAGCTTGGTGTAACCCGGTTGGAATCAGCAAACGGTTGAAGAAACCGTATAGCCCAGCCCCAACTGCGCCTAAACCTAAGATGAACTTACTGAACGCCACTAATACATTATAAACTGGCGGCCAAACTAGCAGCAAAACGACACTGACAACCAGCATCACTAACGCGGCCAAAATTGGCACAAGGCGTTTTCCACTAAAGAACGATAACGCCATTGGCAACTTAGTTTCATGGAAGCGATTATACAGGGCCGCCGCAATCAAACCAGATAAGATCCCGATAAAAACGTTTCCAATTTGTGCAAACGAGGGATCAACAGCGGTAACTTTGAGATTTAATAACGTTGCAACTGATTCTGGCTTCAACACATTGGTAGGCATTTCAAAAGCCACTAACCCTGCTAAAGCCGCCGCCCCATCTTTGTCCTTGGACATACCTAACGCTAAACCAACCGCAAACAAGAGTGGTAATTGACCAAGGACCGCATTCCCACCTGCTTGCAAGAAATGGGCCACGACGTCAGGACTATATGACGCCCACCAATTCCCGATACCGACGAGCAACGCGGCCGCCGGTAGTACCGCAACGGGTAGTTGCAAAGAACGACCCATCCGTTGTAAATAAACTTTCATGTGATTCCCTCCTAGGAATAAATAAGTGCTGTAATCTTAATTCGAAGCTAAGCTTACAGTAAAGAAAGCGCTTTTTCAATCACTTTTCATTGGTCTATACAGGTATTATCAATAATACATATCAGCAGTTCCCATGTGGTCTAGGTTCAATGGAACCCGTTTTATTGATTGTCATGTAAGCAAAAATGTAAGCGTCAAAATTATCGGTCTAAGCTTTTAACCCCAACTAAAAATAATTTTAAAAATATTGGTTTACTACCAAAAGTGTTAGCTATGACGAACAGCCTAGCATCGCCTCGTAACCTCGGCATTTCCAATTATTTCAGCGTGATTGTTGCTACGATCAAAAAACTTTAGAACTCAAAAACTGATTGATAAGGACTCAGTCGTTCAAGTCGTTATCAATCAGTTTTTGTCGGCAAATCACTGAAAGGCTCATCACATCGTGCAACTGAGAGTGAAACCTTTCCAATTTTAAGTTAGTGGAACTATGGCTTCAGCAGTGCTACCAAATCGTCTTTTTGCCATTGGGTAGCTTGGCCGGTTTTGCCGGTAATCGTTTCAAAACGATTAATGTTCGGGCCGAAAATGCGATGGCAATGACCCCGATCACATAAAACCATGGATTATTTTGAATGCTGAAATAAGGACTAACCGCGGCCCACATATTCGTTGGTAAAAACGAATTAATCGTCCCAATCAAGATAACAATGGCTAAGCCCTTTGAGGCGCCCAACTGAGTACCACGCTTTTCCCAATATAAACCAGGCATGATGCCCATTAAAATATTTGTAAAAATATACCATTTGAACATCGCCGGATCGTTCATAAAGACTCGGAATAAATTGACCGTCGCAATCATTACGATGACCCAACCAGCGACCCGGAACCACGCTTCACGAATTGTCACATTGGCGCCCCAAATATCGGCTCGCTCCACATAAACACATTTAATTAAGTTGTAAACCTCAAACAAGGTCCACACTACTTCGGCCACTGCCGCAAAACTGAAAATCCAAAAACCGCCAACCGCATGTGAGGCCGTTGCAAATACCAAGATTCCCATCGAATCAATGGCAAAATAATAAGTATGCATTAATAAATTATAAGGTGACTTACCTTCACGATTCACTAACATGAAACTATAAATGTACTCAATAAAGCCAATGGCGAAAGTCAATCCCGCGACGAACAACGTCCCCATAAAATGCGGATTACTAGGACTAAATGCCGTCACAAAATCCGTTAATTGATAGCCATTCCCATGATAAGTCGCCACTAAACTAGTCAAAAAATGCCACATATTTAATCTACTCCTCGTTATTAATTTGATTGTGTATTATCATAGGCTTATCAATAAAGAGTTTAGCGTCACTTTTATAAAAAGTGTGCATTAACTGGAGATGATTTTTTGGACATCCGCGTTAGAAAAACAAAACAAGCTTTAACCGCTGCCTTATTTGAACGATTAGCAACACAACCCATTGACAGCATTACCGTGACCGCACTTTGTCAGACGGCAAAGATCAGTCGACGGACATTTTATATCCACTATGAACACGTCACGGATATTTTTGAAGACTATCAGTTGCGGCTCGCGGAACAAGTTGCCAATTCATTAAGTGGCCCTCATCTAGACGCGAGCACATTAATCGCCACTTTTGACCATATCTTAATGACCAACTTTTCTGGGTTCAAATATCTCTGTCTTAATCAGCAACAGCATCAACTGGTCGATCAATTACAACAAATGCTATTCGAAACCCTTTACGACACCTTACCCAAATCGCAAAAAACTCCCGCCAATCAGTTGGTCTTAACCTCACTGGCAGCGGGAGTGATGCAAACCTATATTTACTGGTTCAATCACGATCAGGCGTTGACCTATGCACTCGTTACTAAAACGAACCAAGCGTTAATTCATGCTAATCTCACCTTGCTGGAAAATAATTAATTTTCATAAATAAATCGTTTATCTGTAAGCAGTAAATAAGATGACGTATTTTAAGTCCTCCATTTTCTTGATATCCTTAGGTTATCAAAGTTATGGAGGCCTTTTTATGTCAGAAAGAATCATTCCAGTTGCGCTGAGCGATACACCAACAATGTCTTCTACGAAGCCATCTTCAACTAGGCAAGTTATTTGTCAGTTACATTGTAAAGATTGTACCGTAGAGATTTACAACGGCATTCAATCACGGGTGCTCGACACATTGTTGAAAGCCATTTTAAATTATGGATAGTGTCCTAGATTTTAAGCACTTGTCTCAAGTTTTCATTGTTTGTGGCAGAACCGATTTACGTAAAGGCATCGACGGCTTGGCAGCGGTCGTTCAAGAGGAATATGATTTAAATCCTTTTGCGCCGGCATTATTCTTGTTTTGTGGTGTTCGACGTGATCGCTTCAAAGCGTTGTACTGGGAAGGCGACGGTTTTCTATTACTGTACAAGCGTTTTGAGAACGGACACCTACAATGGCCTCGAAGCCGTGAAGATATTATGGAATTGACCACTAAACAATTGCGGTGGCTTTTATCGGGAATGTCAATTGAGTCGACCGTTCGGCCGGCGAAAATTGGTAATTTATATTAATAACACCAAGAGGCTAAAAACACCTAGTCATCTTGGTGTTATTCGTGTACAATTCACTTTATTGGAAGAAGGTGAAAGCGTTGCCAAATACATTAACATTAGAAGAAGCATGGGATATTATCCAGGAACAAAGAAAACAAATGCGACTAATGGAAGAACAAATCAAGTTATTAACTCAAAAACGTTTTGGAAAGTCCTCAGAAAAGAGCGATGATCCAGGACAATTATCAATTTTCGATGACTGTATTAAAAATAACGAGGTTAAAGATAGTCGTGTTTTTGAACAGCCAGAGACAACTGGAAGAACTAGACCTCCCAGATGACGAAAAATTTTGTGCGCATTGTCATGCTCAAATGCAATATGTAGGCCATCGTTTCGTCCGTGAACAAGTCTGCTTTATTCCTGCCAAACTGTTTAGAAAGCAGATTTTTCAGTATACATACCGTTGTCCAAGCTGCATTCGGCACTCCGACGAACCAAATCAATACTACAAAAGCAGTCCAGCACCCACACCGGTCATTGCACATAGTTTGGCATTCTCTTCACTTATAGCAGAAATCGTTCACAATAAGTATGAACTCAGTGTCCCCGGATATCGGCAAGTTAAGGATTGGCAACGGTTGGGTCTTAGCCTTTCAGCACCTACAATTGCCAATTGGCTAATTAAAGCTGCGGAATGGCTTCAACCACTCAATGAGTTATGCCGGAATGAATTAATGAAACAAACACATATCCATGTGGATTCAATTGAGTAGTGTAAATGTTTTTGATCGACTTTTTTGGCAAGTTGATATTGTCACAAAACAATGTACAAATTTTGTAAAAAGCGATAAGAATATTTTGGTTAATCTTGACAAGATTCAATCTCTGGATTTGCATACAAGTAGCATCATCTTCAAAGACGGTAATGAATGTCATGTTTCAAAGTTATACCTTGGAAAATTCCGAAATAATATTCACGTTTCAACACCATAATACAAATAACCTTAAGCAAAGCAAACAAGCTAGCTTCAGTGGGTTACCTAACCTACCTCTGTTGGCTTGTTATTGAGAGGAGACATTTTTATGAGTAAATCATCAAAGACGATATTGGGAATTATTTATATTGTGTGCACCATAATTCCGCCTATTATCTTAATTTTCCAACGAGAACTGATAGTAGTCGGCGGAATTGCATTGCTATTTTTTGCATATCTTGGCTGGTTTATCTTTTTGAAGCAACATACTGAATTATAGAAACACTATACTGTAAACGGGTACGACAGCATTAATTAGCAATATCAGTCCTGAGAACTTGATATTTTCTTTTTGTGAATATATTGGGAAATACAAAAAACAACCTCAGAAATTAAGCCATGCATGGGTTCACGACACTACGCTTCAAACTATTGCATATTCCGGCTAGGATTGTGTCGCATGCGCGTCAAACGTGGATTCAATTGAGTAGTGCAAATGTTTTTGATCGACTTTTTTGGCAAGTTTTACATCGAATACAACATCGATAGTCTCACTTTTTTTCAAAATCTGTTCAACCAAGGGGTCAATCTAAGCAATTTAGGCAACACAGCGTTTCAAGCAATCAAACACCATTCAAATATACTGGTTGTAAATCAAAAATCACGATCTAATTGTGGCTGGAATTTGATCGTGATTGCTTTTTCTTGAAGCTTCGTGAATAGATTGGGCTAAAGGTTGAAAGTTAAAAATTGCCGGTCTGCACCACTACGTCAACAATCCGGTAATGAAAACTAGTCGACTACTGCCGCTTCCGGTTGTTGCCGATAACATGCGGACGAGGGACCGGTTCAGGCCATAGCAACGTCTTGAACCTCGCCCGGAAACTTTGCCAAAGCCGCAAATCTCCCGGACCGTCCGTGGTGTAAGGCCGGCAAAAGAACGCCGGTCAAACACTACCTGCACGTCCGATGCTATCAACAACAACCTCCAGCTAAGTCAGTAGTTATTTATGCTTAGCGGATTGCTAAATTTAGGTGAGTCTACTTTAGGCTTATGGGTTACCGATACTACAACATTTGTGATGCTTTTGAGTCTTTCAACCTTTAGTTGTTTATTTTATAACTGATGAAGTAGTCACCGACACAAAAAATCAACCATGATTGGTTGATTTTAGTCGTTATTAACAAGACTTACCATCCGCAGCCACACCTTGTTCGAACGCTGCCAGAACGGCTTTTCCATCTGCAATTTGTACACCCTGATCTAAGATATGGGCATCATCTTTGATTGAAATTCGACCCTGACCATAATCCAATGTGATTCCAGCCGTCAGAAACATCAAGTCGTAAGCTGAAGTCCACAATTGTATACCAGCCGTATTCGTTAACTGCACTGGGTAATCCGCGTCCGGCTGATCTAGCACAATGATCGTGAACTTAGTCCCAATCGTACAAGCACCACCATGTAAAGAATACTTGCCACCACCATCATCCGTCAGTAACACTAAATTTTTATTGGTGAGTTGTTTCCGCTGTAGTAAGTCCACAAAGGCCTCACTTAACTTAATTGTCGTCATCACAATTACCCCCTCACGACCTTAATCGATCGTCATCTGCATGCGTCCGTGTTGTTTGGAATAATATAAATTTTGATCAACCCGCTGATAAAAATCAATCGGGGTCTGGTCATCCACAATCATCGCACAAAGTCCGACTGAAATCGACAATTCAATCTGGTTAGTCTCAACGGTTACTTGCAAATGATTGACCGCGTCAAAAATCTGTCGGACCATGGGCTCAGCGGTCTCCGTATCATAACCTGGGAGCACCACATTAAATTCCTCGCCACCAGTTCGGTAGAGCCGTACGCGCGTATCGTTAGCCGTAATCACTGTCTGGGCCGTTTCCGTAACGGCTTGTAAGACGCGGTCTCCCGCGGCATGCCCATAGGTATCATTGATATGTTTGAAATGATCGATATCAAACATCATCATCGATAACGGCAACTTATGCTGCCGACTTTCATTAAAAAGATACTGAATGCTCCCACTATAAGCCGCATAATTTTCAGTTCCGGTCAGTGCGTCATGACTGGCAAATTGGGCCAGCTGTTGTTTAAATTCACTTTCACGCGTCAAGAGGTTGACATAAACATAGAGCAACACTTCAAAAATGACCAAATACAGCCACTCTTGTCCAAAGGTGATCCAACTAAAATCAAACTTCAGCTTCATCCAAAACCACAATAGGCCGCCAAATGGGACGGCGATTATCATATAAATCAGTGGCGCGATTCGATGCTGCTGATAATGCTCACGAAAAAGATTTAGTGACCAGAAAAACAGCATCAAAGTCACCGCATGGCACCACGACTCCCAATCAGTCAACGAGCCATTGAACAACATATAGACCAACACGATGGGCACAAAAAAATAGTACGGGACATGAATATCCAAAAAGTAAGCACAGAAAATAATCCCGATAATTTGAAAGTTCATAAACTGCCACGAGTAGTTTGTGCCAACGACGAAGGTTTGAATCCCGAACACAAAGACTAGCATGTAAATAACGCCGTACCAGCGATGGATCTGTTCATCCGCAAAGGGCACATGCCAATCATGTGCCAAGACGGTAATCCAATTAATTGAGAGCCAATAAAGTGCCAACACGCCCAGAACAAAGAAAACACTGGTAACAAATGGTGGGACTTGCCAATTAATCCATGTCATAATTAACCTTCTTTATTGTACTAGTGACAAAACGACTGTCCGATGGGTCTCTTCACTGCTATTATTTTAAATAATCGTTCCGGCTGCAACGTGGTCACCACGTTTGCGACGCACAATCAATCTGATTAATTGGTCCAAATAAACGACCGGAACATTCCTATCATAAGCTAATTGTTTCGTAAATAAAAGCTTAAATTGCTATGTAGACCAAAGACGTCGAACTAACGACGTCTCGGTAGTAGCCTGAAGGAATTGCCGTAACCAATTTGTGATTACGACGATTCCTCATCGGCTTATTGATAATAACTGGCAGCCATTTGACTCATCATTTTCTTAAAGCGGCGTTTTCGGAACCAACCGAGCAGCGTCACACCGATTCGATTGTTTGCAGCGGTTCGCTTGTCTTTTCCCAAGAAAGTCTCCGCGTAAGTCAAACCAGCGCCATCATCGCCATTGCGCGTAAACTGGTAGTCAACCATATAATGATCATGGGGTGTCTCCAACTCGTAAGCGTATCGCACACCTGGTTCGGCATGGGTCACCTTTAGTGAGCCTGTCAAACCGTTTTTCCATTTCTTTTCATATTGCACCCCTTGCAAACTTTGCTTGGGAGCTGGCCGACCAGTTTGCTGCTGAATGTCCGCCTGAGCCGAGTCAATCAGTTGTTGATAAAGATAGTCCACTGGGGCTTTCAACGTCATTTTAATTTGCATTAGTTTGACTCCTTTCAAGTTTGACCACACGACGATAAAGACCGAATAATACGGCACTGACCGCTAACCCTAGTCCGAGCGTTACCCACTGACCAGTCGACCCAGCCATGGGACTCAAAACTACTGTTAACAAGCCAAGATTCATCCCGATGAGTAAACACTGCTTTAAGGTTTTCATAAGTTAATTAATCTCCAATTTGTTCAGGTTTAATTTTATTAGCAGCCTTAACGAATGGCACGTAGATAGCAAAGGCAATCAAGCCATTGACCACTTGTAAGACAACTGAACGCCAGTCCATCGTAGCAACTAAAGCATTCATAATTGGTGGCATCGACCAAACAATATTGTTAGTGATTGGTGCAACCCAACCGGCAGTAATCGCTGCATAAGCAGTGGATACGGTTACAACTGGTGCCAAGATAAATGGAATAAAGTAAATTGGGTCTAAGACAATTGGTAAACCAAACATGACTGGTTCGTTAATGTTGAAGAAACCAGGACCAATGGCTAATTTAGCAACAGAACGTTGGTCATCACGCTTACTAAAGATCAAAATAGCAATCAATAGTAGCAAGGTCGAGCCGGCCCCACCGATCCAAGCGTATAAATCGAAACAGTTCCGTGTCCAGAGGTATGGTACGGCTTTGTGTGCTTGGAAGGCGTTAACGTTGGCCAATTGTGCGGTCAACCAAATCCCATCTAAGACTGGTGCTAAGACGTTTGAACCGTGAATCCCAAAGAACCAGAAAACTTGAACCAATAAGGTCATCAATAAAACGGCCCCATAACCTTGACTCATGTTCAACAGTGGTTCTTGAATAACTTTGGCGATCCATTCGATAACGGTCGTTTGACCAAAATTACTGAATAACCAGTTGATAATTGCCACAACATAGAATGCAGCCGCCGCTGGAATGATCCCAGTAAAGGCATTGGCAACAGCCGGTGGCACCGTGTCAGGCATTTTAATCGTAATGTGCTTCTTCATCAAATAGATGTAGCAGGCACTCGCAATGGCCCCTAAAATCATGACAGTAAAGAAACCATACGAACCAAAGTACGTATTGAAGTTAAAGTAACCCCAAGCAGTCACCTTTTTACCAGCAACCGCCATACCTGAATCCGTTAAGATCTTAGTGGCACCAGCACTTAGAGACTTCGTCAAGGTACCAGTAAAGTTTTGTGGCAAACTCATGATGAATGTTCCGAGTGTCACGATCCCACCGGTAATTGGTTCAACTTTGTATTGAACTGCTAATTGGTAGCCAAAGGTGAACGAGAAGATCAACCCTAAAATGGCTAACGTCCCGGTCCAAACCATCGCGTTGATTCCAATGAGCCATTGCATGGAGTTGACAAACCCCAGCCAACCAAACTTAGTTGGAATGTCTCGAACTAAAGCGTTTAAAACAGTGGCGATTGATCCAGCCATCATGGCCGGCATAATTGCAATAAAAGCGTCACGTAATGCGACTAACCAACGGACTCCGCTGATTTTCGCTGCGACTGGGACTAAATGTTTATTTAGCCACCCAATAAATGAATTCATTTGACTCACTCCTAATGTTTTTTCACGTTGGACGGCTCAGATTCCCCCTCTGATCCGCTTCCCGTACTAATTTTCGAGATCAATATTCTCAGTATGATAGTAGAGTTCCAAATCTTCATAAACGAAAAATGTTTTTGAAAAGTTGAATACGTCGCCATTAGCCAAGTAGTTGATCCCGTCTAAACACATCGTTTTATCGCCTTCTGGCAGACCTACGAGCTGTGCGCGTTCTGCAGTCAATCTGACTTGATGCACATAGTTTTCCGTGGTACTCCCGGTGATGCCATATGCTTCACGTAAAAAGGCAAAAATCGACTGTTGGACACTTTCTTCCGATAAAAACGGCACGATGGCTCTAGGAAAATACGATTCTTCCAGATCATACAAGCATTCTTTGAGATACCGGAGTCGAACGACTCGATAGAGCTCATCACCGATCTCAATGTTGCCTTGCTTAGCAAGTTTTGCGTCTGCCTTGAGCTTATCAAACGTGACGATCTTAGATACCAATGGTCCCCCTTCGACCATGGCCGCGCGGTCAAAACCAATTGATAAGTTCAAAACAGTGGCTGAGTCGTCCGGTTGCTTAATAATAAAGTTCCCACTCCCTTGGACTCGGCGGAGTAAACCGTGCCGAAAGACGACATCGATAGCTTTTCGAATCGTATTCCGGCTCGCATTAAACCGCGCCATTAAAACTTTTTCTGTCGGTAATTTAGTCTCGTATTCATCGGCTATTATCGATTTAATAATATCTTGCGCAATTGCTCGATACATGGAAATTCCTCCTTTCACATGTAATTGGTAGGCCCCTATAAAATTTGTGCCCACAAGTAGGATAACATAATGCGGCTGAAAGCGCTTTAAAATTCAAAATTTTATACCAAAGAATTTTAAAATTGGTCAATACCAATTGTGACGGTGCTTTCACTGGGTCGACCGGTGCTTATTTTTATAAATATTTTTATTAAGCACGTTGATGATTGTACTGTCCGTGTGAGTTTATAGCCGGAAATAGCCCATTAGTTGTCGAATTGTCCGTCTCCGTGGACCAGCTCGTTTGCTGTGAGGCAGACCTGCAGCCTAAAAGCGGTCTGCAGGGCGCTTTCAAGCCGCAACCCACGTCTTAAAAGTCGGCCAGACACTAACCTGGGTAAACTCGCCCAGCTAAGTGTCTCGACACGGCAAACGAACTGGTCCACTCCGACGTTAAATAACGATTGTAATTTAGGCAATAGTAAAGTCAGGCCTGAATTAATATTAGGCTCACTATTTAGCACAGGGCGGGCTGGAGGATGGTCAGTGGTGAAATTTTTCAGAGTGTGAGGGCCAACGGGTTGCTCCTGAGCATTGCCTAGCCATCACAATTACTCGGCGGTTTTCAGAGTTGTTGTGATGGCGTAGCAAGCGGAGGGCGCAGTTGGACCGAACACGTTTCAGTTGCTGGTGACCTTTCCAGCTTAGAGAAAGCCCGGCTTGTGAGACCGCCCTTTGGCTCACAAACGTGGCCACCACGTTCCAGCATCAGTCCAGACCAACCGGAGCGGCAAGTTAATCAGATACTTATAAATATGATAGCTACGGATTAGTTAGCCATGCTACTTCGGTCTGAATTTGACACTGGAACGTGCTAGTCAATGGAGACAACCACATGAATCGTCGCACACAGACAAAAAGGGATTACTCCGATAAAACAAAGTAATCCCATCATGAAATATCGTTTCGTACTGACTTGGCTCACAAAGCAAAATTCAACTAGCCTAGACACTCGTAATTTGCATCCGCCCGTTCCGTTTAGAATGATATAAATTGCGATCCACACGATTGTAAAAATCAATTGGTGAACCATCATTTGGCGACAATGCCGAAACACCGACGGAAATTGAGATTTCGAGAGGCCCATGTTCTGTTGGAACCGACAAGTGGTTAATCGCGCTAAATATTTGTTGCACCATAACCTGTGCTTGTGCTAACTCATAATTTGGAAAGATGACATTAAATTCCTCGCCACCCGTGCGATAAAGTTTTACTTGCGGGTCATTGGCCGTCAACACTACTTGGACAACACTTGTAGCTTGTTGCAAAACACGGTCACCAATCATATGACCATAAGTATCGTTGACCCGTTTAAAATGATCAATATCGAACATCATCATGGTTAAAGCGGTCTGGTTTTGCCGACTAGCTGAAAATTGATCCTGAATGGCGGCCGTATACGCCGCAAAATTCTCCGTTCGCGTGAGCGCATCATGACTTGCAAATTGGGCCAAACGCAACTTCAGCTGGCTATCGTGCGACAGCATCGTCACGTAGATATATAGCAAAACAACAAAAATTGCTAAATATAGCCATTCTTCGCCGAGCGTTTGCCAACTAAAGTTGAACTTAAATTTCATCCATAACCACAAAAGGCCACCAAAACTTACACATACCGCTAAATAACTCAATGGCGCCCACGGATAAGTCGTCACTTTAACACGAATCTGATTTAAGACCCAGAAAAATAGCATTAAAGTCAACGCATGTCCCCAGGATTGCCAATAACCGAGCGATTGATCAAAAACCATGTAAACAAATAAAATTGGGATAAACGCATAGTACGGCACATGACTATTCAAGAAATACGCGCAAAAGATAATCGCAATCAATTGGAAATTCATAAATTGCCAAGCTTCACAGCCACCAACGACTAAAGATTGAATGCAAAAAACGAAGACGACCATGTAAGTGACACCATACCACGTACTAAGTTGATCGTCCGTTACGTTAAAACGTCGCTGATGATGTACCCATGAAACTAGCCAATTATAGGTCACCCAATATAAAGTGAGCATGCCTAAAACAAAGAAAACGCTAGTAATAAAGGGTGGAACTTGCCAATGGGTCCATGTCATGGTCTAACGGCCTTCCTTGCTAATAATTAAAGTAATTCCTCTATTAGTTAAAATCTATTGACCTAAAAAGTCAACCACTGACTAGGCTAATGTCGGCTAGTCTGGAAGATAGTTAAGGCTACACAAAAAGACCAGTCACTGACAAGTTCCCGCCAATCACTGGTCTTTTGATTCTATTAAAGCCTACCGAATCAACTCGTTTTGTCCATTTGAAGCCAAGTAATCAAAAACATCTTGTTGTGTAAAAAGTGGCGTGTCATTCAGCGTCGCTTGTGTTAGCACAGAATTAGCAACCGCAAAATCTAAGGTCTTATCAATCGGCCACTTTTCAATCAAGCCAGTGATCACGCCGCTCGCAAAAGCATCACCACTGCCAATCCGATCTAAAATACGAATTTCACGAGGATGAGACTGAAAAAGCTTCCCCGCATGCATCATAAAGCCTTGAAAATATTTCCGTTGATTATCGTTGGTTCGACGCGTTCCTGCAAAAGTCGTTACGTGGTAATCCGCGGTGAATTGGGCATAACATTCTTCATCTGACCTATCAGGATAATCTAGCAGCTCAACCAAGTCACGTTTACTCCCAAAAACCACATCCGCATACGGTAAAATCTGTTCATATCGTTGCTTCATGGCACGATGAGAATTGCCAGTATTTAGGCTCATCCGAAAGTTAAAATCAAAACACACTTGAATCCCTTTCGCATGTGCTAACTTAGCCAAGGTATACACGGCATTGCGCGTCTGATCAGTCAAACTCAAGGCAATCCCACAAATATGCACGTAGTTTACCCCTTCGAGTGCGGTTTCAAAATCATACGTCGTCGCGTCGGCGGCACAAAAAGAACTGGCTAACCGATCCTGATAAGTCACGCGTTCCGGTCGGGAACCATGCCCTAATTCCACGAAAAAGCTGCCTAAATGGCCGCCAGAATAACCAACGAATTGGTCGGAGATTCCAAGTCGTCTCAAATCTGCCGCGACCCGTCTACCCAACGGATTGGCCGGTAACTTGGTCATCAACACGGTTTGATACCCAAAATGCGCTAAGCTGCCTAATAAATTAACGCCCGTACCCACCGTCGATAATTGCACGAGGTCACTTTGTTCCAACAGCAGGTGATCAGGCACGGTAAAACGTAGTAAGACTTCCCCAAATGCTAATATTTTCATCCGCAACCCCTAAAATTGTTGCAACATCGTATACAACTTAGCCACATCTTCTGGACGAGTCTCACCACTCGCTTGATCAATAATCGAACTATAAACGTGCGGAATAATCCGCTTTACTCCGGCATTTTTAGCAATTGCGACAATTTCTTCAAAATTTTCTAAATCAATGCCGCCCGTTGGTTCAAGGTCAAAGTCATTTTCGGCACAGGCTTGAGCGACTGCCTTGAACTCTTCAATATGCGCTAAACCCTTCATCGGAAAGAATTTGATTGATGAACCACCCATGTCTTTGAGTAAAGCAATCGCCGTCACGATTGGCACTTCGGTCGGGAGTGCTTGGCTGCTGAGTGGCCCAGTCGCAATATTCACCACACCTACTTTACCCGTTGGTGAAACTAATCCGTTGATGATCGTTTCATTTTGCCCCAACAATGCCCGGCTAGCGCCAACGCCTGTAAAGACTTGATTCACATGTTGTGGCTGAACGGCTTTCGCCACCCGAACGACCATGGCGCTTTGATTCGGATCACCAGCACCTAACCCAACGGAGACCGCATTATTAATCACTGCCTTATATTTCAACATATCTTCAATAGCGGCCGCATCAGTCGGGTAATTCTTCGTCAAAACACCCAGCACAACATGGCCTTCAGCCGCGTCATAACACGCTTTAGCATTCTCAATTGAATTCGCTAAGACATTCAAACATAGCCCATTGGCTAAATAGTTCGGTTTTAAATCCATTAGTAAGCCTCCATAATTTCTCGTAATCGCGTGACAATTTGAGCCATTTCGGCCTGATTAACCGCTCGAATATCAAACTCGATCACACCTTCATTGACACGATATTCACGGGCATAAATTGCGATTGATCCCTGTCGTAATTGGTCACAAACCTCAATCGCATGCGCTGTTTTAACACTAGCCCGATAAATTTCGCGACCAGCCCCATCTTGTACAATGCTGACCGCCAAGCCTGGAATCGTCTGTAATTCAGCAACAAATGGCTTTAAACGGGCAATCATGGCCGCCCCTGTCTCTGGTCCTTCAGCCAGATATTGTTCAATCGCCGCTGTCAAACCAATAATATTTTCCTTGCCGATCTTCATTGCGCGGCCGATTCCTTTGCTTTGTAGGCGTGCCCATTGAATCAGCTTCGCTTGACCAAATACGACACCGGAAGCCGGACCTTCAATGGCCTTAGCGCCACTATAGATCACCGCGTCCGCGCCCATTTTTAGATATTTCGTCAGGTCTGATTCCGCGGCCGCATCTAAAACCAGTGGCAACTGATGCTCATGGGCCACGGCAATGGCAGCGGGGATTGACAACATGCTCTTCTGGACAGTGTGATGACTTTTGATATACAAAATTGCCGCGGTTTGTGGCGTAATTTGCATTGCCAAATGTGCGGCGGTGCAACTGTTGGCATATCCGGCCGGCACCATTTTAGCCCCGGCAAGTCCAAGCATCACGTCTACTGGGGCACCGTAATCGACATCGTGTCCCATTGGTAGAATAACTTCGCGTTTCGTAATGCGATTAGTGTACGGGTGATAAACGTGGTACCCACTGCCTTGTCCGATAATCCCGGCCAAGACTTGCACGATTCCGGCTGAAGCCGAATTGACGATTAGTGCATCTTCCGCACCGACTAGCTTAGCCACGTAATGCCCGGTCTGTACAACTAAGTCGGCGATTTCAAAAAAATTCTGGCCTCCTATTTTTTGTGCCGCAACCACTTGATCAGAAACCTTCGAAACACCTAAAATGGTCATTTTGCCATCGGCGTTAATCACGTGTTTCAATTGGTATTTTTCATACAAATCCATTTAGAGTTCCCCAATCATGTAAACTTTTCCACCAACGATACTGTACTCCGGTTTCACTAACCTATCAGTTATCCGGGTGTTACCATCCGAATCCGTTAATTTTTTCGATCCATGTTTGATTTCAAAAATGGTAATATCCGCATCATAGCCAGGAGCCAGTTGACCTTTCGTCGTTAATTTAAAATTCTGAGCGGGCCGACTAGTGACCATTGGAATGATTTCAGACAGTGGATAGCCCAGCAACAACATTTTTTCAATACAGGTTGCTAGATTATAAACCGGACCATTTTCGCGATTGCGATGATAACTATCCGTGCTCAAGGTTTGCGGATACAGCCCCTGTGCAGTCGCCACTGCCGCAGTATGGAAATTAAAACTATCGGTGCCATGACCCACATCAAAAATAATCCCTTGCTCGTAACCACTTTGGACAAACGGCTTAATCCGATCATCCGTCGTCAAAATTCCATTTGCCTTCCCATTAAAGCAGTGCGTCATAATGTCGCCCGGTTTTAATTGCGCCATAATCGCTTGTAATTCAGGTGGATTCGTCCCCACATGGACCATCAAAGGTAAATGATGCATCAACTGTGCCTGAAATTGTTTCGCCAGAATTAGCGGCTGCAGGCCATTTCCAACAACCACTGATCGACTCATCCGGGCTTTCATCCCCACGATAAAATCTGGATATTCATTTACCGCATTCTGAAACGTCTCAAAATTGACCCGACTCAGATCACCTAACTCGTCTTGCGCCAAAATTCCGGTCCTAGAAATGTTCAATAGCGCATAAACGTTGGTTCGTTTAGCACGGGTGCGCGCATAAAAGTCACTAATATTATCAGCACCACACGATCCCGCGTCAATGACTGTCGTGACACCAGTCATATAACCGACTTGATCTGGATCATCGTAGTAAAGTGTCAACTTTTCATAACAGTGTGTATGATCATCGATCCAACCGGCTGAGACAATCGACTGACCTGCCAAATCAATCGTACGGTCGGCGGTCGTCCCTGCTAATTTTTGACCAACTTGCTCGATTTTGCCATTAGTCATCAAAATTTCAATCGGCTGTGATTGCACATCGAGGCCATTCTTCAAATATAGGTCCGCCATTAGTGAATCGCCACAAATTTAAACTTGGCCCATGGCGTCAGGTAGTCTAGCAAGAAGCGTTCTGTTGCTGGGACCGTTGCCACTTTATTTTTCCGGTCATCATGATGTGGTGCCAAGACAACTTGCAATTCATTTTTATACTTGCCAAAACCATCATTACCGATGACGACATCTCCACGCTCAAAATCGTGTGAGCAATTATTTTGGGGATTAGCGGCTTGCTGATATTTTTTCCGGACATCCGTGGAACGCACCACTAAATCCGTAATATCCCCGCGCCGAACATGTTGATTAGCCAACAAAATAGTTCGTTCAACGGGATGAATCTGCTCACAAAGGGTCACGTCCAAAACGACTTGGTAACGATTTAGCCGTCCTAATTGGGCCAACTCTTCATCCGAAGCATAGGCGTTCCCGATAATGACACAATCGATCAGATCCGTTGCGAACAAATGCTTGGCTTGCAGGTCAATCGGTAAATCCCGATGCATCTCTAATGTTGGCAAACCGTCATTCACATTCCACGGTCCAATCTTGCCCACTTGTGACGTCACAAAGGCCGCCGTCTCAATGCCATAGGCTTTAAAACGTTCCGAACAATCATTGAAGAAATCCAGTGGTAGACCCGTTCCACGTTGCGGATAAAAATTGTGACAGCCAAAAATAAAAGGTTGATTAGCCCCATATGACAGAATGTTGTCCAAATAGGCCACGTCATTACTCATGTTGAGCTCAATATTTAATTGCTGAGGATTGTAAGAAATCAGGGCTTCTTGCCGACCATCGAATCCCTCATCCAATCGAATTCCATCTGCACCTAATTCAGCAAAAAAGCTTAAATCTTGATAGGAGATGCCCAATTGATCAAAAATGTTGGGAGCCACATCCAAGGTTGTTGTAAAACCGAGTCCTTTGGCATAGCGGATCAGATCTTGATATTTTGCCATCACGGCGGCCTTGCCGTCACTCACTTCCAACATGCTCATGAAGATTCGTGAGAAACCATTTTTGGCGGCTGTTGCTAAGTAGGCTTTATCTGTCGCCAAATCACTATGATCTGGATAAACCGAAACGCCTAATGTTCGTTTAGTCATTCTTTTTTACCCCTTTCCATCGCTGAGAAAATCACTAAATACTTATTAGAAATCACGGTTGCCAAATAAATCGTTGCTAGAATCACGAGGGGGATTGCTGCTTTGACAACCATTCCCAACACAGCTAGACCAATCAAACTCAAAAGTGATCGTAAAATCAGTTGCCCGGCACGAATATCTTTAAGAAACTTAGGCACCCATTTTTTCTGAGCCGCGTATTCACAAACCAGAAAAAAGACTGCTAAGCCTAGCATATAAGCCATTTCCTACTCCTTTGCAAGTTGTTGCTTCTCGAAAACTTTGAAAAATGGATAGTAAATCGCCAGGTCAATCAAGAAGTTTACACAGCTCAATATCATCGCTGGGATACTCCAATTGGTACTCATAAATGCGCCCAAAGGTCCAGGCATCGTGAACGGTAACCGCGCCATCATCATCGGCACCACCCCGGTCACCGTCATAATATAAGATAAGGTCCCCGTGACTAATGGTCCAACAATGAAAGGAATCCCTAGAATTGGATTCATCACAATTGGTGCCCCGAAAATAACAGGTTCATTAATATTAAACAGACCTGGTAAAATGGCTAATTTTCCTAAATCCTTTAAATAGGCCGATTTAGAAAACATAAATAAGACGACTAACGCTAACGTCCCACCGGCACCACCCAGCCAAATAAACCATTGTAGAAATTGTTCGGTAAAAATGGTTGAGAGATGATGTGCATTCGTGCCACCCGCAAATTCACTCATATTTTGCGCAATCGACATTTCCCAGAAAGGCCGAACGACAGGACCAACGATTGCGGCCCCATGAATCCCCAAAGTCCAAAACCCCGTAATGAGAAAAATCGTCAGCAGACCACCGAACAAACTGTTCCCGACTAAGACCCCTTTTAGCGGCATCAACAAGGTGCCCAAAACAGCCGAAATATCAAAATCAAAAATGTAACGCACAATCCAGAAAAACAATAGAATGATGGCCGCTGGAATTAACGCGACAAATGAGTTCGAAACTTCTGGTGGCACACCCGCGGGCATTTTGATCGTAATATTTCGATTCTTTAAGAACCGGTACATTTCAACGCTTAATAAGCCTGCGACAATTGAAGCAAATAACGATGAAGCACTTAAATTTGCGATGTTGATGTAGCGACCAGCATCAATAACGTTTTTAGCATCCTCCGTCACATGAATCGGTGCAGCTGTCGAAACCAAGAATGCCAACACGGCCAGCATCCCATTCGTTAATTTGTCGAGTTTATAGCTCTCAGCAAGTGAAGAAGCAATTCCAAACGTGGCATACAAGGCTAAAATACCTACCGTATATCGAAACGGAATATCCAAGATTTCCTTATACGGCAACAACGCATTCGCGACTGATTCAATCGGAATGTTGTTAATCAACGTGAAAAATGACCCGACAATTGTTAATGGCAAGGTCGAAATAATTCCCCTACGAATCGCTGTCATGTGGCGTTGAGTCCCAATCTTATTGGCTACTGGCAGCACTTTCGCATTGAGTAAATTGACAAAATTATCCATCGAGGCACCTCCTTAAATTCGAAGACATCATAACATTATAATGTTTTAGTGTAAACGTTTTACACATAATGGTTAGACTTCATAGTCAATTTCATAAGGAAATTTATTCGTATCATAAACCGCAATCGAAAATTCAATTAGGTTGCCAGCACGATCAAATCCTTGTCGTTGCCGCTTCATTGCCAACCCATTCGCACTCTGCAGCACCTTTTGATCCGCGGCATCCAAACGAACCGCTTTAAAGGTATCTTTAAAGTGGTTAATCTCCTGACCGCTGTCCTTTAAAATCTTATACAGTGACCGATGACGGAGTTCTTTGAGTTCACTTTGAATCGCAATATTAGGCAAATAATGTTCAAAAATAATAAATGGTTGGCCATTCAGCGTATAAAGTCGCTTAATGTACAATACTTTTTGATCAGAAGCCTCAAACGGCGTTGCAGTGGGTGAAACCAGCTTGATTTTCAAAATCGTTTTAGTTAGCGTGCCATGTTCATTTACGATTGACGCATATGACTTAGCTTTGGATAATTTATTAAAGAGATTATTACTGATAACTTTAGTACCAATCCCACTCTTCTTTTGCAGGTAGCCTTCAGCAACGAGTAATTCAACCGCTTTACGAATCGTAATCTTGCTGACACCATACATCTTTTCCAGCTGATTTTCAGTCGGAATCAGTGCCCCAACTTCATAATTACCAGCTAAGATATTCTTTTTAATATCTGTCGCAGTAGTTTGATATAATGCCCCATTGATCATGCTGATTCCCCCTTGTCCGAATATTATTTTAATCATATTATATTATGCCATTAATAACCAAAAATGGAAATAATCATCACTAGTCGATGCTAGTTGGTTAACTACCCTTTTGATGAGACTTGTAAATGTGACTAGTCAGAATTGAAATTCATAATAAATTTCAATTTTGGCTATTTTTAAGTCAATTTCAAATCACTTCTATTTTGACTAACTTTTTCAATCAGTCAATAGATCCTAAACCTGATTACTAGCAATTATCGCAACCAGTTAACCTACCCATATAATCACAATTCAAATCAAATGATATTAACATAACGGAAGTTCAATCAACAATTTCAATCTTAAAATACTGATATAACGGTAATTATCTAGCCAATTTGGCTTTTCTTTTTGCAAATAGATGAACCCGTTAACTAACTGTGATAGCATAATGGATAAGATACTTAATTATCAATCATGTGTCTATTTAGTTAAACATTTATTTTTAGGTTGTAATTGTTTATTTTATTAAAAATTATTCATTGTTTAAAGTTCACAAGGTCATCTACATGACCTTAGCAATTAATAATTAATCAACGGGGGGATACACATGTCTAATCAAAAGGAACATTTCCGGATGTATAAAAAAGGTAAAAAATGGCTCTTCGCCGGTGTTGTGACGTCAGTCATGGCTTTAGGGGCCTGGCAAGATCAAGTCGCACAAGCCGACACCAATGCTTCAGGCTCTACAGCTGAATCACAATCAGCAACAACCACAACGACCACCACTGAAAAGCAAGTCACCTTGCGTCATGAAGCTACAGTCACTAATCAACAACCAGCAACTGAATCCACGACGAAAACGCCAACTACTGCACCAGTGGTCAAGCCTGAATCTAGCGTTAAACCTACCGATACCACAGAAACTAACCCAAAACCAACGACGGATACGTCAATAAAAACGACCAACGCCTCGGAGACTAAACCAGCTGAAGTGACGTCAACTACCGATGACCAGCACCACGCAACTTCTGATCAATCGGCAACAACAAAAGTGCCTGAAACGACGGCCACTAAAGCAACCGAGAACACCAAACCTGACACGATCGAGACTAAACCAACAACCGTTGCAGAAACCAAAACCGATGTCACCGCATCAAGTCAGCTGCAAGCAAGTACGCCCAAGTTAGCGGTTCAATCACGGATTACCACTCGTGCAGACGAAAACATCAATGACTGGATGCCGAATAAAACGGTTCAGCAGATGGTTTTAGATCGGTTAAATTCCGACAATCATGGGAAAACTTGGACCAGTGCCGCCGAAATTACCAAGCAAGATATGTTGTTACTCACAGAACTGAGTATTCAATCCTACTCAACTTATATTGATGGCAAAAGTTCCTTTTCGTTAGCAGGTTTAGAATATGCCACTAATCTGACTAACTTGGATTTATTGAATAGCTTAAATACGCCTAATCCACATTTTCGGGGCGACATCACCGATATCAAGCCACTAGCAGCATTAACTAACTTAACCACGCTACAATTGTCTGGCCAACGTGTATCGGATATCACCCCAATCGCCGGTCTAAAAAAACTGGTTGATTTGAATCTTGGTCACGACATGATTGCTGACTTTTCAACTTTAGATGCTGCGCAATACACGAAATACTTCTACATTGCTGGTCAGGCCGTTTACGGTTCAGTTGTTCGTGTCCCACAAACTGGCAAATACACACTAGTCAACCCAATCAAGCTACCTAAAGGGGTTGCCTTGACACTACAACCTTCCGCCGGCCGCGTAGTCGTTGATATTCCAGGTGATTTGCCGACCGCTTCCGGTTGGTTCTTTTACAATGGCGCCACTAACACAATGAACGGCAACAATATCGATTATCAAGTGACCCAAAATCAGATCATGCCCGGGCCAACTACTAGTCCTTATCCCAATGTTGCCGTAAATCAAAATCCTTATACGTACTATTTAATTTCAATTTTTTATGATAGCGACAATATTGAAACCATCGACATTTTCACGCCGTATATCATTGCGGCGGATGCCGCTGCGGTGACGGTAAAATACGTCGATGCCAACAATCAACCACTAGCCGATGAAACCACGCTTTCTGGACTTATTGGTGACACGTATCAAGCGACGGCCAAAACGATTCCTGGTTATCGCTTAAAAGCTGAACCGACTAACGCCACTGGGACTTTTTCAGATACTGCTCAAACCGTCACTTTTGTCTATGAGGAAGCTACTTCGACGGTCACGGTTCACTATCAAGATCAGAATGGTCAACCAATTAAAGCAGATACTCAGACCACCGGCCAAATTGGTTCAGATTATCAATTTGAGGCGCCAAAAATTCTGGGTTACAAGTATCAAACGACCAATGGCAACGCAACTGGGACTTATACTGAAGAACCTATCGAGATCACGTTTATTTACGATGAAGTTCATTCGACCATCACAGTCCATCATCACGACAGAAACGGAAACTTACTCAGAGAAGATACACAAACGACTGGCCGTGTTGGCACCGATTATAAGCTAGATGCACCGGACATTCTCGGTTATAAGTATAGTGACATTATTGGAAGTGCTACTGGGACTTTCACCGAGGAGCCATTTGAAGTTACGTTTATTTATGATGAAGTCAATTCAACGGTCACCGCTCACTATCAAGATAAAAACGGCAAACAACTTAAAGCTGATACCCAAATTTCGGGGCGTGTGGGTACCGATTATCAATTAGATGTACCAGAAATTCTCGGCTACAAGTATAACCACACTATTGGAAACGCTACTGGCACCTACACTGAGGAACCGCTAGAAGTCACGTTTATTTATGACGAAGTTAATTCGACGGTCACCGCTCACTATCAAGATCAAAACGGCAAACAGCTTAAAGCTGATACCCAAATTTCTGGGCAAGTTGGCAGTAGCTATGCGCTAGATGCGCCAGAAATTCTCGGCTACAAGTATAACCACACTATTGGAAACGCTGCTGGGACCTACACTGAGGAACCGTTAGAAGTCACGTTTATTTATGATGAAGTTAATTCGACGGTCACCGCTCACTATCAAGATAAAAACGGCAAACAACTTAAACCCGACACCCAAATTTCTGGGCGTGTGGGTACTGACTATCAATTAGATGCACCAGAAATTCTCGGCTACAAGTACAATAATACTGTTGGAAACGCTACTGGGACCTACACTGAGGAACCGTTAGAAGTCACGTTTATTTATGACGAAGTTAATTCGACGGTCACCGCTCACTATCAAGATCAAAACGGCAAACAACTTAAAGCTGATACCCAAATCACTGGGCAAGTTGGTACTGACTATCAATTAGATGCGCCAGAAATTCTCGGCTACAAGTATAACCACACTAATGGAAACGCTACTGGCACCTACACTGAGGAACCGCTAGAAGTCACGTTTATTTATGACGAAGTTAATTCAACGGTCACCGCTCACTATCAGGATCAAAACGGCAAACAACTTAAAGCTGATACCCAAATCACTGGGCAAGTTGGTAGCAACTATTCATTGACTGCGCCTGAAATTGCCGGTTACAGCTATCACTCAACAGTTGGCTCGGCGAGTGGTCAATTCGACACGTCGGATTCGGTCGTCACCTTTATTTACCGTCAGACCGTTACGCCACCAGTCACACCCGACATGACCGGGCGCGTCATCGTTAAACATATGACCGCGGATGGGGTTTCAATTGCCCCAAATGTTGTTCTCACTGGTAAGGTCGGGACACCCTATCAAACTTTTGCACTAAATAATTCGGCCTATCATTTGATAAAGGCACCAGCCAACGCGACCGGGATCTTTACCAAAGACGACTTGGAAATCAGCTATATTTACGAAGCAGTCACGACGAGTGATGACAAAATCATGCCTGAACAGCCTAGTGAACAACCAGAGCCAGAACCAACACGGCCAACGGTCACGATTCCTACTGATAACACGGTCAAAGCCACTACAGTTAGCACGAACAAGCTCAAACCACTAGTTCCTCTGGCGACCAAATCAACTGCCCAAACATTGCCGCAAACTAACGAACGCCGCGGCACGGCTATGCTTGGCTTGACACTATTAGGCAGTCTCGTTGCCCTAGCAACTGCCTTTCGTCGTCGTAAGAATTAATGACAACATGCTTAAATAATTAGTAAAAGCTTCCCAGTCAATTTTCCGACTGAGAAGCTTTTTATTACTAAATGTGTGGGCAAAAGCTATCAAATCACTTAGACACACCGTACTCTAAAACAACCATTTCGGCCGTTCCAATTTCTCGATACAAATTATTAAATAAATCTTCACTAATTTCATGAGTACCTTCATATTGCTTGAGCAAATATGCGCGTTCGGCTTGAAAAACATTACGGTAAATGACCATTAGTTCACGCATTTGTGCCGCCGTATAGTCGTCATGTTGTACCATCCGCCGCCATTCAGTCATAAATTGCTGCAACGTTGTATGACCATTTTGAGAACGCAAATCAAAAGTCACGGCGTCCTTAAATTCTTGTGAAATCGGCATGTCCCATAGCGTTTGAATGCCAACTTCAATCATCTGTTCTCGCACGGCCGCAATGCGAGTCGCCGCATCAACATCAACTTTAACTTTTGGCAATAACCAACGAAAAACGATGGTCGGCACAATTAAGCTTAAAATAATTAATAAACTTTCAGACATCAAAACTAAATTGAAATCGGCCGTTTTCACCTGAGTCTCGGCTACGGTAAATGCTAGTGCAAATGTGACGGCGCCATGAATCCCACCGAGCGCAAAGATCCAGGCCTCCCGATTAGGTACCCGCCGGACGAGTCGGACATAACCATAGCGCGCCACTAAATTAGCCAGATATAACACGATACCAATCGCAATCCAAATCAAAGACCCATCATAAGTCACGGTACGATCCAAAGTAGTGCGTAGTAAAACAATCCCTAAAACCAGAAAAACGATACTATTCAAAATATCACTCAACAAGCCCACTAACTGATAGATATCGCTGGCTAATTGCGGGTTAGCTAGCGCGCTCCGCTCCCCTTCCGCATTGTGTATCAAGCCAGCAAAAACGACCGCAATAATACCAGATACCCCAATGGCTTCCGCACCAAAATACAGTACAAAGGGTGTCAACAAATAGATTACCTTCAACGGGGTACCGTTATTATAAGTATTATTAATGAAATTCAATTTTGAACGTAGCATGACCTGACGCAGATAAACAATGCCAGCACTAATCACCCCACCAAAAATAATGCCACCACCAGCAGAATAGACAAAATTCCACAAAGTTTGCGAGTAATTAACGTACCCATTGACGTACCAAAGAATCGCCATATTGAGCAAAATAATTCCTGAAGCATCATTAAATAATGACTCCAGTTTAAGACTGGTCTGTTCCCGTATTGGTAAACGGCGGCCCATAGTAACCGACTCAGTCGCGGTGGCATCCGTTGGCGTGCTTATAGCAGCCAAAATAAACGCCAACGGTAAGCCCACACCAGTCAGCAGGGTTGTCCCTAAGCCTGCCACGATCGCACAAAGTATGACCATGCCAATCGTTAAGCTAATAATCTCTCGAACATGACGCCCAACTAAATTTAACCGCGTATTCTGGCCTTCGAAGTAAAGCAAGGGAGCCACAATCAGACCGATGAAGATCTCGGAATCAAATTTTGCAACTAAGCCATTTAAAAACGGGATTACCGCAATTACGGCACCAATTAACATACTGACATAATTCACCGACAATCGTGGTAACCACCGTCGATTGACGACAATACTAATCATCACTGCGGTCACTAACACCGCGGTTGAAATAAGAAATGCCATTTTGGCACACCTACTTTCTTAATTAAATTAACTAATATTGATTATTATGGCTTTAATCACACTTGTAAAATATAAACACTTTTCAACCAAGATTGGCTACCACGAACAATCAATCATGACCAACTTACTTTCCTTTCAGCAAAATTAATTGTGGCGCCAAACCATCATCGATCATGCCACGTATCAACGCAGCTAGTGTCGTGGTCGGCAAGTCCCGTTGTTGTTTGATCCAGCGCTCAATGACAGCAATGACCCCCGATAAGTAAAAATCCACCACATACATCAACTGTGTATCCGTAGTTGCCAATTGATAATTAGTGGTTAACCAGCTTGTAATCATCACCTTTAATCGCTTGGTAAATCGTGCCTGATCACTGTCAGTCAAAACAACCTCATAATAACTAGCCAAGGTCGCGTGCGCTTGACTGAACGCGGTCACAAATGTTTCGGCTAATGTCCCTTGATCAAAACTATTCGCCAAATTTTGCATAATTTGGGTCAAAACCAAATCTTCGATTGCCGTTAATAAGTCATACACATCATCAAAATATTGATAAAAGGTGCTGCGATTATAACCGGCTCGTTGGGTCAATTCACGGACCGTTATCTTGGTCACCGGTTCAGTTTGACTTAACTGGCAAAAAGCCTCAATAAAGTTCTGGCGAGTTGCCGCAGTGATGCTAGGATTCTTGATCATTTCAGACACTTCACTTTCCGACATCATCGCACTAATTGTTGGTTGATGATGTCATCTGACGCTGTTACGCTTTGATTATACAACACGTGTTGGACAATTCTCTGCAAAGGAAGTTATGAAACTTATGAAATTTTATCGTCAAAATTGGTTCTTTATCGGTGGTATCCTCTTCGTCGTGTTAGCTTATTTCACAGGATTTTTCGGCGATCATCTGAGCCATATTCAACTCATCTTGACCTATAGTTATATGGCGATGCTGGTCCATCAATTTGAAGAATACGGCTTACCAGGTGGATTCCCCAGCATTTTTAACATTGCTGTCAATGGCGAAAAAAATGTGCCAGAACGCTACCCCTTAAATGCCAATCAAGTCATGATCAACAACGTTTTCATGGCTTATCCTTTTTATATTTTGGCCATCCTCTTTCCCGGAGCGATTTGGTACGGTCTCATTCAAGTTGGTCAAGGCATGGTCCAGATCGTCAATCATGGCTTTTATAATAATTTCAAACTCAAAAGCTTTTACAATCCCGGTGAAGCTTCCGTTGTGCTGCTACATTGGCCGTTAGGAATTTACTATATTTGGTATGTTGTCTCTAATCAGCTTGCGACCCCCACAGATTTAATCGTTGGTTTTATTGGTGCTTGGGCATCCGTCTTTATATTGTGGCTCGGACCAGTTAACCTTCTAAAAAACAAGCAGTCAAAGTATCCATTTTCACAAAACGAGTTTTACGGTTATGCCAAGGCTAAACTATTACGGCTCAAAAACACCAAATCATAAGACAAGGGCAACGCAAATTCACTTTTCAACAATCACTGCTAGTGCGGCAACTGCGACTGAATCAAGGGCATTTAGCTCTGGTCATCGTTTCATATGCCCCAAGAATAACGTTCTAATTTTCAAAATTTAGCCTTGTCAAAATGGCTGATTTCCGCTAAGATAGACTGAAATATTAATTCCGATAGCGAGTTTTGACTCGTCATGTTACTAGTTAAGCACTGCTTCTAGGCTGGGATAGCCTAAAGGAGTGCTTTTTTGATGAAAAAAATGACCTTATTAATGTTACTTGCCGCAATGAACCTTCGCCTGTCTGTGACGGCGTTACCCCCATTATTTCACCTTATTCAACAAGATCTGATTATCAGTAAGCCACTAATTGCCTTGCTAGTAACGATCCCGCTACTTTGTTTTGGCGCCGGATCACTCTTGGCGCCTCGCTTAATTCAAGAATTGGGAATCAAGACGATGTTGTTACTGACCACTGGCTTACTAATTCTCGCCAACTTAATACGGCCCTTTAATGTCTTCACCCTGATCAGTGGCACATTTTTGGTAGGACTAGCTATCGCCGGTTTAAATATCACGGTGCCCACAATGATTGCCCAAATGAACCAAGCTAATCCGACACGACTGACCAGTGACTATTCCTTGGTCATGACGGTTGTGGCAGCTATCGGTACGGCTGTAGCGCTCCCTTTAGCCAGTCGAATCAGTTGGCAAGCTGTGATGGCCCTATTCGCATTGCCGGCAGTGATCACCTGGCTCTGCACTTATTTCTTATTACCACAAGCCACACGACCTACTAAAACGCCTCACCCATCCCAGCACAACTTGTTGGCGATCTTTAAACATGATCGTCAAGTCCAAAAACTAGCGTTGTTCATGGGTGGACAATCACTGATTTTTTACACCTTAGTCACTTGGTTACCCACAATCTATCAAGCTATCGGCGCCACCAGTACCGAAGCCGGTACCTTATTCGCCGTATTTCAATTTATCGGCGTCCCCGCAGCCGCTTTACTCAATATTTTTCGCAGTCAACGACAAACTTTACGCTGGCTGTTAGTCGGCTACAGTTTAGGCTTTGCCTGTTTAGCTTGGTCAGGAATCGGTTGGTGGCTTTCGGCACTCATCTTAGGCCTGACCTGCGCGTTAATGTTCAGCTTTGCACTCAATCTAATCGCCACCAGTAGCCGCGATACCACGACCATTACCAACCGTTCAGCCATTGCCCAAGCCATCGGTTATTTACTCGCCGCAATCGGTCCGGTTCTGATCGGCCAGTTGCAAAATCTCACTCAAAGTTGGCTGATTCCAATCTTGAGTTTAGTTGGTTTAATGCTACTGACAATCTTGATTGGTTTCAGAACTACCAACGACTAGCTACTGAGGCATCAAAAAATACCGCTCAAGAACCTTAGCTTGCGCTAAATGCTTGAGCGGTATTTGTTATGACCTCAACTTAGTTGTCAACGACCTTTAACAAGGCATTCAAATCGGCCTGTTTGTTTAAAACAGTCACTAGGGTCTGTCCGTTTTTATCATAAGTCATTGACTCAAAAACTTTGACCGCTGGCTGGCCGTTAGTGGTCAACTGTAGTTCCGCCAACTTGGCAAAAACGTTAACACTCGGATTCACATCAAAAACGGCTGCCACATCCGGTAACATTTCTCCCAAGGGCAAGTTATTCGTATAGTTGCCGCTATTAAAATAGGCCCGCAAACAGAACATTAAAATTGCGCGTTCATACATTGAAAGTGTTGACAATTGTTTTTTCAAATCTGACTTCATCTTTAATCGACCATCCTAATTTTTGACTTCCTAATAATCATAGCACACTGAAAATCGCGTCAACACAAAAAGCACTAATCTGAAGTGTGTCCAGATTGGTGCTCTAAGTGACCTAATTTCAGAAAAAGTTCTGAATTAGATGTGATGGTTCTATTTCAACGAGGTAACCTTAATTAAGCTGGACGACTATTTCCAGTCATAGTCGGTCGGATCTTGTAATCCCCGGCCAGTAGCATGATCCAACATGATCCGCTGTTCGAAGTGAGCCACGTTGCGCTTAGTTGCTTCGACCATATCTGGGTTGACGGAGACGTAATCAATCCCACTCTGAATCAAGAAGTTGGTGAAATCAGGGAATTCAGAAGGCGCTTGACCACAAATGGAAACCGTCTTGCCATCTTTATGCGCTGTCGTAATCAAATGACGGATAGCACGTTTAACAGCTAAGTTCCGTTCGTCAAAGAGACTCGCAACGGTATCATTATTCCGATCACAGCCAAGTAGTAACATCGTCAAGTCATTCGAGCCAATGGAATAGCCATCAACGTATTCGTTGAATTTGTCGGCCAAAATGATGTTTGATGGAATTTCAGCCATCATGTAAACTTTGAAGTCGGCATTCCGAACTAAGCCTTCACCTTTCATGATGTCCGTTACTTTTTGGGCTTCATCAAGGGTCCGAACGAATGGAGTCATGACATTCAAGTTCTTCAAGCCAAACTCATTCCGAACTTTCTTGACTGCGGCTAATTCCAACTTGAACGCATTGATATACTTTGGATCGTAATAACGTGAAGCACCACGCCAGCCTAATAAGTCCGCTGGTTCATGTGGTTCAAACTTCTCGCCACCCTTAAGTTTACGATATTCACTCGACTTGAAGTCAGATAACCGTAAAACAACTGGCCGTGGTGACATTGCCCGGGCAACCTTGGAAATCCCGTCGGCTAACATGTCAACGACTTTTTCTGGGTGACCTTCTTCAATCAAATAGAGTGGATGTTCGTGAATATAAGTCGTCCAGAGGAACTCTTCACGCATCAAACCGATCCCATCTGCTGGTAATGAGGAATACTTGTCCGCTAACTCTGGGTCACCTAAGTTCATCATGACACCCGTAGCAGTTGGTGCGAAGGTTTCAGCAGCAACGACTTGCCCAGTCGCTTGTGCAACTGGTGTGGCTTTCTTGAGGATGCTTTCAACTTTGCCTTTATAAACAACCCCATTTTTAGCATCGACCGTCACAACATCGCCGGTCTTCAAGACAGCCGTTGCAGCAACGTGCTTGCTTTCAGTCCCAACGATACATGGAATTTCCATTTCCCGTGAAACGATCGCAGCATGGCAAGTCATCCCACCATTATTGGTCACAATGGCGGCAGCCTTCTTCATAGCTGGAACCCAATCTGGTGACGTCATCAAAGTAACTAAGACTTCACCCTGCTTGAATTGGTCAATGTCCTTAGGATTATCAATGACATGGACGATCCCACTGGCTAAACCTGGGCTGGCAGGTAAACCACGAACAGCAACTTTAGCATCAGCTTCTGCAACCACGTTATCATCTCCAGTAGTACTCGTTTTTGCTTTATTACGCTGTGACCAAACCGTTTCTGGACGTGCTTGCACGATCCATAAGCGATTCGTGTTAGTATCCAAAGCGTATTCCATATCCATGTAACAGCCATAATGCTTTTCAATTTCTTTAGCATACCCAGCGAGTTCAATGACCTGAGCATCCGTGAGAACTTGTTTATCTTGTAATTCAGTAGGAACGGTCTGCTCTTTGGTCCCACCATTAGCGACCCGCATTAATTCAACAGGCTGCTTAACAATATTTCTTTCAACAATCTTTAAAGAAGCCTTATCAATGACAAAGTGGTTAGGAGTAACTTTGCCCAAAACAATATATTCACCTAAGCCACGAATCCCATCGATCACGATCTTGGAATCGTCACCGTTAGCCACGTTGACGGAGAACATAATCCCAGAAGCCTTGGAGAAGACCATCATTTGGACCGCTGCCGACAAAGCCACTTTTTCATAAGGGAATTGTTGCTTGTGACGATAGTAGGTCGCCCGGTCAGTAAATAGCGATGAATAACATTCTTGAACCCGGTTGACGACATCCGCAGCGCCTTTGATATTCAGATAAGATTCTTGTTGCCCAGCGAATGAGGCATTCGGCAAATCTTCCGCCGTTGCAGAAGAACGAATGGCAACGAAGGGATCTGACTGACCAACTTTGTCAGCAAGATCGACATAAGCTTTCTGAATATCATTCGCTAAATCAGTTGGCATTGTGGCACCAACGATTAAATTACGAATCTGTTCACAAGCTTTATGCAATTCATCCGAATCTTCGTAGTCCACAATACCGTTAAGCAAAGCGTTGACTTTATCGTTTAACCCCGTCTTTTGCATGAAGTATCGGTATGCACGGGCGGTGGTTGCGAAACCATAAGGTACTGGAACGTCCATCGAAGAAGTCATTTCTCCTAATGACGAAGATTTCCCACCAACTAAGTTCACATCTTGACGATGTAATTCATTAAACCATAAAACATTTGCTGTATCGCGACTACTCATAATATTACCTCCTCGAAACTATCAACATCAAATTCAGTCAAACAAAACGATTTATTGAAAGCGTTTTCATTTACAACTACATTGTAGTTCAACTATGCACAAAGTTCAAAGGGATTTCTTGGATTTTTTAGTTTGTTTTTTGATAAAAAGCCACTAAAGCGGAATGTTAGTTATCTTTATCATCAGCTAAGTTGATTGTATATTTAGTTCACACTATCACAATGCTCGCATTTTGCGACCATTTAGCGAGTCAACTAGGCCAACCACGGTGAGGTTATTGAGTCATCTACCTGATTTAATTTGCTGGCCTAAAAAAATCTCACCCTGGCTGGCGTAATCCAAACCATGGTGAGATTATAAAAATATTATTGCTTAACTTAATGTTGTTTACGCTTTAGTCCCATACCCGCTAGACTAAACAAGCCAAGTAGCATCATGCCCAACATGCTCAAAAAGCCGGCATGTTGTTCGTTAGTTTGTGGCAAGGTAGTTGTTGTAGCTTTCGCTTTAAGACCGTTAGCAACATTGGTTGTCGTGGCTCCAACTGTCGCCGCTGCATCAGTAAGTGTGACTTCTGTATGATGCGTCGTGGTGGCTAAATTCTGGGCCTTAGGTTGGCCATTAAGTTGACTATGAGTCGTTGCTTCAACCGTTTTAAGCGCTTGTTCACGAGCAGTCGCTTGAGCCAAATTAGCTTTAGCAGTATCTAGCGCTGCTTTAGCCGCTTTTAAGACGGCAGCCGTTGTATTAGCAGCCGCCACTTTTTGATCATAGTCAGCTTTAGCTTGATCATAGGCCGTTTGTGCCTTAGCCAAGTTTGCTGTCGCCGTAGCTAAATTAGCATCGGCATTTTCAAGACCTGACAAGTAGGCTTTAGCTTTGGCAACTTTATTAGCTGCAGCCTGTACGGCAGCTTGAGCCTTGTCATCAGTGGCTTTAGCCGTTGCAAGTGTTTGCTTAGCCGTCTTCAATTCAGCCGTCGCCGTGGCAACATTGGCCTGGGCCGTAACAACCGCGGCCTTAGCACTAGCTAATTCTTCCGGCGTTGCATTGTAGGCTTGTGCTTGCTTGAGTGTTGCTTCATCGGTGGCCAATTGTTGTTTCAAACTAGTTAACTTGTTGGTCGCAGCGGCAGTGGCCTTCTTCGCTGTAGTCAGCTTATTTTGTGCCGCAGACAAGGCTGTTTTAGCAGTCGTCAAGGCTGCAGTTTGTGATTTAAGCGTTGCTTGCAAAGTACTATTTTTAACGACAACATGACTAATTGGTGCCGGCGTCGTTGTATTCTTGAAGAATGAAGAACCTTTAGGAATGATATTGTCATCATTAGAAATTAGGATAAGGTGAATAGTACCCTTAGAATCAAAGGTTGTCACTAAGTATAAATCAAGTGTCTTGTAATCTGTAATGTAGGCATCCCCCGCTTCAGTAGCCATAACATCTAAAATGCTGCCATAAGATGCTCGACTCCCCTCAACAACAGTGTCATCACGTGTATCCAAATGAGTATAGAGATAGTCCGCAATACCTCCCTTTAACTCCGCCATCGTATGATTATTGGTATGGTAAAGGCTCCAAGGCCACTCAGAAAAGTCTTGAATCATTGGATATAAGAACTCCCCATAAGGTCGTCCATCATCAACATAATCAACAACAGGTATTCCAACCTTTACACCAACCCCCTTGGTGAATGATGGCTCACTACCACCTTGCACTCCAAAGGTATCGCCGCTACCCTCATGCTTATTGATCATCAAATAGCCAAGTTTAGCCGAACCGTCTGAAACTTTTATCGGCTTAAATCCAAATTGAGCTCGAACATCATTAATGATCGATGCTGTGAAATTAGATAAATCACGCACTTGTGCCTCTGTTAAATTGCTAACATCATCAATCACTTCATTTTTATCTGCAGTCGTTGGTTGATAATCAATTTCAGTAACTTTCTTTTGAATAGCTGCTAAGGGTTCTAGGGCTTTATTACCCGCGGCAATAGCTTTATCCTGAGCATCCTCATCCTTATCCTTAGCTTTATCAAATACGGCATTGTACGCATTATTGTATAAAGCACTCCTGTTGGCATAAGCTTCTTTATACCCCGCCGGCATCACAACCCCACCAACTTCAACGGTACTATCAGCATTTTTGATCTGTGTATTAGTAGCATCAACAGCTGCTTGTGCGGTTTTAACCGTGGTTTGAGCTTTTGTCACGGTATCATTAGCTTGACTTTGGGTAACTTGCGCATCAGAGACCGTCTTGGTTTGCGTGGCAACATTAGTTTTATCTTGACTAACCGCAGTTTGGGCAGTAGTCGTATCTATTTGCTTAACTTTGTTTTGGGCTTGGTCCAAAGCTTGTTGTGCCGCCGTTACTGCACTGCTCTTAGTGTTGACTTCAGCTTGTGCTTGGTTCGCCGTTGCCGCAGTTGTATCGGCTTGTGACTGAGCCTGGCTTTGAACGGTTGTCGCTGCTGAAACAACTTGCTTAGCGTTGTCGATGTTTTCAGGAGTTGCCGCAGCCTTTGTGGCAAGAGCTGCTTGTTGAGTAGTCGTTGCAGATTGAACGGCTGTGCTAGCTGAATTCAAAACCTTTTGTGCCGTATTCTTGTCTGTGCTGGCATGATTAGCAGCGGTTTGTGCTGTGGTAACCGTGGTTGAGGCCTGACTAACCGCACGTTTGGCAGTAGTCGTTTTAGTTGTTGCTTGACTAACAGCTTGTTGACCATCCGTAGTAGTTGTAGCAGTTGTCTGAGCTGCTGTGCTAGTCGCAGTTGCGGCCTGAGCATTTAACCCTTGATTCCCCACCATTCCGATTGTTCCGGCAGCCGCCGCGATTGTCGCGAGCGTTGCCACTTTTTTCTTTGACATTATTAGTTCCTCCTAAGTATTGAAACTCCTAAAGATTCAGCTTTTCTTGTCATCAGTCTGTTGGACAATTGATTGCGTTTTCATTAACAGCAATAATTGTATCAAAATGGTCTGACACCCTATGTCGTTTTGTGCTATAAAACAAAAATAATGATATATTTTTTAACAAATTAATTATCATTCAATCACCTGCCATCAAAATAACCAATGTTGGCTATAACAAAAAAATGAGCACCAGTCATCAACAAGTCAATCGACTTGGATAAACAGTGCGCATTAAACTACTTTCAACTAGTCAGTTTCCTTTAAACTGGCACTTAGAATGCACTGCCGTAACTGATGCCAACATGATCCATTAGATTCAGTCACTGTTCAATTTAAGCACCAAAGACTAAACTATTAATGACTCAATCTCCCACTATCTCCCGCTATTTCTCAATTCGCTACATTAGTACTTTCTTTGCCACTTGGCTGAATCAATCCTTCTCAGAATCCACCCAAGTTTGTTCACGAAAATAAGTCCAACACCTTTGTCTGTGACTCTCAAAGGTATTGAACTTATTTTTAATAAATCTAAGTTTTTAATTTAAATAGGCCAAGCGCCCCTAATATTTCACTTGACGACAACATATACGACTTTACGAATACTTGACCGTACTTCCAAATTTCAACGGAATAAAGCCATAATGTGTATATCGATCCAAAACCTTTGCATCTACTTGCTTTAGTTGTGGCGCGATAAAATCATAAATATCACGATGTTCTGCTGGTAACCCAGCAATGCGATTCTTGATGTTTAAAGATAAATCCGCTTGTAGTAAAGCGGTTCTTAAACCAAGCATGATTTTAATATAATCCTCATCATGATTCAAAGCCTTAGAGAATTGCGCTAATTGTTGGCTAACCTTATCAAATTTAGGTAATTGTACCTGCTCATAGGCCCGATCTACCAGCGTTGTGAGTTTTTGTCGTTGTTCTTCCATGTGCTCGCCCCCGTTAACATTCTTAACATGCCATCTAAACGAGATTATAAAAATTGCGTCATTCAGAAACCACACTAATAATGGTACACCATTGCAACTTCTAACAAAAACGGCCCGGCTAAGCAACTGCCGTCATATATAACTTTTACTTTAATGCCAGGCTCAAATTTCAAAATTGCTTTGTACGTCGCAACTACTTCCAAAACCAGATTAGAAAGTTACAATTACAGCCATCAGTTAACCAAAATGAGACAATACTGCCACACTCAGCGACTTAATTTCTTCTTGCGTTCTTTTCTCATGTTAGTTTCACCAACTAAACTACTTTTTTCCAACAAGTAAAAAAAGCCTTCGAATTTTGCAATTCGAAGACTAATTACCTCACAACGCAATTGTCAGGATTTTCGAACATGCCCGACCATGGGCAACGTCTACGGATATAAGCATACCATGACTGGTCACCGTTTAACAGTTAAATTTTGTCACGATTATCCCAAAACTCAATCTGCCACTTATTCGATCACGTATTTTTAGACAAATTGCTATCTTCTAAGCACTCAAAATAATATGACTTCTGGATGCTAAAACATCCTGCCACTTGGTAGTATCCACTGATTAACTGATTAGTATTTTTTATATTCCATAATCGAAGTTTTTCGTTTACAATCAACTTTTATCTCCAAAATGCCTTTTGCTAAGATTATCATGTAGCGTTCTTGCTGTCAAAGAATTTTGTATAATGCCGTCTTTACTTTATTAACCGATAATATTGATTAGGAGACGTAGGCGCTGATGCAACCCGCTCTAAAATCCCAATTGTCGTTAAATGTTTCAGTCCATTTCTAACTGAGCTCATGCTATAATTATCAACCGCTGCGGATAACTCACGGGTACGTACACTTCCATGCTCATAAGCTAGCCCTACCGCCGCTTTTTCAATAAAGTTTAGTTTCTGCCAGTCAGCACCAATCTTGGATTCCAAATCATCGTTTTTCCGAAACGAACGCACAATAATATTATTTTTCAGAATCAAATTAACACTATTAGAATCAACTCTATAAACTGGATCATCCAAAAAGTATTTATTCATATCAATATAAATACGATCAACGCCTTCACCAAATTCACGTACCCAACCAGAATCAGTTAGTGCTCGTGCAATATAGGGATTTCTTGAGTAATGGGTATGTCGTATGTTTTCTGTAGTAACTACTGCTGGCAGACCGCCTGGGCTATGAATCTCCAATCGATCATCAAACATTAAGATCCGAATATCATCACCAGTATAATTATATCCGCGATGCGTTACAGCATTAACAATTCCTTCAAGCCAAGCTCCCTTAGGATACTCAGGAACATCGATAAACTTTCCTGATTTAGTGTCCAAGCTAGAAAAAGTTCGCAATTGTGCCTCTAGACTCTCACTTGCTTGTTGCAGCATCTTTGTTAACGGGCCTTCAATTCTAATCTGCTTAACAATATTCATATCCGCGCCAGTCTTCGCTTCTCGTCCTTCATATCGGATAAATCTAATTCTTGCGCCTGGGATAAAAGCAGTTGGATATTTTGAAAGCAGTAAAACACCCGCTACGGTTAATCGATAAATAATATGATCATTTTTATCCCTAATACGTTTAGCCAACCCTTTTGGAAAAAGTAGATCCCAAAGATTATCTCCTTCAAACCCATATAATTTTTTATATTCAGCAACAGTGTCCTCATCTAAATCATCCAAAATTGCTTCATTAACAATCTGACTTTCAAATGCACGAATTCCCTTGTCAAACTCAAGATTTTTACGTTCTTCATATGTTGTCCGATGAGTTTCATCACCTATTCTAAGGTATACTTCATCTTTTTTATTCGCATATATTTTGTCATCAGCTGGCTGTACTGTTAATAACCAAACCTCATCAGTCAATCCTTGAATATTCACGACTGGTTTTCGAGTTATTTCTATCTTTATTGTTGGAACTATTCTTTGCGAACCAATTTGAAGGATATCATTCTGCTTTTGAGGTGCTAGTAAATTCACACCCTCGTATCTTTTATTGTTAATGCCTAAAGCAACTGTCCCACCATCAGCGTTCGCAAATGCAATTAAAATATTCGCAAGCTTATTTAAATCGTATTTAGCACTTTTACGATCAAATGTTTTTCCCTCTGGAATACTTAACAAATCTTTTTTATCGTATTTTGGAATATTCACTATTACACCTCATATTTTATAAAGCATTCGATAGCTTCATTTTTTTGATGAACGTAGTTGTTAGAAAAACTATTTTCAACAATTTAAGACCTATTTAAGCGCTAAATTACTTGCTTCAGCTCCGTAATCCTTGCTTCAGCTCCATAATCCTTGCTTCAGCTCCGTAATCCTTGCTTCAGCTCCGTAATCCTTGCTTCAGCTCCGTAATCCTTGCTTCAGCTCCGTAATCCTTGCTTCAGCTCCGTAATCCTTGCTTCAGCTCCGTAATCCTTGCTTCAGCTCCGTAATCCTTGCTTCAGCTCCGTAATCCTTGCTTCAGCTCCGTAATCCTTGCTTCAGCTCCGTAATCCTTGCTTCAGCTCCGTAATCCTTGCTTCAGCTCCGTAATCCTTGCTTCAGCTCCGTAATCCTTGCTTCAGCTCCGTAATCCTTGCTTCAGCTCCGTAATCCTTGCTTCAGCTCCGTAATCCTTGCTTCAGCTCCGTAATCCTTATTCTAGCTCCACAATGACAACTCTTAATCTATTTTAGTATACCAGCTTTAAAACCAGTAACCATTTCATAATGTGTAAAAAAGGATGGTGTTACCATTTCTGCCAGAATTAAACTGCTTACTTCGTAACGATATGATTCTCAGCCAATATCTATCGGAAGCTACCGCATTCTCTTTCAAATTAATAGTCACCGTCATCCGATGTCTTAAAGAAATGGCGTTAATCATCATTTCACATTGAACCACTACTTGCTAATTCACTGTTTTTCAAGTGAATACGCTTTTATCGACAGAACTGTTGTCACATGTTCTTTTAAAACAAGACACAGACATCAAGGTTGTTCCTGAATAACCAATCAATCTGGTGAAATCTATTACGCTGATTTAGATCCTGCCAGGGTAGCACACAAAAGAAGAAGCGCGTTTGTATTACCTGCCGTGAACGGCCAACCATGACCGCTATGATGCATGAACACAAAAAAAGACTCATCACCAAAAATTGTGCTTGTGTGATAAGCCCTTACCTTCATATTTAATCAACGTATTGTTTTAAAACCGTAGCTAGTTGGTCTTTCATCCGTAACCCGACCATCTGCTCAACAACCTTGCCATCCTTCTTTACAATTAATGTTGGAATGGACATAATTCGAAAAGCAGTCGCCGTTTCTGGGTTGGCATCGACATCCAACTTCGCAAACTTCACTTTATCACCCATTTCAGCATCCAATTGTTCAATCACTGGTCCTTGCATCTTGCATGGTGGACACCAAGTTGCCCAGAAGTCGATCAGGACTACCCCCTCATCCGTTTCTTTTTTAAAATTTTTATCCGTTAATTTTGTTGTCATTGATCATATCCTACCTCTCATTAAAAGTGCTTATTTTTCAACCATTTTTTTATCACGTCATCAGACGGGACCGTCGCATACCTTGCTACGACCTGCCCTTCCACAACTAACACAACGGTTGGCATTTTTGTTATCGCCCACGTTACTGCAACAAAGGGAGCATTATCAACATCTATTTGTGAAAAATCAAAATAGCCTTGCCATTTAGTCGCTAGAGTTAGAAAATGCTCAAATTGCCAATCGCAGCGCTCACCGGCAGTACAGAAACGGGTCGTTAAAATTGTGAGCATCGGTTTAGCGCGACCAAAATCCTCAAAGTTGGTTTCATCTAACGACATCATCAAGTTACTGACCAGCTAAATCATGAACCTTATATGCCAATGATGGGAATACTGGGATGGCCACTTGATGCCACGCCTTTTTAGTCGTGTTTGACCCAATTATATCCACAAAATTATTAATATCATCTACCGCAGTCTGACTGACTTCCGCGGCGCCAACGAGCTGTTCCCGTTGATTAAAAATTAAGGCGAGCTTAGCTTCCATATCGTTGGTCCCAACATAGGCATGGGCCGTTTTAGCTAGATCGTATTCTTTAACCTGATAATCATCACTACTTTGAGCTTCCTCTAGGCTTACCCCAACTTGGGCAATCTGAGGAAAGGTAAAGGCTGCCGTAGCAACTACTGGATAATCTAACTTGCCAGTGACTTGCTGCGTTAAATACGCGCTCAAATATTTTCCTTCATAGTGCGCCGTTGAGGTTAACTTAGGCACTCGTTTCTTAGCAACATCACCTAACGCATACACACCAGTAACGTTGGTTTCAAAATGATCATTAACGATAATCCCTGCTCGATCATAATCGATTCCGGCAGCGGCTAAATTCAGTTTTTCAACGTTGGGCACACGGCCACTAGTATCAACAACCATGTCAGTATCAAGTTTTAAACCTTGCGCTGTCGTAACTTGATAACCCGCTGTGAGCTTTTCGACTTTGGCAACTGCCTGTCCAAAGTGAAAGTTAACGCCCTGTGCACGCATTTCGGCCATGACAATTGCAACGTGTTCCGCATTAAAGGCCTTTAGTGGTCGTTCTGCAAATTCAACAATGTCAACCACTGACCCAGCCGAATTTAGCATTGTAGCTAGTTCCATGCTTACAAAGCCACCGCCAATAAAAGTCACGCGTTTTGGTAAAACTTCCATATTAAAAACATCATCACTGCTCAACGTGTACTCACTACCGGTAATTGGCAATTTGTTAGGTTGTTGGCCCGTGGCGATCATAATATTTGTAGCTTGGTAGCTTTCACCGTTAATTTTCAAGACATGCGCACTAACAAACTCAGCCGTGCCATGAACCGTTTCCGCGCCCAGTGCTTGGTACCCCTTGACTGAATCAGTAGGATAAGGTGCAAAAACTGCTTTTTTTCGTTGAATAAGCTGTTACCAATTTAAAGTTGCTGGCGAGTCAACACCTAAGTTTTGTAATTTTTGCGAAGTTAGGGCGGCAGTGACCGCGCCTTCTAAGAATATCTTAGGTTCACAACCACGATTGGGGCAAACGCCACCGAAATCTTGGTTCTCCACAACTAATACTTTTTTATGCGCCGCGGTTAATCCAGGTACCATTGTAAAAGCAACGGGACCACTACCAATGATAATATCATCGTACATTTTCATCCTAAATTACGCCTTACTTTCTGTGACTGACTTTAGACTTTCCAAATAATTAAATGCTTCCTGACCGGCAATTCCAGCATCACCAACGGCTGTCGTGATTTGACGTAACTTCTTTTCTCTGACATCACCGATCGCAAAAACACCAGGAATTTTAGTCGCCATACTGTCATTCGTTGGAATCCAGCCCGCTTCGTTAGTGAGCCCTAATTCTTTAAAGGGTTCGGTCATCGGGTGAGCCCCAACATAGATGAATACGCCATCACTTGGGACGGTTTCAGTCGTCCCGGTTTGCTTGTCCTGCACAACCACCCCAGTGACCTTCTTACCATCACCAATAATTTCTTTCACCTGGCTATGCCATGTAAAAGCCATTTTGTCATTAGCAAAGGCGCGTTGTTGCAAGATTTGCTGCGCTCGTAACTGATCGCGGCGATGAATGACATTGACACCCGTTGTCAGATTTGCTAAATACATGCCTTCTTCTACGGCTGAATCACCACCACCGATAACCGTCACGGCTTTGTTTTTATAAAAAGCCCCGTCACATACCGCACAGTACGAGACGCCCCGGCCACTGTACTGTTCTTCACCGGTTACCCCTAATTTTCGGCTTTCAGATCCGGTTGCAATAATAACTGCACGGGCCGTTAGTTCTTCACTATCCGTTTTTATCCGCTTGAGACCAGTTGTCGCATCCACTGTCATTGTCTCGACGTTGCCATAAACCAATTCAGCACCAAACTGTGTTGCGCTATGGTACATCTGTTCAGCTAGTTCTGGACCTAAGATTGAAGTGAATCCGGGATAATTTTCAATAGCCGCTGTATTGTTCATTTGACCGCCGTAAATACCGCGGTCTAGCATAGCTACTTTTAAATTTGCTCGCGAAGCATATAGCGCAGCCGTCATCCCACCCGGACCAGCACCAATCACGATCACATCATATGGCTCTTTCATACAACCCGCCTCCGTTTCAAAGATAATAACTAATTAATGTTTTTAGTTGCTCATTGGTCATGTAACCAGTTGCCGTATACAGCACCTTCTGGTCACGTTTAATCACGAAACTTGGGACGGTCATTAATTGGTATTTCGTAACCAACTCAGGAACCTCATCGCGGTCAAATTGGCGCAATTGTAATTGGCTCTGAAATTTGGCTGTAAGCTGCTCAATTATTGGTTGTTCGGTATAACACTGAGCGCACCACTTCGCTTTAAAATACAATAACTGCAATTTGGGCGATTTTACCATTGCCAATTAAGTCATCTCATTTCGTTTGTCATTTTTACATTCAATCAATCAATTGAATGATAATAATATAGCATGCTTATTTTTAATCGTCAACAGTTTTGCTTACTTTTTATTAGTGACTAAAATCAACCCCAACAAAAAAGCCGCTACTATCAAGACTTTTCTCCTGATAATAGCGGCTAAAATTTATTTAATTGCTTGTTGCCAATCGTAGTAACTCTCATTCAAGCTATAAGCGTGGTATCCCTGTTCATTCAATTCGTGAGTCGCCATATTTGCATAGGCACATAACGACCCCCGACAATAAACAATTATTTCTTGGTCTTTTGACAGTTGCGTGACCCGCGCTTGCAGATCATCAATTGGAATGTTTTCTGCCTGATCAATATGACCATGGCTGTATTCTGACTCCGGACGGACATCCAGTAGGACCACGTTACCCTGCTTCATTTTTTCCAAGGTCTCTGGTAACGTGATGCTCTCAATTTGTTCCGAACGGTTAAAATCAGCTTGGATCTGGCGGATTGCTGACAATTGTTCCTCGCCAACATCACGCAATAGATAAAATAACGCGACAACTTTATTCGTCGCCAACGTATAATAGACGAATTTACCTGATTTTTGACGAGCTACCAGGTTCCCTTCACGCAAAACTTGTAGATGACGCGAGGTATTCGCAATGCTCATCTTAGACTCAGTTGAAATGGCTTCGACCGTTTTGGGCCCCTGTGCCAGTAAATCCATAATTTCCAATCGGCGTTCGCTAGAAAGGCTCTTCCCGACCTTTGCCAATTCACCATACAGGCTATCTTTATAATTTATTGCGGTTGCATTTAGCATTCTTTCACCACCCTATATTGCTTGCTGTTATTTTTTGTCAGCTTAGCGTAATTAGTTTCGCTAGTCAATAATTTGTCTTCTGAGCTGAACCATTCGCGCTTAATAAAATAACTATTTTAGTCTAATTGAGCATACCAGTTTTCAAATTAATAGTCACAGTTATCCTGTTGTGTTTAAAAAAAGAGAGTGGCCTTAACCACCCCTTTAAATCGATCTATTTACTTAGCAACAAACTGATTCTTAGCCAATATATCCCGGGTCAGTTGGCGCATATACCGTGATAGATCATGCTTAATTTTAGTCGTGTCGATATCATCGCGGTTCCTAATCTAACCACTCGGAGTTTCAAATTTCCTTGGCAACCAAATTTCTGAGCACTCCTGTGCGTAACGCTTATACCGAAATAGTTATCCCCTTGTAGATAACCAGATAACCGGCCAACCTTTATTCACATATCCCCAGCTTTCTTAAAGAATCGGGGATAAGTCGGTAATACCTTTTATCACTCATCTCAAAGGAACCGGCCGAGGCTTGTTCTTCTAAATCAGCTCATTTTTCGCCAACAACCACCTAAACGAGTTTGTGACCCAATTCTTGCGCAACCCGTAGTTCATCAATCATATACCACATTTCCTGAATTTTCCCGTCTTTATTGAACTTAAAGATACCAATTTCATCCCATTCAATCCGCTTATTAGTTGCAGGCATCTTAGTAAAGGTCCCACTATGCAAAACGTTGTAATGAAAGTGAGCAATAACTTGATTATCTTCAGCAACAATTGACACTACCCGTACTTTTTGATCACTTAATGCCGCGTGCAACACATCCCAACCATCCCGCATCCAATCCATGAAGTTACCATCTTGAGGGATAGCATCGCCCGTTGCCTGATATAAAGAGGCAAAACCAGCACGATGGGTCACAGCACTTGTAGCCACCAAATCTTTAACAGTTGCAACATCATTGTTCACCAGCGCATCCACGATTAATTTTTCTACGATTGTTTTATTTTCCTTATTTGTATTCATCATAAAATCCTCCATTTAATTTATTAAAGTCGTATCAATATTACTTATATTTATCGTCCGTTCTACATATCGCAAATTGTAGATGCATAGGCTTAAAAATAAGAGAAGAGTTAGCTTATAACTCTTCTCTTATTTGTGACCTTAAACTTTGAATGCCGGCCTCATTACGACGATAATACGTCCATTTGCCATGGCGCTCTGAAACTAACAAATCACATTTTTCCATCATTGATAAGTAACTTGAAACAGTTGATTGTGCTAACCCAGCTTTCTTGACCAAATCCTGAACACAAATTCCTCCTCTTTCGGTCATCATAAAGCGTACTGTCTCACAAGAAACCGAGGTAATTTCTTCTTCTGGATTCTTAAGCCACTTAAGAATGTCTAAACGTGTCTGGTTCGACAAAGCTTTAAAAACATTGACATTTAATATCATGAAGATTATTATATCGTTATATTTCGATATGTCAACATATAAACTTTTGGAGGTCTTATTTTGGAAAAAGAAACGCTAGAACTACTCTTACCGCAATGGCAAGGTGGCAATAATCCTGATTATCAGATTGGCAATGAAATATTAGCAGCAATTGTCCCCCACGGACAAAATATTGAACGACTCAAAGTCCCAGTTGCAACCACGCCTCTGCCTGATCAGAATCAGGGTATTGATGGCGAAACTGCCTTACTGACACAGTTTCAAATAACGACTGATATTTTAAAACTTCAGCAACCTCGTCGTGTAATTACTTTAGGTGGAGACTGTTCCATTTCAGAGGCTCCCTTTGACTATTTAAACGGGCACTATGACCGACTTGGTATCATTTGGTTAGATGTACATCCCGATGTTTCTAATCTCAGCAATTCACACCATCTTCACGAAATGGTCCTAGCTAATCTACTAAATGCTGGTGCCCCTGTATTTAACGAACAAGTTAAAAATCATGTTGACCCCAGTCACGTCATGCTTGCCGGGCTTAAATATGATGAACTACGACCAATGGATCAAACCGTTAATGAGTTATCCTTAAATTATGCAACGCCCGATGACTTAGCAAAAGATAATCAGATTATTTCGAATTGGATCGCCACAAACAACATTCAACATGTCGCTGTTCATTGGGATCTAGATGTCTTAAATCCTGATGACTTTCGCTCTATTTATCCCGGACAGCCCCATACCAACCCGGATAACTTTCCGGCCGCCGTTGGTAATATGACTTTAAAGCAAGTTTTTTCATTACTAAACATGATTGGGCTACAAAATGACTTAGTCGGATTAAGCATTGCTGAGCATATGCCATGGGACGCCATCAACCTTCGAAATGGTTTGTCAGACCTTGCCATTTTTAAATGAAAAGTTGTCACATTAATGAACAAATAAGTCTCGACCAAGACTGCCCATCACCCGCGCTATTTGGATAACTAAAGTAATTGCTAGTCCTGCACTTTTTCTTGTAATTAGCGCCGTGGCATCACACACTGATTTATCCCCACTTTCTTTGAGTGACTGCTCAAGAGATCTTTGGCTGGTCGCTAGTGGGAGCCGCGGTACAAACAATGCTCAGCATTTCAGCCTATAAATACTATCAGTATCTCTTAAAACAGCAGTCGAAGTAATCCAAAATGAGCAATTTTTATGGAATGCTTTGCTTGAAAACTCATAAATTAAAATCGGTTACGAAAAATTCAAGGATTTTTCCGTAACCGATTTTTAATTCGAAACGTCTCTGACCCAAAAATCCAACAGCAACCTAAATCGACTAAGGAAGTTACACCAAAGGGAGATATTTAAGACGATTATTGATATTCTGACCATCAAACAACTCTGAATCCACTTGTTCTTCCTAAAAAAAGCAGGTCAATCACAATTCGTAGTCCTACAAAGTCAGCAATATCAAAGCTAACAATAAATTATTCGAATAATTCTTGTATCAAAAGCACCATGTAAATATGCGCAATTACATAGCATGCTTCTATCTCCCGGTATCTCCCGGTATCTCCCGGTATCTCCCGGTATATTTATTTGCTAAGAATTAGATGAGCCAGTACATATCTTGTTGCGCGGCCTACACCAACCTTTTTCAAGATATTGGCGTCAACCAGTTGTTTTAAATATATATTAGCTTGTGTCCCTTTTACTTCCAGAAGCAATTCAACAGTTGCTCTAGTAATGTATGAATGGTCCTTTAAATATTCAACAATCTGTCCTTGCTTATCCACAACTTCCTTGACTGTTCCTGAATCGTCTATCGCTATAACGTTAGGAAATGCTGGCTTAGACAATTGTTTGCCATAATTTAAATTTGGTAGACTAACTTTTACAAAATCCTCACTAGTTTTGAATTCTGGTTTTTTATCTTCATCCGCATAACTGCTCAAAATTCTTCTAATTCCCGTCCCATAATCCTCAATATACTTCAACTTATTAAGAACCTTGACCACCTGGGGATTTCTAGGAAGTGTTTGTCCTGCCAAAACTGCTTTTAATTTCATTCCACCCGGCAAGGGGCCCGGAGACATAATAGTCAATCGGTCGTCAAAAATCTCAATTTGGACAGGAGATTTACTAAAGTAAGAGCGATGTACAATCGCATTAATTACTGATTCACGAATCGCCACACTAGGATAGCTTCTCTTTTCGTCTCTCATCGGTTGCCCAGTAATCCGTGCTGACAAGGAATTATTAAGGCTGATAAATGTTAAAATATCGTCAATTTGCTTTGGCAAACAGCCACTAAACTTTCGTCGATCTTTAAACTGATCAACTGTTACACCATCAAAAATGGCAACTTTTACTGAAAAATAGTTTTGACTACTCATGAGGAAAGCAACATTCGTGAATAGGCCTTGCGGGTTTAAGAACCCTAAAGCCTTAGCTTTAAAGTTGATTTTTTCCCGTTCAAAGACGCTTTTAATTTCATCCAATTTCAGATCTTGCATGGGCGATTCTGTGGCATCAAATGAACTTAAGTCCTGAAGTACCATCATCTTAGTAACACGTTCTTGGGAGGCTTTGACCGATTCTGAACCATTCCTGACGTATGCCCTGCCATCTAAGAAATACGGCTTAGCCTCTCCCGGATGAACCTCAATGCAGAAAAGTTTTTGCCCAGTCCACACGTGTACAGCACCCACAGGGCTCGGGTAATAGGTTGGACTGGATAGCCAGCGTCCCACTTGTTCTTCAACCGCATGCTTCTCATCATCAGTATAGATATGTGTGACTTTACGACTAACATCATTCACGCCAAAGTAAATATAAGCTGTTTGTGTACCATTTAGAAAAGCAGCAATTTCCTTTTTACACTTTTCATTGAATACTTCCTTATATTCTATAGATTCATTCTCTATTGGAAATGGTTGTATATCATCAAGACTCAGCACATGTGCCACCTCGTTTTTATATTCCTTTATTCAATCAAATAACTCAGCAATAACTAAATCATTCTGGTGAGAAATTTTCTGAAACGTGTACTATAAAAACTAAATCTACTTTAAGTATACAGCTTTCATAACAATACATATGACTAAAAAGAGATGGCATTAACCATCCCTTTTAAATCAATCAATGTTGCTTAGTAACTTCATACTTTTGATCCAGCTACAAGTCGGCAATAAGCTAGTCTTGTGTCAGGTATGTTAGTGATTAATTAAGCCATCACCGTTGTCGCTGATAAAATTTGGGAAAAGCCGCCGTCAATTCAGCATGCCCATCTCTAACCGCCTGGCTAATATCGACGCCCTGTGTCTGAGTGCCTTGAATCCGAACCATGTAAAAGGCGTCAAAGCCCATAATTTCAGTAAACATTTTATCCAAGTACATCCGTGAAAATTCCATCGGTGTGTAGCGGTCATTCCGAGTATAAATTGAGCCGCTAGCTTGTAACAACATGACTTTATAATCGTCCGTCATCAAGCCCACTGAACCAGCTTCCGTGTACCGAAACGTTTCTCGCGCCACTAAAATATTATCCATATAATCTTTTAGCTTCGACGTCACGTTAAAGTTATGCAGTGGTGTGGCGATGACGATACGGTGATGCGATTTAAATTGTGCCAGTAACCGCTGATTAAGGTCATAAACATGTTGCTCTGTAGCGCTCAAGCTAACATGTGCTGCTTGCTTTTCCCACACACCCAGCAATTCTGCCGTCGTGGCCCGCGGAATTTCGGTATCATATAGGTTCAAAACATCGACTGTCTCGCTGGGGAAAGCCGCCCGAAACTGTGCTAAAAAATCCTGTGCCATTTGAATAGAGTAGTGAGCAGCGTTACGAAAATCAGGGTGGGCATTAATCAGTAAAGTTTTCATCATTAGTCAGTCCTCATTTCTTTTATCTTTCAACAAGGTCTATACTAACTGTTAAAGGTGCCAAGTGCCGTCACCATTGAAAACTATTTGCGGAGGAATTTAAATGGACCGATCTGAACGTTTAAACCAAGAGTTGATTTTCTTAAGCTACAAAAACGAGTTCCACGTCAACGACTTAATGGCCGCTTTTGACATTTCCAAACGCACCGCTCTGCGTGACATTCAATCCTTAGAACAGTTAGGACTTACCTTTTACGTCGAACCCGGCCGTTACGGCGGTTATAAACTGACTAAACGCCAACTATGGGTTCCCGTATTATTAAATATTCAAGAGATCAACGCGCTCTTTTTTGCCATCAAAGCACTAAGTTTATTATCAGCGACCCCTTTCGAGAAATCTTACACCACGATTTATCAGAAGCTCATGGCCACCTTACCCTTGGCTGAACAACAAAAAGTGACCCGTTTGCAGGAAGTCGTTAACTACTATACGATTCCTAATCTCGATGGGCCTAAACTTTTGCGACCACTGTTAAGCGCCATTTTGAACGAAACTGTGGTCACTCTGCAGCTGAAGGCCTCCAAAATGCCTCAGCGATTTCAGTTATTCGATCTACTTTTCCGTAACGGTGTTTGGTTCGTCAGTGGTGTTAACCTCACGACCCAGAACTGGGAAATCATTCGTTGCGATACGGTGACTGCCCTCACCGAAACCGATCAACCGGCCCAGCTCAGCTATGAAGCTCTCAAGCAACGCCAAACGACCTATGACCAACAACATCACGATATTGCGTATCGGTGCAAACTCACCCCACATGGTCGTGAAATTGTGCAGCGTAACCACTATGCAAACATGCAACTTGAATCTATTGACGGTCAGGACTATTTGTATGGTGGCTACAACCAAGATGAGTATGACTACATGATTCAATATTTATTGGCTCTCGGAACCAATGTTCAAATTTTAGCGCCTGAAGCTTTGCAAACCGGGTATTTAGCGGCTATTGATAGGATCAGGGACATGTACCGCTGAAAGGTGCAGCCCATAATTAAAATTGTCAAAAATCCCTCCGCGATAGTTAGATAAGTGATAACATTTCGTCTAACTATCGCAGAGGGATCATAACATCTAGCACATTTCTAAATGAAGCCCGTGTCAGAAACCAATCTGCACTATTCTGTTTTTTAATGTATAGATAACTTTAGTCAACGTATTGGTTTAAAACTGCTGCCAACTGATCTTTCATGTGTAAGCCGACCAACTGTTCAACAACCTTGCCATCCTTCTTAACAATCAGAGTTGGAATCGACATGATTCGAAAAGCCGTCGATGTTTCCGGATTAGCGTCCACATCTAACTTGGTAAACTTAACCTTATCGCCCATTTCGGCATCTAATTCTTCAACTACGGGTCCTTGCATTTTACATGGTGGACACCAAGTTGCCCAGAAATCGATTAGGGCACTTCAATTATGACATTTCTGAAAACTCATTTTGATTTTGTCCCAGCCCTATTTCCTTTACCCTAGTTTATCGGCTCAGTTTCATCAGCTACTAGCGTCAATTTTAAAATGAACTGTGTCGTCGTCATCAGACAGCGCTATTGAAAATCCAGTCGTGAATATTTGATAACCTATTTGACTCCGTTCGATAACTGGGTATTCCCAACTACCAAGCTCACGCCACCGGTTTAACCGCCAATTTGCGCGCGCCAACAATACCAAGTAACGAGAGTGCGGCCGTCTCCACCATGGTGGCCTGAAACCCGCTCGCAAAAGTTGGGCCAGCAAACTGGTAAAAGCTTATAACTGCAAAGGTCGTTCCTAAGGCACCCCCTAATAGCCGAAAGACGTTATAGATCCCAGAAGCTTTCCCAATAGCTACTTTGGGAACGGCGCCAATGACGGCTTTTTGTAAGGCCGGTCCCGCCATTGATAATCCGACCCCCGCTAGCATTAGCGGCAGCACTAACCAACCGTACGACCGGTGCACAAATCCTGCAATCAGCAGGTAGCCCATTCCCTGAAACAACAATCCAATCATCGCAATTTGACGCTCGCCAAACCGGTCGACCGCCCGGCCCGCAAACGGCGCGACCACGACCAGCGTTCCCGTCCAGGGTAAAAGTTCCAGACCAGCCATTAACGCCGTTGCCCGCGCACTGGCCTGCAAGTACTGGGGAAAAAAGAACACCACGCCGTACATCGATCCGTAAAGGCAGGCCGTTGCTAGATTGCCACCCGTAAAAGTTGCTTTACGAAAAAAGCTCAGCGGAATCATCGGCAGTGCTTCGTGGGCTTGGCGATAAAGTAACCAGCCGCCACCAAGCAAGCTGGTCATCCCAATCAGTAGCGGCCATTTAAGTCGTGCGCCCCCCGTACCACTAGTCATCACCGACAGTGCCCAAATGAGACCCGTCGACGTCCCAATCATCAAGCCGTTATCAATCAGATTAAGCGGCTCGTTTTGACCCCGACTTTCTGGCAAATAGCGTCTGGATAACAGGATGGCGAACACCCCCACCGGAACGTTGATCCAAAAGATCCACTGCCAAGCAAATTGAGCCACAATCAAGCCGCCCAAAGACGGGCCAACAATTAGGGCCAGACCACCGATGCCACCCCAAATTCCTAGTGCGCGTCCCCGCTGGTTATCCGGTAGCGCGGCGCTTAGAATTGCCATTGACATGGGGGTCATGACGGACGCGCCCACCCCCTCAACGATACGGGCAAGAATCAGCCAGTTAATATTTGTGGATAGCGCGCAGAGAACGGAACCCACCGTAAAAATCAACAGTCCCCAATTATAGATTCGGCGTCGGCCCCACCGTTCACCAAACGTAACCCCAACTAGCAAAACCGCCGCAATGGTAATGTTGTACGCGTTTAAAGCCCACTGCAATGATCTAACTGAAATTTGAAACTCCGTTCGAATGGCCGTGGAAGCCGTGGTGACGATCATCGCATCCATCATCGCCATGAAAAAGCCTAACGATGTCAGCGCCAAAACCCACTTAGTACGTCTACCTTGCTCTACCATTTCCAATATTATTCCCCCTAAGTGTCTTAGAATATAGTTCAAAGTATTTTGAACTATATAACCATATCATTACCGTATTATACTGACAAGCCTTTGCAGCAAAAAAGAGCATCCCAACTGGTCTGCTCTCCACTGGTCTAATAACCTATAAGTCTTGCCAGAACTGAATCAAGTACTGGTCAAAAGTTGCCCGGTCTAACGCCACGTATTTTTCGCGTGCGACTTTATGGGTGGTGATCAATCCCGCCGCTTGCAAAATTTTAAAGTGATAGGAACCGGACGTCTTGCCAATCTGCATCGCGCGGTCCACTTCACCGCAAGAAACGCCATGGTCGAGCTGATTTAAGTAACGAATAATCTCCAATCGAATCGGATCAGCTAACGCTTTAAACACCTTGACCCGTGCTTGGGTCGTTTCAGTTTGTTTTGTCATACTCTCATCCTACTAAAATTAGCGTTTAAAGCAAGTCTTAATTCCTGTTAAAATAATGACCGCCTTAACATAATGACTGATGCTCGCACGCTTATTTTGTGGCCGCCATCTTAAACCCAATATTCCGGGTCCCCATCTTGGGATGATTATTTTAAGACGCCGTTAATTTATTCCCCGCGCCAACTCGGCGACTTCCTCAAAACGAACCCTATCCGCTAGTCTCAACTGACTTGACACGTTGGATAACAGTGTTATCATTTATTTAAGATAACACTGTTATCCAACGTGGAAGGAGCTCTTTTATGACGCAACTCATGATGCCCACCAATCAACAAATTATCAACGAAGCCATTCGCCAGATTCATGCCGATGGTTATGAAAAAATTTCACTGAGACAGCTTGCCAAACAAGTTGGTCTAACGACTGGTGCGTTCTATAAACATTTTAATAGCAAAGCCGCATTATTCAAAGAGGTGACCGTTATTCTTTCGGGGGATTTAGCAACTGAAGTCACACCCCGTTTAGATTTAAGTGCGTCACCGCAGTCCCAACTGCTGCAAATGGCCGACTGGTTAATGCAAAAATTCCAAACGGACGCACATACGATGGACTTTTTGTTCTTTAATCCGGTCGCCCAACGGCTCCTGAGTCATCCCGCAGCATCCGATCAGTTCAGCTTTTACCAACTGACCACCGGGCTGATTGACCAGTTGAAGCCACAATATCCCAAGCTCGACTCGCAACGCCTGTTTATTCAAATTTGGGCCTTTATCCAGGGATACGGCCTCTTGATCATCAAACGAGTCGTTCCCTATGAACCAGACCTATTATCGTCAACCTTAACTGCCCTCCTGAAAGCGTGAAAAAATTGTCCAACACCCTTATTATTTATTGCCATCCGTATGATAAAAGCTTTAGCCACGCCGTTTTGTCCGAAGCGCTGAAACCACTGGCCCACAATCAAACTGGGTATCGCTTACTTGATTTATACGCCGACAACTTTAATCCGATCTATGATGAACAAGAACTGCAATTATACGCATCCGGCGCCACCACCGATCCCTTGGTCACGCGATACTTGGCCGCACTAAAAGAAGCTGACCAACTGATTATCATTACCCCCATCTGGTGGAACGACCTTCCGGCAATGCTGAAAGGTTTCTTTGATAAAGTCATGAAGCGAGGGCCCGAACTGGCCTATACGTCAACCAGTCGGGGCGTAGCTGGCCATCTTGACAACATCAAATCAGCACTAGTCTTGACCACTTCCACCTCGCCAACGGTTTATCAGCGCCTATTCTGTGGTGACGCAATCAAGCGGATTCTAATTGGCGCCACCCTCAAACAACTGGGCATTCAAAATGTTAAATGGCACAACTTCGGTGGCATCACGGCCGCTACGGTAGAAAAACGGCGCACCTATTTGACCCACGTTGGTCAGTGGGTCAATCGACTATCCTAAATCACCACCAAATAAATCGGGTGCTGGTTGTAAATCAAAAATCACGATCAAATTCTAATTGTGGATAGAATTTGATCGTAATTGTTTTTTTGACTATTTTGGGGACTCCGTGAATAGATTGGAAATGTTTAGTTTATCAACATGTTAAAAAATTCTGGTATATTCTCAAAAATTGTAATAGTGCATCTACGAAAGACCACAACAATCACTAAAAGACGTATTTTCCATGAAATATGAATAAACTGGGACGTGCTAAAAAAAAAAGAGACGACCGTAGCCATCCCTTCCAATCAATCTATTTACTTAGCTACTTCATGATTCTCATCCAGCATATATTGGAATTCAATGGTTCCACTCAGCAAGTCAGCTTTGAACAAGCCTTGCGTCCCGTTATTTTCATCGGACATGACGACAAAGTAACTGGCACCCTCATCTTCATCCACAACGTGCTGGAAGCTCACGTATTCGCCCTTAAAACCGTTCTTGCGGAACAACCCAATAATCCGGATCATTTCACGCTGTGTTACTTCATTCGCTGCTGTTTCACTCATGCTATTTAAATACCCCTTATCAATTCTTTACTAATCTCAAGCCATCTCTATCGGTGGTGCGGGAGGCCCAGGAGGTGAAATTTCAACCGATGGCCGAGCCTACTTAAATCTTAACTACTAGCGTCCAACTAGTGACCACTACCGGCCTTCAATTCAGCTAGCTTCTCTTCAATCAACTGATTCGCGATGCTAAAAGCTTTTAGTCGGCGTTTGGCAAAAGTCAGTTGAGACTTATACCGTGACGGATCGTCTTTAGCTTCAAAAGTCTTCTCGACTTCACGGATCTTATGCAAGGTCGAATCAATTTGCCGTTTAGCTTCTAATAACTCAGCTTCATCGTACATGTAAAACCCCCTCGATTTTCAGAAAGTTATTTTGACTAATTAAAAAAGTCCCCTGGGCCAAAACTATCTTGGCTCAGAGGACTCCTATCACTTACTTTACGCATAACTTATGCTTCATAATCTATTATTATCAAACATTCAACTTTCCAATCGACTTAGTACGTCGCAATATCAAGAAAACAATATTAATGACAAAAATAATTACGAAGATAATTGCACCCAATCTATAAACACCATTCACAGATGAAGTCCCCGAGATACTACCGAGAAACTTAAGACCGTATGGTGAAATGGATGATCCTAAGTTGGCACCTACTAACAATAATGATGTTGAAAGTGCCTCAGTCCCTTTGGGAGCAATCGCATTTACTTGGTTAAATAAGTATGGTACAACAATCGAGAAAGCAAATCCCACAAACAGTGCACCAATACCGGTCAATAAAATACTATTTGAAAAACTGAAAAGACCATACGCAACTGCCATTGCCAAAATGGCAAATGGTAACGTATATTTCTTTAACGACTTGTAAATCATCCCAAAGATGAAACCTGCAACCATTCCGGCGATCGACATGATACTCAAAATGTTACTTGCGTCAGTAGGAGTCCCATAGCCATTACTAGTCACCAACTCCGCCAACTTCACATTAGATGCAGAAAAGATAATGATAATCACAAGCAAGAAAGTAGCATATCCTAGCACTTTTGGATTCAAACCACTTTTACTTTCCACTGTACCATTGGCTTGTTCTCTGACCTGTTCCTTAGGAATCGCTGGAACAAATAACGTGAACAACACAATAATTGGCAGAATAATAGCGTATACCCAAAAGCTTGTATGCCAATCAATTTTTAGTAATTGACCAGCAACGAATGCTAAAATAGCGGTACCTAAACTTTGAAATGCACTTTGAAAGCCAATCAGTTTTGCACGTTCATCACCATCGAAAAAGTAACTAATCATCGAAACCGCTAAGGAATTAAATAAACCAAAACCAATTCCTAATCCAGCTCTAGACAATAAGATAGCCGTAAAGTTAGTACTAAATACAGGAATCAGACCAGAAATCAATGAAATAATCAGACCTAGCTGAACAGTTTGCTTCGTACCTAACCATTTCGCAAAAAAACTACTCAATAAAACAAAAATCAGAACCATGAGGGCCGGAACAGTGGTTAACATTTCAATAGATGATAATGGAACGTCCGGGAAGCTTTTTGCCATTGCTGGAATATTTCCAGAAATCACACTTGCCGAAGTTAAAACCAATGAAATAGAAAGCAATGAAAACTTCATTAGCCATCCTTTTTTCATAAAAAAACACTCCTAACAAATTTATTTAGCAATCAACAGCAGTGCAATATATTGTTGATCATTTGGCATTTTGAAAAACTTTTTACTATTCAGATTTATTGGAAATACAGTGCTCGTCATATTCCAGGTATCAATCAACTGTGCAGAATATTCCTTATCTGCTGGTAAGAAATCAAAGATTTCAAATCCTGGCTGACTATCTCCAAAATAGATTAGGACCTTATTAAAATCATCTGTTGCACCACCATAAAGTTCCCAGTGTGGGCCCGTGGTGGCGATTGCATTCAAATGCCCTAAATGATTATTTTGAAAGATATCATGTAAATAATTCATTCTTAAATAGCTTTGACCAACAAGCTTTGCACCGTGAAAAGACCATACAGGTGCATGTGGCACTTCACCATCAACATAGGATTCTCCATGAGTAACATAACCGCCGCGTGCAACAATTTTCCAAAATGAATCAGTCATATGCTGAGGAGTTAAATCCCCCCATCCATATTGGGTATTGCCCTCATACCGGCATTCATCAATGACAACCGGCTTACGATATTCTTGTTTCCATTGATCCACAAAAAACAAATTATCCGTTTGAACACTTAAGTGTGTAATCCATGGCTTGGTATGGTCGTACCAGTTCTTAGTAGTTCCTTTATGAATTGGCGGATCATAAAAGTTATGAATGGACAGTAGATGGCGATTAGGATCCTCTAAGTAGACCTTTTCAGCTAAATCATCCCAGTCCGCCAATTTTTTTTGTCCAGTCATATCAGCCAAATCGTATTCATTAGCCATAGACCACCATATATTTTTATATGAAGCCAATCTAGCTACCAAATATTCAATATACTTAAAATCCTCTTGCTGGGTCATAGAACATAGGCCACGTGGCGTATCATTATATGGATGGAAAAGGATTAAATCAACTTGAATATTCAAAGCCGTCAATTCATCAATGCAGTTTTCTAGGTGCTGAAAATATGCTGGATTGAAGATCTGATGATCTAATTCAACCGTATAATTATCAGGATGCTCGGAACTACTCTTTTTATCAATCTTTTCACGTTTGATAACTTTATACGGATAACTTGTATATTCCGTTTGAAACATATAATTCCAAATAGGAAAGACAGTCATCCGTACTTTATTAAACTTATTTTCTTTTAGTGACTCTAAAGTCAGATTTTGTCGCTCATCACTTTGTAAATGCCATCCATACAGGGTAGTCCCAAATGGGGCAAAGTCTGTTCCATCACTATATTGAAAATATGTTTTATTTTTTGTAACAACCATGCCATGATTTTCCTGATTTGGTTGACTACATTCAAAGCTGCCCGTCAGATTAGCAAGTTCTGATATATTTGACTGAGTATAATAATTCCAGATACCTAACTCGGTTGGCATGAATCTTAGTTTAAATAATCCATCACCATCGTAGAAACCACGAACCTTTTTAGTGGTTTTTCCATTACTAAAATATCCAAAAAGTTCGACATCAGAAAAAGGATTTTTTGATTCTGTGTAGGTTTTAGTTAATTCAAACCTTTGATACTGTTCAATTACTTGCATTTCGAGCCTCTCTACTTAATTAGATTTAATACTTAAAATTCTCTACAAACAACCCTAAATATCATATATATAAACGTCCCGATTATTGAAATCGTTTTACGAAACCGTTTACTTGATAAAGTATAGCAATCCTAAATTGTGATACAATATCTATTAACAACCAGTTTTATGTCATAATCAAACCAAGGAGTTAATATGCAAAATGACTTTCTAACCATTATTACTCAAAAAAATATTATCGAAACTACTGCTAATCAACTTCATGAAACCAATGACCTAATTGTTTGTGACTATCTTAATAAGCATTTTATTTTTGACTCACATGGTGTTAGAGAACTCATGGCTGACCAATATATGGATGCCACCGAGCAAATTACCTTTAACCACCACCCTCACTATGTAAACGTTGGTATACACAAACACGACTTCATCGAAATGACGTACGTTTACCAAGGAACTTATCAACAAACCGTTAACGATAAACAGATCACCATGAATGCTGGTGATCTGTTTATACTGGATACTTTCGTAGTTCATTCAATGAAAAAGATACCCGATGACTGCATCGCCGTTAATTTAATGATGCGAAAATCTTATTTCTTAGATAATTTACTATCCGAATTGGCTGATAATAACGTAATGTCGGCTTTCATCACTTCCGCCCTCTATAAAAGTAATTTAACTGGTAACTACTTAATGTTTCACAATAAAAGCAATAAGAAAGTTCGTGATTATATTGAAAATATCGTTCTCGAATTAAACTACAAACAGATTGGCTGGAAAGAAGCTGTAAATAGCCTAATTATCTTACTATTCACCGAAATCATTCGTCAGAATACTACCTTAAATTACGAACAGGATAAGTTGCAAACACAAAATAGTATTTCCATTATTGATGTTTTAAATTATATTAGTGTCAACTTTAATGACCTATCTTTAACAACTTGTGCTCAACATTTTGGTATCCATCCTAATTATTTAACACGTTTTTTAAAAAAGTACACTAAAAAAAATTATACACAAATCATTCAACAATTTCGGTTAGAAAAAGTCATGCATCTACTCCTAAATACAGATTTGTCGATAAATCACATTGCTGAACAAAGTGGTTTTTCAAATCCTAATCATTTTTATAAACTATTCAAAAAAAAGTACCAATGCACCCCTAAAGAATATCGACAAAGGGCTCGTAGTTCCACTTAAAAATCAATTTATCATAGATAAAAAAGCTCCCTCTAGTTTTCATTTTCAACTAGAGAGAGTTTTTAATTTCTATTTTGCTACTGCATGATTTTCATCTAGCATGTATTGGAACTCAATCGTCCCAGTCAATAAATCGGCTTTAAACAGGCCTTGTGTCCCGTTGTTTTCGTCTGACATCACGACAAAGTAACTTGCTCCTTCATCGACAACATGCTGGAAGCTCACGTATTCGCCCTTAAATCCGTTCTTACGGAACAACCCAATAATCCGGATCATTTCGCGTTGCGTGACTTCATTTGCTGCTTCATTCATTTATTAAAACTCCTATCAATTTCTCTTTGTGGATAACCTTTATGCCGTAAAAGTTATCCACCTGTGAGCAATAAATACTCACATCAATCATTCTTTTTATTCACTTATCCCCTTCATTTTAGAAATTCTGGGGATAAGGTCGTTTACTTGGTTTAATTAGTATCTGACATCCTCTACATGGGTAATACGGATATCATGGGTGCCATGTTAAAACTACGCCTTAGTTTCCACAGAGACCACTAGCGCCCGTTCAGCGTCCGTTTTCCACCTAAAATTGTCACAAATTGCCGACTTCATCTAATGATATCCAACATTAATTGCTTTTTAGGATCGAGTAGGAGGTAATTGATTATTTCACAATTACCGACCTCTCACACCACCGTACGTACGGATCCGTATACGGCGGTTCAATAATTTAAGTATTCTGAATAAGCTGGAGTGTCTTGGATAAATTTATCAATCCAAGACGCTCTAGCTTTTCGTTTGTATACGTATATTTCATTGTCTTACTATGAGCCGTTCTCCAATATCCCTTTCGGGTATTGGCATTGGTATTGGCATTGGTCTTAGCTTGCTCTACTGTCATGCCCATTTTCATCAGTTGACGAATTCGGGTTTTGACCTTTTTCCAACGTTTCCAAATCAATTGTCTTATACGACTTCTAAGCCATGTGTCCAATTGCTGAATGAACGTCTTCAATTTACCAATCCCATAATATTGCAACCATCCTTGCATTTTCTGACGAATTTCTTTCATCAATTGTTGCCAACTGATACTTCGGCTTCGAACTGTCATAACTTTAAGTGACTGTTTGACACGTTGCTTGGCAATTCCATGTGGACGCGGATACGCCCCATTTCGATCAACACCCAGCGTAAATCCCAAGAACTTTAGTCTTAATGGTGACCCAACCGTTGTTTTCTTCTTGTTGACTGTCACTTTTAAACTGTTTTCTAGGAATTTAGTAATATTCCTCAGGACTCGCTCACCAGCACGCTTACTTTTGACATAAATGTTACAGTCGTCCGCATAGCGTACAAATTGGCGGCCTCGACTGACCAGTAATTTATCTAATTCATTCAGATAAATGTTGGCTAGCAGTGGTGATAGGTTCCCACCTTGTGGGGTGCCCTTCGTTGTTTTCTGGAACAACTGACCATTTTAGGAACCTGCGGATTAGATGTAATAGCCATGGGTCATGAATTTGCTGTTGAACAAAGTTCATTAGTAAATCATGGTTTACCGTGTCAAAGTAGGCTTTTAAGTCCAGGTCTACCACGTAGTGATAGCCCTGATTATAAAGACTCATGACTTTTTTGATAGCGTCATGCGCACTTCGTCCAGGCCTAAAGCCGTAGCTATTGTCGGAAAATACTTGTTCATAAATTGGTGACAACACTTGGACTACCGCCTGTTGGACCATTCTGTCAATCACAGTCGGAACACCTAGCTTTCTGGTTGACCCGTCCGGCTTGGGAATTTCGACACGTCTGACTGGTTTCGGGCAGTAAGTCCCGTTACGCAAACTCTCTAAGAGTTCATCTCGATGTTTGTAGATATATTCGGATAGCTGGTTGATGGTCATACCATCAATACCAGCGGCTCCTTTATTACGCCTGACTCGTTTAAAAGTGAGGTTAAGGTTGCCTCTCGCAAGCACCAAGTCTACAAATGGAACACCATTCTGCACTGTACTTTCACCGTCAGTAACACTATGCGCCCCAAGATTCCCTTTGTCTTCCAGACTATCTATCCCTTGGTGGTCAGCTTGTTCTGTTTTCTGCAATATTCGCATTACCAACACCTCCAGTATCAGTGAGAATTATTATTGTTCGGTCCTTCGTTTGCCGATTGGCAAACTACTATGACCTCGGCTGACTCCTGAAATACTCAGTTAGCCATCACTGGCTAAGTTATTCCTGTACACCATATCGGCGTTCTAGTCGGGAACTTGTAAATCAGGCCTCCCCGGGTAAGAATGATAGCTTTCGTACCATGCAACTGTTGGCTCTACTCTAGTCATCTTTGAGTAGTATTGGACTTTAGTTTGTTGAGCAACCTTATCCAGATGACTCTAGCCTTATAGCCACTTCTTATTCATCAGTTCAGTACCTTGTTTTAGGCTTCCTTCAGATTCCGTCTCACGGCGGACACCCTTGCCCTCAACTCGTGGTTCCGACTACTACGGCCCACAGCGGACTTACACCGCCTAGTTATCACCCATGCCGGGCGCACCCATAAAAAAGCGCCCCCCACAAGAGCGGGCGCTTCTTGAAAATCTAGTAAATAATCAGCTGATTATTTGCCTAACTTTTCTTTGCCTAATACGTTCAACTTTTCATCGAAGTCATAGACAACTGGTTCGCCAGTAGCCATTTCAAGATTCATGATGTCGTCATCAGAAATCCGTTCGATGTACTTGCTTAAGGCACGTAATGAGTTACCATGGGCTGCGATGATGATGTTCTTGCCATCTAATAACTTAGGTGCAATTTCATCTTCCCTTCCAAATCAATCTATTTACTTAGCAACGGCATGATTCTTATCCAACATATATTGGAATTCAATCGTTCCACTCACTAAGTCTGCCTTAAACAACCCTTGTGTCCCGTTATTTTCATCGGACATGACGACAAAGTAACTAGCCCCTTCATCAACGACGTGTTGGAAACTCACGTACTCGCCTTTAAAGCCATTCTTACGGAATAAGCCAATCAATTTAACCATTTCACGTTGTGTAACTTCATTTGCATTTGTTGCTTCACTCATTTATTCAAATACCCCTATCAATTCTCTTAATCTTGCCTAATCATTCATCTAAGATAGTTTTACAACCAACTACCATGTAACTCCCAGTCAGTGGTGTTGCCCACCAACCATTGAAGCCTAAACGTTTCAACTGCGTTACTTGGACACCAGCTGCTTGTAAAGTCTGACCGTATTCATTCATATTATGACCAGTATCAATAATCATAATCTTACCGTGCGGTTTTAAAACTCGTACAGCTTCATTAATTGCTTGGTCACGCGCCTGCTTATTTTTAATATTATGAATTGCAAAACTTGAAGTAATAATCTCAAAGCTTTCGTCAGGAAAGTCTAACTTAGTCATATCGCCCGTCACTAGATTGACCCGTTCAGTTAACCCCAAATCATCAACGTTCTTCTGCGTCGTCGTCATCTTATTGTTAGATTGATCTCGGGACAGCCACAAATCTAGTCCAACAACTTTCCCTGGCACCTGCACCTGGCTTGCCAACCGTGTTAATAGCGCTCCACGACCACAACCTAAATCTAAGATCTGGTCATGTATGTCTGGTCTTAGTTGTTCAACAGCATGATCAAAGATTCGATATTTTCCGCTAGTCGTTGTATGCCAATAAATTGCGGCCCCAACAATTAAAACAATGCCAATAACTACTTCAATGCCAATCGGATAGTTTGAACGATTCAAAAAGGCATGTCCAAGCAATCCAATTCCAAAAACGGTATAAATCAATAGTGCAAATGGCGCATCAATCCCATAACGTTTTACGTTCATTAGCTTCCCCCAAATCTAAGAACTCTCATTTAGTACACAGAAATTATATAGAAGCTTTAATGGCTAGCGTCCAACTAGTGGCCACTACCTGCTTTCAATTCAGCTAGCTTCTCTTCAATCAACTGATTCGCGATGCTAAAAGCTTTTAGTCGGCGTTTGGCTAAAGTCAGTTGAGACTTATACCGTGACGGATCGTCTTTAGCTTCAAAGGTCTTCACCACTTCACGAATCTTATGCAAGGTTGAATCAATTTGACGTTTAGCTTCTAATAACTCAGCTTCATCGTACATGTAAAAAGCCCCTCGATTTTCAGAAAGTTAACGAACTAACATGAAAGTGGCAGTGTCCATTTAGCGTCCGAATTTGTCACTAATTGCCAAACTCATCCCAAGTTATCTTAACCTAGCTAGTTTTAAAGCCATAAAAAAGCGCCCCCCACTTAGCGGGCGCTTCTTATAAAATCAGTAAATAATCAGCTGATTATTTGCCTAACTTTTCTTTGCCTAAGACGTTCAACTTTTCGTCGAAGTCATAAACAACTGGTTCACCAGTAGCCATTTCAAGGTTCATGATATCATCATCTGAGATGTTTTCAATGTACTTCGAAAGGGCACGTAATGAGTTACCATGGGCTGCGATGATGACGTTCTTACCATCAAGCAACTTTGGCGCAATTTGATCTTCCCAGAAAGGCATGACACGTTCCAAAGTAACCTTCAAGTTTTCGCCACCAGGGACGATGTTAGGGTCTAAGTCAGCATAACGACGATCGTTAACAGCTGAACCTTCGTCATCTGCACTCAATAATGGCGGTAAAACGTCATATGAACGACGCCAGATATGAACTTGGTCGTCACCGTATTTTTCAGCGGTTTCCTTCTTGTTCAAACCTTGTAAAGCGCCATAATGACGTTCGTTTAAGCGCCAAGTCTTGGTTTCAGGAATCCAAAGTTGGTCAGATTCTTCCAAAACGTAGTGCAATGTCTTGATGGCACGAGTCAAAACTGAAGTAAAGGCATAATCAAACTTCAAGCCAGCTTCGGCAACTTTCTTACCAGCAGCTTTAGCTTCTTCAACACCCTTTTCACTTAAATCAACGTCAACCCAACCCGTAAATTGGTTTGACAGGTTCCATTCACTTTGACCGTGACGAATCAATACTAATTTTGCCATAGCAGTTAATGACCTCTTTCATTTATTATTTACTCCACTTATTTTACACTGAAACGCTGAAAAATCAAAATATAATCAGGAGTTATTTCCCGAATCATGGTCAGAATTTAAACTTTTTTTCAAATGAATTTTCGGTTTCAGCCCGTGAACCGGTTTCACGCCGATAATATCCAACACAAAGTTAAAAATTGGTACCCCGACGATCAGTCCCCAAACACCGAATAACCGTTCACTCACGAGCAACACGACGAACGTATAGAATACCGGAATCTCCGTTCGACTAGCCATGAACTTCGGATTCAGCACATACGCTTCTAAGGTATGCACGATGGCAATCATGATCACCATGTAAACCACATATCGCACACCACCAACTGAATAAGCAATCAGGCTCAGTGGAATCAATGAAATAATCACGCCCGCTACCGGAATCAAGCTGAGCAAGAAGATCATCAAGCCCAGACTGATCAATTGTGGCATATGCAAGCAGGCCATAAAGATGACCGTGATCACCGTGTTTACGAGCGCAATCAAGAACTGGGCTTCCAAAACAACCCCAAAACTATTGACGAATTTCTTCGCAAAGAAGTAAACGTCTTGGAAGAACCAGCCAAAGGTACTCGTCAAGAAGCGCTTAGAGAAACGTCTCATCTGCTGATCCTCAACCGTAAAGAAGAAACTGAGCACAAACGACAAGAAGAACGTAATTCCCATATTACCAATATTCGTAATATATTTAAAAACAACTGAAATCCCAGTTTTAACCTGCTTTAAAATCTCAGATTCTTGAAAATAATTCGTGACCCACGCTAAAAATTCGTTCGTGTCGTGCGTCGGGTCTTGATAGAATCGGTAAACCGATTCAAACGTTGAAAAGGTTTGTTTTATCAACTTGGGCAAATACGCCGTCACAGCAAAATACAGCCCCAGTACCACCAACGCATAGACGGCAATCACGATCACCGTACTCGGAATCTTCACCCAGTGCTGCACGAAACGAACCAACCGCGTCACCAGGAAGGTAAAGATAAACGTTAGCAAAATAATACTCAGCATACTCGATGCCAAATACAGCCCCAAACAAATCATCAACAACACGCAAGCTCGCCGCAACCGTACGTTGTGGACAAACTGTGACCAAAGTTCCACGCAACATCCACTCCCTCTACTAGCCTTACGTCCATTCTAACTGAAAACACTAGGATAAACATGAAAAGTCCGTCATTATTACGCAAAAAACGTGTAAAGCCGAAATGAGCTTTACACGTTTGATTACAACTGATTAACTTTATGAGAAATGCATCTTAAGACTTTCGAGACCTAACGCTTGGTGGATAATCTCAGAAGCCCCACCAAGTAAGGCGGCCGATTGAACATTCTTAGTCGCGATAATTGGCACTTGGCGCGTTGGCGAAGACATCTTTGCCGTTGTGTTTCGGAGATCCGTCAACAATTGTGGCAAGATTTCCAAGACACTGGTGTTCAAGACGACCACATCCGGGGCGAAGGCTGTGGAAACGTTTGAAACGACCTTTGACAAATAGTAAACAAAGTCGTCAAAGACTTTCGTGACTTCTGGGTCATGATTAATATAATCATGTTTAACCGCCGTCAAGTCCAACCGGTCCACGTGTTTAATCGCTTTCAATTTTGCCCATAAGGACTTTTCGGAAGCATATTCGTTAGCTGATTCCATATGATTTTCAACGGATCGGTCTTCAAGTAACGCGGTCCCAACTTCACCGGCTTCACCTTCATGACCAGAGTATAATCGTGAATCTGCAACGATTCCGGCATGGATTTCATCACGGACCACCACTGAAACCACATTATCGAAGATTTCATTGTTGTGGAAGTCACGTTCAAATACGGCCGTTAAGTTTGCTTTCTTTTCCAGCATAACTGGGATACGCAGTTTGTCGCGTAAATACTTCGCCAAGTCAAAATGAGCTAAACATTTGATTGGCGTCTTCAAGATTTTGTTTTCGTAAATAATACCGTCTAGTGCAATTGCGACCCCCATCAAGCCATGGACGGTACCATAATCGTCAACATTCCGTAACTGGTCTTCAATCAGATCGATAATATCCGTTAAGGTCATATCGTTCGTCTTGAAGCTTTGGAAATGCAGAATTTTACCGTTTAGCCGTGAATACATTAACTTCACAGCATTAGCCGATAAGTCGATGCTGGCGACAAAGCCATAGTTGACGTTGAGTTCCGCCATCACCGGTTTACGGCCACCATTCTTGGTGCTGACCCCACAACCGATTTCCTTGATAAACTGTGCCCGGAGTAACTGGTTGTAAATATCGGAAACAGTAACTTTATTCAAACTTAAGTTACGGGAAATTTGACTACGACTAATGGGACCTTCGTTAATAACTTGTTGAAGGACTTGCTTTTCGTTCGTACTACGCATGACATGTTTATTAATAATCATACTAAATTTCGGTGTTTATGCCGCATGATCGGATAACCTTAAATGACCAAACTTGACAAACAATCTTGCCCGTTGGCGCTGCCATGTATCCGATCAATCGACCGCACACCTTAACCCCCTAATCTTGTTAATATTCTAAAGCATCAAACAGAAATAGTACACAAAATAGTCATTTTTATACCCGTTTTGACATTAATTTGTAAAAAAATGCCCCAAATAGATATAAATCCGACCGCCCCCATGGTTCAAACGCCACATAAAAACAGAAAATAATCTGTCCTTACTCCTATATTTATAACAGTTTTTATAAAAAAATCACCGATTCGCACTTAATTTCAAGTGTTTTCTCGATGATTGTAAGGTATGCTTCCATACCACTATTAAATTATTAATAAATTATGGTTGTTGCGCCAAGTGTTGCGCAGCTTGAACTGGTGACGTATGTTCCGCCGCCGCTTTTTGCATAATCGCCTGAATTTCAGCATCCGTATAACGGTTCCCATTCAAGCCAGCTTCATTGAATTCCTCACGAGTAGCCTGAATCCCAGCACTATTCGTGATTGAACTCGTGGTTGCTGAAGAACTGGCAGCTGGTGTGCTGTTATTGGTTGCCGAATTGGCACCCGAAGTTGCTGACTGCGTCGTTGTTTGATCCGATTGGGTCGTGGCTGTCTGTTTATCATCTGCACGTTGTGACTTTTGTTGACTATCGTTAGGCTGAGTTGCTGGTGCCGACTGACTTTCACTGGTTTGATTAGCCGAAGTTGTTGCACTTTCCGTTGGATTATCCGTGATTGGTGTTGAACCCGTTAGCGACTTCAAAGCCGCATTGTTTTCTTTACGGAGTGCCTTCGCCTTTTTATAAATATCATTATAATAAGTCCCATGAAACGACTTACTTTGGAACAACACTGCCAGGACTCCGTTAGAATCTGTAAATTCATTGGCCCGATTTAGTGACAGGGCTTTTTGATACTTATCGGTATAATCTTTACGCTTGCTAATAATCTTTTTGACTAACTTAACTGAAGTCTTGGCCCGGTCACCCAGCACACCAGAACCCTTTTTGGTATTTTTGACGGTTGTAAAACTCGCTTGCGCTTCTGAAAATTGATGTGATTTTAACGCTTGGGTCCCGTTCACATAAGTTTGGGTCTGCGTTAAATAGCGTTGTGCCGCCACATCGCTAGCTTTAGTCCGCGTTGCACGTGTAAACGCACTTTCTGCTTGTGTGTACTGTTCAGACTTTAGGGCCTGTTTGCCTGCTTGAATATCCGCGGCATATGCACGTTCTTGCAGTTGCTGTCGCGAATATGAATAACCGCCGACCCCCAATGCAACGACAATAATCGCCAAGACCCACACCCATTTTTTCATGCTGACGCCCCCATTCATTGAATGTCTCATTATACCATTTTGACAAATTAACCGGGGTGCATTGTGCTTACAAAACTGTTTTCATTGGCGTATAATAATGATTGTATTTTTTATGGAGAAAGGATCCTTATTCTAATGCTAGAAAAGACTTTTTATCACACCTTTTTGAGCCGCTCATTCAACATTCCCGTTAAAGTTAATTACTGGGATGGCAGCAGCGAAACCTATGGTGAAGGCACCCCAGAGGTAACTGTGACTTTTAAAAAGGCGATTCCAGTTCGCGAAATCACTAAGAACGCTTCAATTGCGTTAGGCGAAGCTTACATGGATGGCATCATCGAAATTGATGGTAGTATCCAAAAGTTAATTGAATCAGCTTACGAATCAGCTGAAAGCTTTTTCAATGATTCCAAGCTCAAAAAATTCATGCCTAAACAGTCTCATTCTGAAAAGAAGAGTCAAGAAGACATCCAAAGTCATTATGACGTTGGGAACGACTTCTATGAAATGTGGCTTGATCCCACACTAACGTATTCATGTGCTTATTTCCAAAATGAAGACGATAGCTTGGAAACTGCCCAGATCAATAAAGTTCATCACATCATTCAAAAACTCAATCCACAACCCGGTAAAACATTGCTTGATATTGGCTGTGGTTGGGGAACATTGATGTTGACGGCCGCTAAAGAATACGATTTGAAAGTGGTCGGCATCACGTTATCTAAAGAACAATACAACCTCGTTGCCAAGCGGATTCAAGACGAAGGTTTGAGTGACGTTGCCGAAGTTCGTTTGGAAGATTACCGTGAACTAGGTAATGAACAATACGACTACATCACCAGTGTTGGGATGTTTGAACATGTCGGTAAAGATAACTTGGCAATGTATTTCCAAGACGTCAAAAAGTATCTTAAAGACGATGGTGTGGCCTTGTTACACGGGATTACCCGTCAACAAGGTGGCGCAACTAACGGCTGGTTAGACAAGTATATCTTCCCAGGTGGCTATGTTCCTGGGATGACCGAAAACCTACAACACATTGTTGACTGTGGCTTACAAGTCGATGACGTGGAAACCTTACGTCGGCATTACCAACGGACCACTGAATTATGGGACCAAAACTTCAATGCTAAACGAGCTGAAATTGAAGCCAAAATGGGCATCCGCTTTACACGGATGTGGGATCTTTATCTCCAAGCCTGTGCTGCTTCATTCCAATCAGGAAACATTGATGTCATGCAATATCTCGTTTCTAAGGGTGCTTCTTCACGGAACCTCCCAATGACACGTGAATATATGTACGACGACAATACCGTTAAAGCTTAATAGTAAACACAAACAGCACTGAAATCAGGATTGACCTGGTTTCAGTGCTGTTTTTTTATATTTATAACTAAAGGTTGAAAGTTAAAAATTGCCGGTCTGCACCACTACGTCAACAATCCGGTAATGAAAACTAGTCGACTACTGCCGCTTCCGGTTGTTGCCGATAACATGCGGTCGAGGGACCGTCCGTGGTGTAAGGCCGGCAAAAGAACGCCGGTCAAACACTACCTGCACGTCCGATGCTATCAGCAACAACCTCCAGCTAAGTCAGTAGTTATTTATGCTTAGCGGAGTCAGTCAAAATCGGTGTGCAGTGTCGGCGAGATTAATCGGCGTTCTTGGCTGACTAATCTCGCGGGGCAATTCAAAGACGTGTTTTGTCGGCTTGGAATTGAGGCGTCAGACCGTACCTTGGCTGGCGCCGTCCCCCACAGCACACCGATTTTGACTGACGGAGCGCTAAATTTAGGTGAGTTTACTTTAGGCTTATGGGTTACCGGTACTACAACATTTGTGATGCTTTTGAGTCTTTCAACCTTTATATTTATAACACAATGTCCTAGTCAAACTTAATCCATCAGTCAAAACATAATTGCGCTAACTAATTTTAGCGATTATGCAACCTGCATAAGCTTTAGCCATCGAAACCAGTTAAGCTAGGTTTTGTACTCAGGGACAAGGCTACATGAAGTGACCGACATAACTAATCAAGAGGATGATCACTACGGTTTCGGCGGCGCGCAGCCAACCACGATAGTGATGCCACTCAAGATTAGCAAATCGGTGATAAAGCCAGCGATTTAACCAGTGCATCATGACTGGGAGCCCGAAGAAAATAAAGATGGCCGCTAAGAAAGTGACCCGAGTCAGCCAGTTGGTCTCAGTGAGACTCGACAATAGCAGCAGGACCCAGCCAATGGCATAGGCCCACCAGAGGCCTTTGCGAACCGGCGGCCAATAACGACTCACCCAGTGTCGTGCCGGCCGTAATCGCATTACCGGTTTCGTTGGTGGCTCAATCGCTGTCAGCAACGCGGTGGCATTTTGGTAGCGGCGTTGGGGATCAAGAGCAGTCGCTTTTTCAATGATTGGGCGCCAGAACGGTGCTGTCGTTAATTGCGTCAACGAAGCTTGTCGACTCACGGGAACTTTGCCAGTCAATAAGCAGTTCAACACGATGCCCAGGGAGTAAATATCACTACGGCCATCGGTTTGGGCAAAGCCATAGTTCTCCGGCGCCGCAAAACCACTCGTCCCCAGTAATCGCGTATCGCTACTTTGATCACGTTGGTGCTGACGGGCAGCACTGATATCAATTAAATAATAATGTTGATTACTCACCATAATATTGCTTAATTTGAGATCACGATGCACGATTGCCAGCTTTTCTAAATGCTGGAGGCTCTGAATGAGATCAAGCGCCACTTGCTTCACTTCATCGGAACTAAATGTCCCCTGTGCTTGCAGTCGTGCTGCCAACGACTGACCGTTAATCAACGTTTCAATACTAACGAGACAATCGTCCTGATGCAAGATTTCTCGAATCTGGGGCATCAGCGGTGTGGGGTGTGCCTTTAATTGTTGCATGACGGCCAGTTCAGACGTGGCAACTAGTTTAGCCACGTAAACGACCTGTTGTTGCTGTACTAACAACGGAAATTCACGACCCGTCACCAGCGGTCCCAAGGGCGTATATGTATTAGCGGTTAATAGCTGCATCGCTTGGACAATCAGTAGCATGTAAAAACGTCCTTTCTTACAAGACTTCGACACTTAATCACAATTAAAATTTTGGAGGAATTACAATGTCAAAACAAACAATCATCGATGAAAATGGTCAAAAATACGTGCAACAAACAGTCAAAAGTACCCACCGGTCACGAACAGCTGAGTTAGTTTTAGGAATCATCGGCGGGATCTTCGGCATGTTCGGTGGCATTTTAGCCATGGGTCTAGGCGGCTTAGGGAGTGCTATTGGCGCCAGCGGTAGCAGTAGCTTAGGCAGCTTGGGCGGGGCTTGTATTGCCGTGTCAGCACTGGCAATCGTCTTAGCCGCACTGATCAACAAGAACCATAAACTAATGGGTTGGCTCATCATTATCTGTGGCGTTTTAAATATTGTTTTTGTGAGCTATTTTGGCATTCTAAGTGGCTTATTAATCATCATCGCGGGCGGCTTAGCCCTAAGAAAGTAGGCCCATCATGGCAAAAAAGCGCATCGATGCCAACGGGAAAACGTTTATCGCCGTCAAACCATGGTATCAAAAATGGTGGCTGTGGTTACTGATCGTTTTCGGAATCATTTTAGCCATTGGCGTTCTCTCACCAACTCGTTCGAACACTAAGCAGACAGATAAAGTGGCAAAACCAGCTCGTACAACGACACAGATTTTAAAAGTTGGAGAAACTGCCAAGCTTGACCACATGCAACTAACAGTGAATAGCGTGAAAACTGCCAGTAGTTTTGATGACGATCTCAGTAAGCCCAAATCTGGCAATCAATATTATACCGTGAATCTCACTTTAGAAAACATTGGCAAGTCCAAAGTAAGTTACAACCCCTATGATTTCAAAATTAAATCGGCCGGCAACCGCACTGATTTAGATGAAATTAATACCAATGACCGCGACACCTTAGACAGTGGCGAACTATCCGCCAACGGCAAAGTGACTGGTGATCTGATTGGTCAAGCAAAACAGTCTGGGACTGTAACCTTGATTTATACGCCGAATGCCCTTTCTAACCAACATTTAACCGTTAAGTTGCAATGATTTCTGGTACACTTAGACCATTAAATGACTGGCGAGGTGATCGACAAAATGGAACAGAAAACTGAAGAACTACTTAACGAAATTACTCATGCTAAAGGGGCGGATCAGTTTATGACCTCGATTGAGTCCAACTTTGTTCATTTTGAGCCCGCTGAATATTTAGTCGAGTTGCTGCACATTAAAGGACTGACTAAAAGTTTAGTGATTCGACAGGCAAATCTAACCCCAACAACGGGATACCAATATTTCGATGGCAAACGTCGGCCGAGTCGCTCACGCACCATTGCGTTAGGCTTTGGCTTTCAGCTAACCTTAACTGAAATGACCACCATGTTAAAACGGACCGGCTACGCGCCGCTATATGCCAAAGATGAATGGGATGCACTGGTCATCTTTGCCTTAGTCCAACGTTTCGATTTAAACAAAACCGACGACTTACTTTTTCAATACGGCTTAGGCACTATCACTGCCGCTAACTAAAATCAAGAATCGCAAACTGAGTCTGGGGAAATTCCCTAGGCTCAGTTTTCGTTTAAAATGAGTCACTCGGCCCAAAGGCTAGAAAAACAAATAGTAAAGCCCGCTCAACCCGATAAAAGTATAGATACCGCGCCGAACCATGTGCATATTCATCCGTGGTAGAATCCGCCCCGCCAGAACAGTTCCTAAAATAGCGCCCAGCATACCAATCAAAACAATCGGGACATCTGCAGCACTGAGAATCCCATTTGCCACTCGAATACTCGTAATATAGACGACATCAATTAAGAAAAATGTCTGCAAATTGGCAATATAGTCCCCGGTTTCTTTTGACAACGATAAGAAATATAAGGCCATCAATGGGCCCCCAATACCGAACAAGCCATTGAAAAAGCCAGAGATAATCATGAACCCGCCAGCCACATAAAACGGGTAACGCTGCGTGCCGGCTTGTTTGGACACTGTAAAGTAAATTGCCAGTCCGACCAATAAGCCACCCAGCAAAATTCTGAGTAACTGCACATCCAAAACTTTACCTAGGTGGACCGACCAAGCCGCAACACTGGCATAAACGATAAACGGTATCATAATCCGTTTCAACTGAATATGCTGCCGGTAACGGATGACCATGGTGATCACACTCGCAAACATGATCAATCCTGCCACCCCTGCACTCTGATCCATGGGTAACCATTGGGGTAGAAAAATCATCATAATAATTGCCGCACCAAAGCCAGTTAGACCTTGCACTAGACCGGCCAGAAACCCCGGCAAGATCACGAGTAACCATGTCAATTTGAATCCCCCCCTTATGTCGTGTTGGTATGCTAAGGTCAGAATGCGTCTTAGCTTTATAGGAATGCGTCCTAGCTTTATAGCCGAAACGTGGTAAAGTCAACTGCCGCTTCCGCTTGCTACACCAAAGCCAGAATGCGTTCTAGCTTTATAGCCGAAACGTGTTTGAGCCCACTGCGTCTTCCGCTGGCTACGCTAACCAACCACTCGGAAAAACACCGAGTAATTGGTTAGCTAGGCCATGCTCAGAAGCAACCCGTGGGCTCAAACACTCTACAAAAAAGAACCAGCATCCGCCAGTTCCATCATTAACTTCATATTCACATATGCAGGACTAACACAAATATCATCACCGACACTAATCCAATAACAACGGATAACGTCATTGACCGGGTTCGAAAGGCAATTATCCCAACGATGATCGCCGAGATGATCATGCCTAAATTGCCGGTCGTCATGATCTGATACTTGCTGTCGATAAAGACACTTTTGACCACGAGTGCCGTAAATAATGACACTGGCACAAATCGCATCCATTCATTAAACCATTCCGGAATCTTGCGCTTCGTAAAAAACAACAACGGAAAAAAACGTGGAATGAACGCCACAATGGCACAAAAGATGACCAACCAAAAGTGGTCCAAACTACTCATTGAACTGACTGATTGCATAACTAAAACCCCTCTGTGCCCTACTTGTCAGAGTCTTCTTCCATGGCCGATTGACCAGTGGGATCGTGGACTTTATATAATAAATGACTTTCCGGCTTATGTGCTAGTAAGTGACGTTCAATAAAGTAGCCAGTTAACGACGCTAATAACGTCGCCACGACTAACCCTAACGTACTCTTCATCCAAACTAGGAAGAAGATCGTCAGAACCCCAGATAAAGCACAGACTAAAATGGTTAAGCGACTCTTAGTTTGCATAATGGCCATGTAAATAAACAGGGCAGTTAATGCAAAATCTACGACGCTTAAATTAATGGTCAAGGCGCTACCAATTAAACTCCCAATAATATTGCTGACAGTCCAAAATAGTAACGAGTAGTGCTCAACTAGCAATGCTTGACTTGGTTTCCAATGTTTATCCGTCGCAAATTTCAAATAATTCACAGCGTAATTTTCATCATTCATCGAAAATGCAAAAAAGAGGATAAACGGTAGCCGCTGTCCTTTTAAATAACGGGACAGACTTGATCCTAGCAATGCATAACGTAGTTCCAAGAAAAACATCATCAAAATAATTGTTGTCATTGGTGCATTGATGGTCAACATCGATGCAATCAAAAATTGGGCGCCACCGGAAAAGACCATGACTGAAATTAACGCTGTCAGTAAATGGTTGAACCCGGCTGCATGCAATAAAACCCCACAAGCGAGACCAATGGGAATATAGCTAAGCCCAAGTGGCATGACAGTTCGCAATACCACTAACCAATTTGGCTCGTTCTTTTTCACCAAGAATGCCTCCAGTACCTTACCAGTAAAGAATTCTAGCAACATTGTCTGATGTCTATTTGTTTAGACATTCGGGTTTAATTTTAACATGTTTCTAACGGCAATCCTACCTCTAACATTAGATTGTTCGCTTATTAACAATTAGAAAACGTTTACATCATTATTTTCTAGTCGAAATGCTTACCCAAGATCACTAAATCGTTGGCACGATGATCAAGTTCGGCAACGCCTGGTAAAAAGCCCCATTGGTCATAACCAAATTTTTGGAATAATTTGATGCTGGCTAAGTTACTTGAAAAGACGTAGGCCAGCAAAACATTGAGTCCCGCTAACGTGACTTTACCAGGAACCATTTCCAAAACTTGGCTGCCAATCCCTTGGCCTTGAACACTTCGGTCTAAATAAATCGAAATTTCAGCTGTTTTAGCATAGGCAGCTCGGCCATAAAAAGCCGAAAAGCTCAGCCAACCGACAATTAAATCGCCGTTGCTGATCACCCATAATGGATAATGAGGCGCAGTGTGTCCCAAGAACCACTCCCGCCGTTGATCAACGGTCACTGGCTTTAGGTCAGCCGTGACCTGATGACCTGGTATGACTTGATTATAAATATCGACAATAATTGGTAAATCTGACATGGTCGCAGTACGCAGTGTTATCCCCATGACTATTGAACCTCCCATTCACAATGCCCCATTTGTAAAACCCTTACTTATTATACAATTATTCTGGAAAGGCTGATATTTCTTTTTTATGTCACTTTTTCTAACACCTTTCCAAGTGCCCGCCAGCCTTGTCAGAGTCACAAGGACCAGTGAACTCACAAACAAGCCTAACGCAAAAACGAGCCTGAGGTTTCCCCCAGACTCGTTACACAAATAATCACTTGATTCAGTTTAGAACCAACTCTTAACCCCACGCCACATACGGACGAAGATGTTGGCCTTTTCGATCGATTTCTTTGGTGTCACGTTGACCGTGAGTGGCTTGCTCTTTGTGCCATCAACGACTTGAATAGTCTTCTTATTCAACGACAAGTTGGCCGTCCCAACCGTTTTACCATTCTTAACCGGTGCTTGTAATTTTCCAGCAGTCGTAGCTGACTTCTTCAAGCTAGCCTTACCAGTAACCTCAGAAGCATCCGTCCCTGTTGGCAAATAGATCTTTGTGCTAGTCCCATTAGCAACCAAGTCTGATGTCAAAACTTTCCCATCTTGAACATCCACGGCTTTGACACCCTTGATCGTGTTGTTCTTAGCTAAGGTCGTATTAGTATAGTTATGATAAACATATGACATGATCTGGGCCGTTTGCGTGAAACGCTCCGTCCCATTATCATTAGCGGCACCCGCATGCATCACAACCGTAATAATTCGATTACCGTTGCTGAGTTTAACCGTCCCAGTAAAGGCATTCCCGGCCTTAGTAGACGTCCCAGTCTTCAAGCCATCTACTGGCAACGCTGCATAATGCTTAACTAACCCTTTTAACATGTAGTTCCGGTTATCCATCTTCGTTGCGGAACTCGTGCCTTTTTCGAACCAGGCATGGGCAATGCTAGAGGTCGTCAAAACTTCAGGGTATTTAGCCAACAGTTTTTGAGCAACCGTCGCAACATCTTGCGCTGACATTTCGTTTTCAGCGTTAGCCGCAACATTGCTATAACCGATTGCGCTACCGACTTCTTTGTTAGTCAAGCCAGAAGCGTTAATGATCGTCGCATCCGTAATGCCAAATGATTTAGCCGTTTGCCGCATCATCGTGACAAACTTATGTGGCGTGCCAGCGACCGCATCACCTAACGCCGTAATTGCCGCGTTGGCTGAATAAATTTCGGTCGCATTGTATAACTCACGGACTGAATAAGTCTTTGTTGCTAATAATGGCACATTCGCATATTCCGTATTTTGACTCATCTTAGCGACATCTTTGCTGACGCTAATTTTTTGGTTCCAAGATAATTTGCCTTGATGGATCGCTTGTAAGACTAAATAAGTACTCAACATCTTCGTCATTGAGGCAATCGCCATTGGCTTAGTACTATTTTTGTCATACAAGATCTGACCAGTTCCCGCGTCGACCGCGATAGCAGCCTTAGCTGAAATTGATGGCGTGGTAGCGGCTTGCGCCGTAATACCGGCCCCCGCAAGACCTAAACCAGCCGTCGTGAACGTCACCGCCGCAACCAAACTGATCATAACTTTCTTTAACTTTCCCGCAACTCTCATTTCTCAATTATCCCTTTCTTGAACGTGTTAAATTTAAGTTTAATTAATTCTGCGCCCGTACACAAGTTAATTTGAAACTTTTTGTGCGGTTTTTGTTAGCGGGTGATCATGCTTGACAGGTAAATGGATCACAAAACTCGTCAAGGCATCGTCACTTTGCGCGTAAATATAGCCGCCATGGTGCTGTACAATGCTTTGCGCGATAGCCAGACCTAACCCAGAACCACCCGTCGCTTTTGACCGTGATTCCTCCACTCGGTAAAATCGTTCAAATAACATACCTAACGAATCTGCTGGAATCCGCTGTCCATCGTTCGTCACGTGGATCACAACTTCTTCACCACGTTGCTCCGCCTGCAAGATTACCTTGTGCGCGCCAGTCCCATATTTAAAAGCATTTGTGATTAAATTGTTGAAGACCCGACCAAGCTTTTCAGCATCCGCTTCTAAATAAATCGGTTGTTGGCCACTTTCGACTTCCAACGTCAAATGCTTCTTATTCGCTTCCAATTCAAAACTAGCCGCCAATTGTTCTAACATCGCAGTCAAATTTAACCGGCTAATATTCAACGGTGTTTCCGTTTGCCGAACCTTCGTATATTCAAACAGATCTTCAACTAATGATTTCATCTGAGTCGCTTTGAGATACGCAATGTGCGCGTATTTGACCAAATCATCTTCCGATTGATACTGCTGATTCTCAATCAGGCCCAGATAGCCAATAATCGACGTCAGTGGCGTCCGAATATCATGACTCACATTGGTAATCAAGGCATCTTTGGAATGCTCAATTTCGCGTTCCTCGTCCATTGAATGGATTGCTGAATCGACCAATGCATTCACACTTTCGACGACCCGCTGCGTATCACCCGTTAAATTAAAATTAATTCGATGATCAAAATGACCGGCAGCAATGTAGTGCAATTCACTAATAATATGACGTAACTGCATTTGCTTATAACGCCGAATCAGGCGCCAATACAGCACGAAACCATCCGCAATAACCATCAACGCAATAAAGATATTTTCATAACTCCACAATTGATAATTATTGGGACCAATCATAATCGATCGTTTGATCTGGAAAATCCCACTTTGCAAGCCGGGGTTATGCGCAATCGCACTATTGATCAAAACCACGATCGACAAGTTTAAAAGGAGTAGCAGAATAACGGTCACTACTCCTTCAAAAAATAATTCACTTTTTTCGCGTCCTGTTAATTTCAAAAGCTAACCTCGCTATTAGCGTGATTCAATCTTATAACCGACGCCCCAAACAGTTTGGATCACCTTTTCACCATCTGTGGCTTCTTCAATCTTATCCCGTAAATGGCTAACGTGCACCATGACCGTTTTCGCGGAAACAATGCTTTCTTGTTGCCAAACACGTTCAAAAATATCGTCAGCGGAAAAGACCCGATTTGGATGACTAGCTAATAGGTATAGAATTCCAAACTCCAACGCTGTCAGTTGAATATCCTTACCAGTCAACGTTTTTACTTCATGAGAGTCTTTATTGATGGTCAATGGTCCGATGTCCAAAATATCTGGTTCGGTAGTTGTCACGTTGTTTTCTGAACGTCGCAGTAAAGATTTGACTCGCGCCATAATTTCTAATGGATTAAACGGCTTCGTGACATAGTCGTCAGCCCCAGTAATTAAGCCTTGAATTTTATCCATATCACCAGTCTTGGCAGATAATACTAAAATTGGTAATTGGGAATCTTTCCGAACTTCCTTGATAACTTCGATACCATCCATTTCAGGCATCATGATGTCCAAAATCATCAAAGCAATATCGGGATTCGTGTTTAATTTCGTTAAGGCCTCTTTACCATTATAAGCACTAATTGGTTCGTAGCCTTCGTTTTTGATATAAATTTCTAATAATTGCGCAATTTCTTTGTCGTCATCGACTACCAAAATTTTCATATTAAATTTCTCCTTAAGTAATTCTGATTATATTCTACCAAAAAGGACTGCTTTAAGGGCGCTTGACGGCCTTTTTTAGAGAAAACGCAAAGAATTAGGTCAATTTAGGGCTTCTTTATGAGTTTAGTAGTTACGTTTATGAGTATTGACTTAGTTTGCCGTTCCGGTTGGTCTGGACTAATCAGTAATCCTGATAGTAATTGGTTTTCATCCATACTAAGCTACTAATAGCTCACAAACACCCTCTAACGTCGGAATAGAACAATTCGTTGGCTATATCGAAACACTCCGCTGGGTGGTTTTAGCGTCTGACCAACTTTTAAAACACGTGGCCTTCGGTTTGAAAACACCTTACAGCGAACGGACTGGTCAACGGAGACTTAAAATCATAAAAATGAACACTATGATTCACACATTTCCAGATGAAATAAAAAACAGACAAAAAGCTCACAATTGCGATACTTCTAAGGCGATTAAACTAGACAGAAAGCTCACAATTGCAAGGCTATTTTAGAAGCCAAAAATGGCCCGCGAAACTTATCCCGTTTCGCGGACCATTCTAATTAATCGCAGCTAATTACCCATTTACAGAGTAGTTAGGCGCATTTTTCGTAATTTGAATTTCATGAGGATGTGATTCTCGTAAACCGGCGCCAGAAATTTCGACGAACTGGGCATCTTCAATTAAGGCACTAATATCTTTAGCCCCAACATAACCCATCCCGGAGCGTAGGCCACCAAGCATTTGGAAGATAATGTCATTGACACTACCCTTAAATGGTACTCGACCTTCAACACCTTCAGGTACTAACTTGTTGGCTTCGTTGACACCACCTTGGAAGTAACGATCAGATGAACCATGCGCTTGTGACATCGCGCCAACTGAACCCATACCACGATAGAACTTATATTGACGACCGTCATCAAAGACGATTTCGCCAGGTGCTTCCGTCGTCCCAGCTAACATACTGCCGAGCATAACGGCATTACCACCGGCAGCCAAAGCCTTCACGATATCGCCAGAATACTTGATTCCACCATCAGCGATGATTGGTTTGCCATATTCACGCGCCACTTCAGCTGAATCATAAACAGCGGTCAATTGTGGTACGCCGACCCCAGCAACGATCCGAGTGGTACAAATTGAACCAGGGCCAATCCCAACTTTCACAACATCAACGCCGGCATCAAATAATGCTCGCGTCCCCGCAGCCGTAGCCACGTTCCCAGCAATTAAAGTTTGCTTAGGGAAGTGTTCGCGAATTTCCTTAACCTTCCGCAAAACGCCAGCAGAATGACCATGCGCCGTATCGATCACGATGGCATCGGCGCCAGCTGCAAACAAAGCTTCGGCCCGATCAAAGGTATCACTCGTTACCCCAACCGCAGCGACCGCTAACAAATGATTAGATGCGTCAACCGCAGCGTGCGGATGATCAGCGTCTTTTTCGACTGCCTTGACCTTGCTGACTTCTTCAGCTTGGGCTTGAATGCTAAGGTTCTTATGAATAACTGCTAACCCACCTTGGTTCGCCATTGCGATCCCCATGGTAGATTCGGAAACAGTATCCATCCCGGCACTAATAATCGGGATGTTTAATTTCAAATTATCGGCGAGTTGCACACCTAAATCAACTTCATTCGGTAATACATGACTTTCGGCTGGAATTAATAGGACATCATCAAACGTATAACCTTTTTTTCCAAACTTTGATTCCCAATTAGACATAGAACGTTAGCTCCTTATGATTTTATTTTATCTGTAAAGGTAACAAAACATCGGCACAAATGCAAGGATTCGACCAAATTTTCAGTGACTTTTCATTTAAGCGACTTTTTCAAAAAAGAAACCTAAGCGCCTGCCTAGATTTCTCAGTGTAAGTTTAAAATAAACTAGTGGTAATATTAAATTTCCGTTTAAGCCACATCCGTGCGAAGAACACAAGGGCAGCAATCACGAGATAAACCGCAGCTGGTAACGCTGGGTTTAATGCCTTTGGTAACATCGCAGCGGTGGTGAAGATCAACATCCAGACCATTACAGCCAAAATTGACCATAAAATCTTTCGCCACATTGGCACTTTCGGCTTATTCTTGTCTGGTGCCAAATATTCAAACAATTTGGCAACACCCAAACCACCGACCACAGAGGTCAACAGAATCGCGGTGATCCCGTTGGCACCCTGCGATTCTTGTGAAGCTTTGGAAATGAAGCCCATGACCCCATACATCAAGCAGAAGATCATGAATAACATCAGCCCATTATCAAGTGATGTCACCCAATAATTTGCCTTAGCTTGTTCACGTGGCGTTTTTTTAGGACCCGAGATGATTGCTTGCGTCCGTTCTTGAACCGTCCCGTACAATTGACGCGCAGTTGTCCCTTTATGCTGTTCCGCTAACAACGTCGCCATCATTTCATCGAGAGCTGCTTTTTTCTTTTCACCTGACAAAGCTGTCTCATTTAGTGACTTACGCATTTGTCGCATGTATTCATCATTACGCTTCGTTAATTCGGTATCATCCCGTAAAGGATGTTCCGCCGCTTGGATCTGCTTAGCACCCGCTTGAGCATTCCGTGGTTTATTTGGCCCTTCACTCATGAGCAGTTCCCCCTTTTCTTAATTAGACGTTGAATCGGAATTCAACGATGTCGCCATCTTGCATGACGTAATCTTTACCTTCAAGTCGTAACTTCCCATTTTCTTTAACTTTAGCTTCGCTACCCGCTGCATCTAAATCAGCGAATGACATCACTTCGGCACGAATAAAGCCACGTTCGAAATCAGAGTGAATAATCCCAGCCGCTTGCGGTGCCTTAGTGCCACGTTTAAACGTCCACGCACGGGTTTCCTTGCCACCAGCAGTAAAGAAAGTTTCCAAGCCTAAGAGCTTATAAGAAGCCCGAATAAGCTTATTCAATCCAGGTTCTTCGACACCTTCCGCAGCCAAAAAGTCAGCTTTGTCGTCATCGTCTAATTCTGCAATTTCCTCTTCGGTTTCAGCGGCAACGCCAATGGCTTGGGCGCCTTCTTTTTTCGCATAATCCGCAACGACTTGATAATATTTCGAGTTTTCAGGATCAGCCATGTCATCTTCAGCAATGTTCGCTACGTACAAAACCGGCTTCGAAGTTAATAAGAAGAGTCCCCGCACGATTGCTTGATCATCTTCGTCGAAAGTCAATGACCGGACTGGTTGTCCAGCTTCCAACGCTGGCTTGATTTTCTCTAAAACCGCCAATTCAGCCTTAGCTTCCTTGTCACTACCTTTAGCAGCGCGTTGAACTTTGGTAAAACGTTTGTCAACGGCTTCCAAGTCAGCCAAACTCAATTCCAAATTAATGGTTTCAATATCGTCTTGTGGATCAACTTTCCCAGTAACATGTGTGATGTTATCATCATCGAAAGCCCGCACCACGTGGACAATCGCATCAACTTGACGAATGTTCTCTAAGAATTTGTTACCTAGACCTTCACCCTTGCTAGCACCCTTAACGATTCCGGCGATGTCAGTAAATTCAAACGTCGTTGGAACGACCTTTTTAGCGGGAATAATTGACTGAATACGGTCTAAACGTTTGTCGGGGACTTCAACCATTCCCACGTTTGGATCGATCGTCGCAAATGGATAGTTCGCCATTTCGGCGCCAGCCTTCGTAATTGCGTTAAATAATGTGGATTTACCAACGTTGGGTAACCCAACGATACCTGCTGTAAGTGCCATATCGGTTATTCACTCTTCCTTTTAAAATAATTAAGCTTGATCGGCTTTCTTTTCAAGAATCTTCTTCATTTTCTTATCAAATTCACGACGCGGCAGCATGACAATGTGGTCGCAGCCGGTACATTTGATCTTAATGTCCGCACCCATCCGAGTAATCTCCCAACGATTGACCCCACACGGATGCGCTTTCTTCATTTCGACAATATCACCTAAATCATACATGCGCAACGCCCCTTCTCAAATTTAGTCCAAATTAATGTTTAAAATATCCAAGATGCGGCTCAGATCGTCAGTCGATAAATAAGGAATTTCAATCTTCCCGACATCCTTTTTATTCGCTTTCGCTGAAATTGAAACCTGCGTGCCAAATTTTTCTTGGAGTTGTTCTTCACTGGCCCGAATATAAGGCGATTTTTTAACGACTGGCTTAACTGGCTGTTTCGTATCACCGTTATAGTGAATCACAATCTGTTCCAATTGTCGCACCGTTAAGTTCGCTTTGATTGCGCGTTTGGCTAGTGGCACTAACTTGGTCTTGTCTTTTAATGACAACAAAGTTCGTGCTTGGCCCATCGACAATTGGCCTTTTTGAATCATTGCCTTGACGATTGCTGGCAAACCCAACAAACGCAAATAATTGGCAATGTACGGCCGACTCTTCCCTAGACGCTTAGAAACTTCAGCTTGGGTGAGTTTCAAATTTTTCATCAAAGACTCGTAAGCTTCAGCTTCTTCTAGTGGCGTTAAGTCTTCTCGTTGCAGGTTTTCCAACACAGCAACTTCCATCATCTGTTCTTCGGTCACATCACGAACAATCGCGGGAATCGTCGTCTGGTTTGCGAGCTTTGAAGCTCGGAAACGCCGTTCGCCAGCAATTAATTCGTATTTTTTAACTTCAGCATCTGGTTGGCGCACAATGATGGGCTGGAAGACCCCAGATTTTTCAATGGAACTAGCCAATTCTTTTAATGCTGTTTGGTCAAATTTACGTCGCGGTTGATAGGGATTGGCCCGAATCGCCGTTAACGCTAAATCGACAACTGATTCTTCAGTGGCTGGTTCGTCAACATCGGCAAATAAAGCCCCAATGCCACGCCCCAACGCTTTATTTTGATCCTTTTTACTTGCCATGAGCAGCCAACACTTCCTTTGCTAACGCTAAGTAGACTTGCGCACCCTTTGAGCGGGCATCGTAATCGATAATTGACAGTCCATGACTGGGCGCTTCAGATAGCCGCACATTCCGTGGAATAATCGTTTTGTAAACCGCGTCCTTAAAGTACTTACGCACTTCATCGTTAACTTGTTGACCAAGATTAGTCCGCGCATCGTACATCGTTAATAAAACGCCTTCGATTTTCAATTGTTTATTAAAATGTTTTTGAACCAACTTAACCGTATTTAATAATTGGCTCAACCCTTCCAGCGCATAATATTCACTTTGCACTGGAATCAAAATGGAATCACAAGCCGTAAATGCGTTGATGGTTAACAACCCCAGCGAAGGTGGACAATCGATCAAAATAAAGTCGTAGTCCTCACGCACTTCGTCGATGGCGTCTCTTAACCGGGTTTCGCGAGCCATCATCGGAGTCAATTCAATTTCAGCCCCAGAAAGTTGGATCGTGGCTGGCACGATATCTAACCCTTTGTGACTTGTTGGAATAATTGTTTCTTTAATCGGGGTATCATTGATTAAAACATCATAAATTTCATTTTCAATCGCCGACTTTTGAATCCCCAACCCGCTCGTGGCATTTCCTTGAGCGTCCGTATCAATTAATAGTACTTTTTGACCTTGAGCGACGAGACTGGCACCTAAATTAATACTAGTCGTCGTCTTGCCAACGCCACCTTTTTGGTTAGCGAGTGCAATTACGGATCCCATAATTATTGACCACTCCTTGGTTGATTTTTTGGAATTTCAATCGTGATACGATACCCGCTGTCGGTTTCTTCTTCATGGGTCTTCACCGGCAGGCCAGCATCGGTCACCATTTTAATAGACTGTTTAATTGTATTGACCGCGATACGAGTATCACCAGACAAACCGCGGGCCCGCTTCTTTTTGGGCTTCGGCGGCGTGGTCAATTGTTGAATGAGCCGTTCTGTTTCTTTGACCGTCAACTGTTGTGCCAAAATTTTTGTCAGTACCTCAGCCTGTTGTTCTGTAGGCACGGTCAACAAAGCACGCCCATGTCGTTCACTGATCTGCCGTTTTAACAGCGCTTGTTGGACTGGTTGTGCCAGTTTCAACAAGCGTAATTTATTCGCGACAAATGACTGACTTTTACCAAGTTCTTTCGCCAATGCGGCCTGCGTCAATGAATTTAGTTTCATTAACTCTTGATACGCGGTCGCTTCTTCAATGACGGTCAAATCTTGACGCTGTAAGTTTTCAATCAACGCCATCGACGCCGTTTCCCCATCATCCATTTTCTGAATGATTGCCGGCGCATCCGCCCAATGTAAGGACGTAATGGCACGGAATCGGCGTTCTCCGGCAATAATTTCGTATTTTTTAGGCTCGTATTCACGTAACACGATAGGTTGCAACAACCCGTGTTCCGCAATTGTCGCCGCTAACTCGGCAATCCCAGCTTCATCAAACACCTGCCGTGGTTGAAAACGGTTGGGAATGATTGCCGTTACCGGAATCCGCACGATTTGCTGGTTATGATTAGCCGCTGGGGCGGTTTTATTTTTATCTTTATCACGATTAGAACCAAATAAAGAGAATGGCATCTAACTTACCTCCCAACCCTATTCAGGTGCCGTTAACGGCTGTTTTGCTGGTGTTCCAGGCTTCCGTGGATAGCGTTTCGGCGTTGGCCGCTTCTTATCAATCACGATGATATGCCGTGGGTCACCGGTTTCCGGCAACTTAAAGGCTTCATCTGTTACCAGTTGACCACCCAATTGTTTAACCGCGTAGTCACCTTCAGCCGTTTCAGTCCGCGCATTTGACGCTTTGAGCGCGACCATTTGACCACCAATTTTAACTAATGGCAAGCAAAATTCACTCAGCACAGAGAGCCGTGCAACGGCCCGCGCTGTGACCAAATCATAGCTTTCACGATGAGGAGATTTCTTGCCTGCAAAGGTTTCGGCACGATCATGAAAGGTCTGCACCCCAGTCAAGCCTAACGCGGCAATCAATTGTTGTAAAAAGTTGATACGCTTGTTTAATGAATCCACAATCGTGACTTGCAATTGTGGAAAAACAATCTTCAACGGAATCGAGGGAAAACCAGCCCCGGCACCAACATCACAGAGTGTTAGTGGTTGATCACGCAAAGCTGCCACATAAAAAGCCGGCGTCAATGAATCATAAAAATGCTTCAAATACACTTCCGGTTCAGCAGTGATAGTCGTTAGATTGAATTGACGATTAGTCTCAACTAGCAACTGGTAATACGTCGCAAACTGAGCCATTTGATGATCATCGAGAACGATGTCATGGCTCGCCAAAGCTTGTTTAAATTCAGTTGGATTCATGAATAGAACTCCTTAACTAAGGTCGAATTAACCTTACAGTTGTGAAACAACTTGAATGTTTCACGTCACCTCATAACTTTAACTTAAATTCTAGCTAAAATCAATGCTCCAGTTTGGATTATCGACTTGTGAGAAGCCTTGTTAATAAGCTGTTTTGCGTCGTTTAGGTCAGACGTTATTTTCAGTAAAAAAGGTTGCTCATTTTCAATTGTTTTTTTAGGCTACGGGTTAAAGCTCACACAGTTTTCAATTAGTCCGCTTACTTCGTCTCCAGACACCGGCAAGCTCACCGTGGGGCAGACCTGACGCCAAAAAACGGTCGTCAGGGCACTTTTCAGCCGACAACCCACGTCTAAAAAGCTGGCCCAGCCACTAAGCTGGAACACCCCCTCCAGCTAAATGGCTCGACACGGTGTGCTTACCGGTGTCCTCCGACTACGTGGCCGCATTGAACCCTCTATATATGAACATCAACATAATAATGATCAGTCAACATCCATCAAATTCATATTTATCAGATTAGATACTACAACCAGTTAGCGCATGCTTCGTTTCAAATAATCAATTAATTGGCTACCAAGATGTTCATCGTAAAGACACTTTCAAACCAAAAATCACAGCTTAAAAGTCTAATTGACACTAACTTGAGCAAAATCAAGTGACTCACCATAGTAGCCAAGCTGGTCTACTCCAACGTTCATATAGTGATTTCGACAACAGACTATTCCCATGACAATAAAGCTACCAATTTAGCGTAGGGCGGGCTGGATGATGGATGCTCAGTGGTGACCTTTCTCAGAGTGTGAGGGCCAACGGGTTGCTCCTGAGCATTGCCTAGCCATCGCAATTACTCGGCGGTTTTCCGAGTGGTTGCGATGGCGTAGCAAGCGGAGGGCGCAGTTGGCCCGAACACGTTTCGACAAATTAAACATGAGAGAAAGCCCGGCTTGTGAGACCGCCCTTTGGCTCACAAACGTGGCCACCACGTTCCAGCATCAGTCCAGACCAACCGGAGCGGCAAGTTAAGCTTATATTTATAAGTACGGGAACAACAATGTACTGAATTTTTAGAACCCACAAAAAACGACCTCTCAGCCTAAACTGAAAGATCGCTTCATAATCATTATTTATATCAAATTTACCAAACGAATAATCCGACGACACCTGCGGATAAGAGGGAAACTAAGATCCCAGATAACAGCATGTAGCCGACGTTTCGTGAAATAACATCGTTCTTTTCACGGTTAACGATCCCTTTGAACGCCCCAATGATCATACCGACCGTTGAGAAGTTGGCGAAGGAGGTTAAGAATACCGTCAAGACGGCTTTGAAATGGGGTGCAAAGGTATTGACTTTGCTAGTCACTTCACCCATGACAACAAATTCGTTCGTTACTAACTTGGTTCCCATGTAAGAAGCCATTTGGAAGGCATCGTGTGGGTTGAAACCTAGTAACCAAGCAAATGGGAACATAATAATCCCAAAAATATTTTCGAGTGACAAGTTAGAATTGATTAAGCCTAACAGCTTATCGATCAATTTGGCTAACGCGACGAAAGCAATAACGTTGGCAGCGATGATTAAGATCAACTTACCAGCGCCCAAGATTGAATCGCCTAAGAATGAGAAGAATGGTTCGCGAGCGGGCTTAACAGCCTTAACTTGTTCGTCTGCTAAATCTTCTGAGCCACTAGTTTCAGTCGTTTCAGTGTTCTCTTCAACAGCTGCACTACCGCCAACTTTGGCAATCGTGTCTTCTTCAGGAGAAACTTCGACTGGGTTCAAAATTGCTGCAATAATTGCCGCATTTAAGACATTCATTGGTACCGCAGTCAAAATAAATTGACCGGGCATCATTTGAATGTAGGCCCCTAAAATGGAAGCCGTGACACAACTCATCGACATCATGGCGATGGTCAAGTTACGTCGTGCATTCATTTGTTTTAATTGTAATTGTGAAACGGCTAACGCTTCAGTATTACCTAAAAACATCATTTCAACAACGAAGAATGATTCGAACTTTGGTTGACCGGTAATGTAAGCTAATCCGCGGCCGACCCATTTGATAATCCATGGTAAAACGCCGATATATGTCAAGATATCAAATAATGGCACAATCAATAAAATCGGTAACAACGAACTTGTAACAAAGTCCATTTGTTTAACATTGACCCAGCTGGCTAAAGCAAAGGCAATCCCATCATATGAAACATCAACGAGCCAAGTGAACCCATCGGCAGCAGCCTTAACTGCGTCGACACCGACTTGTGAACCTGTCAAGAACCATGCTAACAAGATTTCTAATACCAGCATGATACCGACCGAACGCCAATGAATGGCGTGCTTTTGCTTGGAGAATAAGTAGGCGATCGCGATGAACACCACAATCCCAATAATATTAACAACCAAGTTAAAGACCATGTGACTAATCCCTCTTCCCTATAAATGTTGGCAACCCAATAAGTGACTGAAAAAACTACCTTTATTAATTTAACATTTTCGCCAGGTTTATGGTAGGCATATTTTAAGAATTTCTAAAGCACCAGTCATTGATTGCAAATTAAAAGGCGACCGCACTAATTAAAGTGAAGTCGCCGAAAAATAATCAAGCACGAGACTAATCTAGCCTCGGCCCCTGCCAAGGAACCTCATTATACCCTGTTTAGCCTTTGTGCGAACTAATTAGTTGACCCAACTGCTTAATCGACGTAAACTGTGCTTAATTAATTGAAAGGGGGTGATGCTTTTTGAGTACCAATCGAAATCTTAAAGCATCAGTCTCTGCGCTAAATGGTGCACTGAACTGATAGCCTTTAAGGAGACCCAGCCAAAGATTTGGCTGGGTCTTTTGCTGTTCTCAGCGTCGTTTTTAACGAAATAACCAGTTGCAACTGGCCGCTATTTAAGCTAAGTTTAGTAGCGAACTGAGAAGGATGGCGGGAGACAAAATGAAAACGACAACTAAGCAAGGTTTAGTGGCAGCAACTTGGCTACTGATATTATTTGGCGTCATCGGCGGAACGCTGCTGTGGCAACGCCAAGTTCGACGTCCCAAACAACAAATTGCGACGGTGACCGTGGGCTCGACGACGCGGATTCCTACCATTCTACTACTAGACCATCAAACCACGACGCAACAACGCCGACAATTTGTGGCTGGCCTGCAACGCAATAGTGGTAATCAATCCGTCGTCATCTTGCAAGTCACTCGTCACGGCACACTCAAATTTAGTGGTCGCTTTCAAACCTACGACACCCGCCCTATTTTACATTTGGAATTACCAACCAATGCGTCTGCCATGCAACAAGCCGCTTGGCTCAAAATAGCTTTGCAGCAGGCACAGCAACAGCTCAAATTCAAATCATTTAATCTCATCACTTATGGTACCGGCGGGCTCGCAGCGACGGCTTATTTAGAGCAAGCGCCAACAGCCCAACGTCCCCAACATTTAGTCGCCATCGGGACCCCATTTAATGGAACTAGTACGCAAAAAAATGCGAACATCACGGGCCCAGTGAAGCGCGCCAATCAAACAAACCGTTTGGAAAGTCTCATTGCTAAACAGCTCACGATTGATCCCCAATTACGGGTCTTACTCATTGCAGGTCAAACTAAGGGTCACAGCAACGGCGATGGTGTCGTTCCTGTTCAAAGCGCACTCGCCGGACAGACGATTTATCGGCCAATTGTGAAACACTACCAACAGGCAGTCCTTAATACTTGGCGCGCCAGCCATACAGGCATGTATGATAGTTGGAAACTCGTCAATCTAATTCAAACATTTATCAACTAAATTACCGCCATAACATTTGATCCCCATAGTCATCCGTCAAGAATTGTTTAATAGCCCGAATCATCATCGCGGTCGAAGGGGCCGTCGCTTGAGTTTTATTCGCGACTAACGCAATTTCTCGATTATACGGTTCGGCAAACGGGTAAGTGTTAACTTCCCCGGTTAACTTCTTCAACGCTAATTTTGGTAAAATCCCCATTCCTAAACCAGATTCCACCATCGAAATAATCGACTGATCATCAATCGAGAACCGCAGAAAGTTATTGGTGACGTGGTAATGATCCAAGGCTAGTTTAGTATCCCGGTCATAATCACTTTGTTGCAGAATAAAGTTCTGATCAGCCACATCATCCGTCGTCATAAATTTGCCATTTTCTGGGACAAATCCTGCCGGCGTGACGCAATAGATTGGATCATTGACTAGCGGATGCACGAGCAGGTTATCATTGACCGGCATCGAGGTAAAACCGATATCAATCGTCCCAATCTTGGCCCACTTCGTAATCTCATTAAAGTCCCCCTGCACGACCGAAATCTCGATATCTGGATATTCGTGATTAAAGCGCCGGATGATCCGCGGCAGCCAATTAATGCAAACACTACTAAACCCACCGATTCGAACGGACCCAGAATGCATCCCTTGTATGTTGTCGGCCACTTGGCGTAGGTTGCTTTCCGTATTCAGGATTTCTTGCACATATGGCAAGACTTGCCGGCCATCACTGGTAAGTTCAACCCCCGAACGGTTGCGGATAAATAAAGGGAAGCCGAGTTCCTTCTCCAATTGGTTCACCGAATGGCTCACTGCACTGGGGGTCACGTTCAACGTCGCAGCCGCTTGGTAAAAGGTTTTCTGGGCAACAACAGTCGCAAAAACTTCGTATGAAAAATTAGCCATGCTTGATCTTACTTCCTTTAGATGAATTTTTTTCATGTATGATTGAAAAAGCTGAGCTTTACTAAATCTCACTGCCATTTTATCATACAAGTAATCAATAAATTAATTGTGAGCTAGAAAAATTCAAGTGGGGGATTTCATCATGAAAAAACTATTTGCGAACCGTGTGTTAAACAACGATACTTCTGATCTCGATAATATTTTCAAGAATAGTGCCAATCCGGCCAATATTTCTTTTGCTGGCGGCTTTCCCGATGTCGACTTATTCCCAGCAACTGATTTGAAACGAGCTTATCAAGACGCGATCGATCACGATGGTCCGGCCATTTTCCAATATCAATCCACGCAAGGCTTACCCGCGTTACGGCAAAAATTAGCGCAACGGATGGCCAGTCACGCTGGTGTCATGACCACCGCTGATAACGTCATGTTGACGCAAGGTGGTCAACAAGCTATTGATTTGGTGGCAAAACTACTATTGAACCGTGGGGATTCAATGGTCGTTGAAGGACCAACTTACATGGGCGCGTTGGCGGCTTTCGACACTTACGAACCAACTTACTATGAAGTCCCAGTCGATAACCATGGCATGAACATTCAGAAACTACGGCAAACGCTGCAAGCGCATCCTGAAATCAAATTAATCTACACGGTTCCAGATTTTCATAATCCAACTGGGACGACCTTAACTGCTAAGCGCCGTCAAGAGATGGTCGCGTTAGCCAACCAATATGACGTCATAATTTTGGAAGACAGTCCTTATCGTGACCTACGTTACAGCGGCAAGTCAGTGCCCGCAATCAAGCACTACGATACCGAGGGCCGAGTGATCTTCATTTCCAGCTTCTCAAAGATTCTCTCACCCGCCTTGCGGACTGGCTGGATCGTTGCTGATGACGAAATCATGCACGAGTTAATCGGCCTGAAGTCTGCCATTGACGTACAGTCACCTAACATTACGCTTGCTGCTATCAACGCTTATTTAGACCATCATGATATTGATGAGCACATTAAGACGATTAACCAAGCCTATCGTGTCAAACGCGATGCCATGTTAAAAGCGCTCGATAAGTATATGCCTAATAATAGTCACTATACGCGTCCGGCTGGCGGCTTCTTCATTTGGGTCACCTTGCCCGCAGGTATGGATGCCAACCAGCTTTTAACCAACGTGGTGTTGCCCCAAGCACATGTGGCTTACGTGCCTGCCGCTTGCCAATTCGCCAGTCGCCAAGTCAAAAACGCCTTTCGTTTAAACTTTACGAGTTTAGACCCAGAAACCATTACGACTGGTATCAAGCGACTCGGTGGATTACTTCAAACCAAACTGGCAGTCGTGCCTGCAACACCAATCATGCCAGCGATTCAATTCTAATCACGTTTCTTAGAGACTGCCTTGTGCGTGGTCTCTTTTTAATTTGACAAAAAACGGCCGTAACTATCAGAAGCTCAAATGATGCGCTGTCCAAAATGGCAATACAATTAACAAATTATTACAAAATGGTTTGACATCCCTCATTTTGCGCGCTAAACTTACCCTAATAAATGAAACGTCCCGATAAGATGAGTAGTCTTAATTTTCAGCTCAGAGAGTTGCCAGCACGGGTGCAAGGCAATCTGAAAATACGATGAAGATGGTCTTTAAATGGTTACGGTGAACCTTTGTCAGCCGTAAACGCCCAGTACGCGTTACCCTACTCGAGTTAATTTAACTCATGGAGCTGAATCGTGTGAGCGATTCAGAAACAAAGGTGGTACCGCGATCGCAATCGTCCTTTTTTATTGGATGATTGTTTTTTTTATGGTCAAAATTTAGTTTAGGAGTGGATTGTAAATGCAAAAATGGGTAAAACAATTAGGAATTCTCGCTTTAGGACTCGCCTTGGCTGTCACATTGACTGCCTGTGGCAAAAGTTCCAGTAGCAGTCGTACCAGCGCCGCCAGTTCAGATTTAAAGTTACAACAATCGGGGACTTTAACGATTGGCCTAGAGGGTACCTTCAAACCATATAGTTACCGGAAGAATGGCCAATTGACTGGTTTTGAAGTCGATCTTGGTAAAGCTGTCGCCAAAAAATTAGGCTTGAAAGCAAAATTCGTTCCCACTAAGTTTGATTCTTTAATTGCCGGCTTAGACGTGAACAAATATGATGTCGTGATCAACGATATTGCCGAAACACCGGCTCGCGAAAAGAAATACTTATTCTCCACGCCTTACATTTATTCCAAATCTCAGTTAGCCGTGAAAAAGTCTTCTGACATTAAAAAGATCACTGAAATCAAAGGCACCAAAATTGCTCAGACCACGACTAGCAACAATGCCGCCGATGCCAAACGGTTAGGTGCCACGGTGACCCCGACCGATGGCTTCCAACAATCCATTGACCTCGTGTCACAAGGTCGAGTCGCAGGCACCATTAATTCCCGTGAAGCCTTTTACGCCTACTTCAAGCAAAATAAGCACACGGCGATTCGCCTGATTGACGCCGGTAGTGCCATTAAAACTTCAAAAATTGGCGCTATTTTTACTAAGAAACATTCTAAATTACAAAAACAAGTTTCTAAAGCCATCCAAGAATTACGTCAAGACGGTACTTTGACTAAGCTCTCGAAACAGTACTTTGGTGGCGATGTGACTCAAAAGTAGTCACTTACGCAAAAACCTTAACCATTTTTGGCTATCGTGAATTAAGTTCCTCGGCTATAATAAACACGGTACTTATTTTTTGTCAGTTGTTTCACTTTCAACTATGATGGAATAGTGTCAAAAAAATTAGGGAGTGTTTTGCGGATTATGAAACGATTCATGAAGAAGCTCGGCCTAGCTGTATTCGGGATTGCCTTAGCGGTGACTTTAACCGCTTGTGGCAGCAACAGTTCGAGCAAATCTAGCGCTGCAGGATCAGATTTAGGCTTACAACAATCGGGAACTTTGACCGTTGGATTGGAAGGAACTTTCAAGCCTTACAGTTATCGTAAAGATGGTAAGTTAACTGGTTTTGAAGTTGATTTAGCCAAGGATATCGCTAAGAAAATGGGCGTCAAAGTCAAATTTGTGCCAACCAAGTTCAACTCATTAGTTGCTGGACTCGATACGGATAAATTTGACGTCGTCATTAATAATATGGCCGAAAACAAGCAACGGAAAGAAAAATACTTGTTCTCAACCCCATATATTTACTCTAAGTCAAAGTTAGCCGTTAAAAAGAACAATCAAAAGATCAAAACGATTACCGATATTAAAGGTAAGAAAGTCGCTGAAACCACGACCAGCAACAACGCTACTGATGCTAAGCGCCTTGGCGCAACGATCACACCGGTCGACGGTTTCCAACAATCGATCGATTTAGTTTCACAGGGCCGCGTTGATGGGACCATTAATTCTGGTGAATCCTTCTACTCTTATTTGAAACAAAAACCAAACGCTAATATTCGTTTGATTGATGCTGGCGATTCGATTGCGTCACAAAAGATCGGCGCTATTTTCACTAAGAAACACACTAAATTACAAAAACAAGTTAACAAGGCCATTCAAGAATTACGCAAGGATGGCACGTTGACTAAGCTTTCCAATAAATATTTTGGTGCGGACGTGACTAAAAAATAGTCTGCTCGCCACTGATCACCAGTTCGCTGGTGATTACTACATAGCTCCACAATTATAGTTTCACAGGAGGATCTTCATGGCAGCCATTTGGCACATTATCGTGACCTCGACCCCACAAATTGTGGCGGCCGGGCTCAAATATACAATTCCAATTGCAATTATTTCTTTTATTATCGGACTTATCTTAGCCGTCCTAACCGCCTTAACTAAGCTTTCACCTCGACGCGGTTGGTTTTCAATCGTCAAGGCGATTGCGTACTTCTACGTTTGGTTATTCCGGAGCACCCCATTGCTAGTTCAATTATTTATCGTCTATTTTGGCCTGCCCTACTTAAAGGTTAAAGGAATTTGGCCAAATGGGATTCAGTTAGACCCTTGGACTGCTGGTATTGCGACCTTTTCACTCAATACCGGTGCCTACTGTGCCGAAACCATTCGTGCCTCGATCTTATCGATTCCCGAAGGCCAGTGGGAAGCCGCTTATTCCATCGGGATGACCAAGCCACAAGTTTTACGGCGCATTATTTTGCCACAAGCGGCGCGGGTCTCACTGCCACCGTTATCGAACAGCTTTATTAGTTTGGTCAAAGATACTTCCTTGGCTGCGTCCATTACGATCATCGAAATGTTTGAAGTCAGCCAACAAATTGCCGCCGAAAATTACCAACCACTGGTCATGTATTCCTTGGTCGCCGCGCTATATGCCGTCTTATGCTCCATTTTAAGTTGGCTACAAGGCTACCTTGAAAAACGGACCTCACGTTACATCAGCCCAATTAATTAGGAGGAACAACTTTGATTAAATTTGAACATGTCAATAAAACGTTCGGTGACCATCCCGCTTTGATTGATATCAATACTGAATTTAAAGAACATCAAACAACCGTCATTGTTGGGCCTTCCGGTTCCGGAAAATCAACCTTATTACGGTCACTGAATTTGTTAGAACGTCCAGAAAATGGGCAATATCATTTTAATGATTTAAATATTGATTTTGCAAAGCCCCTTTCGAATAAAACCATCTTAACGTTACGCCGTAAAACCGGGATGGTCTTTCAAGGCTATAACCTCTTTCCACACCTAACTGTCGTCAAAAATGTGATGGAGGGACCCGTTCAAGTCTTGAAACAATCCAGTGCAGCGGCGCAAAAAAACGCCCTCGAATTGCTGGCTAAAGTTGGACTGGCAGATAAAGCCGATGCCTATCCCAGCCAACTCTCCGGTGGGCAACAACAACGAGTTGCGATTGCCCGTTCACTGGCGATGAATCCTGAATATATTTTACTTGATGAACCCACGAGCGCTCTGGACCCCGAACTAGAAGCTGGCGTCTTACGCGTTTTACTGGAGCTAGCTCAAGAAAAAGATTCCATGATCATCGTGACGCATAACTTGGAATTTGCACGAGCTGTCGCTGACAAAATCTTATTCGTTGAAAATGGTAAGATCCTATTCGACGGCACCCCGGCTGAATTCTTTAAGCAGCCCACCCAACGTATTTCAGAATTTCTCGCCGCGATGACCTTCACGGCAATTTCAGATAAAGCTAATCAATAATAATGTTCTCACCAAGTCTGGCCATTGTGTCAGGCTTTTCTTATGCCAATTAACATTGGTCAGGTAGCGTACTTTGAAATCCTAGTGTGGTGTAGCTAGCATATTTATTAAAATAATTTATGAATTGTCCGCCTCCGTTGACCAGCACGTTTGCTGTGAGGCAGACCTGCAGCCAAAGACCGGTCTGCAGGGCAAACGAGCTGGTCAACTCCGACGTTAAATAGTGATTTAACAAGGGAACATTAATAAACCAAGTATCAGTGAAAGATCAACTAATATTAAGGATTACAAGTTAGTGCAGGGCGGGCTGGATGATGCTCAGTGGTGAAATTTTCCTTTGCTGGTGAACTTTCCAGCTTAGGAAAAGCCCGGCTTGTGAGACCGCTTTTTGGCTCACAAACGTGGCCACCACGTTCCAGCATCAAGCCAGACCAACCGGAATGGCAAGCTAGGCGGATACTTGTAACTATGATAAGCCACACCTCACTAGTCCTAACTTTGTGTACCTCAATCTAACCTTTTGAATTTAATTGTTAATTCATCAATATCATTATTTTTATTGACGGATATTATAATACTCGTTATACTATTAATCGAGCAATACTATACGACGTATAATATGATAGGAGGACTAGTGATGGCTATTCAGATTAGTTCGGAACTGCTCGATGGCTGTGTTTTAGCGCTGTTGAGCACCGAGGATTATTACGGTTATGCTTTAACCCAACGATTACAAGCTTCTGTTACCGTTTCGGAATCGACCTTATACCCAGTTTTACGCCGACTAAAGAAAAATAGTTGGGTCACCACCTACGATCAGGCCTTTCAGGGACGTAACCGCCGTTACTATCAGATTACGGCAACCGGGGTCCAACAATTAACGAGTATCCAAAAGGAATGGGAAACTTATCAAGGGGCCATTCAATCATTATTAAAGGGGGCAGCGGCATCATGACGAACTACTTAGACAAATTTGAAGCATTACTCGTCCAGTTGAACGATGATGAACGCGACGAGGTACTTGAATTTTATCGCGAATATTTACTCGACGCGAACATCCAAGATTACGACGATTGTGTGGCAGAATTGGGCACACCCAAACAACTCGCACGGAAAATCTTGGCTGACTATTCAATTCGTTTCAATGAGAATTTAACGGCCGAATCAACCAAGCGTCAAAAAGGGCAAGCCGGTGTCCGGGCCATTTGGTGGGTCGTGTTGGCGTTACTTTCGACGCCCATCACCATTCCAGCGCTGATTGTCATTTTAGCGGTCTTATTCGCCTTAGCGGCCGTTGTCTTCGCCATTGCTGTCGCTGTTTTTGCCATAATTCTCGCTGCGACCCTCCTAGCTTTGTCCGCCATTACCGCCGGAGTCGGAGTCTTCACCCAGTCGCTATGGACCGCCATCTTCTATATTGGTGGTGGCCTCACAATTATCGGGATCGAACTACTGATTTTCCCACTGGTCATGTGGTTCATCAATCTAATCATCCAAGGCGTTTCAACCATTGTGCAACGTCTATATCATCGATTTGTTAAACGTAATCGTGCTGAGAGAGGAGGTCGCCATCATGAAAAAAACCGTTAAAATTGGTTTCTTACTATTAATTTTAGGAATTATTTTAGTTATTTTTGGCGTCGCTAACAACGGCATCAAAACGGTCTACTGGCATAACGGTTTTCATGTCGCCAAACACTACGTCAAAACGAGTCATCCCAGTGAAATTAAGCAAATCACTTTAAAGACGGGGTCTGACGTAATCGTTCGTTCCGGCAGTACTAACAGCGTTCGTGTCACCAGCACCAATGAGCGACCCACGATTAAGAACGATCATGGTCATGTGACGATCAGTTCTAAATCGAAGAATTATAGTTCATTTAATTTTCAATTAACGACCCCCGTCGTGAATCAAACGATCATTACCGTTGCTAAGAACACTAAGCTCGACCAACTTACTGCCGGACAAGCGCAAATTGGGGACGTCCGTCTCAGTGGTCTGACCATTGATAAACTCACTGCACAGCCACAAGGGGCTTTAACGTTACGCGATGTTACCGTCACCCAACCGCTAAAAGACCTCACGGCATACGATGCGCATTTCACCAGAGTCACGGCCCCTAGTCTAACCGTTAAAAGTGACGGCGACCTCACCATTGATCAAAGTCAATTCGAACAAGCCGCTTCCTCACTAACGAGTAACGACGATATGACGATGCGACAAACTAAGCTTAAAAGTGGTCAAATCAACAGTAGTGCCAGCGATGTCAGTCTCGTGGATAATCAATTGTTGGGACAATTGACTGTCAAATCAACCGACAGTGATATTCATGTCAAAACCGATCAAAACAATGGGATCAATGCCCATACCGACACTGGTGATTTATCTATTTTTGGTTGGCACAGTGACACTCAAAAAAGTTACCAACATCAAATTAAAGCCAGTCAGCAATATCGGCTCATCTCAACTAATGGCGACATTACTGTCACTGACTCATAATCATAAAACGGGCCTGTTAATCACGGTGCTCGTTTTTTTATCGAAAATTAATAATTATTTATTGTTTATCGATAACAAGCGGGTATAATTAAACTAAAAAAAGATGAGGTGTTCTGTCATGAAGAAACAGACTTTATTACTCAAATTAGCCTTAATTATTATTAATTTTATGGTGCTAGTCGCCGCGACCATTGTTGTTCCGACCATTACTCGCTCAACGCGCTGGGACTTTGGCATCTGGGTTTGGCCGTTTAGTATCGGATTATACGCAATGCTCGGACTAGTTTTACTGGCGATTACTCAGGCTTGGCAATTGCTTAAATTAATTGACCACCAAGCTGTCTTTACTGCTGCGTCAGTCATTGCGCTCACTTGGATCAAACGGGACGCCTACAGTGTTGCGCTGATATTCACCGTTCTTTTACCATTCTTCTACATCTGGGTCCAAGCGGAAGACGCCCCTGGATTATTATTACTCGCCATTATTCTCACTGGAATCGCCTTGGTCATTGGCCTTTTCGCAAATATTCTGGCTCAATTATTAGCTAGTGCCATTCAAATCAAAGCAGAAAACGAGTTGACGATATGATTACGATCAATTTAGACGTCATGCTAGCCAAACGTAAGATGAGTCTCACTGAACTTTCCCAAATCGTTGGCATTACGATGGCCAACTTGTCGATTTTAAAAAATGATAAGGCTAAAGCCGTCCGTTTTTCCACCTTAGCTGCCATCTGCCAAGCGCTAGATTGTCAACCAGGGGACCTCTTGAGCTACGCTGCCACTACTGAATAGCACATCATAACTAAATATACGCTTAAGTTGCTGCTCCGGTTAGTCTGAACCTAGACCGTGTTTGTGAGTCAAAGGCCGGTCTTCATCAAGCTTTCATTAGACACCGATTTACTAGTATTTTATTGATTACAACCATTATTCAACCGCCGGAGTTGACCAGTACGTTCGCTGTGTCGAGACACTTAGCTGGGCGAATTTCCCCAGGTTAGTGTCTGGGCCGACTTTTAAGACGTGGGCTTCGGCTTGAAAGCGCCCTGCAGACCGACTTTTGGCTGCAGGTCTGCCCCCACAGCGAACGTGCTGGTCAACGGAGGCGGTGTCACAATGAAGACGAAACAAAAACAACTTAAAATAGCGCTGATATCCGCATCAAGCCGAATATCAGCGCTATTAGTTTAACCCACTGCTAGGGTATTGCCTTCTACAGTAATTCGATTACGACCAGCCTCTTTTGACTGGTACAAATAGTGATCGACGCGACTAAACCAATCATTAAACGTGACATCGTTTGGTTGCAATTGTGAAATGCCAAAGGAAACCGTCACTCGCAATTTTTGTCCATTAAAATCAACGGCTTCATTTTGAAGGTCGTCTCGAATCGCGGTGATGGTCGTGCGGGCCTTGTCTGCCGGAGTTCCACGAAAGATCACGACAAACTCTTCGCCACCATACCGAAAGAGCTGACCATGCGTTGTTTGTTTATACAAGGCAACTTCAAAATGTTGCGCAACATGCTTTAAGACTGCATCACCGGTCATGTGACCGTATTGATCATTAAAACGTTTAAAATGATCGATATCAAACATCGCCATGGTTACCGGTAGCTTTGGTCGATCCTGATAAGCTTTGAAGACCTCCGCTTGTACCGTGTCAAAGCTGGCTCGATTGCGAACTCCGGTCAATTCATCATAGTTAACCTTTTGATCAAGCTGCGTGAAACGGTCGATCAACCGACTGATTCGTTGAACACAGAACCGAATGATCCACATATAGACGATAAACACGATCAGCACATTAATGGTGTAAGCGAGTTCAAAACGATGCACGGACCAAATAATGAACCACCACGTCCCGCCGTAAACAAGTTGCAACGCCAAGTAACGCCACTGTGATCCCATAATAGAAGATCGGTGACGAGAAAAGTAAATAATAGCGCTGGAAAGTAACACAGTCATTGTGATAAAAGTCGCTACAAAATGTGCGCCTCTACCAAAGTACATCCCCTGACCGTAAAAGAGAATCGGCATCAAAATATTGATGATTTCGACCGCTAAGTTGCGCATCGTATACAAACTAAATAGTAAAACCGTCAATTGCGCCGTCGCATATGACCAACTTAGCATACTGCCAGAGTTGATCGTAAAAAAGATCTGCCGCAACAACAACATACTCACCACTAAGCTTGCCGCTTCCAACCCATGAGCCACTAATGTTACGCGGGGCTGTCTTAACCGTAATGCGCGATGTTCAAGGAAGTAAGTCAGGATCGTCATCACCGTAATCAGGCCAGTGGTAATCAAGGCAACGATGACAGTATTGATATTAAGAAAATCATTTGTAAAATCTTCAACTAGCTGCACCTGACTCACCTCTTTGACACTACGTCCAAATTTGTTGTCCTATTAAGGATAGTACCATAAAGTGCTTTGAACTGTTAGCGCCTTAAGCAAAAAACCCACCTGTAATTAGACGATAAGAATGCGGTCATTTTGTTTAATGACACACAAAAAGCCCGCCAGGCGGGCTTTATATTGTTCAATAATCAACCGATATTAACCAAATGTTACCGTTAACTTTTTTCAAGGGTGAATCACTCAGAGTTGACCGCTATACAGATCCAACCAAACCATGACAACGGACACGAGCAACATGCCTAGCGTCGCGGCCGCGTGCCACCACTTGTGACGTGCAAAAATTGCGATATATTCTCGAATAATGGCGTCTGGCAAGAAGAACCGTGCTGTCCGGGCACCAATACCATCAGCTTTCAAACCGGCTTGTTTCGCAAACATCCCGGCCCGAAAAGTGTGATAATTATTCGTCACAAAGATCGTGCGCGGCGCCTGGATCTGACCTTGATCAATCAAGCGTTTACTGAACCGCATATTCTCTAAAGTCGTCGTTGATTTGGTCTCAGCCCAACCGGCCGCTGCTGGCAAACCATGTGCAATCGCATAGGCTAACATTGCCTGACCTTCAGGTACCGTTTCATCTGGCCCTTGTCCGCCCGAAAAGATCATGATTGCGGGATGTCCCGTCTTGCGTTGCTGCTTCTGATAAAATTTCACCCCGCGCATGATTCGTTGTGCTAACAACGGCGAAACTTCGTCTCCATTTAGCAAGCCAGCGCCCAGCACAATAATGTAGTCTTGTCGCAACCGCGGATGATTAAACTGATAGATGACCAGCATCGTCAAATAATTATAGAACCAAAAAGCGACATAAAAGATCACCAGATTTGGAAAAATCGTGATGAACGTATTAACAGGTTGTGGCACCCGATTACCAATCGCACTGGCAACGAACGGTAAAATTAAGATAGCTAATCCCAGAATCAGCGTTAACATGTTGGCCAACGTATGACTTTCATGTCGCCAAACAATCCAAGCATTCCATAGTAGTAAGAAAGCTTGTAAAAAGAACAACACCCCTAATAACAGAATAAAGCTGATAAAAATCGCGCCACAAATGATGATCAACCAATGATTATTCGTCCCAAAAATCGTCATCGCCAGTAACGCTAAAAATGAATAGAAAAATAGCGAAAACCAAATGCCATTACTCAAACGAGCCTTATCGTGCCGGTATCGCCAAGTGAAAATCACCCCAAAGACTAGTGGTATCAACCAACCCCAATAGTACTCGGTAGGTATTGGCACCCAAACCGCTGTATTACTCAACCACGCACACCCCCTACAAAATTCAATCTATCCTAGCATAACCAAAATCAACCATTTTTTCACCATAATTATTTCAATTGTTTCTGTTCGCTATAAAAATTTCGATAGGCCAAGTAACAAGCAATAATCGACCCCAAGCTCGTGGCCGATAACAGCATAAACGTGACCATAATCTGGTATTTAATCGCGCGTACCGGATCGACCCCCGCAAAGATCAGTCCAGACATCATTCCCGGTAGACTAACCAACCCCACCGTTTTGGCGGAATCAATAGTCGGTGACATTCCCGTGCGGATGGCTTCACGTACAATTGCAATCGAAGCATCCATTAAGCCTGCACCTAGCGCTAACCGTTCTAAGACCCCTTGTCGTTGATCGTGAAACTGGCTATTCAAACTACGATAAGCCAGGCCAATTGCGACCATTGAATTAGACGCAATCATTCCTGAAATTGGAATCATCTGTGCCGGAATAAATTTGATGGCACCAGCCAACACGAGCACCCCCAAGGTAACGCTTGTGCTGATAAAAATCGCCAAAAATGAGATTGGCAAGGCATGCGCAATCCCGGCACCACGTTTTTGTGCATTCCATGCAGCGTTAAAAATAATGAACAAAATCATGGCGGTCGTTAACCAAAAGTTATTCACTCGGAAGATATATTTCAATAAATAACCCACCAAGAATAACTGAATCACTGCCCGGACAACACCAATAATAATATCGCGATCCAAGCCTAATTTTTGCCATAAACTAATTGCCAACGCAACCAGCACTAACATCGCTGCTAAGAACAACGACGTGTTGTTAACAACTAAATTCATGCGCCCACCTCCAGACGCCCATCGACCACGCGTAACAACTGATCCGCGGTATTAATTTCCGTGGTATCATGCGTAATCATGAGTGTGGTGACTTGCCGTTCCTGATTCAAATGTCGTAACCATTGATGAATAATGGCCTTATTATCAGAATCTAACCCGGCAGTGACCTCATCCAACAATAAAATCCGTGGCAAAAAAAGAATGTTTCGAATTAACGCGACTCGTTGTCGTTCACCGCCAGATAAAGCTTCAATCTTTTGCGACAACATCGTACTAGGCAATCCGACGTAAGCTAGTGCCGCTATAACGTGGGCTTTATCCATTGGTAGCTTGCGGATCTGATAAGGAAAAGCTAAATTATCAGCTACGGTAGCCCCGAATAGCGTCGGTTGTTGAAAGCAATACGAGACTTGCCGTCGATACATGATCGGATCGTAACGCTCAATCGGACGACCTTCAAAAATCAACTCACCACTCGTCTTCGAAATCATCGCGGCCATCAATCGTAACAAGGTACTTTTACCACTACCTGAAGGACCCGTGATCGTATAGTGGGCCCCCGCTGGCACGGTCAAATTAATATCTTTCAGGATCAACTTATCCCCAACCTGATAATTGACCGCTTGCAAACTCATCAAAGTTGCCATGCTCATTCCTCCAAGTAAGCTCAATTTACTTTCAGTTTAGCATGTTCGGATTCAGCTTAGAATTTTTGTTACTTGGTCTAAAGGTTGAAAGTTAAAAATTGCCGGTCTGCACTACTACATCAACAATCCGGTAATGAAAACTAGTCGACTACTGCCACTTCCGGTTGTTGCCGATAACATGCGGACGAGGGACCGGTTCAAGCCATAGAAACGTCTTGAATCTCGCCCGGAAACTTTGCCAAATCCGCAAATCTCCCGGACCGTCCGTGGTGTAAGGCCGGCAAAAGAACGCCGGTCAAACACTACCTGCACGTCCGATGCTATCAGCAACAACCTCCAGCTAAGTCAGTAGTTATTTACGCTTAGCGGAGTCAGTCAAAATCGGTGTGCAGTGTCGGCGAGATTAATCGGCGTTCTTGGCTGACTAATCTCGCGGGACAATTCAAAGACGTGTTTTGTCAGCTTGGAATTGAGGCGTCAGACCGTACCTTGGCTGGCGCCGTCCTCCACAGCACATCGATTTTGACTGACGAAGCGCTAAATTTAGGTGAGTCTATTTTAGGCTTATGGGTTCAACATTTGTGATGCTTTTGATGCTTTTGAGTCTTTCAACCTTTAGTTACTTGGTAAAAAAGGCGCTGGATTTCCCACTTAAAATTACGATGATTAAACGTGGTAATCTCACAGTTTACGTGCCGGTTTCACCCGCACCCTAGATCGACATGCTATAATGATTTGAACGCAGTCAACAGAAAACGAGGTTAGTTAAAGCTAATATGACACAATCGAATCATTATCCAAATCGGCGGCCAGCGCGACCGACTCAACGCCGCCAACCAACCGAAAAAGTCCAAAGCGATATCACCCTTGGTCAACGCTTCCCATTAACTATCAAGCGTCTAGGGATCAATGGCGAAGGCATCGGCTACTATAAACACGTCATTACTTTTGTCAAAGGTGCATTACCTGGTGAAGTCATTGTTGCGGAAGTGACCACGGTCCACCCACGTTACTTAGAAGCTAAAATTCGGAAAATTCGGAAATTTAGTCCTGATCGTGTCGACCCACGCGACGCCTATGCCGATGAAGTCGGTGGCTTCGAACTAGAACATTTAGACTATCCAGCACAATTGACGTTTAAACAAGACTTGATTCGTCAAGCCTTGGAAAAGTATCAGCCAGCTGGGTTTCGTCAATATGATATTCGCCCAACCATTGGGATGGCTAATCCTTATGAATACCGTAATAAGGCGCAATTTCAAGTTCGGCTGATTGATGGTCACGTGGCAGCTGGGCTCTACAAAGAAAACAGTCACGACTTAGTCGACCTCCCCACTTGTTCCGTCCAAATGCCAGTGACCATGACCGTTATGCGGGCCGTGGTAAAGTGGCTAGAAGAACTCGCGGTGCCAATCTATGACGAAGAGCACAACTCTGGTATTGTTAAAACTGTTGTCGTCCGTGCAGCTGCCGCAACCGGTGAAGTTCAATTAGTTTTCGTGACGAATACGCCTAAGTTTCCCAAAAAGCACCAACTATTAATGAAGATTGCTGACAAGTTGCCAATGGTCGTTTCCGTGATGCAAAATGTCAATATCGGTAAAACTTCTTTGATTTGGGGCGACCAAACCACGTTGCTTGCGGGGAAACCAACGATTACTGAAGAACTCGACGGCTTAGCCTTTGACTTGTCTGCTCGAGCCTTCTTCCAATTAAATCCAGAACAAACGAAGAAGCTTTATCAACTCGCACGGACTGCCTTAAATCTGGCCCCACATGAAACTTTAGTGGATGCTTATTCCGGTGTCGGTACTATTGGCTTATCTTTAGCGGATGTCGCGCAAGAAGTTCGTGGGATGGATACCATCCCAGCTGCCGTCGCCGATGCCAATGAAAATGCCAAGCGCAACGGCATCACGAACGCCAAGTATGAAGTTGGCGAAGCAGAAACGTTGTTACCACAATGGTTAGCTAGCGGTTTTGCCCCAGATGCTATTGTGGTCGATCCGCCTCGCACTGGCTTAGATGATGTCTTGATCGACGCTATTTTACAAAGTGCGCCTGAAAAACTGGTTTATATCTCATGTAATCCTTCAACCTTAGCGCAAGATCTACGTCAATTGACGCGCGGTTATCAGGTTGATTACATTCAATCGATTGATATGTTTCCACAAACTGCCCGTTGTGAAGCGGTCGTTCGTTTCACCAAGCGGCATTAATCAGTAAGGGAGTTATTGCTTATGGCAGATACGGATAGCCAAATCGCTTTGACGATGACCTTTAGCTTACGGCCACCGTTCAAGACCCATTTCTTATTGTTGAAAGATTATATTGCCGATGTCCGAATTCCAGAACGCGATGGCATGCTCACGACATTGATTGCCAAGAACATTCCCATGTCACCGGCGTTAGAACAGTTAAAAGCCATTTTTGATGACGTTAAGAATCCCATCTATTGGCAATTGCATGATCACGCCGTGCAAGAATTCTTCGCCAATCATCCTGACAAACGTCCCATTTTGCCGTTGGACTTATTGCAAGTCGTTCTCAACACGCTCAGTGCTCAGGGTTTGACGAATGATCAGTTGATCGTCATTATGAAAGATATTTTTAATCGTCTGCAAACTAATCAGTTCAATGCACAAGCGTCACAACGAATTCTGACGGAATTTACGAAATAAGAGCCAAAAAAATCCAGCGTTGGCTGGATTTTTTTATCTTCACTTTTAGGCAAAATACTGATCTAAAACTTGTTGTATCCCATTATGATTATTATCGGTCGTCACGACAGTTGCGGCAGTCTTTACCGCTGCGGGGGCATTGCCCATCGCGACCCCAACCCCAACGAGCTTCAACAACGCTAAATCATTAAAGTTATCCCCAAACGCAATGGCTTGAGCTGGGGATAACTTTTCATCTGCAATTAAAGTCTGCAATGCCGCTGCTTTTGACACCCCAGCCGCCACAATTTCCAAATAAGTTGGTTTTGAGCGATACGCTGAAATACCAGCGAAGACGGGTGCTTGTAAGGCCTGTTCAATGGCTTGAATTACCGCCGGAGCTGCCATGATCATCACTTTATGACTCACTGCGGTTGGTCGTTGTAGCCAAGCCGCTTGGTTAACAACTTCCGGTTGATAGCCAATCCCAGTTGCTTCCTGTGTTTCCCATGACCCCATTTCTGAGACCAACCACTGATTGCCCGTATAAATGTTAATTGAGGCTTCTGGCCAATTTTGGGCTACTAATCGTTGTACCTTAGCCGCTAATTGAGGTTCAATCGGACGTTCTTCTAACACGGTTAACTTGGTCGCGGTCATTTTTGCAGTCAACGCACCATTGTAAGCAATCATGGTTGAATTGAGACCCAGTTGTTGTGCCAAGCCAAACATACCTTTTGGTGAACGAGCTGAAGCCAATACCATGGTAGCGCCAGCGTTCACGGCCCGCTTTACACTCATCACGGTCGCCGGCAAAATTTTGGCCTCATCCGTCAATAAAGTCCCATCGATATCGCTCAAAATTAATTTTGGTTTAGTCATCTTGAAGTCCCCCCGTTAAAGTCATAAAAGTTGTCGTTGGTTTAAACCAAGCCCGTTCGGTTGGGCGTAGTGGCTCATCCGTTACAACCACTTGCAATTGTGCCAATGTCCCACCTTGAAACCGGGCTACTTGGCCAAACTTGCGATGTTCACAGACTAAAACGCCTTGTGCTGTTTGTGCCAACGCTTGGCGTTTCACCGCCGCATCGGCCTCATCGCTAAAATAAATTCCCGTGGCGGTGACCGTTACCGCGCCAACAATCACTTGATCAAATTGAACATGTCGTAAGGCGGCTAACGTTTCGGGGCCAGCCATAAATCGGTTCATCTGATTAAGCTCGCCCCCCAGTACATGGAGCGTTATAGCTGGATTCGTTGCCAAACTAATCGCGTTGTCCAGTGAATGCGTGTACACCGTAACCTGCTGCGTTAAAAGTTGAGTTAATTTAAGCAACGTGGTCGACACATCAATAAACACATATTGACCAGCCGTAATCAATGGTAAAACTGTCTTGGCTAACCCAATTTTAGTCGCCGTAAATTGTTGCAACCGATCTTGAAAGCTCGGAATCTTCGACCCAAAATTAAGCACCTGAACACCACCATGAATCCGCTGTGCTAACCCTTTTTCCGTGATTGCGACAATATCACGCCGCGCCGTATCACGCGAAACATTTAACTGCTGCATCACATCCGCGACACTCATCTGGCGCGCTCGGTCTAATGCTTGCAATAATTTTTGTTGTCGTAACTGTTGCACCATCCACTTAGCCTCCAATTCATCTTGTTAAAATCATCATAGCACGTTTTAAGCATTTGTAAGCATTTAATGATTATTTTTAAGTATTAAATAACCATTCGTTTAGAACCTTTTAGGATGATTAAACGTATTTGACATTGTATTAAGACCACTTTGGCCTAGATTAAGACAGCGCTCGAACGTTTAAGACAACTTATCACCACTTTAAGATATCATTCCAAAAAATTACGTACTCAGCCTAGTTCATTCTCAGGGAGGCCCATTGTATTTAGACATTTTAAAGCTTATAACGGTAGTTGTTCGGCAAAAGATATAATTAGTTATTGTATGGAGGCTAAAAAATGGCACGGCGGAAAAAATTATTTTTATTAATTGGTATTGTGCTGATTGTAGGCCTATTTACCGGACACAACATTGTTAAGAATCGGACTACGGCGGCTAAAAGTCCAGCAAAATCGACAATCATGCGCACACCCATCAACTGGCGTAAATCATCAGAAAAAGTAGCTTACCCAAATGTGACTCACGATCCAAATTTGTGGATTCGAGTTTCATTAAAAAAACAACACCTTTATTTGATCAATCATCAACATGTACTTTACACGATGTATGTTTCAACCGGCCTACCAACCGCTAATCATCATACACCACGAGGAACTTATCACGTTCAAGCCGAACGAGGGAAGTATTTCTATAGTGCAGCAGTCAACGAAGGGGCCTACTATTGGGTCTCATGGCTGAATCATGGCGAATATTTATTTCATTCCACTCCGGTCAACGCGCAAGGCCACTTCATCAAGTCCGATGCCGCTGATCTAGGCAAAAAGCCTTCCTCACACGGTTGTGTTCATTTAAGTCTCGCAGATTCAAAATGGCTTTATCAACATATTCACTATGGCACCAAGGTTGTTATCGAATAAACCTGATGACGTTAGCCTTTTGTCACATTTCACCTATAGCTCTCAGAAATGACAAAAACGAGTTTGGAATTTTATCCCAAACTCGTTAATCTCAATCATCACTGATTTTTAGCCTTCAAAATAAACTTCGGTTGATCATTCACTAACTTGGCAAAAAGTTCTTGCGTTGGATCTGGATCAAAAGTCCCCAGATCAACCAATAGCTGGCCATCATCCGCCACTTCAAAGCCTTGATACCGACCAAATAAAACACGATACATCGTTTGAGCCGGCCGCATCCGTTCATCTACTTGTGCGGCAGCTGCTTTCAAAGTATAACCGGTCTGCAACAAATTGCTCATGGCGGCTGCTTTAATCACCATTTTCATGGTATAAATACGCGCACGCCCCGGTTCGTCTTCATTTTTAGGAATAATGTATCCTTTTTTTTGCCAATAACGTAGCTGGCGTGGCGAGACACCAGTCATTCTGCTTAACTCACTGATACCAATCGTCAGTTGTCCCCGATGAAACAAGTCACGGAAATCCGGACTCGGTTGTTCAGCCATGCTAGCGTCCCCCTTTCCAAATGCTTTCGTCAATTTAAATTATAGCATGGAATGGCGCGACGCCAGTGGATAAGCCGTAAATTTTAGTGGTTTTTAGGTTCTAAACGATAAGTCATTTGCAAAAAGTCATGCAATGATTGTGCTGGTTGTCCCATAATAATCTCGTAATCGGCACTAACCTCGCTCAACAAACCCTTGGCACCACCAGCATACATCGACCCTAACATATGGCCCTCATTGCCCTGATTATACATTGTTTCAAATTCACTCAGCGTGACTGGTTGGTAGCCAATCGGTTGATTCGTAACGTCACTCAACACTTGTGCCAAAGCCGGCATCGTATAAGCTTGTGATTGTGTCAAAGTATAGATGCGGCCGTCCGTTAACAAAGCCGGGGTTGTTGCAACTTTGGCAAAGGCTGCGGCACTATCTGCCTGACTAATAAAACTCAGCGCCTGATCAGCCATCGGATAAATGACATTTTGGCGTTCAATCAATTCAGGTAAATAAGGCACCAATGGGTCAGCGTACAGAGCATTGCGAATGATGGTGTAATGTAGGCTAGATGCGGCTAAACGTCGAGGAACATAGCCATAAAATGCGGACAAAGCAAACGGATTATTCACTTGGTCTGCAATAAAACCCATGACCAAAATATGCTTGACGCGACTAGTTTCCGCCGCTTGAATGACATTTTCAAACTCACTGACCCGTGAATAACTGTCATGACTCTTACTTGGCACATAAATAAAAACATCACTGTCCGCTAAAACTGGCTTTAAACTAGCAACATCATGATAATCCATCGCCATGACTGACATGCCTTGTGCGGCAAACGCTGTGGCTTTGCTGACCGTGTGCACGCCTAAATTCAATTGAGTCGTTGGGACTAGTTGGCTGAGCGCCTTTACAATTTGGGTTCCCAAATGACCTGTAGCTCCGGTAATCGTAATTTTCATGATTAAATTCCCACTTTCTTGTAACTTTATTAGTTACATTAAAACAAATTTAATTCGCCCTGTCAACTAATCACCAATCGACAGGCTCAATTAAGATCGCCCCAGTGATAGTCACACTGTATTGACCATCAACGTCACTTTTGCACGACAAAAAATCAGTGACTGCTCGCTAAATTATCAAGCAGTCACCGATTATTTAAGGGTGTTATCTGATTTAAACTAACTATTCAACTGGTGCGGCTTCTTCACCTAAATGTTTCTTCTTAGGCGCAGTTTTAACATTCTTAACATCCGCATCCGAGAAACCAAACATGTAAGTCAACGTGAAGGCGACAATGATGTCAGCGATTGACGCAATCCAGAAGCCCCAGAAACTGAAGTCCAAGCCTTTCGGGTTAACGAAAGAAGTGAAGCCAATCAAGGAACCCGCGAAGCCCCACATGTTAACATGCATCAAACCAGTTAAGAAACCACCGACGGCCCCACCAATGCTGGCAGTGACGAAGGCCCGGCCGTACTTCAAGTTAATCCCGTACATGGCAGGTTCCGTTACGCCGGAGAAGGCTGAAATCGTTGCGGGCCAAGCTAATTCTTTAATGTTAGCAACTTTAGACTTCAAGGCGATGGCTAAGACGGCCCCACCTTGAGCAACCATCGTTGCGGAAACAATCGCATTTAAGTAACTGTGACCGGTCGTGGCAATATCGTTGGCAACAATTGGAATAATCGCCCAATGGAGCCCGAAGATAACCAAGACCTGATAGAAGCCACCAATGATCAACCCAGAAATCGCTGGACTGAGTTCGTAGATTTTGACGATCCCAGCGGCCAACGCCCCTGAAAGTGCCGTGATGATTGGGCCAAGGAATAAGATAATCGCACCGGAGATAATGATGACTTCGAGTAATGGCACAAAGATCATCCGCAAAACAGTTGGAATCACTCGTTTGAGCCATGGTTCAAGCTTGCTAGCGAGCCAAGCGCCTGCAATCATTGGGAAGATCGAGTAACTGTATGACGCCACGTGAACGGGAAGTCCGAAGAATGTCGCGTTGATTCCCATTCCTAATAAATGACTCGTCACTTTACCCGTGCTGGCAATGGCGACAATCGTTGGATAGGTGAGTACCCCACCGATAATCCCCATAATCACTGGATCAGAGCCAAGCTTTTTCGCGGCTGTGAACCCAACAAAGATTGGTAAGAAGTAGAAGACGGAATCACCCATGGCATTGATAATGACATATGTGGTGGTCGTTGCCGAAACGAGCTTGAAGGAGGTCAGTAACGCTAAGACCCCTTTTAAGATCCCGGATGCAGCCAATAACCCAATGACTGGAATCATGGAACCGGTAATGACTCCGATTAATGCACTTAAACTATGTTTAACTTTTTGCCAGACCGTCATCTTTTTCCAAGCGGCCTTATTCGCTTCTTTTTCACTCGCTAACGCGGAAGCATCGTCATCACCGAAACCGGGTCCGAGTTGGGCCACAATGGCATCGTAGACATCCGTCACCGCTGGGCCGATAACAACTTGATATTGACCGCCAGCTTTCGCCACATCAATGACGCCCTTTAAGTCACGAATGACGTCATCGTTAGCCCGGCTTTCATCCTTTAAATAAAACCGAACACGGGTAATACAATGAATGACGCTCTTAACGTTCTCAACACCACCGATGTTCATGATGATTTGGCTCGCCAAGTCATCATACTTACCGCCATTACCTTTAGCTGCGACTGGTGCAGCAGCAGCTTTAGTTGCAGTCTTTAAATCAACTTGAGCCCCAACAGCCCCGGCTGTCACGTTGCCAAGACGTGGTGTTAATTGGGCCACTTTATCGGCGGTATTGGTCACGGCGAGGATCACAGTCGTCTGTTTACCAGCCGCTTTGACCGCCGCGAGATCCATCGTCCCAATATTGTCACCCGCTTTAACGTCGTCACCAACGTTAATATTAAGTTTGAAAGGTGGCTTATCTTTTAGCTCGACAGTATCAATCCCTAAATGAACTAATACTTCCAAACCGGACGCCGTAACAAAACCGATCGCATGTAACGTGGCTGCCACCATCGTCACACGCCCACTAACGGGTGCCACGACCTGGCCGTTGGTTGGTTCAACACCAAACCCATCACCCATCATACCTTGTGAAAAGACTGGATCTTGCACATCACTTAAGGGTATTAGTTGCCCTTTAATTGGAGCTAATAATTGCACTTGTTTCATCGCGAAACTCCCCCTTTGTTTATATCGCGTAATAAGGCAATTGACTCATATGGTTGTAAAATAACGGCGTTGCCACCCACTGTCGCCCCATAATTCGAAATTAGGACGTGGGCATCGACAAACTCTGGTGGTAACTCAACCGTGGTTTTTCGACCAAAAAAGTTATTCAAAACGGCCATCTGCTGCTGAGCAGTCGTTCGCAGATAGGCCAACACTTGCGGATGATCCAAAAATAATGGTTGATAATTCCCCTCTGAAACCACCGCAACTTGCTTCCTTAACTGAATTAACCGTTGATAATAATTGAAAATCTCACCGTGTGCCAATTCATCTTCGACATTGATCGTCGCCTGATTAGTTGGCCGCAACCAAGGTGTCCCAGTCGTAAAACCGGCCGTCTTGGGTGCCGCGGTCCATTGCATTGGCGTCCGCGCATTATCACGAGACTTCACATGAACTAAGTGAAACGCGGCACGATCCCCATGACCTTGCGCTCGCAACTGCCGATAAGCATTCTGACTCTCAATATCGACATAATCTTCAATATGATGATATTGTGGATCGGTCATCCCCAGCTCCTCACCCATGTAAATGAATGGGGTGCCACGTAGTAAATGCATCACGGTCGCCAACATTTCGGCCGACTTTTCACGATAATGGACCACATCACCAAACCGATTCACAGCCCGCGGTTGATCATGATTATTCCAGAACAACGCTTGCCAACCATTGGCAGCCGCCATGCCTTCCGACCACTCATTGATAATTTGCTTCAAGGCCATGAAGTCAAACTGCCGGTCTGTCCATTTATTCCCATGATCATAATCTACTTTGAGATGATGAAAGTTAAACACCATCGACAATTCATGCCGATCAGGGCGGGTGTATGCGACACTATTTTCAAGTGTCGCCGAGGACAGCTCACCCACCGTGATATCTTCTTGATGCTGTCCAAAACTGGCATGATTCAATTCCTGCAAATAATCATGAACAATTGGTCGATCGGTGTAGAGCATCTTGGCACTCGTCTTTGGTGGCGCGTCAACTAACTTGAGATCCTTCCCAATGACATTAATCACATCGAATCGGAACCCATGAACCCCTTTGCGTTGCCAATAATTGATAATATCCGCACACGCACGGCGAACCGCGGGATGATGCCAATTCAAGTCCGCCTGTGACTGATCATACAAATGTAAGTAATACTGACCGGTATTACCGAACGGTGCCCAGGCAGAACCACCAAACTTCGACTGCCAATTTGTGGGTGGCGTCCCATCGGCCTTCGCAGGTCGAATGTAATAATATTGCTGAAACTCAGGGTCACCGGCCAGTGCCTTTTGAAACCATTCATGCTGAATCGACGTATGATTGAACACCATGTCCAACATGACGCCAATGCCAACCTTTTTTAACGCCTGTACCAATTCATCGAAGTCCGCCATTGTCCCAAACAAGGGATCAATTTGATAATAGTCTTCAATATCATAGCCATTATCTCGTTGTGGCGAAACGAAAAATGGATTAAACCAAATCATATCAATATTCAAGCGTGCCAGATAAGGCACCTTGTCAATGATTCCCCGTAAATCACCGATACCATCGCCGTTGCTGTCATAAAACGACTTGGGATAGATTTGATAAATCACCTGCCGTGAGAAGTGCACGTCATACCCCCTCCAAACCTAACTCGATTTAAGTAAATTAAACAAAGAAACCGCTTTCATTTACTTGTAATCATCATAATCGCCTCTCACTAGGTGGTCAAATATAACAGAGTAATTTGTTCGTCTATATGTTGACTGAACAAACGGCTTTATTAGTTAACTTACTTTCTAATGCAAGTGCAATTGCTGGTCAGCTAGGAAGGACTGTTGAAAGGCTTTTGGCGTCTTAACTTGCTTCCCAAACTCAACGATAAGCGCATGAAATTCCCGAGCCGCCGCAAAATCATACTGCCAGTTAGCAGCAATCAGTGCTTGGGCTTTTACATATGGACTGGGGAGCGTTACGCCTAACCACATAAACAACCGCCGCAAATAAGTATCCACAATAATCGTCGGTTGATCAAACACATACATCGTAAAATAATCCGCCGTTTCATCACCAATTCCCTTGAGTGCTTTTAACTCACGCCGAATTTGACCAGCGGGTTGGGCACGGATTTTGGTCAAATCGAAGTCATATTGGCCACTCCAAGCCGCCAATGCTTGCAAAGTTGGGACTTTACGCGTGTAGAATCCCGCCGGCTTAACCAAGTCAGTTAGTTCAACTGCGGTCAGCCCCAAAACACGCCGGGGTTCAAATTGAGTGACTCGTTTTAAATTTTCTAGGGCATAATCCACATTCCGCCAATTCGTATTTTGGACCAGCACACCACCCCATAATATTTCCCATGGCGTTTCAGCTGGGGCAATCCCAGGTTCCAGCCAATGTTGTGGGCCCATCGTCGTCAGCATTAAGTGATAGAGTTCATCGATTGTCATTATTTTCCTCCAACTAAAAAAACGCCGGTAGACACGCCAGCGTTTAACTTACTATTCATGATAATTGAAATAACGGTTGAATGACAGTTAACGGTTCTAAACTGGTCAAACTAGTCGTCAGAAACACTAGTCCGCTTAACTGTTAACACGATATCGGCCTTGTGATTAGCTGGTTTGACTTTTTCAGCAAAGTCCAAGTCAGCGTCTTTGAACAAGTTTTGGATTTCAGTATTTACGACTGGCAAATCCCGTGGATCACCTTTTTGTTGGCGAATATAAACCACATATTGATCTGGCAATTCTTCCAAATCATATTCAACATCTTCATCATTTAAAATCACATAGATCAACTTACGTTCTCTGTTCATCTGAAATTACCCCTCAACACTTATTTTTTAATACCTATTCTTTGACTGTGTTCAATTGCTGTACAAACTTAAGGTAGTCCTGAACACAGTGATCTAGCCAATCGATACTTGCTTGGTCCGTTAACTGACCAACATTATCGAATTTATTTTGAACCGTTCCCATCAAAAATTCATCACCGGGCATCGTCAAAGCCGCTACTCCGGGTGAATCTAGAATCTGACGTAAATGGCCTTGTGCACGCACGGTGCCAAGTGGACCCATCGTCGCACCAAGAATCATGACTGGTTTACCCTTTAATGGATGTTCAACCCGCGATAACCAATCAATGGCATTTTCTAGCACACCAGAAATACTATGGTTGTATTCCGGTGTCACAAAAATGACGCCATCTGCGTCGAGCACCGCTTGTTTGAAAGCCTTAACATTATCGGGTGCTTCTAATTCAATATCTTGGTCATAGAACGGTAGGTCTTGCAAAGCCGGGATGGTCACATCCATTTGTTCAGCATAACGCTTTTTTACATATTCGGCTAATTTTCGGTTGTACGAGGCATGGCGAATGCTACCAACAAGCGCAACAATTTTCATGTTCTGGACACTCCTTTAAGCTGTATTTAACTTAAGTATACCCCTTTTTAACGCTACGGGCGGAACCGTTTTCAAGTATTTTCAGAATTTTTGTAACTTATTGAGCAAGTTAGTTAGGATTCACTACTAGACACTAACTGAGGATTAATGGGTGCAAAATTTCCGCTTCGGTTGGTCTGGACTGATGCTGGAACGTGGTGGCCACGTTTGTGAGCCAAAGGGCGGTCTCACAAGCCGGGCTTTCTCTAAGCTGGAAAATCACCAGCAAAGAGAAATTTCACCACTGAGCATCATCCAGCCCGCCCTGCGCTAATTAGTGATCTCAATATCAATTGGATCTGAGGAACATTAAGATTACCAATGCTTCTAGTCGCAAGTACTGCCTCACGATGAACGAGTTGACCAAGAAAGACGGACAATTGGTTCATTATTTTAGTGGATTAAAGGGACAATGACTAATCAAAATTGGTGGTAGTTCTATCTGGATTTACTTTTCAGCTACTTAACTAACAGGAAAATCAAATTTACCTTTTAGTTAGCCGTGAGGTTGGCAGCTTTTAGGGCTCAGTGATGAAATTTATCTTAGTCAGCAGTGGGTTGCTGGTGGCTTAGATAAAGGCCGGCTTTCGAGACCGCTTTGTGGCTCGGAAACGTGCCCATCACGTTCCAGCCCTAAAAACTGCCAACCGGTAAGGCGGAAATCAACAACTATCTGGGTTGCAAGACATAAATTGGACGAAACACGCAAAAAGTAACCAACAGCCATTACACGACATCCAAGCAGTCAGTTTATTAACTTTTTTCAAAACAAACCCTTCCACGCATCCCACACATACCTAGTCTGTTATACTGTTTATTAGAGAATTTGATCGGGGGTTTTATCTGTGTATTATCGTGGTGAAGTACTAGATTTTGTAAATATGTTGCTAACAGATACCACCGCGCCTTTAATGCGATCACGGCTGGTTTTTTCTAGTAAGATCGATGTGGAACGCCTCAAAGCTGCGGTGCTATCAACTGCGCAAATTGTCCCCGAAATTTTTGCGCACTATCAAGCAGATCATAATCGCTTTGAAGTCATCAATCAGCAAGCGAATGATATTGTGATTGAAGCTCAAAGTCCGTATAGTCCTGAAAATTTTGACTTTAATTTTAAAACTGGCCCGCAACTGCGTCTATTTGTCATTCATCATGATCAATACGATGTTTTGCAGGCATTCATGAGCCACCTACTCACTGATAGTGTTGGCTTCAAAGAATACTTATACTTGTTATCACAGGCTTATAATCACGATGATCTATCAGAATTGACGAATGAACGGCGCTTGCGTCCAATCATGTCGCAACTACAACGCCAATTTCAGCGGCCCAATCACCACTCTGAATTACCTTTGAATGCCGTTAAATTACCCCACTATCAAGGCATGAATTTGCGCCATGTTGGCCACATTATGCTGACTAGTAAACAATTCATGCGCGTCCGACGGGTGGCTAAAGCTCAAGATGTCGGCATTACTGAAGCAATCTTAGCAGCTTACGCCAAAGCCTTGCAAGTGTTGACAGGGCACACAACGATCACGTTGCCATGCCCAATTAATTTCCGCCACTTTGCTGAAGAAGAAACCAATACGATTCGGATCGCGAATTTAACAGGGGCGGTTTATCTCAACGTTAAAGTTGATGTCGATGCACCGTTTTCAGCGCTCGTTCAACACGTCCATGATTTGCTTGCCACCGAGCGCACCCATGCAGCCTTTTTGTACCGGCTCACTAACCTACAAAAAATGAATCATACGATGCCGGTCAGTTTAATGCGTAAATTGACCAAGCGTTGGCTCGCGCAACAACCCCTGACTTACACAAACTTTGGAGTTGTCGATCAGCAACGGTTGCAATTTCATGGCCTAACCGTTGTCAATTGTGTCTTTTCTGGGGCTTTTCGAACGACACCCACTATGGAAATTGCCGCCAGTACTTTTGCCGGAACTTGCACGTTGAGTTTCAATAGCATTGGCTCTGAACGCGACTATCAGCTGGGTATGAAGATTCTTGAAAATGTACAAGCACAACTGCTCGTCTGGTCTCAAACAGCCGTTTTGGACGAAGCACTCAAACAACCCACACCAGATAAACACTAAAGACCAGTTCCTGAAAAAACGGAACTGGTTTTATTTTGACTGTTGATAGTTAAGATTATCAAAAAGTTTTTACTAATAACGTTTCTAAATTGGAATCCTTCTAATAAGTGTGGTTTAATAGGGTTGAATCTTAGCAAAGGAGGAACCGCGTCGTGGCAGAAGATATGTTAACGCAAGCCTTGCAACAATTAAAGGATCACAAAATTCGGGTAACCCCGCAGCGTCAGATCATTCTGACTTACCTCGTTACTCACCATAACCATCCTTCAGTCGAGACTATCTATCAAGCCTTGGAATCTCAACTGCCCAATTTAAGCTTGGCGACGGTTTATAACACCTTAAAGCTGTTCGTTGATCTGGGTATTGTGATCGAATTACAAAATGGGGATGCCGGAACTCATTATGATTTCTTTGGCCGGCCTCACTACCATGTTGTTTGCGAAAATTGCGGTAAAATTACTGACGTTTTCGAACCAGATTTAAGTGGGATCGATACGACCGCTGCCAGACTTTCTGGTTACTTAGTCACTGGTCACAATATGGAAGTTTATGGTCTCTGTCCTGAATGCCAGGCCAAACTTGGAATACACCATAAAAGCGAGTTACAACGATTAAATTTGAGTCATACTGAATAAGATAAAAGCCGACCATAGTACGGGTTAGGCGTTAAGTGGCTCATTTAATGTCAGTCTTCTACTAAAACATTTTTGTATTGGCCGCTAAAAAAGCTCATTCGAATTTTCTTTAAAATGAAAATTTGGATGAGCTTTTTGGTTTCAATTCACTTTATGCCAGATACTAAATTAATTTGATCTTTGCTATTCTCCCAAAGCTCTTTGGGTGTATAACGATCTTTTTCAAAAAGGACGACTGTCCCGTCCTTTTCAATGTGCGCATGGTTACCCTGCCATTCCCATGTTGGTGGAATAAACAAATTAAGTCTTTTCCCTTTGCCCTTTTTAGGTGACCAAGCAGAAACATAATTATCAATATAGTGTGTTCTCATAAATCTTGTTTGACCATTATCAAACTCGATCTGCATTAGATTAGCACCCATCCAAACCTTGACTGCTTTAGGTATTTCTTTTGACATCATTAACACCCCACCCGTTGCTTCAAAACAATATTCTGACCAATCTTGTTAAAGGTTAAAAGTTGCTACAAAACGTGTGATCACCCACAGGCTCAATATATCACAATATAGAATTTATTCAATCACAAAATGTTTAGACAACGATGAAGCATTTTTAGGCCTAATAAAAGAGCCACCAGCTCTGGCAGCTCCCATTATTTAAACGATTAATCTCGTGTTTGACCAAACATGAAGTATAACCAAGGTCCAATCGGTTGCACAAAGGCTAGTAAAAGCCAACCAATCTTGTGGCCACGACGAACTGATTTGGCGCGAATAATATCTGTAATCGCAATACTAGACGCAACGAACTCAAAAGCTGCGACTGGTGCGATTTGTTGACGAACTCGGCGTGATAATTTGGGACGCTGCTGATGGTGCAAGTGACAATGTTTGAACATTTCAAAAGCCCCCTTTTACATTTATCTTCATTATACGTGATTGTTAATGTAAACGCTAACAGTGCTACAAATTTGCCGGTCGTTTGGTTAAAAAACGGGTTGAGGGAATTTGTAATGTGTCTAAAACGGGCGCGTTCTGTAGTAACTGACGCGTCGTTACTCCGACTTGACCACGATCAACCGTAATAATCTGATAACTACTACTTTCTCGAATCTCATGTAATTGTGGGTCCGTACAATCAATATCAAATGAAGCAGAGCCGGCAACGACATTCAAAATACTATCCCCATTCAAATAACTGGTTGGGAAATGAACGTGTCCAGAAAAGACGCCACCAATATTGTGACCACGGAGCGCTGACAACAATTCCGGAGTGTTTTGTAAAATTGCATAGTGCATATTTTCCATAGGCGCACCATCTAACGGATGATGTAGGAAAAGAAAGGCCCGTTTAGTAGGTGCCTGACGTAAATGCTTGCCAAGCCATTGTAATTGCGCAGTTGGCAACCAGCCGGCTTCATAGCCATCAATTTTTGAATCTAAAAAATAAAAATCATTATTACCAATACGCATCCGATTGGCATAATATGGTCCAGGATCAGCTGGTAAATAACCTTCATAAAAGGCTTGGCGTGTATCATGATTGCCGAGAATTACTCGGACATGGCAATTGAACTCATCCTTCATCATATGCACAACCCCGTGTAGTCGTTGGTAATCATCCGCAGACCCACTATGAATTAAATCACCTGTAAACACGATCAAATCTGGCTGATATGGTAAAGTCCGAATATCCTGAATGATGGCCGTCAGTTTCATCCAGGGATCAATATTTTGATGATGGGCTGGCATTTGACCGTGGGGCGTTAAATGCGTATCCGAAATCTGAATTATATGCAACCGTTGCATCCTATCACTTCTCTACTCTAATATTCACCAAATGGTTAACTCAAGCATACTAATTGGACGTAAAGTTTCGACAAGCTAATCTGTAAAATAAATGTAAACATTCCGTTAGTAGTGCTTTTTTGTTGAGTGAGCTATGATAAGAGTATCTGTTTAATAAGTGAGGAATTTACTTTGAAAAATATTTTAGCTGGGCCACGCGTGACTTTAGCCGTTCCACAACCCGAAGATTTTGATGAAATCAGTGATTGGTATACCGCAGGCGAGTTTTTACGCAATCTTGACACCGCCCCTGCCCGTCCACTTTCTGGCGAAGAATTAGAACAAACTTATCGTAACATTGATCGAAACACCGAATTCTATTTTCATGTTCGTAGTCAAGAAGATGACCGCTTATTAGGGTTCATTACCCTTTATAACATCGAATGGTCAAACCAGATTGCCCAACTTGCCATTGCCATCGGCGACCCCAGTGACCGTGGACAAGGTTACGGGACCGAAGCACTAAATTTAATACTGAATTATGGATTCAATGAATTAAACTTATACAAAGTTTGTTTGGACGTCATCGCAACTAACCATTCCGCGATCGCCGTTTACCAAAATAGCGGCTTCGAATTTGAAGGCACAAACAAGCTTGCCGTCAAGCGTGACGGGGAACGTTACGACCTCTATAGTATGGGATTATTCGCTGAAGATTTTCAGCCGCGAATCAAATTAGATTAATCTCCCAGCGCAATTAGTTGCAGCCGGTAGCGTTTGCAATTATAATAGTCGCAGATTGATAGAAAGTGTGTAACCAACTATCAATCATTAATATTCTTTAGTTTTTAGATTGTGGTCGGTGTTGCTGCCATAATACCGATTAACAATCACATTCATTCATAGACTCCCCCAAGTCTTATGAATGGGGTTCATCAAAGCCCCCACTTTGATGTTTCCTACTCCTTGACCACTGCATCCTTGATGTGGTGGCTTTTTTTGTGCAGCTTGCCGTTCCGGTTGGTCTGGATTGATGCTGGAACGTGGTGGCTACGTTTGTGAGCCAAAAGGCAGTCTCACAAGCCGGGCTTTTCCTAAGCTGGAAATTCACCAGCAAAGGAAAACTTCACCACTGAGCATCATCCAGCCTGTCCTGTACTAAATAGCACTTCTAATACTAATTGGTTTTTTGTCAGGTTCTGGCTTCGCTATTAACGTCGGAGTTGCCCAGCACGTTTGCCGTGTCGAGACACTTAGCTGGGCGAACTGACCCCAGGTTAGTGTCTGGTCAACTTTTAAGACGTGGATTTCGGCTTGAAAGCGCCCTGCAGACCGGTCTTTGACTACGAGTTTGCCCCACAGCAAACGTGCTGGCCAACGGAGACGGACAATTAATGCCGTACCTTAAAACACTAATAACAACTGTTTCACCATAAAAAGTATTAAATCCGACTGGTGCTTAATCTACCCATACGGTAAATTCAACACCACCCGGACCTAACTAACCTTATGTTTAATCTTCTTCTACTTCCACTTGATGACGGCGAGCCATCAAACGTTCCTTCACTTGTACTAAAACCCATGCTATCCCAGCAGTAAAGAGCAACAGCATTAACGTTGAGACAATAATTACGATAATAATCTGGACGCCCTCAGCCTTTAACACATCAAGTTTCGTTACTAGTGCGACTCCAGACGGAATGAAAATCAAACTGATGATCTGCACGAAGAAGTTACTGACGCCTTCGACTTGTTCTAACTTCACGATCTTCAACGTTAATAATAGATAGAGCAAGATCATCCCAATCAAGGCTGGCGGCATTGGGAAGCCCGGCCAAATCTGATTGACTAATTCTGAAATCAAACTACTGACCAATAAAATCACACCATAGATCATAATTTGCTTAATAAATTTTGCTTTTTTCATATACGCCTCCTATCCTAAACCAACTAAGTGAGCAAAGCTTGGTACCATGAAGTTCACCAAGATTCCTGCAACAACAAAGGCGATCGCGCCAGTTGCGCCAGCAGCTTCACTAACTTCAATCGCTTTAGTCGCCCCGACAGCATTCCCAGCGATACCAAAACCTAACCCTGCACCCAACGGATTTTTGTGCAGTTTGAACCAGCGGATAAAATGATCACCCAAGGCATAAATCAGGACAGAATTTAAAATAACGGCAAAGGCCGCAATCGCTTGATCACCACCGACCGATTCAGCAACCGGTAACGCAATGGCAGTTGTTGCCGCTTGAACCAACATGGCGCCTAGCGCTTCATCCGTCAAGCCCATCAACTGAGATACCCCATAAATACCAAATAAGGACAGTAGTAACCCCAAGAATAAGGCCATCAAGATAACATCCCAATGCTTTTTAAAAATATCATTTCGTTTATATAATGGGACGGCAAACGAAACCGTCGCGGGGGCAACAAACCAGAATAACCAATCGCCACCGATTTGATAGGCTTCGTAAACTTTGTGCAATGGTGCTCGCAGGGCCGACGCAATCAATACCAGCAAACCAATCCCGAGCAACATTCCAAAAAATAATGGTTGGAATAATACAAAACGATTCGTCTTATGATACAAATACTCGCCAATCCCATACACCAGCACGGTTAACCCGATGCCAAAGAATGGATTATTGAGAAGATATGTCAAAAAGTTTTCCACCTTTCTTCTACGTGGGAAAAAGTGTCAAAAAAATAGCGCACCCATCCGGGTCTAGTCATCATTAAAATGGTGGTTAGGCTCAGAACAGTGCGCCAACACGGCTCTAAAAATATTATGTTTTAATTATAGCAAACTAAAGGACAAATTAATAGTTTTTTGTTCAATAAGTCGCTAATCCACGACATAAAGCATCAAAGCGTACGCACCGACTCCCGTATGAGTCGCAATAATTGGGCTAGTGCGTGCGACCAACAAATCCGCTTGTGGCGCCACTTCCTGCATCAATTTACGTGGTGCCGCCGGGACTTGATCATCGCCCACATATGAGATGCCGGCCGCTTCAACCCGAGTCGTATCGGCTAACTCATTTAAAATTTGCGTCTGCGCTTTAATCAGTGCTTTCTTCCCACGACCACGTGTATATAATTTCAACTTGCCATCCACTAATTCAAAAACAAATTTCAATTTGATCAAATTAGTCACAACACCGGCAATCTTGGGGACACGACCACCTTTGACCAAATTATCTAGCGTATCGACAAACAAATAAACATGGGTCTGTTGTCGAATCACCGCAATCTTAGCTAGAATAGTTGCCATATCGGCACCACCGTGTGCCATCCGTGCCGCCGTCAGAACTTGAAAGGCCATCCCCCGATCCGCAGACTTAGAATCCACAACGGTCACTTGACCACTCGCTAACTGGGCCGCCTGACGCGCCGCATTAACGGTACCACTGAGGGTTTCTGTAATATGTAACGATAAGACCTGGCTCCCATCAGCGGTCAAGTTATCATAGCAGGTCACAAATTCACCAATCGGTGGCTGGCTGGTTGTTGGTAAAAGATCACTGGCTGCCATTTGGCGATCAAAATCAGCGCGTGAAATAGTCGTATCCGGGGCTAATTCGCCGCCAAAGCCGACTAATAAGGGCACAATCTGAATATCATATTGCTTAATCTCGGCAGCGGTTAATTGTACCGATGAATCTGTTACGATTTTGATGGTCATTTAGAATCACACTTTCAAGTTGTTTTGCCAGCAATTATAGCATGGTTCGGATGGCACACCAGTCAAAAGACTGATATCACAACGTTTAGGAGCTTTCATAACGAAGCAATCTAATGAATTTGATTATAAACTTTGTAAAACGAATACACGCCGTTACTAAAATGGCTTAATTTTTTTCAACTCAAAATCACGACTTTAGCGCGATGACATCATACTTTCTTCACGGCCCGCCGCTATACTGTATCCATAGTCATTAAGGAATTCCCCGTTTCTTGATGACCTCCCTAACTTAGAATTCAATTACTCCCCCTAAAGTAATGAATTAATGTGTGTAGACAACCTAATTTCTTCCCTTTTTCCACCGTATTCCCCGATACGGTGGTTTTTTGTTCCACATTTGGCATCATGAATTGTCGTGAACCGTGTCTAGAATTAGCCAGGTGTCCCAAGCTGAACCTCCTAACTTTGCGATAGTAATAACCCATCAACTCCAGGTCTAACTTATTTCAATCCAAGATCACAATTTCAGCTTTTCAGCATCATACTTTCTTCAAAAGTCCTCGCTATACTGTGTTCATAGTCATTGAGGAACTTCCCATTCCTGAGTGATCACTAACTTAATTCATTTACCACTCCAAGAAATGAAATTAGCTTAAACACAACCTAACTTAATTTACTTCCTTTCAACCACCGTACTTTCCCCGATACGATGGTTTTTTTGACCACTGATTCAAGTTGGTTGACGATACGATTCTTATTCACAAAGCCCAACCACTCTGATAAAATACCCCTTAACAATCAAACTTCTAAGGAGGCGTTCTTTTTGTTCTATTCATTTTTCGATCCCACATATTTACTGGTCATCATTGGTTTAGCCCTCTCTATGGCAGCTTCTAGTTATGTGAACCGGACTTTTCGCCACTATGATCGGTACCGGAGTCAATCCACGACTACCGGCACGGCTGCCGCGCGCTTCATTTTGTCACAATCAGGAATTACCGATGTCGGTGTGCAAGGCATTAGTGGTGATCTGACCGATAACTACAACGGTCAGACCAAAGTATTGAGTTTGTCAGAGTCGACTGCCAATTCAACTTCTGTAGCAGCGATTGGGGTAGCAGCTCACGAATGCGGCCATGCTGTCCAAGACCATGTCAATTACTGGCCGATGCGTTTACGAACTGCCTTAGTCCCGGCGGCTAATCTAGGTTCTACCCTATCGCTACCAATTATTATTGTCGGCGTCTTATTAAGTTACAACCAAGCTTTGATCAACCTAGGCATTTTGCTCTTTTCACTGGCCTTACTTTTTCAATTAGTGACTTTACCAGTCGAATTCAACGCTTCGCGGCGCGCCTTAAAAATTCTATCTGACGGTCAAGTACTCACTCATGACGAAGTTCCCATGGTGCGTAAAGTGCTGATTGCCGCAGCGTTAACCTATGTCGCAGGTGCACTCTCAACTTTCCTACAACTGCTTCGACTAGTCCTGCTATTCGGCGGTCATCGCGATAATGATTAGGGGCTTAACAAATGCTTAGGGAATTCTTCACCACATTGAATTGATTCATTCACATATTCTTCACACGGTCTGGTTATGATAGCATCATAGCAATTGAGGAACACCTCAACGAGCTATAACACAACCTAAAATTTTTCATTTACTCCTCCAAAGTAATGAAATTCATAGTGACATGCGACTCCCCATCGCATGTTTACCCTACTCCTTTTTCCACCGTATTCCCCGATACGGTGGTTTTTTGGCGCCTTTTTGGCCTAAACTGTTCAATTTACCACCTGTTTTTAGCAAACCTTACAATTAAGTAAACTTACTAGTCATGACGCTTACCTTTTAACTATCAAACGGGTATACTAATAATATGGTGATTGACCTTGTCACTCAAGCACCATATCTTTTTCATTTACTCCTCCAAAGTTAATGAAAATAGTCTCGTTAGGCACTCCAACCTAACGAAACGAACTACTCCTTTTGCCGTCGCGTAAAGCGATGGTTTTTTTATTACACTCTCAATCATCGACGTCGCATTTTCAGAAAGGTTGCAAACTCAAATCACTAGGGCGTATCATTAACCTGTAAAAACTTAAGGAGTTGATCTTATGAAAAAACGGAGTTGGGTCGCCGTTCTTGGGACCCCGATTGCCTTATTTTCGGCAACCTTAATCGCGAGTGAAAAGTTATATAACTTTGCTTTCAAACGGGTCGACTACGTCCCTGAAACTTCCGCGGACAAACAAAAGTACGCCGACGCTTACTGGTCATACGTGGACTGGCTGCATCGCCAGCCCGCTCAAACTTGGCAACTTAATCTTGATGATGAAGCCAACCGTTTGGTTGCCAAATATGTGCCAGCAAAAAATACCAGCCGCCGCACAGTCATCGTTTCCCATGGCTACAAAGGTGATGGTGAAACGATGGCGAATTATGCTTATATGTTCCATAATATGGGCTACAACGTCCTGCTGCCTGACGATCGAGGACATGGTGGCAGTGCTGGTCAATACATTAGCTTTGGGTGGCAAGATCGCCGGGACTATTTAGGCTGGATCGATCAAGTCTGCCACCAAACCGGGTCACAAGCTGAAATCGTACTATTCGGCGTCAGCATGGGTGGTGCCACCGTTGAAATGATGAGTGGTGAAAACCTGCCAAACCAAGTTAAGGCCATTATCGCCGATTGCGGCTACACCAGTATCGAAGAAGAATTGGCTTATTTACTCAAACGCCAATTTCACTTACCTAAATACCCGTTCGTGCCAATCGTCAGCTTTATCAATCGACACCGGATGGGCTATTTTTTGAGTGACGTTAGTTCTGTCGAACAACTACGACATAATAAGCGACCAATCTTCTTCATTCACGGGGATAAAGACGTTTACGTCCCGAGTTGGATGTTGAAGAAAAACTATCAAGCCGCTGGCGGTTCCAAAGAACTGTGGGAAGTTCCAAACGCGACCCACGCGGAAAGTTTTTGGATTGACCCAGCCGAATATCAAAAACACGTTGATGCTTTTCTCAAACGCTATTTAACCGACTAAAAATAACCCACTTTCCAGTCAAAGACTGACCTGGAAAGTGGGTTATTTTAACGAACAGTATGTTTTGCTTTCAGCCAAAATGACAGGATAAAACCTGCGACTGCCATTAGAAAGGCCATCAAAAACGAGAACCAGTAACCGTGATTCAATTGGGCCACAGTCGAGAGCGACGCACTAGCATGACTGTTAGTCCCAAAGGCCACCATCATCATCAATAGCGCCGTTCCTAAAGAACCAGAAATTTGCCGAACCGTCGATGATGCGGCATTGCCATGAACAGAAAGCTCATTAGGTAACGCATTTAATCCTTCCGTGAAGGTCGGCATCATCACAGTGGCAACACCGATAATCCGAAATGCATACGCCACTGCAACGATCACGAGAGCCGTTTGGGGCGTGAAAAATAACATTGGCAAAGTACCCACCGCAATAATTCCAAAACCAATCAAAGAGATCGGTTTGATGCCAAAACGGTCATATAATTTACCGGCAATCGGACTAATTAATCCTTCTAACAACGCGCCTGGTAATAACAGTAAGCCTGAAGTTAAGGCGGATAAGCTATGAACCCGTTGCAGATACAGCGGCAATACCAATTCCACCCCTAATAACGCAATGTTGCTCAACGCACTCAGAATAGTCGTTAAACTAAAAGTCCAATTTTTGAATACCGTTAAATTAATCAGTGGCTCAGCAATCGTCAACTGGCGATGAACAAATCCAATCAAAACCACGATTCCAACCACTAGCCACAATAGACTGCCAACACTGACACCACCAATATTACCAATCATCGAAAACCCATATAATATGGCTGCAAACCCAATCGATGATTCTGTAATTGACAGCCAATCCACTTGGGTATTTTCAGGTATCACTACCGGTCGAACCCAAATTACTGCTGCAACGATCAAAAGAATTACGAGCGGAATCAGCACGCCAGAAAGCCATTCTAATCCCCAAGTATCAATAATCCATCCGCCAACAGTCGGTCCAAGAGCAGGACCAAACGCAACCACTAGCCCAATCATCCCCATCACCGTCCCACGGCTTTGTTCTGGATAAAGCATCAGAACCACATTTTGAATCAACGGAATCATGGAACCGGCCGCAATGGCCTGAATCAAACGACCAGCCAATAACCAGCCAAAATTTGGCGCTAAAAAGCCTAAAATACAGCCTAATAGAAAAACTACTGACAGTGTCAGAAAAGTCCATTGCGTATTAAACCGGTGAAAGACCCAGGCAGAAATTGGAATCATCAGTCCCACCACTAGTTGATAACCAGTACTGACCCATTGCGCTGTCGATTGACTGACCGCAAAAATTTTGATGATTGTTGGTAGTGCATTGTTGAAAAATGTTTCGGTCAATAACATGGTGAAGGCGCCGATAAGCAACACCGCCAGCATACTATTGCGTTTCGATTTACTCGAATTGATTGTTATCATTAAAATTCCTCCCATTTAGTATAGCTAGCTACACTTTGTATTAAAAATAATAGCCTCGTATCGAGGCTAGCTCATATTTTGAATCATTTGAGTCAACAAATGCTGTAACGATACTCGATCTGCTGCCGTTAAGTTTGCCAGCAATTGTTCCTCAACACGCGCCACTTGTGCTTGGAGTTGCTCAGCGTAATTAGCCATCAGAGTTTGACCGGTCACCGTTAAGGTCAATACAATTTGCCGTTGATCAGCCACTTGAGGCCTAGTCTGAACCAGTCCCGTCGTCACTAAACGTTTCACAATACCACGAGTCGTGGGATGACTTAATTTCAGCGCCAATTCAATTTGTTTTTGCGTCATGGGTGCCCGTCGTTGCACCATCAACAAGACCCCAACCTGCGTCCCAGTTAAGTTGAGACCCAACTGTTTGAGCCCATTATTCATCGCTTTTTCCACGAGAACATTCAAAACCTTTAGCTGTTGGCCTAAACTGTTTAAAAAAAATTCTTCGGCCATTACATCAACTCCCTTCAGCAATGTAGTATGCTACACTATTTTAAAAATGTCAATAAAAAATCAGTAACAACCAACTGGCTGCAACTGACTTATTTTAGTGATTGGCTGCTAACACCCGTGCTAATCGATCCGCCATTTTGGCAAGGTTAGTCGGTCCTTGTTGCATCGCTTCAGCCAACGTCGAAACGTGATCGACAATGGGCAAAACAGCCGTCACGCCATGTTCGGCAAAAGCTTGATTAGCGCCTTTTTGATTACCGACCAATAAGTAACACGGCTTACCGGCTTTTTGGGCCAGTTCACTAATCTGAATTGGCACTTTACCCATGAAGCTTTGGTCATCTACTTGGCCTTCGCCTGAAATCACAAAATCAACTTGTTGAACAGTAGCCGCCAACTGACTGATTTCAGCAATCAGCTTGAAGCCTGATTTAACCTGCGCCCCCAAAAAGTGGCGTAAGGCAAATCCGATACCACCGGCCGCACCATCACCTAAATGATCGCTCACTTGTCCAGTAACGACACGCATATAATTTTGCATTGCATGATCATATTCACCAACATTGGCAGTTGCTAACCCTTTTTGCGGGCCAAAAATCGCCGCGGCACCCTGTTCACCAGTTAATGGATTGGTCACATCTGAGGCATTGATGAATTGAGCTGTGGCCAAACTCGGTAAAACGGCGGTCTGATCAACTTTGACCACGCGTGCCAAATCAGCGCCAACCATCATTAACTCATTTTGTTGCTCATCATAGAATCGATAGCCCAGGGCACGCAAAATGCCAGCACCACCATCCACCGTGCCACTACCACCTAAACCGATAATAATTTTCCGTGCACCATGCGCAATGGCGGCTTTGATGATTAGCCCAGTGCCATAGGTGTTCGTCTTAGCTGGCGGCAATGACTCATCTAAGAATTGAATACCCGAAGCTACCGCAACTTCAATCACGGCTAAGTGTTTTGTTGGAAAATAGCCATAGGTTGCTTGAATGGGCCGCTGAGCAACATCGACAGTGTCCACGGTAACCGTTTCGCCGCCGGGTTCGTTCGCCAAAAATGCCGCGACCGTGCCTTCCCCACCATCCGCAATGGCGATCTGTTGTGACTGAATGTCATGTTCAGCGAATGCCGTCGCTACGGTCTGGTTAGCTTGAATACTGGTCATTGAATTTTTAAATGAATCAATGGCAATTAATGCTTGCATTAAAACCCCTTCTTACTTTTTAAGTCGCTGAATCTCCAGCGTTTGTGTGGCGTCTTTAATTGGAATCAATTGAAAATCTTTGGCCTGATTATTGAGCACATAAGTCCCCGCGTAACGACCGGCCTGAATCACCAGATCATCATCCGAATTGAAATAATAAGACCAACACACTGGTGATCCCGATGGCGGACTCACTTTAATTTGAGTTGGCGTAAAGCTTGCGCGACCAAGTGTCCGGGCTTCAGGTGTGACAACGACTAACCGCCATTTTTCACTCTTTAAAACCTCTGGATTACGCTCGTCACACGCGGTCAAGCTCCCCAATAATAGCGCCAAGCTCAGTAACACACCCAGCCATTTTATTTTTCGTAACATGTGTTTACTCCCCCTGTAACCACAAGTATATGATAATCGAGATATTAATAAATTAATAGCACAAAAAGGCCTTAATTCACGGTATTACCGTTAAATTAAGGCCTTTACACGAAAAAAGCCCCACTTAGCAAACTCACTAAGCGAGACTCCTAACACTAACGATGATTAATCATCTAATCCTAAACGTTTAAAGATATCATCCACATGTCGTAAATGGTAATGATAATCGAACGCGTCGTCGATGGCATCTTGATCCAAATGTTGACGAATCTCTGCGTTGCCTTCAACTAATGGCTTGAATTGGAGCTGTTCGTCCCATGATTTCGCCGTCAAAGGTTGTACCAAATCGTAGGCACTTTCACGTGACATCCCAGTATCAATCAGCTTCAACAAGACCCGTTGGCTATAAATTAAGCCATAAGTCGCATCCATATTTTGCTTCATCCGTTCTGGGAAAACAGTCAACGTCCCAATAATCTTATTGATCCGCGTTAAAATGTAATCCGTTAAGATCGTCGTATCTGGTAAAATGATTCGTTCAGCGGAGGAATGTGAAATATCACGTTCATGCCATAATGGCACATCTTCATACGCCGTTAACATATGACCGCGAATCACCCGTGCTAAACCAGTGACATTTTCTGACCCAATTGGGTTGCGCTTATGTGGCATAGCAGAAGAACCTTTTTGACCTTTATTGAAGAATTCTTCAACTTCATGTGTCTCAGATTTCTGTAAGCCACGAATTTCTGTGGCGAAAACTTCGATACTCGTGGCAATCAAAGCCAGTGTCGCGACGTATTCGGCATGCAAATCACGTGGTAAAACTTGGGTCGAAATTTCTTGCGCGCGAATTCCTAATTTATCACAGACAAATTTTTCGACAAACGGTGGAATATTGGCGAATGTCCCCACGGCACCACTAATTTTACCCGCTTCAACTCCGGCAGCTGCATGTTCAAAACGTTCGATATCCCGATTGATTTCTGAATACCACCGCGCCAACTTCAGTCCAAAGGTCGTTGGTTCGGCGTGAACACCATGTGTCCGGCCCATTTCGACGGTATATTTATATTTTTTAGCTTGTTGCGCTAACGTTGCTCGTAAATCTTGTAAATCTTGGCGAATAATCGCATTGGCTTGCTTTAAGCGATAGCCTTGCGCAGTATCGACCACATCAGTACTGGTTAACCCATAATGGACCCATTTACGTTCGTCACCGAGTGATTCGGAAACATCGCGGGTAAAAGCGACCACGTCATGATGGGTTACGGCTTCAATCTCCGCAATCCGGTCAACATCAAACTTAGCATTTTCACGAATCTTAGCGACATCACTTGCTGGAATCTTGCCTAATTCAGCCCAGGCTTCATCGGCAGCAATTTCAACTTCCAACCAAGCTTGGTACTGGTTTTCCAGGGACCACACTTTGCCCATCTCGGGCCGCGTATAACGATCAATCATTGCTAATCCTCATTTCTATTTACTGATTTACCAACAAAACACGAACATTATTATATCATATCCCCCTATCGAATCATAGGACCGAACAATGAAAAATTACACTTGTTTTTCATTGCTTTGCAACTTGCAACCGATTTAAGGGACTGATTTTCAAGTAACTATGAACGTTTATTAACTATCAAATCAAGAACATTCGGGTTTAGACTTGCGTTTGGCCGTCAAAATTGCTATACTCATTCCTGTTGGAGTGGTGAACGTTTGGCCACTCACTGCTATTAATCATTCATAATTAAAATAATTTAATGAGGTGGAAAATATGGCATCAGTCGTAGTAGTAGGTAGCCAATGGGGCGATGAAGGTAAAGGAAAGATCACGGACTTTTTAAGTCAGGAAGCAGATGTGGTATCACGTTACCAAGGTGGCGATAACGCCGGCCACACCATCGTATTTAATGGTAAGACTTTCAAATTACGGTTGATTCCATCTGGTATTTTCTTCCATGATAAGTTAAGTATTATCGGTAACGGTGTCGTGGTCAATCCAAAATCACTTGTTGAAGAACTTCAATATTTACGTGATAACGGTGTTCAACCAGATAACTTACGTATTTCTAACCGTGCCCATGTCATCTTGCCTTACCATATCGTCTTGGACGGCGCCCAAGAAAAGTCAAAAGCCGGTGGCAAGATTGGGACGACCAATAAAGGGATTGGCCCAGCTTACATGGATAAAGCCGAACGGATCGGGATTCGGATTGCCGATTTACTCGACAAGGATACTTTTGCACAACTATTAAAACGTAACTTAAAAGAAAAGAACCAAATCATCACCAAGTTATATGATTTGGAACCCCTTAAATTTGAAGATATTTTTGAAGACTACTATAACTATGGTCAACAATTGAAACCATTTGTGACCGACACTTCAGTGGTCATCAACGATGCGCTCGATGCTGGCAAACGGGTCTTATTTGAAGGCGCCCAAGGGGTCATGCTCGATATTGACCAAGGAACCTACCCCTACGTGACCTCATCTAACCCCGTTGCTGGGGGCGTGACGATTGGTAGTGGCGTCGGACCTTCTAAGATCGATAACTGTGTCGGTGTTTTAAAAGCCTATACGTCACGTGTCGGTGATGGGCCTTTCCCAACGGAACTCTTTGACGAAGTTGGAAACTTCATCCGTGAAACTGCGCATGAATATGGTACCGTCACTAAGCGGCCACGGCGAATTGGCTGGTTTGATAGCGTTGTGTTACGCCATGCCAAACGCGTTTCTGGCTTAACACACCTTAGCTTGAACTGCTTGGACGTGTTAACCGGCTTAAAAACCATCAAAATCTGTACCGCTTATGATTTAAATGGCGAAAAGATCTATCATTATCCAGCCAGTCTTAAAGAACTCGAAGCTTGCAAACCAATTTACGACGAATTACCCGGTTGGGATGAAGATATCACCGGCGTTAAAACTTGGGATGAATTACCCCTTAATGCCCAAAAGTATTTGCAACGCATCGAAGACTTGGTCGGCGTTAAGATCGCGACTTTCTCAGTTGGCCCCGATCGTGAACAAACGAATGTGCTTAACCACAACATCTGGGACTAGTTTAAAGGAGTGTTTGACCCATGGAGATTTTTGATTACGAAGATATTCAATTAATTCCGAACAAATGTGTCATCAACAGTCGCTCAGAAGCCGATACGACCGTCGCGCTTGGCAATCGTCGGTTTAAGATTCCCGTGGTTCCAGCCAATATGGCAACCGTGATCAATGACGATTTAGCCAAATGGCTCGCCAGCAATGATTATTTTTATATCATGCACCGATTTGCGCCTGAAACGCGGCGAGCTTTCATTGAAACCATGCATGATCAAAAACTATTTGCGTCGATTTCCGTTGGCGTTAAACCGAGTGAACATGATTTTATTGATGAACTCGCTACAGCTAAAATTGTCCCCGAATATATCACAATTGATATCGCACACGGCCATGCTGATAGCGTGATCGAGATGATCAAGCATATCAAACAGGTCTTGCCTACTAGTTTTGTCATCGCTGGCAATGTGGCGACTCCTGCAGCTGTCCGTGATTTGGAAAATGCGGGTGCGGATGCCACTAAAGTCGGCGTGGGTCCTGGTAAAGCCTGCATCACTAAGGTCAAAACTGGCTTTGGGACGGGCGGTTGGCAACTTGCCGCCGTACGTTGGTGTGCAAAAGCTGCTAGAAAACCAATCATCGCGGATGGTGGCGTGCGAACTAACGGTGATATCGCCAAGTCAATCCGGTTTGGTGCAGCCATGGTTATGATTGGGTCAATGCTTGCTGGTCATCAAGAATCACCCGGTAACATTATCAAAATTGACGGCAAAACTTACAAACAATATTATGGTTCTGCCAGTGAAACACAAAAAGGCGAACATAAAAACGTTGAAGGTAAACAAATGCTCGTCCCATATCGGGGCCATTTGGCTGACACGTTAAATGAAATGCAAGAAGATCTTCAATCATCGATTTCCTATGCTGGTGGTCGCGACCTCAAGTCCATTACCAAATGTGATTATGTGGTCGTGAAGAACTCCATTTATAACGGAGATTAACTTAAAGAAACGAGTTTGGAAAAATCCAGACTCGTTTCTTTTTGTCACAACGGTAATGAAAGCGGTTATACTATAGTAAACGATTAATCGAGGTAATTTAGTATGGAACACAATCGCGTCTTACGTTTGGAACACGGCATCAACTTTCGCGAACTCGGCGGCTACGAGACCACTGGCGGTGCCACGATCAAATGGCAAAAGCTCTTACGCTGTGGCGGTATGTCGCTGTTAAGCAAACATGATCTCACTTATTTAGATGACTACGGCCTCCGCTATGACATTGATCTTCGGCAAACTAATGAAGCCAAGATGTCACCCGACCGCTACCCGAAACGGACAAAATACATGAATACATCCGTCTACCCATTTTCAGATAATCGTCGCTTCGATCGGCGACTCAAGCGACTTATTAAACGCTTGATTATCGATGATAGTTTTAATGCTCAGACCTACGCTCAAATGGTGACGGACAGCCATCCGGTCAAAGTTTGGCAAAATCTCTTCGCCACGTTGCTTGCTAACGATCAACCTGATCAGTCAGTGCTCTTCCACTGTGCGGCGGGCAAAGATCGGACTGGTGTCGCCGCTGCGTTAATCATGACCGCGTTAGACGTGCCGCGAGAAACCATTCTCAAAGACTATTTACTGACGAACGCCGTCTTCATGGCCGCTGATCAGCTCGATAATGACAGCATTATCACAGAAGCCAACAACGGTGACTTAGCCAGTCATTTTAACTCGGCCTTAGATGTGGAAGCTGACAACTTGAAAATGGTCTTTCATGTTTTCGATGATCTCTATGGCGGCGGTCTCGGCTATCTACGCGATGTCATCGGTTTAAGTGTTGCGGATATCAATACTTTGAAACAGCTCTATCTGGAAAACGCATCGTAAATCACCAGTGGCTTTAGTCCCAATATGGGGCTGCTTAGGATAGTCTGCCTAGTTTTTAACCATCGAACAAGTCACTTGTAGATTCAGCTATTTATGATATCCTCAGCCTTAGATGATCAATCTTAATAAACTTATCAAATAAATGAGGCGACTATTTTGAAACAAGTAAAGACGATCATTATTACTGGTGCAACTAGTGGTATCGGTAAAGCAACAGCATTATTAGCAGCCAGCCATGGGCATCAAATTGTCCTAGCTGCTCGTAAAGAAGCTGAGCTGCGTGCCACCGCTGAAACCATTCGGCAAGCAGGTGGTCAGGCGATTTTTAAACCAACCGATGTTAGCAAAAAAACTGAAGTTCAAGCTTTAATTGATTTTACCTTAGCGAAGTACGGTCGAATTGACGTTTTAGATTTAAATGCTGGCGTGATGAACTTTGCACCTATGAATGAAACTAGAGTTGATGAATGGGAAAAATGATAGATATCAACGTTAAAGGTGTTCTGTATGGTCTAGCTGCGGCAATTCCGGTGATGGAAAAACAAAAAAGTGGTCAGATTATTGCGACCGATTCAACAGCTGGTCACCAAGTTGGGCAAAATAATACGGTTTACGCTAGCACCAAATTTAGCATCCAGGCAATTATGGACGGTGTCCGAGCTGAAGAAGCGAGCTCACATATTAGAACCATGATGGTTTCTCCGGCATTTGTTAAAACTGGTTTCTTTGAAGATCAAAGAAACGCAAACTTGGATAAAGTTCCTAAATTGCGTCCCGAAGACATTGCTGCGGCCGTTCTTTTTGCTATTGAGCAACCGGATAATGTTGACATTAACGAAATTGTCTTACGCCCCACTTTATAATTCAGATTATTAGCTTTAAGAGGCAACTTAGAGATGACTGCAATACCGCTTGCCTATTTTAGAACGATACACGCTATCTAAATTAAAAAATCACTGATTTAGTTTTATGAATTAACTAAATCAGTGATTTTTTGACTATAAGATTGGTGATAGCAAGCGTGAAAAGGTTTGCTTGAACTTCAACCAGAATGACTGGTCTTTAAAGTCTTGTACTGTAACCAAACTACTCAAAGCCTGATCTTCCAAAAAGGCTGCTTCCAGCTCCTGCGCTAAGACCGTGTCATACAAGAAAGCATTCACTTCAAAGTTCAATTTAAAGCTACGGAAATCCATATTTGCCGAACCAACTGAGGCAACTTGCCCATCGATCACCATCGTTTTGGCATGAATAAACCCATTATTATAATAATAAATTTTTACGCCAGCTTCTGCTAATTCACGGGCATAGTATTGCGTTGCCCGGTAAACAAAGGCGTGGTCCGGTTTATCAGGTACCATGATCCGAACATCGACTCCCGACATGGCAGCGATCCGGATGGCATCCAAAACTGAGTCATCTGGAATCAAATATGGGGATTGAATCCATAAATGATCCTGTGCAGTCATAATCATTTTGATATAACCCATTTTGATCTGTTGACCATCATTATCTGGGCCACTGGACACAATTTGTAATGACGTATGCCCCTTGACCTTGATGACTGGAAACATCTCCGCTGAAGGAATGATCCGATGTTCGGTATCCGTGGCGTTCCAATCACGAATAAACCGTTCCTGCAATTCGAAGACTCCTGAGCCCACAATCCGCAGATGCGTATCACGCCAATAACCGAACTTTTTATCACGACCTAAATATTGGTCACCCACGTTGAAACCACCGACGTAGCCTACGCGGCCATCCGTCACCACAATTTTTCGATGATCGCGGAAATTCAATCGAAAGTCTAAAACTGCCGAACGTGCGCCCAAGAATGGTCGCGCATGACCACCAAGTTCTTCTAAGTGTTTGAAGAAACTCCGGAAAGTTCCCATCGACCCCCATGGATCGTAGAGCACCCGGACATCCACACCTTGAGCAGCTTTACGTTCCAACAAATGTAACAGTTCGTTACCAATTTTATCATTATAAAATGTGTAATATTCTATATGAATATGTTGCTTAGCCGCTTCAATATCTTGAAACATATCGTGAAACTTTTTGTGACCATCGGTATAAATTTTAACCCGATTCTTACGACTCAACAACGCGCCATCTGAATTCAGAAACAGACTGACCATGCCTCGGACCGAACTAGTAACCGCATCGGCCGGCATGAGGTCCGACCCTAATTCATCGCGTTGACGTTGAATCATCTGTTCCAACCGAATCTGGGTCTCTTTTTTCAAACGGAACAAGCGATTTTTCGGTAGCTTACGGCCGATAAACGCGTATGCGATAAAACCGACGACTGGAATCATGATCAAAACTAACAACCATGCCCAAGTTGCCGCAATATCGCGACGGTCTCGGAAGACCGTCACAACCGCTGCCACCGCGTTAAGCACAATGATGACATTGATGATTGGCAAAATATATTGCAATTGAGGCACCCACCTATTTTAATGATAATTTTATTTTACCGCAGATAGTGATTTGATAATAACCATTACGATTATAATTGTTGCTTTTTTTCAATAAAAAAGTAATAATTTCGTCAGGAGGAATTCCCATGTTAGCAATGTTAGCCATTCACGGGCTCGGACCCATTCGTATGTTTCATTTAACCGAACGTGTTGCCGGGCCTAAAGGTGCTATTGGCATCTTATTGATTATTGTTTTATTAATCGTCGCCTATCGTTACTTCAAGCGACATCAATCATAAGTACAACTGTAAAAGCGTGAGCTACCTGCTCAACGCTTTTTTCTTTTGTCCCCAAGACCTTCGAACAATTGGCTCACATTTTCAGCTATCTCAAAAACTAATTAGGATTTAGTCGCTGATTAAAAGACGAAGCGACGAGCCAAACCCACGACATTCTAAAAAAGCCAGAATCTTCAGTCAGTTAACACAAAAAAATGACCAAACGTCATAATTTAATTTATTTCAAATGATAAATTAAGCCGTGGCAATTGAAATCTAGTATAGTATGAGGCACCAATTAGATTGGGGTAATTGGGGGAGGATGCAGAATGGAAAAGCAGCAAGTTCAATCACGAACATTATTTGGAATGCTAATTACGTTAGGTGTCGTCTACGGAGATATTGGGACCTCGCCGCTATACGTGATGAATGCAATCATCAACGACGCCGGCACGCTACAACATGCGACGCCGGACTATGTTATTGGCTGTGTCTCATTAATTTTCTGGACACTGATGCTAATTACGACCATTAAATACGTCCTGATTGCCTTGCGTGCTGATAACCACCACGAAGGCGGGATTTTTGCGTTGTATGCCCTCGTACGCCATCGCGCGAAGTGGTTGATCATCGTCGCGCTAATCGGTGGCGCCGCACTATTAGCGGATGGGACTTTGACACCCGCCGTGACCGTGACTTCCGCAGTCGAAGGCTTGCGTGGTATCCCCGGTATGACGAGCTTTAGCCAGTATCCTTGGCTTGTTCCTCTAACAGTTACTGGAATCTTAGTTGTTTTGTTCATGATTCAAGGATTTGGGACAGCCATGATTGGCCGCTCCTTTGGTCCCATGATGCTGCTATGGTTCACCGGCATCGGCGTGCTAGGTGCGGTTAATATCGCACAGGCTCCCGGTATTCTTAAAGCCTTTTCGCCGATCTACGCGATTCAAGTGCTCTTTAGTCCCACGAATAAAATGGGTATTTTCATCCTCGGTAGCGTCTTTCTAGCGACGACTGGTGCGGAAGCTTTATATTCTGATATGGGACATGTGGGTAAAGCCAATATTGACGCGACTTGGCCTTTCGTTTACCTGACTTTAATCCTCAACTATCTTGGCCAAGGTGCCTGGATCATACAGCATTATCAAGATGCCGCTTACCGTAATACCACCAACTTGAACCCTTTTTATGAAATGATTCCGGCAGAACTGCGCGTGGCCGCAATCGTGATTGCCACTTTGGCCGCAATTATTGCTTCGCAAGCCTTGATTACCGGTTCATATACTTTAGTAGATGAAGCCATCGGGTTAAAATTTTTGCCCCGAATGGTTATTAAGCATCCGAGCCAAGTTCGCAGCCAAATTTATATTGGCACGATCAATTGGCTGCTCTGTGCCGTAACGTTGACGATTGTTTGGCTGTTTCAAACGTCTGCCCACATGGAGGCTGCCTATGGTTTAGCCATTACGATCACCATGTTGATGACCACAATTTTGCTGACACAATGGGTCTTAACGAAGGGCCATCGCGGCCTGGCACTCACGTTGGGTATCGGTTTTGGTACGCTTGAAACGATTTTCTTTGCCGCCAGCCTAACCAAATTTATTCACGGCGGCTACTTAACACTAGGGCTGACACTACTCATTTTCCTCGTGATGGTCGCCTGGTACTTTGGCAATCTTCGCCGCCTACGCTATAACCAAGACGAAGAATTAGTCAGTCTTTTGGACTATCGTCAGCAACTGATCCAACTCAGCCACGACGATGGGATTCCGCTATTCGCCACTAATCTGGTTTATTTAGCCAAAGTCGATAAACAGTACCGGCTAAAACGGACCATTTTGTATTCCATTTTAGATAAGCGGCCTAAACGTGCTAAAGTTTACTGGTTCATTACAATTAACGAGACTAATCAACCTTATGATTGTAACTATACTGTCGACATGCTGGGCACTCGTAACATTGTGGAAGTCCAGCTCAACTTAGGTTTCAAGAAGTCGCAACATGTCACTATCTATCTACGCGAAATCGTGACCCATCTCATTGCCAATCGGATTATTGATCCCCAACATCCCCATTTTGGGACGGAAAAGAACTCTCAAGTCGGCGATTTCAAATTTGTCGTCCAAAATCAGCAAATTATGGACTTAGCCAGTTACCCAGCGATGCGCCAACTGGATCGTTTCTTAATTGGTGGTCGGGTATTGTTGCAAGATATCACCCCATCGCCTGCCATCTGGTATGGCCTAGAATTCAGCGATGTGCTTGAAGAAACGATTCCACTCTTCACGATTCCTGCGACCGATATCACCTTGACCAATCAGGCGGTTCGCCATCAAATGCGGCCACCGAAAACTAGCAAGCCACGAAAAAAGAAACTAACTAAAAAGTCTTAATCAAAATTAAAAAGGGACGGCGATAATTTGGCAAAACCAAGTTATCACCGCCCCTTTTAGCTTTATTTCGAGACGATTCGCTTATGTTCCGAGTCTTGAACGCCTAAAATGTCCAAGAAGAATGCCACAATCGGAATCCCAACAATTAGGCCCCAAGCCCCGAGCAAGCTTTCCATAATAATTAACGTAATAAAAGTAGCAAAGACCGGTAGATCGGTCCGATCAGCCATCAAACGTGGATGGAGGAAATAAGATTCAAACGCATGAATCAAAATTACCAAGACGATAATCCAAGCAACCCGAACTAACCCACCAGAAGCAAATGCCAGCAACGTCAATGGAATCATCGATAGCAAGACCCCCGCGACGGGCACTAGTCCTAGGATAAACACGATAATCGACAACACCATAATACTAGGCATCCCGATAATGACGAATCCAATGGTCATTAAAATCGTATTAATTGTACAAATAATTAATTGGGTTTCAATAATTTTGCCAAGAATCAGTACAAATTTCCGTGATAAATAATAAACATTATAGAAAAATTTACTGAATTTAGAGGTCAAAAACTGTCGACCAAAACTCATCATCCGGCCACGAGTCAACGTGAAGATAAAGCTCAAGAAGATGGCTAAAATCACGTGCGTAAAACCAGTTCCCACGTGGCCAACCTCTTTCAGCCCCGTGACCAAAAGACTTTTACCATTTTGAATCAATTCGCTGCTATGAATCGCTTGATTGACCCATTTATCAATATTTTTATTTAAAACCGGATGATTCGTGATCGCCTTAGCCAGCATGTCTGGAATGACTTTCAGCTGTGTGACCAGTGTTGGTGCGGCATACGATAGCGCACCAATCAGAACTCCCAACACTAGCACGTAAACTAAGATGGCGGCGATCCAATACGGTAGATGGGTTTTTAAATTTAGCCACCGACTGACTTTGACGCCCAGAAAGGCGAAAATCGTGGTCAATAACACCACGGTCGCAAACCCGCGCATCAGATATACCACCACGATGAGAAACGCTAGCGTAAGATATAGTGAGACATCATCACGCTTCAAAAACCGACTGATTCGATCCATACCCGTACCCCCAATTAATTGCTAGTTGCCATTATAGCATTGCCATCGCATTAACACTGGTTCCAGCAATCAACTTAAATGATATTTGACTTTTAAAAATAAAACCGGTAATATGGGTTTAACATTAAAGAACGATTAAAAGATGAGTAGATAAGCAAACCGTTCAGCGAGTATCGGGTTGGTGTGACGATACCGGGGCACTTATCGAAGATGGTCTGAGTTAAAAGTTCACTAAGGTGAGTCGGTGTACAAGCCTTAGTCGTACTAACTGCCCGTTACCGCAGTTTCGGATTATATGTTACACAAACACTGTCCGACAGAGGAAATTCTAGCCATAGAATTTTAAACTCAGGTGGTACCATGACCAAACGTCATCCTGATTGATAACAATTATCAATTCAGGATGACGCTTTTTTTCGTTCTCCAAAATAAAATTAATTTAATGAGGTGCTCCAATCATGACAAAAACAACTTTAACCGTTCCCTTCCGTTTCGACGTTGTTGGCAGTCTTTTACGTCCCGCAACTTTGAAAAAAGCACATACTCAGCTAGCCGCTGGCGAAATTACCGCCGCTGAAGAACTCGCGGTCCAACACGCTGAAATCAAGCGCATCGTTGCTGAACAGGTCAAACTTGGCTTACACGCAGTGACTGACGGTGAATTTTCACGCAGTTGGTGGCACCTAGACTTTCTCTGGGGACTCAACGGTGTCAGCAAGTATGATTATCATCAAAGTTATAAATTCAAGGGGGATCACACGCGGACCGATAATGCCGAACTCACTGGCAAAGTCGCCTTTAATCCAGATCATCCGTTCTTCGCTGCTTTCCAGTACTTACAATCAATCGTTCCAGCCGGTGTACTCGCCAAACAAACGATTCCGTCACCCACGATGTTATTCCGAGACAACCGGAGCGATAATTGGGCAAAATTCTATCCTAGCTGGGAAGCGTATTTGACGGATCTCGCCCGCGCCTATCATGAAACCATTCAACATTTTTACGACTTAGGGTGTCGCTATATTCAATTAGACGATACGACTTGGGCCTTTTTAATCAGCAAGCTAAACGACAAGACACTCAGCGCCGATGACCACGCCAAATATTTACAAACTGCGGCGGATGCGGTTACCGTCATTAATGCCGCCTTAGCCGATTTACCGAGCGACTTGACCGTCACGACCCACATTTGCCGTGGCAACTTCAAATCAACCTACCTCTTCTCTGGCAGCTACGATGTCGTTGCACCATACTTAGGCCAGCTCAACTATGACGGGCTATTCCTAGAATACGACAGCCAACGTGCCGGTGGCTTTGAAGCCTTGGACCAGATTTGGCATGGCGACAACCACAAACGGCTCGTTTTAGGCTTAGTGACCTCAAAGTTTCCAGAATTGGAAAAGCCAGCTGACTTAAAAGCTCGGATTCAAGCCGCAGCGACCAAAGTACCCCTAGAAAATTTGGCGCTATCAACGCAATGTGGCTTTGCTTCCACCGAAGAAGGCAACGAACTCACCGAAGCCGACCAATGGGCCAAGTTACAGTTAGTCATTGAGACCGCCAAAGCCGTTTGGCCCGAAGCTTAATGCTGATTAGCTAAACCATCAGGCTGTGGTCTAATATCGAATTTGTTTAAATTAATAGCGTTGATCTCACAACTATGTCTAAAGTCGTGAGATCAACGCTATTTTTATATTTTAATTTAATTACCGCATCATGCGAGAACGCCAGCGTTGCCTCACAGTAGGGGTAACGGCACCATCACTTGCTTTGACTGGGATGTTCAATAAGATGACACCGAGGATAATCGCTAAAAAGCCAATGATTTTAGCGCCAGTTAAAACTTCGCCGAACGCCCAAATGCCGACAAATCCCGTAAAAGCAGTGCCAACACCGGCCCAAACCGCATAACCGACACTTAACGGAATTCGACTCAGGGCGCGGGAAAAACTAAAGATTGCGAAACCATATAGTAACATACCTAAGATACCAATAATTGGATGACTGAATCCCGCCGAGAGCTTTAATAAGCTCGTGCCAACGACTTCAACTCCAATAGCTAAAACTAATTGAATCCATGCTCGCATCGTCAAATCCCCCTTTTTAAACGTTCAACAAGATGGCACCGATCACAATCGCCATCAACCCACTAATCCGTGCTAAACTGAGGCGCTCACGATAGACAACCACGGCCAAGATCACCGTCGCGACGGTTCCGAGGCCGGCCCACATGGCATACGTCACCCCTAATGGTAAGCGTTGCATCGCCAGAGTTACTAAAACTAACGAACTAAAATACCCGATTAAAACCATAATCGTTGGTATCAAGTTCCGAAACCCGTTTGCCTTCTTTAGAAAAAAGCTCCCGATTACTTCCATCAAAATGCCACCAAATAATAAACCGTATGCCATCTTTATCACCTCGCTAAATTTTGTGCTGTCCTACTATTCTACGGAAGTTTATTTAAAAAGGCAATCAAAAGATACGCCTGGCTGATTACAATTCTGTGACAAAATGAAGACAATTTAAAAACGCTACCTTGGTTAAGATAGCGCCGTTTAAGTCAAATATAAAAATAAATTGAAAAGTACATCAGGGTCGTCCCAATCATGACAAAAATGTGCCAGATTACATGAATATACTTTACGTGTGGCAAACTATAAAGTAGCGCTCCCAAAGTAAACGCCACGCCGCCAGCCACTAATAACCAAAAACCAGTCACCCCAAGGTTCAGCCACAGTTGACGACCACCGGCTAAACACATCCACCCCATCAAAACGTAAATAACCGTTTCAATTTTACGGAGTTTGCCAGGCCAGACTGCATTGACCGTGATTCCCGCAATTGCCAGCACCCAAATCGTTAGTAGAATCGTCCAGCCGAGCCAACCTTTGATTGCCAACAAGCTATAGGGCGTGTAAGTGCCCGCAATCAAAATATAGACGCCACTATGATCAAAGATACGAAAAACTTCACGTGCCTTGGTAAAATAGAGACCGTGAAATAACATTGAACAGGTGTAGAGGATCAGGAGTGAACAACCATAAATGATAAACGCCGTCCACTCGAGTTGCCGACCATCTTCAAACGCCTTAAACATCAAGAATACAAACCCAATAATGCTTAATATTAACCCAATTCCGTGCGTCACCGAATTCAAAACTTCATTCGTTATTTGATACCGTCGCGATTGCATGTTGGTCACCTCAAATGATTATTGGTTACAGCATACCATCATATAGTCTTTATATCAAGATACCTAGTCTTCGAAACTAGATAGGCTTCATATTAGTTATTTTCATTTTTCAAAGTCAATATACAATTAGTAAAAACTATCATAGCTTTGCATCAGTGCACTTTATGCTCGACAAGTTTCTAGCACAACTTGGGCAAATCTACTTAGGAGGCTATAAAACTAACAATCCAATAAGAGTTGCCACAACAATTACCTTGACATCACTCTTTGCGTTATTTCTTGGTGTTCTTTATCTTAAATCTTCGAATCATAAACATCACATTACGACAGCGTAACTATATTTTATTAACCACATCCTTGAATACCATTCATGGATTTTAATGAATCCAACCAAATTAGAAAACCTCGCTGATCAAAGTTGGTTTGAAAACGATAGAACTGAGAGGCGGCGGATGTTTTGCAATTTAGTCAAGAAAACTGATAACCAATTAAAACGTCTTCATACCACGATCATGGCCTTAACTCTCTTGCTAATCATCACACTCTTCTTACTAGAAGTGTTCTGCAAGACGAATTGGGGTATAGTTTTATGGACTAGTAGTTTCATCCGTCCCATCATATAACTTATTTTCTATTTTACTTCTAGTTAGCCAAAAAAATATCGTTGCGTACAGAGACAGCAGGCACAACCAGCATTAATCGCAATACTGGAACATGGAAGCGGTACTCGTAGAACACTGTGCATCGCAAACCGGAAAATCCGTTCAAATCCACTCTCCTCTGTGACACTAAGATCGACAGAATACATGGCGTATATGAATAATGTCTTTTAAACTCTGAACCGAACTAATAATAATTGCATATTGGGTAAAAACTGCCCTAAAAAAGCATCTGCTCGCACGGATGCCATTTTGTCGTGTATCTGAAGTCTTAATTTATCATGATCAGATTCAAAAATAAATATTTCCGCAAGGATTTTAACCCGCAAAGAAGTATATGCGATTATACTATGTTTGTTGAGACATCGCCGGCGTGAAATTAACTATCTGAATAGTTGGATATTCTCTAGTTTTCACGTCTACCATGCTAAACCACAACAAATCCCTTTTTGATTTGCTTACTGAATGATTCTTCATATCTTCTTTTTCGAGTCGTAACGTGTGCCATCTCCAGCACTTAACGTTGCGACTTTTTTTGATACAGCCGATGTCAATTATCATAACCATTTAACCGATTCAAATAATCTATAGCATCATTCAAAACAAGAAATTGTTTTCTGTATCTTTTTTTCTTGATAACTTTATCGACTAAATAGCCATGTCCAGTTGAAGACCTGTAGATATTTGGCAATTCATCAACGGGAGTATCATGAGGCAATCTGCCAGTAATCGCCTTGAAGTTCATTAAAACATTTGGCTTGATCGTACGATATTTTCTTGGATTAGCAATTCTCGCTTTTTTTGGCTTTGGTGTAGGCTTGGACTTCACAACTGGGGCAAGCTCACTTTTCAATAAAAGTTGTTTCTGTGTTGCGGCTTCATCACCAAAGAATTGTCTATTAAAATCATAAGCCATATCGAAAAATGACTCGACACTTAAATGTCGTTTATTTATCACCGGTATTTTAATTTTAAGATTACCAATCTCAATTGCAGCATGACTTCCCCGAAGTGACTTTATGGTCTCTATATGCTTAACGTCAATTTCTGGAATGCTCATTATTGTTAAGTAAACCATCGCTTGCCTTATAATATCGTAAGTGGATACTTTGCGCATCTTGACCAACTTTTTTGATTCGAGGTTATATGCATATCCTGTAACAATCAAGCTAGTAAAAAATTCAAATGGGTTCTTGTTGTAACCATTTTTTAAAACTGCTATTCCTTCATTAATCGCCTTTTTTGCAATATACATTTGCGGACCTTTTATATCTGAATAACCAGCATTTCCAGAATAGACGTTCTTAATCTTGGCTGCCTCTCTCTGGACTCGCCTAATGTAGGCCTGATTATTTTTTAAATACGCTGCCAAAACTTGCTTATTTCCAGGATTTCCAGCTCGCTTGTAACCCTGCCGCTTTATGCTTGTAACCATATCGGTATAATCAAGATCTTCAGGGCTCAATACAGAGAAATCCTTGAATTTGGCTAGTGAATTGCGGATGTCAATCAAGCCATACATTTTTTGAGTTGGCACTAGAGCACCGAACTGATTTAACCGCAAATTCTCAAACCATTTCTCATCTTTATAACCTGCTTGTTCAGCAATAGAATTATGCTCATGTTTAGGCCGATGCGTATGGCCACTGATAAGCCAATATTTTTCATTGTTAATCCTGTACACACTATCTGAAATTGAGTCTTTTAAAGGCAAATTTGCATTTGTTTCCCACCAAGTATCTTTGGGTTCTCTTGCATCTTCGTTCATTGGCCAGTGTGTGATCACGAATAAAGCTTCATCATCAGGCGTCGCATCAATCGTTCTCCGAGCAAAATCGACCCAACTGTCATGCAACTTCCGAACGCTCTGACTGTCAAAATCAAGAATCTGCTCTGTGTCCTGAGTGATTTGTGCCAGTTGGTCCGTTGTCACCGTGTGAGGCCCCTCAGAATCATAGTACTCCAAGTTGCTAAAGCCAGAATCTCCTATAAAGGTCAAGCCACCAACTTGGTACTTTCTGCCCGTCACCAGTAAGTGGCAATAACGATAGCTCTCCGTGTCTTTGGTAGCAAGCGCAATGGACTGTTCGTAGGTAAGCTTGGTATCAGAACATGACCAGTAATCGTGGTTACCCAGCACGACAAAAGACATTATTTTCATTTTTTCCAATAATCCAAAAAAGTCCAAAGTTGCGTTCAAGTCATTGAAGAAATCTCCCGCCAGCACAAAAATATTTTTCTCTTTATTTTCGCTCAAAACATTTACGACTGACATCACATTATTTTTAATTTGTTCAGGCGAATATTGATACTTTGGATTAGTTCTGATCTTATATTCGTAGCTTTTCAATTCTTCTTGATCCCGTATCGTTCCAAGCTTTTTCATCACATAATAAGGTATTTTTTTGGAATCAAAATGTAAGTCACTAAGGATATATATATTTGGCTTGCTATCACACATGGTTATCCCCACCTTTTTAAGAAAGCGCTTTCGATAATATTTAACTAACGTTAGTACTGGTCTCGTAGCATTCGTTTAATTACTCATTGATTAAAACAAATTACATGCAAAAAGCCCGCATTGGCGTTAGCTTCTAAGGTCACTAACCCAGAAGGAAGAAACGTAGATGCAAGGTTGTCTTAAAGCTGTACCAAAATCCAATATAATTCAAGCTAATACTCAAAGACTCGTCAAAATCACCATCAATTGAAAGTTAGTGACATCACGATCATAGCCTATATGCCTGCATGAATAGATTTACGTGACCATCCGAAAAAACATCTCCAGCTCGATTGAGACAATGATCGACGGCATCCGGCACAGCTTCAATCAACTTATTGTTGGAAACAGTGATAACGCCCCTTACTGCTCTTAAATTTTTAATCTTTTGATTTTATTTATAACTACAGGTAAAGCTTTTTAATTAGCCATGCCAGAAGAGCCATTATTGAAATCACTATTTTATCGGCGAAATAGACCCACCCAAAGAAGGTCCCTTATTTTTCAGCTTCCTCGGCATGCGCCGCGACTTGTTGAAAAATACTAATAATATGTTTATCGGCGAGTTGATAGTGCACATTGCGCCCACTCCGCGTCCCAATCACCAACTTTAACTGCCGCAAAACGGACAGCTGATGTGAAATGTTCGACTGCGTTAGGCCAAGTCCGGTAGCCAATTCGCCAACACTCAACTTAGAGACCGCCAGCGCATAGAGCATCCGTGCACGCGTCGGATCACCTAAAGCCTTAAAAATTGCGGTAATCTGACTTAATTCCTCAGCTTGTGGGATGAGGTTAGGTAAGTCTTTAACAATCGTTTCATGTTTTAATTCTGAATTCATTCGCAACCTCATTTTTCTGATTGTCGCCTGCCATTAATGGTGTTACAATACACATGAACAGTCATTCATATGTCTGATCATTCATAAATAATTATAGCAATTTAAAGACTTAATTCAAGGACAAAGGTGGGGTTGTCACATGTCACAAACACATGCAGTGAAGCAAGAGACCACTGCTTTTAAAGTGGGCGTGTTACTAAATTCAATATTTATCGTTTTGGAAGCGAGTTACGGATTTGCCAGTGGATCATTGGCGCTAGTTGCGGATGCGGGCCACAATTTAAGCGACGTGCTCGGGCTGCTTATTTCTTGGTTAGCAATCTGGCTTGGGACTAAAAGCGCCAATGCCAAATATACTTACGGCTATAAGAGTTCGTCAATCTTAGCAGCGTTATTTAACGCCGTCTTCTTACTCGTGGCGATTGGTGCCATTTCAGTCGAAGCTATCCAACGATTAGCTAATCCCGGCCCCGTTGCCGAATGGGACGTCATCATTGTGGCTGCTATTGGGGTCGTCGTCAATGGATTCACGGCCTTTCTGTTCATGAAAGGACAGAAGCATGACTTAAATATCAAAGGGGCGTTCTTACACATGGCCGCAGACGCTGGCGTTTCAGTCGGCGTGGTTATTGCTGGTTTCGTTATTTTGAAGACCGGCTGGTTCTGGCTAGATCCTGTGATTTCATTATTAATCGCAGTTGTCATTTTGATTGGCACTTGGGGCTTATTACGCGATGCAATGAACTATTCGTTGGAGGCTGTTCCCAGCAATATTGACCAAACCAAAATTTATGATTTCTTAATGGCTCAGCCAACAATCAATCAAGTTCACGACTTGCATATCTGGGGAATGAGTACGACAGAAACCGCCATGACTGTGCATTTATGTCGCAGCACACTTGATCACAATAATGAATTTCTGGAAAGTATGAACAAACAATTAAGTGAGCGATTCCCGTTAACGCATATCACCATTCAAATTGAGCTTGGCAAAGTTGATTATGAAACGACTGACAATTCAATTTAGACCGGATATAACATGTTTCGGCTATCATAGTTGCACCACAAAAAAGGTCGTTCAGGAATCTTTAATTGATTTCTGAACGACCTTTTTATGATCTTCTCTAAAGGTCACCAACGAGCTAATCACAGTGCCTAATTTAATCAATGCGCTTATCGATAATCGCTCGCAAAACTTTCTCACGGAGCGCGACCGCATCAACTTTATTCCGGTTTTCATACCCCTGCGTCAAGACGTCACAAATATACAACTGAGAAATTCGACCAGCGACCGACCCACCATTCAAGAATTCTTCGATGGCTGTTTGTAAAATAACGTCCCCTAAATGTGCAACTGGACTATTCAAATTATTCGTAATCGCTAAAATTTTGGCACCATTATCCTTGGCAATCTTCAATGAATCATACGTGTCTTTCGTACGCCCACTCAATGATAACCCTATGACTAAATCAGTTGGGCAAAGCAGTGAAGCCAGTTGCGCCTGAATATGTGGATCCCCAACTGGCGTCGCTTGGACACCAACACGCAACAAAATCGCAGAGAATGAAGCGCCAGTTTGCGCACTACCGCCGATCCCAAAGATATAAATATTTTGTGCCTGGCTCAGCAGATCGACTGCTTGATCCAATTTTTCAGGATCAATGAGTTTCGCTGTCGCCGTCAGCGCTTCTTGTAAATGTTGGCTGATATCATCGTAATAATCAACCGGCCGCGTTTGTTCTTGTTGCGTAAAGTCTTCTTTGGCAATTTCAATTTTAAAATCAGAAAAGCCACTGTAACCTAGTTTCTGACAGAAACGAATAATTGTCGCATCACCAACTTTGGTGGCGGTTTTAATATCACTCATGGTGGCATAAATCAGTTGACTGCCCACCTTCAGCACATAGTCCGCGACCTTCTTTTCCGAACGCGTTAAGGTCGGATAATAGTTTTGAATCAAGTAATCATAGCGCATCCCCGTCACCATCCTTATGTCATATTATACGCTACTCCAAGGTTATTTCGATATGGAGAAATTATCCATATCTCGTGGAGAAAGCCTTTACATTATCCAATAGGCCTGATATATTAGTCGTGGAGACAAAATCCGAAATATGTGTTTTTTGGAGGATTGTGGATAATGAAAAAATCAGATTTTTTGAAACAAGTTAAAGCTGGCCTAATTATTTCATGCCAAGCACTACCTGGTGAACCCCTATATACTGAAAGTGGCGGCATCATGCCTTTGATGGCCAAAGCGGCACAACAGGCCGGCGCGGTCGGTATTCGCGCCAATTCAGTACGTGACATTCGTGAAATCAAGGCAGCTGTTGACCTCCCCATCATTGGCATCATCAAAAAGGATTACCTACCAGAAAAACCGTTTATTACAGCGACCATGCACGAAATCGATCAACTGGTCGCGGTCGGTGTAGATGTCATCGCCCTTGACTGTACCTCACGGAAACGACACGACGGCCTCACGATTAATGAATTCATTGCACAAGTTAAAGCAAAATATCCCAATCAATTATTGATGGCGGATATCTCGAATTTGGCAGAAGGCTTAAATGCTTGGCAACATGGCATTGACTTGGTGGGCACTACTTTAAGTGGTTACACTGAAGAAAGCACACCGCTGGTTGGCCCCGATATTGACCTGATCAAACACCTAGTTGCAGCTAACGTTGATGTCATCGCTGAAGGCCGGATCCACAGCCCAGAACAAGCTAAAGCTGTCCACGATTTAGGCGTGGCAGGCATGGTCGTCGGCGGCGCCATTACGCGGCCATTAGAAATTGCTACGCGTTTTGTCAACGCAATTAAATAGCTCACTTTCAAAGAATCATAAGTAACCAATATTAGCCTGAAATTAGTTATCACTGAAAAAAGGCCAGCACTGAAAATTGTGCTGGCCTTTAACTTCAATTAATCCTGACAATAAGCAATCGCATCGGTTAGCATTTTAGAAAAGTTCAAATTCAACGCTAGACAGACTTTATTCGTTGATAGTCATGCTTGTTGATTCTAATCATCACTTTCGGCCAACCGACTTAGTGTTTCAGAATAATGAGTCAGGGCATGATCGACCAAATCATCCAGAACTTTATCTTCAATCCCAATATTAGGATCAACAGTCAAAGTTTGATCTTGATTCAGCGTAATCTTAACCTTTTCACCTTTCACTAACTGCAATTTATTAACAATTTCAGCTGGTATCGTGATTGCCAACGAATTTCCAAAAGCAGTAATATTTCTCTGATAATTTTTTCAGTCATATTAGATTCCTCCGTTTCCAAAGGAACATTAACATATATACGTACATACATCTATTTTAATCATTCTAAGTTTTAAAACGCCGGCTCAGCTAATCGTCCAAATGCCGTTTCCGTTTCAAGTAGCGTTGCATAATTAAAATACCGCCGCTGACCAACCCAATTAATGAGAGCAATAAGGATACGCCAACCGCCACTTCACCAGTTGCTGGCAAGTTTTGGAAAGCTTTGACCGGATCTTTAGCAACTGTTTGAAGCTTAGTCGCTAAATCTTTCACGATTGGCACGACCGCCGCTTGCTGACCTTTGACGTTGACCGTCAAATCAACCGTTTTGCTAGTCAGCCCATTCGATAATTTCACTTGAACATGATAAGTTCCTGCCCGCTTGAAATCAATCTTTTCAGGATTCAAAAGTTCCGCACGGAATGGCATTGACGGATTATCCGGCTTGATTTCCAGTAAGCTGAGTAAGTGCGAAATATTCGTGGCTTCAAACGTATTGCCATCGGCTGCGTCAATCGGTTGATAATCAATCTTATCCTTAGCAAGATATGGTATTGCTAAACCATGTTCATCGGTCCCATGGTCTTGACTACCACTCTCGGCTTGTGAGGCTTTATCGGCAATAATGAAGCTGATTTCTTGGCTGCCTGTCATATGATTACCATTAGTAATTTCAAAATTATACGTATACGCGCCAGCCTTCCGATAATTGCCATTGTTGAATAAATTGGCATCATCTTCACTAATCTTCAACAAATTATGATCGATTTGGCCGCTATCGGCAGCGCTGGCCGTGATTTTACCACGAATCTGTTTCAAAATATCGGCGGGAGTGCCTGGCTGGAGAACTAAATAGCCTTGTGAATTCGTGTTAGTGACCTTAATCGTTGGAATCGCATGCGCCACAGTAATCGTAATAACTTTTTTAGCCTGGTTACCAAATTTATTGGTTACCGTATAAGTCACTTGATACTTACCCGCCTGCTTCGTATTAACCGTCTCAGCGCCGGTAACTTTCAATTGTTTTGAAAGGTCACCTTCAACCGGATCCAGGGCAAAGCTATTTTGCAACGCTTCCTTTGTGGTATACGCCGAACGCCCATATGGCATCGTCATATCCGCAGGTCCTTTAATTTCAGGGATATCGCTCTTAACCTCGACGTTAATATTTTGGCGGGCTGTTTCACCAGCTGAATTGGTCACACTAGCCACAACAACATAGGTCCCGGGAGTAGTCATTTTAACTTGACTCGTTTCATATTTAATTTGTGATTTCAGTGACCCATCGACCGAATCTTCCGCGGTAAAGCCACCCTTACCCAAGGCTGCCATCAAATCAGTCCCCTGGGTGACGGTAATGTCTTTAACATTGAGCGTCATCGGCTTAAACGAGGCGACCATCACATTCATCGTCGCTTTCGTCACTGTCCCATTAGCATCCGTATAGGTTAATTTAACCGGGTAAATCCCCACTTTTGCCGTATTCACGCCACTCATATCAACGCTAACTTGATCAGTCACATTGCCAGCTGTTTTATGAGTCGCTTTAAAATGTTGCCGAATTTGCTCAGCCGTCACGGTGGTGCCACGTTCGACGGTAAAATCATTGGCTTTAATCGTCGTCAGCGGCTGGGCTTTCACATGAATCACAACTAATTGTGACGTCAACTGACCCCCAACTTTACCCGTAAAAATCACTGGATAGTCACCAGTCTGATCGAATTTCACGGCACTTGTATCCACTGCGACTGCCGTCAAATCGTGCCCGTCATTGACCGGTTTAACACCGGCTAATTGTCGGAGTTGCTCACTATTTAGGACGCCATCTGCCATGACCGCAAAATCATGTGCTTCAAAAATCGTCGATAAGTTCGTCTCATCCGTGACCGTCACCACTCGTGTCACCTGACCAGACAAGCCATCTTTCGTATGAACGTCATAAGTCACGTGATATAATCCGGGCTTGGACGTCTCCACGTGACCACGCTTAACATCCACAATCAACTCATCCACTGAGTGACCACTTGCATCTTTAGCAGTAATTCCTTCCCGAGCGTTAAAGGTCTCGCCGGTCTTAATCACCATACTTGGCGCAGTGACGGCGAGTTGCGTTGACCCCACCGTGACCGTGAAGGCTTGACTCACTTGTTGGCCAAATGAATTCTTAACGGTGGCCGTTAAATGATAGGTTCCAGCTTTATGAGAATCAACTTTGTCCCCACTCAGTGAAATTTCACCCGTCAAATCACCATCGACATCATCACGAGCCGTTAAATTCAAGGCCGTTTTGACATCGAACTGGCTCCCCACATTGACCGTCACATCTCGCCCACTAAGGACTGGTTTGCTAGGTTTAACAATCAATTTGACCTGCTTTTTAGCCGGCACATTCATCGAATTAATTGTTTTAAGGGTGACTTCATAAGTGCCTGGTTTGTCGAATTTCACCTTACTCGTGTCGTACTCGATTGGATCCTTATTCTTGTCTTGCCAGTCATCGAGTTTATCGACAACCTTGGCCTCATAACCTTTAAGGGCCACACTTGGATCAACGTTTCCAGGTGCTTGGGCCGTAATGCTCAATTCAATGTCGGCCTTTTTAACTTGTTTAACTTCAATCTTAGGGACAAAGAAATCATTAGCCGTTCGGACTTGATTCCCACCCTCACTGTAATTAGATGGCAATTGATTCGTGAGCAAGTTACCATTCGGCCCAGTAACCACTTTAGCCGAATTAATATAGTTATTATTCTTATTTTCGATACCGTGGATAAGATTATCGTAACTATCCGTTGCACCAGCTCGTTGACCAATCGCCAAAAAAGTATGATTATCCTTACTTTTCATTCCCACCAATGTGTTGCTGTTGAAAATTGATTTGGTCATGTCACGTTGGGTAAAGGCCGCACTGGTATTGTTACCTTTTGATAAGCTAACATCTTCAGGAAGCCTGCCAGCATTATAATTCATCGTCATATCGGCATATCCTTTATCATCTGGGTTAGCCGCTGATTGTCGAAAAATATTATTAGAAATATTGATGCCATTCGCATTGGGAAAGTGAATAATACCAGTATATTTTTCTAACAATGAATCGGCACTATTGACGGCATTAGGCTGCAATTTAGCCCCCAAATTCCCCATCGAATCTTTTGCTGGCGTAATCGCATTTTCCACATAGTTACCCGTAAATTCAACCGGTCCAACCATGGCATCCGAATATTGAATATGTTGTCCAACTGGATTAGGGGCGCGCCGTTCTAGGCCCTCATTATGCCAGATATCCCCTTGTTTTTGATAAATCGGTAAAAAGCGTGAATTTGTAATTTTGACATTTTTAGTCGGTAAGCCATCCATATACAACGACTCATTAATATGCCATTTAGGGTCGGCAATGAGCTGACCATCCTTCATTACGGTCAACTTTTCATCAGAGTTCGTCGAGGAGGAGGATAAAATCGTATAATCGACTTGAATGGCTTCTTTACGCGTATTCGCAGAAGTGGCCGCATACCCTCTAAACGTTGAATTCTTAACTTCAACCCCGTCGACGCCACCCAAGTCAAGCGAATGTCCCGGCGCGGTTTCCGTCCGGTCAAAGTCACAATGGTCAAACTTGATATCTTTTGAATGGGTGATAGCTTGTAACATTTGCATCCCGCCATTGGTCGAATTCTTGTCTACCCCACCGTTAAACGTGATATTGTCCCAGTACACGTGATTCACATTTTTATCGCCGCCATAACCCTTTGCTTGGGTTGGATACCACCAAGTGGCTCGTTTGTACTTATAGACATTACCGTTAGCTTCGGTCGTTGGCAGCGAGACCATATGACTCTCGTTAGTCCACTTACTGTCTTCCGAGGCCACACCACTCAGGATTAAATTACTATGTAGCTTGATGACGCCACTAATCCCAAAATACCCCTTTGGAAACTTGAGACGCGTCAATGTTCCCGGATCTTGCGCATCAATAATCTTCTGGATTGCCTGCGTATCATCTGGTGTAACTTCCTGAGATTGCCCAATTTTGAATCCGAACATTCCTTCAGTCACGACGACCGTTTTCTCACCATCCGCTTTAACTGGTAAGGCTGACAAGGCCGATAAACCGGTTAAATTAGTTGCCACGAGACTGGTCACTAGCACGATGCGGCTCAACTGCGTCACTTGTTTTGATTTGATAAGCTATTCCCCTATTCAAATGGATTGCCAGCCCCCACGGCAGCGCACTTCCAAACGTATCCCCGACGTTTTCATAGGTAACGCATTTCTAATCAAAGCTATTCCAGTATTATACGTGAAACAAGACTATGACATTTAGCTTCTGTTATTATAACAAAAGCCAGTGCTGGATAGCCCTTCCTTACTTTTACTGTACAAACTTGATACAGTAATTTTACATTTGGCTGTGTTGATGACCATTTAAATGTGCCAATCGAATCTGGATCATAGCGATGCCACAAAACAGGACCGTCAGTCCTAAATAGATCACAGCTGCCAGCATCAAGTCATGCGAATTAGGTGCTGAAAGCGACCCACCGGACTTCACTAGAAATAATGGCAGATCATCACAAATATGCAACAATATCGTTAACGATAAATTGTGAGTCGTCAAATAGACCGTTCCCCAAAGGATACCGGTCGCAACCACCAAGATTATTTGTAAAAAAACGATCGTAGCTGACATATTAAAAACATTGACAAGATGGGCAACACCGAACCCGATACTACTGATCAGCACCGCTGCAAACGCGTGGTTGTGCGTCAGTGACAAGCTCAGCGGTAACAACAAGCCACGGAAAATCAGTTCCTCTGCCAGCGCAATAAAAAGAACCGTTAACAGGATGCGCAAGCTCAGCTTCTGCCATGAAACTTGTAACCAAGTCGTGAATCGTGAAAACAATAAGAAGAGGATGGCCGGCAGACATTGTAACAACTGCAACCAAAACTTTTTCCGATTAAATAATTGGAGTTTAACTTGCCAAAAATAATGATTGAGCAATAAAGCAATGATCACGATGACCAGATCATCGGCCAATTGTCCATATCGTTGTGGCACGGCAAACCTGATTAGGTATGGAAAACCAGCTAAGACGGTTGGCACCAATAGAAAATTAACAATTATCCCGAGCCAATTCATTTTTCGCGTTAGCATTTAACGGACCCCCTATAATAGCTACCTAAGTTCAGCATATCACAATCAAATTAAGATCACGGTTTTTATTTTGGCGGGACTGGTTAATCAACCGCAAAAAAAATAGAACCAGCCGGATAACACGTGACTGATTCAATTTAAACTGTTCAGTTTTAAGTCAATTTAATTAGCCCTGCCGCCAACAAGAACATATGCGTGACAACTGGGCCAACAAAGGTAAAGCCGTGCCGATGTAAGTCGGCCGCCACCCGCGCCCCTAATGGCGAACGCGTGGGCAATTCATCATCCGGTGCTGGCATTATAAAAGGCGTCGCATCAACAAATTGCCACAAATAAGCACTAAAGCTCCCATATTCGGTCTGCAAAGCCATAATGGCCCGCGCATCTTGAATAATCGCTCGTAATTTGCGGCCATTATGCATCACACCTGGCGTCTGCATCAAGCGCTCCCAATCAGGTTCGTCTAGGCCAGCGACAGCCGGAATGCGTAAGCCTGACATTTCACGACGTAAAATTGGCAATTGACTCGCAGCAACCCGCCAGCCTAAACCAACATGTAAAATGCCAACGATTAGCAATTCAAATAACACATGATCATCGTGCGTTGGTGTTCCGAAATACGCATCGTAATCCGTCACCCCATTCGCCGTAATGTCGTTAAAATCGTCCGGGGCAATCATTGCGGTGCCGCCAACCAGTAGCCATTTTCGATTCGATCAAGCAAGGTGACCATCTGTTGCGTTTCAGCGACATCATGGACCCGCAGAATTCGGCCACCTTTGAGCATCATTGCGGTTTCAGTGACCAACGTCATCGGTAGCCGGTCTTCCTTCTTTAAGCCCAGTAACAAGCCTAAATAGCCCTTCCGTGAGATAGCAACCATCATTGGACGCTGTAGGTAATTAAATTCATCAATGTTGCGCATCATGACATAGTCTTGCTCACCATGTGCGACTTTCGAATAGCCAATACCTTGATCCAAAGCAATCCGTTCGAGATCAATCCCCGCACTAGTCAGCTCCGCCAGATTATGTTCAAAGAAGTGCCGCATACTGCTCGTCAAGTCCGCATATTCTTCATCACGACTACTATGCATCGTTAATAGACCGACCCGACTATCTGCCATCAAAGCCAGCTTTCGAGGATCATCCGTAAAGGCGTTCACATCGTTAATAATGCTAATCCCCTCAGTCACCACAGCCTTCATCACAGGATACTTGTAAGTATCGATCGCCAAGACCGCTTCTGGAAAGCGTTGTTTAATCGCGCGAATATAAGGCAACGTCCGATCCAATTCAACTTGCGGATCGACTTCTTTAAAACCAGGCCGTGTCGTTTGACCGTTGACTTCGATGACATCGGCTCCGGCTTGTAACATCTCTGCCACGTGATTTAAAACATCGTCCATCGTTTCATAACGCCCGCCATCGTAGAACGAATCAGGCGTGATATTCATAATACCGTAAATCAGGGGCCGTTTCGTCAAATTAAAACGGTGTTCTCCAGCTTGCCAATAAATATCATATTGCTTCATGATCTGCGTTAGCTGCAGTTGCACGGTCGCATGATTATGGAAAACTTGCGACCATTGTTTAGTCAACTGGCGGCCAGCTGCTTGACTGAGCAAGACGGTCAATTGATCAGGACCCGCTTGCACCACGCCATCTAATTGATGACAAAGTTGCGTTAATTTGAGCTGTTGCTCCCGATTATAATCACTAAATTGTAAAATTAACTGTTGTTGACGCGCGGCTTGCGCACTCAGCGCCTGACTCGCAAAATCCGTTGCGCGTGCAAAGGAACTCGTCATATCTTGAACTAACATCTGCTGCACCTAACCTTTCATCATCCTCAGTTGTGTGACTAACTTACAAGCGGCCTGACCGCGATGCGTCAACGGTAACCGCCATTGATCTGGCAATTCAGCTAGCGTCCGACCATAACGTGGCAACCAAAACAACCGGTCAAAACCGCCAGAATAGTGACCAATTTGAAATTGCGCGATATAACCGGCAATCGTTGCCTGTGCAGTGATCGTGCGCCCATCTGGCCAAGCTAACGCCAAGGTTGCGCGCATGACTGCCTGGCGCTGCTCATTTGGAACTTTGGCTAGTGCCGTGAAAATGGCGGCGTTACGATCACCACCACTGGTCTGAACCCCTAAGTCGCGCGCAGTGGTCACGCCGAATTTGTCGGGTAATGCTGGCAACTCAATGCCACTATCATCCGCGATCACCGGTCGTTGCAACTTTTGCGCCGCAAACTGGGCTTTGGTCACCGCATTAGCCACGTAACTAGACGTCGTTTCCGTGGGAAATTCGAGCGGATCTGCGTCTGATAAATAAGACTCAGCATTGAGCCCATAATACGCTAAGCACAAGGCCAAATCACGACTTTTACCACGATTATTAGAGCCAATCAGCCAGTTATTGGTCATCTGGAAACACCTGCCAACCTTGTTGTTGCAGCTCGCGCATCACATAAAATGACCCGGTGACAATAATGGCACTCGTTGCGGTTGCTTGTTGCTGTGCTAAGTTTAACGCGTCTTGGATCTCATCCGCTACTAAAATCACTGGCGAATTTCCTGATCTCAAGGCTGTCGCAGTTTGGGCTAATTGGGCCGCTGGCAGTGCTCGCTCAGGATTAGCGGGCGTGTTAGTAATCAGCACATCCGCCGCTGGCAAGACGGTCGTCAACATCGTTTGATAGTCCTTGTCGCGCAAGACGCCTACGACCCAGATCAAGTGACGTTGCGGCAATAGTGCTTGGACGCTCTTGACTAAGGCTTGGATGCCATCCGGGTTGTGGGCCCCATCGGCCAAGATCAGCGGCTGTTGCTGTAACACCGTTAAACGTCCTGGCAACGTGACCTGTTGCAACCCTTGGCGCACTGCCTGTCCAGAGATTGCCACGTGTTGCCGTTGTAGCACTGCGAGGGCCGTCAAAACAAGCCCCAAATTTTGTACCTGATACGCCCCAACCAAGCCCAACTGTAACGCTGACCAGTCAAATAAATCACTGGTCGCGGTAATCAGCGTCCCTTTGATTGTGGCTTGCTGGACAGTGAGCCGTAAATCGTGAGCTTGAATCAGGGGCACCCCTTGCCGATCAGCTTCCGCTTTTAACACCTTTAAGGCCGCTGGATTTTGATCTGCCAACGTAACCACTTGTGTTTTAGGTTTGATAATTTTCGATTTATTCTGTGCAATGGCCGTTATCGTCCGGCCCAAAATCTTTTGATGATCTAACGCAATTTTAGTAAAAATAGTTAATTGCGGTCCTGCCAAGGCATTAGTGGCATCGTATTGGCCACCTAACCCGGCCTCGACCACGGCCCAATCGACCTTTTGATTGCGAAACCAAACCGTTCCAATAAGAAAATACCATTCAAAAATGGAAATATCGGCTGCTTGTAACCCCATATTAGTGAGTACCGACACGATTTCGTGATAAGTATCGATAAAGTCAGCCGGACTGATCCATTGCCCATTAAGTTGCAGCTGTTCCCGGTCATCATTGATTGCGGGACTACTAAACCGGCCAACCCGATAACCTTGGGCGCGCAAAACACTGGCTAACATAGCGCCCGTAGAACCCTTGCCATTCGTACCAGCTAAATGACACACATGATAATAACGATCCGGTTGCCCCAAATGCGCCATAATCCGACGCAACAAGGGAACCCGATCGTGTTTTGTGACCAGCATGGCCTGATTAAGTTGTGCCACTAAAGCCTCATATTGTTGTTGAATTGTTGCTGAATCCACACTGTCACCTGCTTATTCTATTGCGATCAACCCACTTTTGAACCAACCGCCACCATAACACTATTTTAATTGACAATTCTTTGTAGAAATTCTCGCTTTAACTCCATATCTTCTCGGAATTGCCCACTATAATAACTGCTTTCCGTTTGAACACCTGGTTTGCTGACGCCGCGCATTTCCATACACATGTGTCGCGCTGAAATCGAAACGGCAATTCCGGCTGGATCTAAGATCCGTTGCAATTCTTTGGCAATCGTCACGGTCAAACGTTCTTGCACATTCGGTTGTTTGCTACAATAGTCAATCAGCCGAGGAATCTTGCTCAACCCAATGACTTGGTGGTGTTGTGGCACATAGGCCACTTGGACCGTGCCAAAAAATGGTAACAAATGATGCTCACACATTGAGTAGAACGGAATATCTTTCAATAGCACCATTTCAGTTTGGTCGGTTACTTTGAACAACTTATAGTTGTCAAATGGCGCGGCCGTCTTGGTAGCGAATACTTCGGCGTACATCCGGGCGACTCGGTCAGGGGTTTCTACCAACCCTGGTCGTTCAGGATTTTCTCCCACCGCTTCTAATATTTCTCGGACAGCGTGCCGAATCTTTGCCTGCTTGCTTTCATCAATCATCTTTCTCACTCACATTTCTTACTTTTTTAATCCAACTCGTGTCCTGGTTCGCCGCTAACATGGTTTGCACTTGTGGCCCAACTTGGGGGTCATTTTTGGCAATCTCAGCCGTGGGTAATAACACAAAGTTACGTTCAGCCGCATGGGCGTGTGGCACCGTTAATTCAGTGGTTTGAATTTTACGTGCCCCCCAAAAGGCAATATCTAAATCAATGGTCCGCGGCCCCCAATGAATCTGGCGTTCCCGGTGACCCTGTTGCTCAATGACATGTAACTGAGCTAATAGGTCAGTCGGCGTCAAGGTTGTCGTCAGTGCCACCGCAACGTTGTAGAAGTTCGCTTGATCCCGTTTTCCCCAGGGCTCTGTCTCATACCAGTCAGATACCGCCACAACGGTGATACCCGTTGACTGTCGCAGCATCGTAATGGCCTGTTTAATCCGTGCGACCCGCGGATGGATATTTGACCCAATACTCAAATAAACGCGTTCGTTACTTGCCATGTGGCGCCCCCTCCACCTCAATTTCAACGTCATCAAAAATTCCTGGCATTGGGACACTGTATTTACGAATCTTTAAATTAATCGCGTCAACCGTTGGAAATTTTTCCAATAAGGCTTGTAAAAGGTGATTGGCTAACGATTCAATTAATTTATAAGAATGGGTGGAGACAAAATCATCCATCACCGCCCGTACTTCAGCATAATTGATTGTTTCGTGAACATCATCATGTTGAACTGCCGTTTCAATCGGATACTTAATTGCAATATCCATCGCCAATTGCTGGCCATTGCGCCGTTCTTCTGGTAACACCCCATTGAACGTATGAAAACGTAAATTATTAATGCGAATCATTCCCATAAGTATCCCTCTTCATTTTTTAACTATAATCATAGCATGAAGCCGCCCGTTAGTGATAATAATCCGACAAATATCACCGATTAACCTGCCGAATGTTTGTCATTAGTTCAGGCTACAAAAAAAGCCTAAGCGTTGCGGCCCAGACTTGACTTGTTCTTATGAATTTTGCGTACTCGTTTCAAATTTAAAAATCTTGCTCAAAGACTGACTGGTTAAGCCAGGGGTTTTATTAACGATAAAAGTGGCTACTGGCGAGCTGCTCATCTGTGTTTGGATAAAATCAGTATTAACTAGATTGGCGAGTGATAACACCACAAAAATCACCAAATAGGCTATGATAAATGAAACGGCGCCACCAGCCACACTATTGACTTGCTTGATCACAGGTAGCCATGTAATGCTCCGCGACAAACGCGCCAGCATCCGGACCACTGCCCAACCAAGCGATGTTAAGATAAAGAAAGCCACGAGGTTGATCACCAGCGTGCTCCCCGTACTAACATCGATCAACTTTAGCTGGCTCAATAAAGTACTCAGCATCGAGCCGAATGGTTGGTATACTAGCCGGGCAAAGATCAAAACGGCAATGGTCCCTACCAGGTGCAGGATTTCAATCACTAAGCCACGGTGAAACCCGCGCATGATTGCGGTCAACAATAATAATAAAATGACAATGGTAAAAATCATTCGGTCTTTCCCCCTCTTTAGTCGTAAGGCTATTTTAGCAGGTTATGGCCCAAGTTGCGCTAATTTCGACCAAAATTAAACTTTCCTTAGCACCTTGACTTGAATTCAATTGTTCGTTAAAGTTTAACAGTAACCATTACTATTTAAATAAGAAACGGAGCGTTAGAGTTCCCTTGAAAAAAATACTATTAAGTTTAATCGTCCTGCTTGGTTTGAGCAGCCTCCTAGCCGGTTGTCAAACTGCGACCAAAGCAACTCCGACTAGTACCGGTAAAATTCGTATTATTGCCAGTTTGGATTTCTATGGTCAAGCCGCCCAAAAGGTTGCTGGCAAGTATGGTGAGGTCACCTCAGTCATCAATCGACCAGGCATCGACCCTCATGATTTTGAAGCCACTGTCAAAACGGCTAAGGTGGCTAGTCGTGCCAGTCTCATCATTTATAATGGGCTTGGGTACGACGATTGGATGAGTAAGCTAATCGTGAATAAGGCTGATAACGCCAAAGTGATTCAGGTTGGTACCACGATTGCGGGTCAAAAAGATGGTGCTAACGAGCACGTCTGGTATGATCCAACAACGATGCCAAAACTAGCCCATCAGATTGCCTTAGAATTGGCTAAAATTCAGCCGGAACACAAACAGTACTTTCTCAAACAAGCGCATCAATATCAGGCCAGCTTGCAACCATTAACCACTGAGATCACCAAATTGAAACAGCAGGCCCATGGCCAAAAGGTTGCAGTCAGTGAGCCAGTCTTTGACTACTCTCTAGCGGCTATTGGCTACAAAGTTAGCAATAGTCACTTTGCGATGGCCATTGAGGAAGGTTCTGACCCTTCGCCGAAAGACATTAAGCAGATGCAAACGGCCATCAAGAAACATCAGATTGCCTTCTTTGTGGAAAACATCCAGTCAGCCAGCAATATTGTGGATAACATGGTCAAGCTATCTCATCAAAACAATGTCCCCGTACTCAAAGTCACCGAAACATTACCTGCCGGGCAGACTTATGAGAGCTGGATGCTATCACAATATCAACAACTCGCTAAAATCCAAGCTCAAAGTCACTAATAAAAAACTGCAACGCCAAATGATGACGTTGCAGTTTTTATTTACCCTTTTTGCCGTTCATCGCGTAATAGTAACGCTAAGATAAAGCCAACAATTTCAACACCGAGCATCGTTAGAAACACGGCATGATACCCTTGCAAGTTAGCAGTCAGCGTCGGTACTCCTGATTTGAGCTGAGCAGCGGTCACATTTGACAAAATCAAGGTCGCAATCGCAACGCCAGCTGACCCTAAGATCTGCCGAACCGTGGTAATTACCGCGGTTCCATGGGAGATCAAGCGATTAGGTAACGAGTTAGCGCCTAAGGTCACCGCTGGCATCATGACAAATGCATTGCCACCTTCAATTAACGCTGCAATTAAAATCATGGTCAGTAGTGTTAATTTGGTAGGAATCAAAGCCAGGATGAGCCAGCCAATGACAATCATCGCCATCCCAAACAGCATGATCTGTTTATAACCAAATTTTTCGGCTAGCTTCCCAGTTAGCGGATTCAGAATACTTAAGAAAACCGCCCCTGGAACTAAAGATAAACCAGAAATAAATGGCGAGACCTTCAGTACCCCTTGGTAATAGAGTGGGAAGACAATGGTAACCACAATCAAGGCGACATAAGAAATCGCGGTCAAGAAGATTGCCAAGTCATAATTAAAGGTTTTTAGCACTCTCAATTCAAGCAGTGGCGTGGTGAGGTGGAATTGTCGATAAGTGAAATAGGCCACCGCAATAATTGAGACAATCAATAAGATCCAGCCCAAGGTCCAATTAACATTCGGCTTGCCAATTTCATTCACTACATACAGAATACCGGCAAACCCTAGTAGCATCACAATTGAAATTAAATCTAATTTAGATGGCTTGCTGACCATCACATCTTGAATCGTGACAAAGCTTAGTAAGATTAAAATAGTCGCAACCGTAATGAAGACTAAGAACAGGCCATGCCAATCCGTAAACTTCAATACGACCCCAGAAATAATCGGGCCAGAAGCTAACGCTGACCCCATCACCAGGCCAGCGATACCCATCGTCGAGCCACGTTTAGATTCTGGGGTAATGGTCAGAAGGATAGATTGGTAAGACGGGAATAACACGCCCACTGCAGCAGCCTTGATCAACCGACCAACCATCATGACCGCAAAGCTTGGAGCGAAATAGATAATGATGGAACCAAGATCAAATAGGACCAAAACGGTCAGGAATAATTTCTTGAAACCAATATTGTTAAGCAACCAGGGGCTAATTGGCATCATCACGACCATCGTTAACATAAAGCCTGTCGTGAGCCATTGAACCGTCGATGCTGAAATCCCAAAATCATGCATAAAGGTTGGGTAAACCGTCGATAATGACGATTGACTGATCGACATCGTCCAAGTCCCCGTTAATAAAGTAAAAATGAACCAGAACCGCCGCCGACCTGCCAAAGTCAACGTCGTCTTTGCCTTGTCCATGTAAATGCTCCTCTCTCACTTTAGAACTGTTATTAACTAACGATTCCTATTGTACCCATTTTCCGCTTCCATGTACAGGCGATGCACGGTTAGGAACGCAAAAAGGCCACTGACAAATTGCCAGTGGCCTTTACTTACTTTTCAAACTAAATTATTTCAATGGCCCACCATCAGTCACGCGTCTGACTCAACTTGAGAGTGGGACAAAAGGCGGTTTGCTACCGAGCATAGCCTAGAAAGTCGAATGATTGGCATTTTCAATCGTTTGACTTTCGTAGCTAAGCGGAGGTCGCAGCCTTTTGTTCCACGTTTCGGCTATAAATATTAGGAATACCAACAAGAGTCTGGGGTTTTGTCCCAGACTCATATCTATAAGTGTCGGCTCAACTTACCGCTCCGGGTGGTCTGGACTGATACTGGAACGATACCGCACTAGTCGGCGAGCATGGCAGCACTAACCGCCTGCATCTGTTCTTTTTCGCCGTCACTAGGTTGGGCAAGCGTCATCTTCTTCAATGAAATCACGGCCCGATATTGAAGTTCAACTACGTTAATGTCATCCCGAGAATCATAATGGGTAATTGTGACATACGCGGAGTTTTCGTAAATCTTTTCGACCTTAGCATAAAAATCATGATCGGTATTACCATTTTTTTGGCACTTGACCCGATCCCCCACATTAATTTCAGCCATTACTATCACTCCACTTCATAAAATATGCTAATAACATAGCACTTAATGATGTGAATAACAATTATTGGTCTCTAATTTTCAAGTTTTTGTAGTAGTTGCGCTAGTCAACAATCAAATTAATATTTTTGGGTGCACGAAAAAAGGAACCGATATAATCGATTCCTTCGTTTGCATGGCAACGTCCTACCCTCGCAGGGAGCGATCCCCCAACTACTCTCGGCGCTAAGAAGCTTAACTTCTGTGTTCGACATGGGAACAGGTGTATCCTTCTTGCCATCGTCGCCACACTATTGAGAACTTGTGCCCTCAAAACTAGCTAATATCAAATAATTTCTCCTATGAACCTGAACACCAATTGCTTGGTTAAGTCCTCGACCGATTAGTATTAGTCCGCTTCACACGTCACCGTGCTGCCACTTCTAACCTATCTACCTGATCATCTTTCAGGGGTCTTACTTCCATATAGGAATGGGAAATCTCATCTCGAGGTCTGTTTCACACTTAGATGCTTTCAGCGTTTATCAGATCCATACGTAGCTACCCAGCGATGCGCCTGGCGGCACAACTGGTACACCAGAGGTATGTCCATCCCGGTCCTCTCGTACTAAGGACAGCTCCTCTCAAATTTCCTACGCCCGCGACGGATAGGGACCGAACTGTCTCACGACGTTCTGAACCCAGCTCGCGTACCGCTTTAATGGGCGAACAGCCCAACCCTTGGGACCGACTACAGCCCCAGGATGCGATGAGCCGACATCGAGGTGCCAAACCTCCCCGTCGATGTGGACTCTTGGGGGAGATAAGCCTGTTATCCCCAGGGTAGCTTTTATCCGTTGAGCGATGGCCCTTCCATACGGTACCACCGGATCACTAAGCCCGACTTTCGTCCCTGCTCGACCTGTCTGTCTCGCAGTCAAGCTCCCTTGTGCCTTTACACTCTGCGAATGATTTCCAACCATTCTGAGGGAACCTTTGGGCGCCTCCGTTACTTTTTAGGAGGCGACCGCCCCAGTCAAACTGCCCACCTGACACTGTCTCCCGCCACGATTAGTGGCGCGGGTTAGAGTGGTCATACAGCGAGGGTAGTATCCCACCAACGCCTCCACCGAAACTAGCGTTCCGGTTTCTATGGCTCCTACCTATCCTGTACAAGCTGTACAAACACTCAATATCAAGCTACAGTAAAGCTCCATGGGGTCTTTCCGTCCTGTCGCGGGTAGTCCGCATCTTCACGGACAATATAATTTCACCGAGTCTCTCGTTGAGACAGTGCCCAGATCGTTACGCCTTTCGTGCGGGTCGGAACTTACCCGACAAGGAATTTCGCTACCTTAGGACCGTTATAGTTACGGCCGCCGTTTACTGGGGCTTCAATTCTGAGCTTCGCCGAAGCTAACCCATCCTTTTAACCTTCCAGCACCGGGCAGGCGTCAGCCCCTATACGTCATCTTACGATTTTGCAGAGACCTGTGTTTTTGATAAACAGTCGCCTGGGCCTATTCACTGCGGCTGATCTTTCGATCAGCACCCCTTCTCCCGAAGTTACGGGGTCATTTTGCCGAGTTCCTTAACGAGAGTTCACTCGCTCACCTTAGGATTCTCTCCTCGACTACCTGTGTTGGTTTGCGGTACGGGTAGTTAAATACTCACTAGAAGCTTTTCTCGGCAGTGTGACATCAGACGCTTCGCTACTAAATTTCGCTCCCCATCGCAACTTGTCCTTAAAGTGAAAAGCATTTGACTCTTCACAAGACTTATTGTTTGGACATTCTAATCCAACAGAATGCACATCTTAGCCTACTGCGTCCCTCCATCGTTCAAACGCATTTAACTAGTACAGGAATATCAACCTGTTATCCATCGTCTACGCCTCTCGGCCTCGACTTAGGTCCCGACTAACCCTGGGAGGACGAGCCTTCCCCAGGAAACCTTAGTCATTCGGTGGATGGGATTCTCACCCATCTTTCGCTACTCATACCGGCATTCTCACTTCTAAGCGCTCCACAAGTCCTTACAGTCTTGCTTCACCGCCCTTAGAACGCTCTCCTATCACGTGACCTAATGGTCACATCCACAGTTTCGGTAGTATACTTAGCCCCGGTACATTTTCGGCGCAGGATCACTCGACTAGTGAGCTATTACGCACTCTTTAAATGGTGGCTGCTTCTGAGCCAACATCCTAGTTGTCTATGCAACTCCACATCCTTTTCCACTTAGTATACATTTAGGGACCTTAACTGGTGATCTGGGCTGTTCCCCTTTCGACGGTGGATCTTATCACTCATCGTCTGACTCCCGGATATGAATCAATGGCATTCGGAGTTTATCTGAATTCAGTAACCCAAGACGGGCCCCTAGTCCAAATAGTGCTCTACCTCCATGATCCTTAATCCGAGGCTAGCCCTAAAGCTATTTCGGAGAGAACCAGCTATCTCCAAGTTCGTTTGGAATTTCACCGCTATCCACACCTCATCCCAGCAATTTTCAACTTACACGGGTTCGGTCCTCCAGTGCGTTTTACCGCACCTTCAACCTGGACATGGATAGGTCACCTGGTTTCGGGTCTACAACCTCGTACTAAAAACGCCCATTTCAGACTCGCTTTCGCTACGGCTCCGACTTTTCAGTCTTAACCTTGCACGGGATCGTAACTCGCCGGTTCATTCTACAAAAGGCACGCCATCACGCATTAACGCGCTCTGACTTATTGTAGGCACATGGTTTCAGGAACTATTTCACTCCCCTTCCGGGGTGCTTTTCACCTTTCCCTCACGGTACTGGTTCACTATCGGTCACTAGGTAGTATTTAGCCTTGGGAGATGGTCCTCCCAGATTCCGACGGAATTTCACGTGTTCCGCCGTACTCAGGATACTGAACTGAGAAAGCTTGATTTAATCTACTGGGCTATCACCATCTATGGCGGATTTTCCCAAATCCTTCGACTATCAAACTTTTTGGTAACTCAAATGTTCAGTCCTACAACCCCAAAGAGCAAGCTCTCTGGTTTGGGCTGTTCCCCGTTCGCTCGCCGCTACTTAGGGAATCGAAATTTCTTTATTTTCCTGCTGCTAATGAGATGTTTCAGTTCACAGCGTTTACCTCCGACTAGATTATGAATTCATCTAGCGGTAACAGTTGATTAAAACTGCTGGGTTGCCCCATTCGGAAATCTCCGGATCATAGCTTACGTACAGCTCCCCGAAGCATATCGGTGTTAGTCCCGTCCTTCATCGGCTCCTAGTGCCAAGGCATTCACCATGCGCCCTTGTTAACTTAACCTTATTTTCCAAAGGAAAATACGATTAATTGAGTTTAGCGATTAAACTTCTTTTAAAAAACTCAAAAAACGCGGTGTTCTCGGTTTCATTATGAAAAAATATATTTGATATTATCTAGTTTTCAAAGAACAAGTTTGAGAGTTAGACCTCTCAAAACTAAACAAAGTTTCAACAATCATGTGTAAGGTTTCCGTAATATTCCTTAGAAAGGAGGTGATCCAGCCGCAGGTTCTCCTACGGCTACCTTGTTACGACTTCACCCTAATCATCTGTCCCACCTTAGGCGGTTGGCTCCCGAAGGTTACCCCACCGACTTTGGGTGTTACAAACTCTCATGGTGTGACGGGCGGTGTGTACAAGGCCCGGGAACGTATTCACCGCGGCATGCTGATCCGCGATTACTAGCGATTCCGACTTCATGTAGGCGAGTTGCAGCCTACAATCCGAACTGAGAATGGCTTTAAGAGATTAGCTTACTCTCGCGAGTTCGCAACTCGTTGTACCATCCATTGTAGCACGTGTGTAGCCCAGGTCATAAGGGGCATGATGATTTGACGTCATCCCCACCTTCCTCCGGTTTGTCACCGGCAGTCTCACCAGAGTGCCCAACTTAATGCTGGCAACTGATAATAAGGGTTGCGCTCGTTGCGGGACTTAACCCAACATCTCACGACACGAGCTGACGACAACCATGCACCACCTGTATCCATGTCCCCGAAGGGAACGTCTAATCTCTTAGATTTGCATAGTATGTCAAGACCTGGTAAGGTTCTTCGCGTAGCTTCGAATTAAACCACATGCTCCACCGCTTGTGCGGGCCCCCGTCAATTCCTTTGAGTTTCAGCCTTGCGGCCGTACTCCCCAGGCGGAATGCTTAATGCGTTAGCTGCAGCACTGAAGGGCGGAAACCCTCCAACACTTAGCATTCATCGTTTACGGTATGGACTACCAGGGTATCTAATCCTGTTTGCTACCCATACTTTCGAGCCTCAGCGTCAGTTACAGACCAGACAGCCGCCTTCGCCACTGGTGTTCTTCCATATATCTACGCATTTCACCGCTACACATGGAGTTCCACTGTCCTCTTCTGCACTCAAGTTTCCCAGTTTCCGATGCACTTCTTCGGTTAAGCCGAAGGCTTTCACATCAGACTTAAAAAACCGCCTGCGCTCGCTTTACGCCCAATAAATCCGGACAACGCTTGCCACCTACGTATTACCGCGGCTGCTGGCACGTAGTTAGCCGTGGCTTTCTGGTTAAATACCGTCAATACCTGAACAGTTACTCTCAGATATGTTCTTCTTTAACAACAGAGTTTTACGAGCCGAAACCCTTCTTCACTCACGCGGCGTTGCTCCATCAGACTTTCGTCCATTGTGGAAGATTCCCTACTGCTGCCTCCCGTAGGAGTTTGGGCCGTGTCTCAGTCCCAATGTGGCCGATTACCCTCTCAGGTCGGCTACGTATCATTGCCATGGTGAGCCGTTACCCCACCATCTAGCTAATACGCCGCGGGACCATCCAAAAGTGATAGCCGAAGCCATCTTTCAAACTCAGACCATGCGGTCCGAGTTGTTATGCGGTATTAGCATCTGTTTCCAGGTGTTATCCCCCACTTCTGGGCAGGTTTCCCACGTGTTACTCACCAGTTCGCCACTCACTCAAATGTAAATCATGATACAAGTACCAATCATTACCAGAGTTCGTTCGACTTGCATGTATTAGGCACGCCGCCAGCGTTCGTCCTGAGCCAGGATCAAACTCTCAAATTAATGATGAGTTCTAAAAAAGCTCATTTAAAAAGTTGGTTCAAATTTATTAATTGTTTTCACGAATTGACTTCGCAAATGTTTTGCTAACAATCACAAGGATTGCTAGACCCTACACATTTGATTTGTCGAAACTTTGTTCAGTTTTCAAAGGTCTAATTTGTTGGTTGATTACCTCAACGCAACTTAATCATCATAGCATCTGAAGCGCTTACTGTCAAATACTTTTTTCAAAGAATTTAATTGGCTTTTTCAACTATCGTTGCCGTTGCGACAACAGAAACTATCATATCAATTACTGAAGAAGTTGTCAACAACTAATTTCAATAATATTTTTGGTTTCATCAGCACTGGGCTGACCTGCCGTAGCAGCAACGTGTACTAATATACCAATTTGAAATGAAAGTGTCAACGGTTTTTGACATCTTTTTTCATAATTTGCCAAATTGACCCGAATTTCTCTATAATAGGCCATATTATCCGTCCGAAAGGAGACAATTAGTCATGCTAGCCTGGTGTCCTTTTATTTTGATAACACTTATCGTCTTGATCATTAGTGGTCGGCTTTGGCATTCAGCGCCAACAAAGTCCCAATTTTTCAAACGTGTCATCCTCTTGGCATTTCTTTGGGTGCTCGCGGCATTCTGTTATACACCAACAAGTTACAATTTTAGTAGCGGCGTTCAACTCCCCTATATCGAATGGGGACCCGCAAAGATTATTTATAACCCAATACGCCAATTAGACTTAGGATTTTGGTTAAACGTTCTATTAACCATGCCACTCGGTTTCCTAATCGGTTGGAATTGGCCGAAGATCCATTGGCGACGTCTCATTTTGTTAGGCCTCATTACTGGGCTCACACTTGAGACTGGCCAATTCATTCTAGATTGGCTCGTCCATATTGACCGCTGGATTGACATCGATGACGTCCTGACAAACTGGGCAGGCGTTGTTTTGGGGTTCGGCGTCTACCAATTCATCAGTCGGTTACCCGGCTTTCGCTGGTTACAAAAATAACGAGTCCAAGGCAAAGGCCTGGGCTCGTTATTTTAATTAGTCATCACATCCGCTACTAAGGAGCTATCAGCTTAATCATTAAAGAAAAGATCAAAGACGTGTTGCCGATCACGATTCCAAACACGATTCTCACTAGTTGGATAAACGCGATTAGTTAACAGGACCAAACCGACTTGCCGATCCAAGTCAAAAGCCACTGCCGTTCCAGTATAACCAGTATGCAAATATTGATGCCGACCATTATACCGTTCCCAACCAAGGGTCCGACCTTCCGCATCATACTCGCCTAACCAATCGAACACATTTTCATCCAACACACGCTTGCCTTGGTACTCCCCAAAGTTGAGCATCATTTCAATATAAACGGTTAAATCCGTCAATGTCGAAAATAAACCCGCATGTCCACTTTCTCCGTTTAATAAGAATGCCTTGTAATCATGAACTTGGCCTTGAATCTGACCGCGGCGTGGATCAAACTCCGTGGGGACAAACCGAACCTTAGGCCGATTCAAGTTATAGCCAGTATTTGTCATCGCTAGTGGATAAAGCACATGATCCTGAATACTGCGGGCCAAAGCACCATCAACTGCCCGAATAATCCAACCCAGAATAATGTACCCCACATCGGAATAAACATACTTTTCACCGGGCCGATTGAGTAACTTGGCATTATAAACTGCCGCAATCAAATCTTCTCGATTCATCGTGTTCAGGTTTTCAATGTCCGCTGGCAACCCACTATTATGAAGTAAAAGTTGCTGGATAGTTATTTCTTTATGCGCAAAACCCGGTAAAAACCGTGCTACTGGGTCATCTAACCGAATCGTATGGTCGGATAATAATTGAAAGACGCGCGTGGTCGTTCCCACGACTTTCGTCACTGATGCTAAATCATAAATCATCGAGGGATCTAACCCGATTGCAAACTCATCTTTACCTTGTTTGCCATGATAATATTGATTAATCCCTTTTGGCGTAATCACACTGAACGACGCCCCATAGATATCACCCGCATCAATGCAACTGTCAATGTATTCTGCTATTTTTTTAATCACGTGTTATGGGCCTACCTTTCGTCATTGCCGTCACTCAAACCCATGCGGCTTGCAGACTGTTGTACCCTTTTATCATAACGAAAATCCGGATAAAAGCAACGGCAATAACTTTTTAAACTTTTGAAGCTTTAGTGTTGCAATCGCTTACACAAGCTGTTAGTATACTAGGTGAGGAAAGGAATTAATCCTCATTAGCAAGCTTCTCAAAGAGATTTGGTTGTCGCTGTCATGTTAGACAACTAGTAACAAAGCTCTGGTCGTTATCGAAACCATTTCGGGCGTTGCACAACGTTATCGGTCTAACGAGTGTCGTGAGATTGTCGTTGGATGGCTGAACGCTAACCCTTGAATAAACGATAACCGCAACAGAATTAATTGGTGTTATCTAGACTATCAAGTTTTGATCTTTAGATTGGAAACAGGGTGTCGCCGATGCCAAGTTTAAAGTTCCACTAGTACAGTTCCATTGTAGGCTTCAGGTTTTAAAAAGTTTAAACGGAGGTGCATGTCTGTTACGAAGACATTCCTAAGTTTTAAACGCGAGTTCGGCTTTCGTTAAAACCCGTTTGACGAGTCATGAATCAAGTATCTAGGTACTTTTGATCGACTAAAGCAGATAGTAACAAAAAATACGGGTTAGTCCGTTAGAAGTTGGACACACGTAAAATTGAATAAGCATGAAGGTGTAACGTATTAAGAACACTGAACAAGTATTTCTTGCTAATATGGATTATTCCTCATAAGTAGAACTCAAGTTGAGAAGCCTTGGGTTCTATTTTTTTGTCGTTTTGTTTAAAACGACGATTGTTATTTATATAGAAGAAAGTTGACTTATCTCACCGACCGGCAACCGTTTACATCCCTATGGTTAACCCGTATACTTGAATTAAACTTTAAGGAGGAACTTTTACTTGAAAACAATTAATTTAGGTCACAGCGGCATGCAAACATCCGCGGTCGCTTTAGGCATTATGCGCATGAATCGCTTGGACGTTGATCAAGCGACCAAAGTGATCGAAACCGCCGTTAAACTCGGCATCAACTATATCGACTCGGCGGACATTTATGGTGGCGGCGATTCATCAGCCATCTTCGGTAAAGCTTTGAAGCAGTCATCTGTAAGCCGTGATCAACTCTTTATTCAATCCAAGGGTGGGATCGTGCCTGGCAAACGGTACGATTTTTCCAAAGCTCACCTGCTTGAAGCCGTTGATGGTGAACTTGATCGACTAGGCGTTGACTATTTAGATAGTTTCCTTCTACACCGTCCCGATCCATTAATGGACCCAGCCGAAGTTGCCGACACCTTCAATGAATTACAGACCAGTGGCAAGGTCCGCCATTTTGGCGTTTCTAACTTCAATCCTATGCAAGTTGACCTATTACAATCAGCCTTAAATCAACGTTTAATGATTAACCAATTACAGTTTGGGGTCATGCATACTGGTGCCATCGACTTTGGCTTGCACACGAATATGCAAGATGATCGCAGTATTAACCATGACGGCGAAATCATTGAATACTCACGGCTGCATCAAATGACGATTCAAGCTTGGTCACCTTATCAATACGGTAATTTTGCCGGCATCTTCTTAGACAATCCTAAGTTTCCAAAATTAAACGAAACGATGCAAACTATCGCTGATGAAAAACACACGACTAAGAGCGCCATCGCTACTGCTTGGATTCTTCGTCATCCAGCCAAGATCCAAGTTATCTTGGGGACCATGAATCCTGAACACCTTGCTGAAAATGCTGCCGGTGCTGAAGTCGATCTCACTCGGCAAGAATGGTACGACATTTACTTCGCAGCTGGGAACGATTTACCTTAATCTGTCTCTAAAAGTTAGCCTGTGATGAAAAGGAGTCTTGGATAAAAATCCAGACTCCTTTTGTGATTATCCCCACAGCGAATTTTCTTTAAGTTTAACGTAAGAAGCCTAAAATCCCAGGAATTCCAAGTTTTTATATTTCGATTTTTAGTAAAATTGCGCTATCATTAATATTGTAAGCACCAATTTTAACTAATAAGTCTAATAATTATTTTAATTGCATGTTCAAGGGGAGCCCTGCTATGTCAAAATTCAACATTACACTCATCAACGCTGACCGCGCCAAGGCAATGCTGACGGAATATAAGGAACAACGTAAGAATTCGATTCCGCGGTTAGCCCATCCGGGACGCTATATTTTACCGGATTATAAATTAACTCGTCGTCGGGCGGCGTTCAAGATCGTGAAACACACTTTCTTAACCCCCCATTATAAATCCTACGTTGCCATGGATTCTGACAATGGTCATACGCTTTGGTTCCATAATTTCGGTTCCTTAACCGAAGCCCTATTTTGGTTAGAAACCGGGCTTAAAATCAGTGACACCGACTCCCATTCCAACTATAAAGAATGGACAGTCAAACACGCAGACGAAATCAGTGCTTTTAAAGGTACTCTCCGTGAGCGTAAAGCAAACAAGAAAAAAGTTAAATAAACTGGGTAAGATTCCATTGCCTAGTCTGAAAAATAAAAAAGTTATCGCAACTCAAAAAAATGAGTGCGATAACTTTTTTTATTAACCTTCACCGTTTAAGTAGGCTGGGAAAAGGGCTTCATAGAGTTTAATGAAATCAAGATACATCTTCGCTGAAAGCGACTCATTGGCTTGATGGGACGTAAAATTACCGGGACCGAAAACCGTGTAATCAGCGCCCAACGGCTGATCAACTAAGAATTGTCGGGCATCCGTCCCACCGGCAGCTCCCAATGCTGGAATCGTCTGACTATTAGCTGGTAACCCTACCGTGGCCAACGCCATCTGATTGATTTTTTCTTCAGCAGGAGTAAACTTCGTTGCTGCCAAATAGGGTTGACCCATTTTCTGGATAAGATGTAACATGCGGCCTTCAGGATCACCAACAACCGGTTGAACCGACATTTCAACGTGCAACCTAATATCGCTATCGTTTTCGGCATTATATTGCGCGAGCGTAGTCTTGAAAGTGTTAATCAAGGCGTCATTACTAATCTCTGGAATCGTCCGCATACTGATCTGAGCCTTAGCCAGATTCGGAATCGTATTGACTTGATTCCCACCATGGAACACATCAATGTTAAAAAGCGTTTCAGTATTCAACGTGTCATTCTTAATCCCAGCCGTTAACTTAGTCACGTTCGTTTGGATCTGGTAGAGGGCATTCACCAGGTGCGCAACCGCATTGCTCCCCATTTGTGGCATCGAGCTATGGGCCGTTTTCCCTTTGGAAGTGAGCGTAATATCCACCGAACCTGCTTGGGCGTAACAAACATGATAAGCCGATGGTTCAGCAATCATTAAAGCAGTCACATCTTTCATGTAGCCGGCGGTGGTCAAATCTGCCGCGCCTTGCTCAGCAAACTCTTCGCCATACGTCGCTAATAGCCGAATCGTCCCTACTAACGGTACTTTATTGGCTTTCAACTCGATCATCGCAATAACTAGAGCAGCCAGACCGCCTTTCATATCACAAGCGCCACGACCAATTAATTGGTCACCCTTTGTCGTCAGGGTAAAGGGATCTTGGTCCCAGTCTGCCGTAGTGACCGCCACCGTATCCATGTGACCAGAAATAGCCAATACTGGCTTACCCGTCCCAATCTCAGCCACAAGATTAGCACGATTATTGCCAGCTGGTAAGATCTGACAGCTAATCCCCGCTTGATCAAAAAGTTGTTTCAAATACTTAGCAACCGGTAGTTCATTGCCATTGACTGACTGAATCTTAACCAGTTGACGCAAAATCTCAATCTTTTCAGTACGTTCCATTCAAGGCACCCTCTTCTATTAACCCACGTGGTTATTCACCACAGTCACTCATAACTGTGGCAATCAGTTTGTAGTCATCATAAGCCCAGCTTAGCTATATTACAATGTTAATTAAGTGGTGGGACCACTACCGTTAGCCAATTCTGTTGATTTAGCGCTGGCGCGGCCTTTCGTAAGGTGACTTAGCAAAAGGACACGTGCTACGACAACCTTTCAAGCCCTGCGCGATACGACCGCCAGTTGCAAAAAATGAGTCTGAGATAACTTGAAGTGCCCTACAATTGTTAGACAGATGAGTCTAACGATTGTGGGGTTTTTATTATGACTAAATATAGCAGTAAATTTAAAGCTAAGGTGGTTCATGAATATTTGGATGGGGGGATTGGATTAAATGAATTACAACAAAAGTATCAGATTGCCCGGCATAGTACTGTTTCTTCATGGGTAAAACGTGCTCAAGTTCATGGTATGAGTTCACTAAAAGTAAGTCATCATCGTAACAAGTATTCACAGGATTATAAGATAAGCGTGGTAGACTATATTCAAACTCACGAGATCAGTCGTAACCAAGCCGCAATTCACTTTGGAATTTCCAGTAGCCAGGCTAATAGTTGGATGAAAATTTACCAGGAACAAGGTGTGGCTGGATTGCGTCCTAAACCTCGTGGAAGAAGGTCAACCATGAGTAAACATAAGAATCAAAACCGCTCCCCAAAACGATTAACCGCAACTAAAGAGGAAAAATACAAACAACAAATCACTGAATTAAAGCGGCAACTGCACAACGCTGAATTGGATCGTGACATTTTAAAAACACTAGCGACCATAACCAGGAAACAACCAAAGTAAAAGCTAATATTGTCTCTAAGTTACGGTCGCGATATCCGTTGAAGGAACTACTACGCAAGCTTAAATTGCCTAGAGCGACTTATTATGACCGTTTAAAGCGTAACCACAAACCTGATAAATACGCTAAGGTCAAACATTTTATTCGACAGGAATATGTTAATTCTGGAGCCAGCTATGGTTATCGACGTATGCATAAAGAGGCCATCGATGCTGGATTCACGTATTCCGAAGAAACAATTCGAAAAATCATGACCGATATGGATCTTAAAGTGACCTTATTCTCCAAACATACTGGCAAATATAGCTCCTATAAGGGGACCGTTGGTAAGATTGCGCCGAACTTGCTCAAACAAAAGTTCAACGCCACCAAGCCTTTAACTGTCTTGCACACTGATGTAACCCAAGTGGCACTATATAATGGTAAATGGAGCTATATCTCAGTCATTATTGACGAAGCCAGTAAGGAAGTGCTCTCAGCAGTGACAAGTTATTCACCTAATAAGAAGCTAATCAAAGCGACCTTAAGGACAGCCCAAAAGCATATTCCAAATGATCTTCACCCAATCCTCCATTCCGACCAAGGATGGCAATATCAAATTCCTGGTTATCAATCAAAGCTCAAAGAAATGGGCATTATTCAAAGCATGTCCCGAAAAGGGAATTGTCATGATAACGCACCCGTAGAGAGTTTCTTTAGTCTACTTAAGCGGGAGTGTTTGAACCAATACAAGATCAAGAATATTACCGAATTACGCGGTATCCTAAACGCTTATATTGAATGGTTTAATCATGATCGAATTTCAATGAAGACAAAAGGCTTAAGCCCTATAAGTTACAGGACTCAAGCCTTAGCAGCATAAATTAAATTACCATTTGTCTAACTTTTCTATTGCACTTCAACTTCCCAGACTCATTTTGGTATTCCTGATAGTTACAGCCGCCACGTGTGACAAAAGTGGCTATGCTCGGTAGCCAGCCGCACTTTGTCATACGCCCTGTTAATTATCACACTCAGCTCGACAATCCCCATTGCCAAGACCCACCTAAGCGAGATAACTCCTCCAAATCACTACTCCCCAAACCCTAAACTCTTCTGACCTTGATTATGAATTCGGTACTGGTTTAAACCGACCAACCCGAACGCTAGGTTGCCAATGCGCTTTAACCGGCATTGGTTCCGCGGGAACTGGCGTTGGTGCTGTCGATGGTAAAGTGAAACTACCGGCTTGTTGTTGCCGATGTAACAGCACTGGACGGTTCATCGTTGTCGCTGATGAGTCAACGAAAGGAAACTGGATGCGGTTGATGCCACCGAACTAGGGTCCCCCAACCACTAATCACTAGTCCCAACCCCAAAACTGTCAACAGTTTACGTCCTTGCTTCATCATCACCGACCACCTTACTCAATATTTTTCGATTACAACTATGAGTATAATGACCGCGTGTAAAGCTAATAGCGTTGTCAGGTAAAGTTCTTGTTTAGATTGCGTAAATTTACGACCAATTAGCGTTGTAAATGAAAAAGAGCCTGAAAATCAGACTCTCTTTCACAACTACTACCAGCGAAACGTGTCACAAAAAGCCATGCTTGCGCACACTTTTTATCCCACGCATCGTTAATTTAATTTTTTAATAACCTAATCTGTCTCCGAAGCCGATTTACGATTAACCCGGTGTTCGCCGGCATAGTCGGACTTAGTTGAGATTTCAACATCTCGTGCCAAGGCTTCGCGCTTCGCTGCAACTTTGGCTTTTGCTGCCACTTTAGCGGCTTCTTTGACCGGATCTGTCGTCAAATCATGATAGATCGAGTATAACAAGATCAAGCAGACCGCAATCAGTGGGAAGCCAGACATGGCACAGATCGCCTGAATCGCCTTAAAGCCGCCGACCGTGACTAGTCCTAATGAGAACAAGAGGAAGATAACGACCCAGCTCATACGATTGAACCGACTTGGTTGTTGGCCAACTGCCAGTTGTTTACTGGTAAATGACGACGTAATAAAGGCGAATGATGAAACCGTCGTTGCCAAGAAAATAAAGCATGAGAGACAATACAATGCCAACATGATCATTTTAAGTGGCAACGTTGTTAAGACCGCTGCGATAACTGCGGCTTGACCTTGGGTGTTTAAAATATGAACCAAGTTAACAATACCCATCTTTTGTAAGTACAGTGCGTACCCACCTAAAACGGCATAGAAACTAACACAGCCCAGTGAACCCCAAAGTAACATGCCACCTAAGACCTGACGAATCGTCCGACCACGGGAAATTCGGGCAATAAATAACCCCATAACTGGCATAAAGGATAACCACCAGCCCCAGTAGAAGATCGTTTGACTCTGCATTTCGGTCATAGCGCCATTTGGTGACGAGTTAAAACTTAAGCTAACAAATTTATTGATAAATAAACCGATACTATTCGTTTCTGAATTTAAAATATAGGTGGTTGGGCCAACTAATAAGACGACCACCAAGAACCCGATTGCCAACCAAATATGAGCTGAGCTTAAACGACCAATCCCACGTTTGAGGCCATTGAAGACGGCCATCGCAAAAATAACGAATAAAATGGCAAATAATCCGAGTTTCAAGGTCATCGTGTCGGCGATCCCGGTCACGGTACTCAAAACTTTCGAAATAACTGGGATTTCCATCCCAACAGAAGTACCGACACCACCCATGATGCCGATAATAACTAAGAAATCAATCAGGTTGCGGGCTAACCGTTTGAGGGTTCCCGGACCTGCTAAGACTGAAATGGCGGCACTGAGCCGTTGCACTTTGACATGCTTCACATACATTGCATAAGCAATCCCAATGGTGGCTGGTGCGAACATCATCCACGCCATTGGGCCCCAATTAAATTGACCGAGCATGTGCGCATAGTTATACGCGGAAGTTGAAAATGGTTTGACGCCAAATGACGGACTTTGTAAATACCGCAAAGGATCAGCAATACTCAACATCAAGATGCTGGCATCGATCCCAGTGGCATAAACCATGCTGCCCCAATGGAATGTTGAAAATTCCGGTTTGTCTTTGGGACCGCCAAGTTTGGTTTTACCGAGCTTACTAAAAGCTAAGTAAATGAAGAAGATAAAGTTGATGACATAAACTAGCATGTACAGCCAGCTCATATTACTGGTTAACCAAGTTAGGATTGAATCCAACCCAGTCTCCAAGGATTTACCACCGACTAATAGAAAAATTGAAGCGACCGCAAACAATCCAATAGTTGGTAAGTACACCCACCAATCAATATTCTTGCTTTTTAAAATAATAAACCTGCTACTGAACATATACTTTCTATATCAAATATTCGTGGTTCTTCCTCCCATTAACTGGGAGTCCCCACGCGTTAATTTCCGACTAGCAATCGGTACACCCCTCCGAGATTGGTTCCCCGGAGCACTCAGTACCCTTATTAAATAAGGTTTAATCGGCATTGTCTGCAGAACTCGGTTTGTGCTAACTCAAAATCAGTAGCAGAATTTCCTTCTTTCCGTTGGTTGAATTCCACGGACGCCATACTGACAATTTTAATTGGCTAATCTACGTTGGTATTTACCATAAGCTTGAGTCAGAGTGTGAACGAAGGCGGGAGCTGGTGAGCATTGCCTAGCTAATCACATAATGCGTTTTTGGCATTCTGTGACTAGCGTAGCAAGCGGAACCCGCTGCCTGAGTGAACACGTTTCGACCATAATAGTAGAAACGCCTTCGCGCGCACTCTAACACACAACGTAACGATTAAAGTAACGACTAAATTGTTACATTCAATATCTTGCTAATGGATAACCCCCTTGAATTTATCAGATAAGTTAGTTGCATGCAGTCGCCTAGCAAGTTTAAATGGCGCCATCATACACAAAAAGGTCGCACGACAGGGTAACAAGTTACCACCTGTACAGCGCGACACCGCTAATACAAATGCTGATTTCAGTATTTATTCTGATATCTGATATTCATATCTTAGTATACTAGCATTAGAAAATATGTAAAATAACCGCCCTTTGGGACGTTTAAGCCTATCATGATAAGCTTAAACACCCTTTTGGCCGGCTATTTTAGTGCTTTTTTCAGAAAATTAATTGGATTTTCCGCAAAATATTATGTTTTGTTTAGAATCATTCTTATCTATTTAAATGACTTCAAATTAGTGTTACGCTTGTGCTAATCATAAAGGAATCGGTTACAAAGTTCAAGAGGAGGGGATTTAGATGCGACATTATTACAAACTAACTTTAACCATTAGCGTCGGTATTTTGGCATTAATTTTACAATTTGGGTTCCAACAGCAGTTAGCCGCCCAAATTATTATCACGTTGATGGGGTCAATTATGGCGCTTTCGATGCTCGTCGAAATGGTCAAAACGTTACGTTCAGGAAAATATGGGGTTGACCTACTGGCCATTACCGCCATCGTTGCAACCTTGGCTGTAAGTGAATACTGGGCTGGGTTAGTTGTTTTGATCATGCTGACGGGCGGTGACTCACTTGAAGACTACGCAGCTAAGCGCGCCAATACTGAATTAAAAGCTTTATTGGATAATTCACCACGAACAGCCCACCGACTCGTCAACCGTCAGCTCACAGATATTGCCGTTGAATCGGCTATCGTATCAGATCAGCTTGTCGTCAAACCAGGTGAGCTCGTGCCAGTCGATGGTCATTTGATCGATGGTAATGCCCTTTTCGATGAATCATCCCTAACTGGCGAATCAAAACCAGTTGAAAAAGTGGTTGGTGATGACGTGATGTCTGGGGCCGTCAATGGCGATAGCGCAGTCACCATGGTCGTTGATAAGGTCGCGGCTGATAGTCAATATCAACAGTTAGTTAAATTAGTCAAAGAATCAGAAGCGCGTCCCGCAAAATTTGTGCGCCTTGCCGATCGTTATGCCGTCCCATTCACCTTAGTAGCTTACGTGATTGCAGGCGTGGCCTGGGCACTAAGTGGTGATCCGCATCGGTTCGCAGAAGTCTTGGTCGTGGCTTCACCTTGTCCCTTAATTTTGGCCGCCCCAGTTGCGCTAGTTTCCGGCATGAGTCGGACAAGCCGCAATGGGATCGTGGTTAAGACGGGTGACATGTTGGAAAAGCTTTCCACGGCAAAATCAGCGGCCTTTGACAAAACTGGGACGATTACTAGTGGTCAATTAACCGTCAATCAAATTACGCCTCAGGCTGATTTTACTGCCGAACAAGTTCTACATTTAGCTGCTAGTGCCGAGCAAAACTCTAGTCACATTCTGGCACGTTCCATTGTTAAATTTGCCAACGACACCCCTTTAAGTCCTGCCAATGACTTAGAAGAAGTCACGGGTAATGGCGTCACCGCGCAAGTCGATGGTCATTCGGTCAAAGTCGGTAAATTGAACTTTGTTGACCCTAAAACGACCCAGACGCCATTGGCACAAACGGCGATCTATGTGGCGATTGATGATCAGTACGCTGGCGTCATTACCTTTATTGATAACGTACGCCCAGAAGCTGCGTCAACTTTGCAAGCCCTTCATGCTGAAGGCGTTCAGAATGTGATGATGCTGACAGGCGATCAACGGGCAATTGCTGACAAAATTGCAGCAGAAGTTGGTATCGACACCGTCCAAGCGGATCTTTTGCCAGCTGATAAGATTAAGAATTTAAAAGCAATTCCTGAAGCTGGTCGGCCAGTGATTATGGTTGGCGACGGCGTCAACGATGCGCCATCACTGGCTGTCGCGGATGTAGGCATCGCCATGGGTGCCCACGGATCAACTGCCGCAAGTGAATCAGCCGATGTGGTCATTTTAAAAGACGATCTCAGTCGCGTGGTCACTGCAATTCAAATCGCCAAAGACACGATGGCCGTTGCCAAGCAGGCGGTCTGGATTGGGATTGCTATTTGTACCATTTTAATGTTGATTGCCAGTACCGGTATCATTCCCGCACTCTTCGGCGCTATGCTCCAAGAAGTTGTCGACACTGTTTCCATTTTATGGGCTTTGCGGGCATTACGTGATCGGCCACATACTAAAGTCGAACCCACTAAACCAACAGCCATTCGTCAAAATTAATAACCGAAATGTGTTAAGCTGGAATGAAACGAAATGGACGTGATTGAATTGCCTAAATGGGTACTCGACTGGTCAGAAGGCTCCTTAATTTTCATCGTGGTCTTAACCTTAGTTTCAGTGATTTTACTCAGTGTACCGTTAAGAGAAACGATTCCAGTCGACTTTTTCTACATGCTAATTACTTTTTACTTTGCTTGGCGGCGAAGCAAGCGCACGAAAAACCAATGACTATTTCTCAGTCAATACAAAAACAGATTGCTCATCCAACAAACTTCCATTAGCGGAAAAAGTTGGCAGTGAACAATCTGTTTTTTTACGCTTTTAAAACAATCTGTTTTTTTACGCTTTTAAATTATAGCTTTCCGGATTTGACCTAAGAACTGCTATTTTGAAATCAGTGCTTAATTCTCCGTCTCCGTGGACCAGCACATTCGCTGTGAGGCAAGCCAGACACTAACCTGGGAAGGATCACCCAGCTAAGTGTCTCGACACGGCAAACAAACTGGTCCACTCCGACGTTAAATAACAATTTTAATCTAAGCAATAGTAAAAAAGCCAATTAATATTAGGTTCACTATTTAGCGCAAGGCGGGCTGGATGATGCTCAGTGGTGAAATTTCTCTTTGCTGGTGAACTTTCCAGCTTAGAGAAAGCCCGGCTTGTGAGACCGCCCTTTGGCTCACAAACGTGGCCACCACGTTCCAGCATCAGTCCAGACCAACCGGAGCGGCAAATTAAGCAGATACTTGTAAGTGTGATAGCTATACCACCCTAGGCCTGAATTTCAACCGGAATAAAATCAAATGAATCATAGTCAAACAAACCCCGATCCGTTAGCTTAATCGTTGGAATAACGGGTAATGTCAGAAACGATAAGGTAATGAATGGATCAAATGACATCTCATTTTCACAAATTTGATTATAGGCTGCCTTGATTTTGGCGAGTTGTTCGGCCGCAACTTCATATGAGCTGACTGACAACAAGCCCCCGATAGCTAGCGGCATCGTCGCAACGACCTGCTCATCATCCGTCACCGCAATGCCCCCATTTGTTTGGGTGATTTGTGCAATCGCCTGTAGGATTGCCGCATCTGAGATCCCAACGGCGACAATATTGTGCGCATCATGCGCAATAGAACCAGCCACTGCGCCGTGTTTTAACTGAAATCCGTGCACTAAGCCAACCCCTACCCGACCAGTATTCTTATGGCGTTCAACTACCACCATTTTCAACACATCCTGGGTCGTATCAGTTTGAAAATTGCCATTGACTACTGGCACATCCATGACGAGATGGTCAGTTTCGATATGATTGGGTTGTACACCGATCACGTTCACATGACCAGTCGTCAGGGGCAACGCTAAGTCGGCTAAAGTCACGTGTTGATGAATACGAGTCGCCGTAAATGGCAGCGGCTGTGTTTCCGGCTCAGTCGTCACCCACTGCCCACTTTTCATCGTTCGGGCAATTTTCACCGTTTCAACGTCATCTAAAACGACCAGATCTGCTAACTTGCCCGCACTCAAACTACCGCGATCACGTAATCGGTGGGCGTTGGCGGCATGATAACTCGCCAGCGTGTACGCCAATGCCGGCCGCATGCCACTTTTAATGGCTATCTTGACATTATCGTCAATCGATCCCTCGGTCATCAAATCTGAGATCGTTTTATCATCCGTACAGAAGGCAAAGCGACTGGCATTCGCTTCGGTCACCGCACCAATTGTTCCAAGCATATCGCGTTCCACAGTGCCTTCACGCAAAAAGACAAACATCCCTGCTTTGACACGATTGAGTGCTTCCGTTACCGTCGTACATTCGTGATCCGTGTCCAGTCCCGCATTGCACATCACATTTAATTGATGCGGATTCAAACCGGATGCATGTCCATCCGCATGGTATCCCCGCACATTTGCATCATGAATTTTTGCCAAAATATCCGTGTCCCCACGCGCAACCGCGCCGTAGTCCATAACTTCCGCTAAGCCTTTCACTTCCGGCTGAGCATACAACGGTCGCAAATCAGCCGCGTGTAAAGTTGCCCCATTATCATCAAAAGGCACACAAGGTACTGAGGATGGTAGCATGAAAAAGACATCTAATGGTGTTTGACGGGCATCATCGATCAAGTATTGAATTCCAGCCGTTCCAGCGACATTCGCCAACTCATGAGGGTCGGTCGCAATCGCCGTGACACCGTGTTTTAGCAACACTTTGCCTAATTCACTGGGAGCGACCATGGCACTTTCCATATGGACATGTGCGTCGATCATGCCTGGAACTAGCCATTTGCCAGTGGCATCATAATGATGGGCAGCCTGGTAAGGTTCATCCTTAAAGTTACTAATAATGTGGCCATTCTTGATCCATAAACTGGTTGCCTCAAATTCACGCGTAAAAACGTTCAGGACTTGGGCACCGGTAATCACTAAATCTACTTTTTCCGTCAAAAGATTCTCCTTCTGCCTATTCAGAAAGAAAAAGAGCCGACTACGATCCACGGCAAAAAGAGCAGTGGAAGGCAGCGACTCAATTCGCTTATAGTCCAACATTTACGGTGCTGGGTAGAAACTCGCCATCCTTATCATGGCATTATATAGGCAATTAAATTTATTTAGTCATTTTGTTTGTCAGTAATCTTAGCAGAGTTCAGATTCAAACGCAAATTTCGTAATGGTTCCACGTTGCTTTCGGTCGTCCGACCAGCTATGCTATTAGCAACGATTTAAAACTTAACCAACTCAGTTACTTTTAAAGGGGTAATTCTTTATGATGATGATGAATAATCCAACCATGCTCTCGTACATCCGCCGTGAGCAGACGGTTCTTGGTAGTTTGTTGAGTGCTTATCCTGACGCAACTGCCAAAGCACTAGCTAATGTGCCTAAGCATACCCAACACTGGCTCATTTTGACCACCGCGTCCAGCCTTAATGCCGCCAAAAGCGCCCAACCTTATATGGAAAAAATGGCTAACATCCAAGTCGACGTGCGAGATGCCGGCGCTTATTTAACCTATGGTCACGTCAATCCAGCAGTGGATACAATCATTGGTATCTCACTCAGTGGCACCGATCCCATTATTCTGGCCGCTGTTAAGCGTGCCGAAACGGGGACTCAGGCAACGACAATTGCCATGACCGCTCAAATGGACAGTGAACTCGTCAGCGGCACTGCGACAAGCTTTAACTTACTCACAGGCAAAGAAACGATTCCCTACATCACACTAAGTTACAACGCCATCGTGCTTTCGCTCATGTTTTTGAGCTTGCGCAGTGCCGCTGATCGCGACTTATTACCAGTTCTAGCAGTCAATCAGGAGCTTGACGACTTTGGCTTGATTATTGAGCATATCAACGAAACCATTCAGCGTGCAAATGACTACTACCGTAAATTTACGATTGATTTCGGGCTGGCCACTGAATTTACCAGCATTGGCGCCAGCAGTTTGGCCGGAACTTTAGCAGAAATGCAGACCAAGTTCACTGAAATCGTACGAGTGCCAACCCATGGCTACCCGCTCACTGAATTTATCCATGGGGCTTACCTTGGCGCGCATGAAACGCACCGTCAATTTTACCTAGAAATGCCTACTGATCCGACTGTTATGGCCACTTTACAAGCGGTCAAAACTTATGAATCGCGGTTGACCCCCCACATCTACACAATTAGCTTTACAGGTGAGCAACCCACGCTTAATGACGAACAGACCTTGATGCTCTATCCAATTGAAGATCCACTCAAAGTACCATTGTTGGCAATCATTCCGTTCCAAGTTCTAGCCTGGTTCATCGCCAAGGCTAAAGGGATCAATTTATCGCATCCTATTTTCGATAATTTCCAAGCTAGTCTAAAAACTAATAGTGAGTCATAGTAAAAGGCGTTCGAGCTAAACTCGAACGCCTTTTGACTTAATTAACTTCAGCCTGATGTAACTTGGTTTGACTCGTCTTAGCTTGACCAACATGTGCCAGACCAATACCCGTAAAACCACTAATAATCGAAATGATTGGGCAAAGTAAGCTAAAGAACACGAATGGCAAGTATTGAATCGTTGGCACGCCTAGTGTCGTGGTCAAGAAGACCCCACCAACGCCCCAAGGCACTAAGTAGTTGATGACTGTCCCGCCATCTTCCAAAACGCGGCCTAAGGATTGATCCGCTAAGCCACCCGCATTGAACGCTTGGCGGAAAGCTCGTCCAGGTAAAATGATGGATAAGAATTGTTCGCCAACGAAGACGTTGACGCCGATACAAGTTAAGATGCCGGCAGTGATTAATTTACCATCACTGGTCAAATGTTTGGCAATAGGCGTCATAATCTGACCAATCAAGCCAAATTTCATCAATAACCCGCCAAGTGATAAAGTGACCACGATCAACGCCACCATACTCATCATGCTAACGATGCCACCACGTGATAACAACGTGTCCACACTCGTGTTGCCAGTTTTTGAAACAAAGCCGGTATTGATAATAGCCGTTAATTTGGTCATTGTCATTTTAGGTTGTTCAACTAAAATTAGGCCAGCTGAAACGAAAATATTGAGCAACATGGTGGGAATTGCGGGCATTTTAAAGCCAGCACAGACAAAAACTAAGATAATCGGCAATAATGATAGCGCCGAGATACTGAAATTACCCGTTAAAACGGCGACCGTTTCATGAATCTTCGCTAAGCTAACGTTGGCATTATCGTGACCTAAAATCGCGAACAAACCAAGACTGATCAGCCCTGCTGGCAAGGTCGTCCATAGTAAGTGCTTGATATGATCGAATAAATCCGTATCAACCACCGCTGAAGCCAAGTTATTGGTTTCAGACAATGGGGATAATTTATCTCCAAAAATGCCACCACTAATAATTGCGCCAGCAACTAATGCCGGATTCAAGTTCATTGTAACGCCCATTCCGAAGAAGGCTATCCCAACCGTTGAGGTCACCGTGAAGGCACTCCCTACTGCCGCACCAACTAAGGTACAAACGATAAAGACGGATGGCAAGAACCATTGGATATTGATTAGTTTGAACCCGATAACCATCAAAGTTGGAATCGTTCCGGCCGCGATCCAAGTCGAAATCATCGCGCCAATCAGAATGAAAATAAAGATAGGAATAATGCCTTGATCAATACCTTCTTTAATTCCAGCATTCACTGCGGACCAAGGAAAGCCGCGTAGCATTGCCCAGGCAGTAACCACGCCCATCGCTAACAAGACTGGCACTTGAGGGGAAAGGCTAAAGCCGATCACCCCAATACTCATAATGCCTAAAACGACTACCAAAACGATCACTGCTTCTAAGGTGCTAATTTTCGGGGTACTTTTGGTTTTATTCATGATTAATAACTCCTTTAATCAAGCCTTCAGTAACAACCAACTAGCAGCCCCAATATCGAGCAATCCCACCACAACGTTTAATTTCCATCCTAATCATCCTTTTCTATAACAAAAAATCGCCCCCATTGTTCGTTAGAACAACAGGGACGATTAGACTAGTCGCGGTACCACCCAGGTTGAGGATTTCAAAAAAGAATCCTCCACTCACTAGAAGATAACGGTTCTAGTTATTACCCGTTCAAAATTGAAACTCCGCTACCGTATTTCAATAACAGCTCCTGATCGGTTCGCAGCAACCACCGACTTCCTGACACCCAGACCTGCATCTACTTGATGTAACGTTCAACGTTCATTTATTAACTTGTGGTTAACAATACCACCGTTCATTTTAATCGTCAAGACATTATTTTAATCTCATTCTAATCTGATGCTTCCGTCGGGGCCTCAACCCCATTAACAACGGCTTGCGGCGCCTGACCTGCTAAAACTGCGATCGCGTTAGTCGTGACGATCTTCGCCATCGCATCTCGAGCTTCAACCGTGGCATTACCAATATGCGGCGTTAAGACAACATTCTTCAAGTCCGCAAAGCCCGGTGTCAGCTTGGGTTCCGTTTCATAGACATCCAGTGCCGCGCCAGCCAATTGCCCTTGTTGCAGTTGTGCTAACAAAGCCTGCTCATCAATTAATGGCCCTCTGGCAGCGTTGATCAAATAAGCGCTAGGCTTCATCAATGCCAATTGATCAGCACCCAACATGTGTTGTGTTTCGTGAGTTAATGGCACGTGTAAGCTGACGACATCCGCCGTCTTCAACAAGTCTTCCAAGGACAACTCAGTGGCATCCGTTTTGCTAGCCGTGAAGACGTCTAGTGGCCGACGTTGTGTATAAACGATTTTCATCCCAAAAGCGTGTAATCGTTTCGCGACGGCTTGACCAATCGCTCCCATGCCAATAATTCCTAATGTTTTACCTTGCAACTCATGCCCCAAGAAAAATAGTGGCGCCCAACCGTTAAAGCCGGTGGTTCGCATCAACCGGTCGCCTTCAACCATGCGATGCATCAACGCTAGCACTAGGCCAACCGTGACTTCGGCTGTACTTGCCGTCGAGACGCCGGGCGTATTCGTCACCGCAATCGCCTTGTTAGCCGCATAATTGACATCAATATTGTTAAAACCAGCACCAAAATTAGCAATTAATTTTAATTTGGGCGCATGATCGATCACATCACGATCCACTTGTGTCGAAAGTGGCGTAATCAGCACCTCGGCATCCGCGACACTCGCAACCAAGTCGGCGTGACTAATCAAGCCACTTCCTTGATACACGGCTGGTTCATAACCAGCTTGTTGTAAGGCCGTAATCCCACTCGTCGGAATCGCTGCTGAAATAAAAATTTTTGCCAATTGAATTGCTTCCTTTCGAAAAAAGAGTCCTCACCAAAGCGAGTGACTCATCACACTTACCATAGAAATGAAATCATCGACCGCGCGACTTGTGGATTTTGGTTCAATGCACAATGCGCCGCCGTAGTGCCACTATAAAACTGTTCCTCGTAGGTTGCCAGCTTATGCTGCAACACATAGCCAATCGACCGGGCTGAAGCCACGCTGACGTAACCATCATTATTGAAGCCATCATCAGTATCTCCGATCACGTTCAACATCTTGACGTTTTGAGGGAAATTTTGACGATGCTTTAACATGGCCGCAAAATGATGGGTAAAACGCACCGGTTTAGCCGCCACCTGACGGACCTGATGCTCAGTTTCAGCGTTCAAATAACCTGTCAGTCCATCAAACGGCCCACCAATCGTCACAATTTTATTCAATTTCGGTAATCGTTTATCGTGCCCATATTTCAGCGCCTGATTAACAATATCGTTAGCACCCAGTGAGTGCCCCACCGCATTATAACGCGCGACACCGTATCTGGTTTTCAGCTGCACCAAAACTTGATGTAGCCAATAAACTTGCGTCTTTTGTGAAGCATGATTGTCTTGAAAAACAACCTGAACCATTGGATTCTTAATTGACTGATGCCAGTATCCTTTAAACGCCATGACCCCATTTTTATAAACATGGACGACCAAAGCCTTTTGCGCCGCGCCAGCCTTTTCAGCATGTTTAATTAAATAATTCGTCGAATAGGCGCCACCATTATAACCATGCAAAAACACCGTGGCGGTCTTCGACTTTTGATAGTGATGACTGAGCTTTAATGCCGCTTGTGGCTTTAATTGGCTCGTCACCTTTGTAATCTTTGGATCATTATTGCGGGCACCAATTAAAATGACTGTGGCGCCAATAACAAACACCAACAGGATTAATTGAAAAACCCTTCTAAACCGTCTCACCAAAATTTTCTGCGCTCCCCGCTCTGTTCACTCTTTCTATTCTAACCGATTCAAGGCAAATCTCAATTATTATCTTTATGAGAAACAAGTCAATTTATCAACTGGAAAGTCGACCGCACCGAACGAGGTAGTGCATTATAGTTATAAGTAGCCGACCTACTGAGCTTGCCGCTCCGGTTGGTCTGGACTGACGCTGGAACGTGGTGGCCCGGCTTGTGAGCCAAAAGGCGGTCTCACAAGCCGGGCTTTCTCTAAGCTGGAAAGACCACCAGCAAAGAGAAATTTCACCACTGAGCATCATCCAGCCCGCGCTGCGCTAAATAGTGACCCTAACTAAAGGTTGAAAGTTAAAAATTGCCGGTCTGCACTACTACGTCAACAATCCGGTAATGAAAACTAGTCGACTACTGCCGCTTCCGGTTGTTGCCGATAACATGCGGACGAGGGACCGGTTCAAGCCATAGAAACGTCTTGAACCTCGCCCGATGCTATCAGCAACAACCTCCAGCTAAGTCAGTAGTTATTTACGCTTAGCGGAGTCAGTCAAAATCGGTTTGCAGTGTCGGCGAGATCAATCGGCGTTCTTGGCTGACTAATCTCGCGGGGCAATTCAAAGACGTGTTTTGTCGGCTTGGAATTGAGGCGTCAGACCGTACCTTGGCTGGCGCCGTCCCCCCACAGCACACCGATTTTGACTGACGGAGCGCTAAATTTAGGTGAGTCTACTTTAGGCTTATGGGTTACCGGTACTACAACATTTGTGATGCTTTTGAGTCTTTCAACCTTTAGACCCTAATATTAATTGGCTTTTTGCCATGTCCTGACTTTACTATTGCCAGAATTAAAATCACGAGTTAACGTTGGTGCGGACCAGCACGTTTGCCGTGTCGAAACATTTCGCCAATCAACGAAATCGCCCACTAGTCATCTGTTCGAATGATGGCTGCTTAAATTCCTGATAAAGAGAATTAATCTGGTCGCCCAGACCCCTTCAATATCGTTTTCAGCCTAACACGCTTATAATTAAACTTGTGTCAGAAATTTGATTATTTTAACTAATAATTCAATTAATTTGGAGGAAATTATGTACGATAAAAATTTTAAATATCCAGATAAGGCTGCTTATGAATTTGTCATCAAAGCCCTGGCAGCTAAAGGAATTACTTATAAAGAAATTGCACAAATTACGTATAAACTGCAGATCAACTACGTTCCTGGTTTAACGATTACCGAATGCGAGAATGAAACCAAAGAAGTTTTGCATAAACGCGAATTGTTAAATAACGCGATGGTCGCGTTGGAACTTGATCGGCTTGCCACTGAAGGGAAGCTCAAGGAACCGCTCCAAACAATTATCGCAAGCGATGCGGGTGTCTTTGGCGTTGATGAAGGTCTCGCTTTAAACATGGCTAATATTTACGGGACGATTGGCGTCACTAATTATGGTTACGTTGACAAGGTTAAAGAAGGCGTCATTAAGAAGCTAGATACGGACAAATCCGGCGCGGTAAACACCTTTATCGATGATTTGGTTGGTGCGATTGCTGCGGCCGTTGCAGCCAAAATCGCCCATAAATATGCCTAGGATTTACCACCACTTTCCAGCATATACAGAACAGCTTATTAGGCTTAAATTGCCGCTAAACCATTAACACCGGAATTTAAGCAAAAGTAAAGGAACGTTAACTGTCGACATCAGTTTGTGATGGCAATCAACGTTCCTTTTTAATTTTTTTACCCCAGTAATTAGTGTTCCACTCTTAATCGCACTAATCTTAAGCCATTTGGTGTTCTGATAAAGATTTCATCTTCAAGACACGTTGGTCCCGTGGAATAAACATCCGAATCTCATCTTGATTAAACCCGCATAATAAGCGATGGTCGTCAAAAATAATTGGTCGACGTAACAACTGTGGCGTTTGACTTAAAACATGTACTGCTTCACTCAGCGGCATATCTTCAATTGGTGTGGTTCGACTCAATCGTTGATATGCATTCGACTTGGTACTGATCAAATCATCAATCCCGTCGTACGTATACTGTAGCAAATGTTTAATTTCAACTTCAGTCAATGGTTGAGCATTCATATTCCGTTCATGGAACGGGATCCGATGCTCTAATAACCAGCGATGGGCTTTCCGACAACTTGCGGTACTTGGTAACACACATAAGTTTATCATAATATTATCCCCAATCTTGCTTGCCTAACAATGCAACCCCCATTATTGTGCACTGTAATAGTTGACGTCATTAATTAACAACCTAATCATAGCAAAACTAAGCACTAATTGCTAGCGTTTTCAGGAAAATAATAAAAATAATTTGATGGTCGCAGTTTATAAGCGGAATTATTCCAATTTTATAATCGTTCTCATAAAGAAAATAATATCAAATCGTGGGCAACTGACCGCTGTTTTTCAAGAAATCCATCAATACAACGGCTTGGTTGTGCTGTTCGTCCTTTGCGCCGTATAATAAGATGACGTTTGTTTGTTCAAGTTGTTTAGCTACTTGTTTTACAAACTCAGGTGTAAGTGGATTTGCGTGAATTTCGGCCAAATATCGTGTTTTAAATTCCGCATATTTCTCAGGATCATGGTTAAACCACTTTCGAAGTTCAGTCGTTGGGCCGATTTCTTTAATCCATTCGTCCAAGTGAGCATTCACTTTTGAGATACCTCGTGGCCATAACCGATCCACTAAAATACGATAACCCTCTAAATCAGCGGGCTTCGTATAAATTCGTTCTAATTTCAATGTCAACGCTATCATCTTCAATCTTTAGAATTCGAGGAATTATTGTGACTAAATTATCCTATGCAACTGCCGAAGACTTTACTGGCCGACCAACAACTGAGATTGCCCAAGCCTTATTGGGTACAACCTTATTATATCGCACTCCCACAATTACGGTAGGGGGTTTAATTGTTGAAGCTGAGGCCTACCTTGGTAAACACGACACGGCCGCGCATGCCTTCAATGGCCGGCGCAGTGCTTTTAGCGAACCGCTCTATCGTGGACCAGGGACGCTTTACATTTATCGGTTACGCGCTAATTATTTGCTCGATATCGTCACTCAACCAGCCGAAACGCCTGAAGGTATTTTGATTCGCGCCATCGAACCCAGCCTGGCCCCCGCCCAAATGATCGCTAACCGTGGCAAAAATGGCGTGCTAGTCTCAAATGGCCCGGGGAAACTCATGCAAGCACTAGGCATTCAGGATCAAGCGATGAATCTGATGCCTATTAACGACAGCGATTTAGCGATTGATTTGGGCCATCGGAAAACACCACGCAAAATTTTAGCCCTTCCACGAGTTGGGGTGAATCCCGATGCCGCCAGTGGTCAGCTTCCCCTCCGTTTTGTAGTCGCTGGAAATCCTTACCTCAGCGATATTAAGAAACGTGACTGGCAGGACGATCATGGCTGGAAAGCTTAACCAAAGCTCAAAAAAACTGTAACTAAAATAATCGCACTCCCGCTTGAGGAATGCGATTATTTTAGTTGTTTTTATACTGGTTGAACCAACATATCAGCTAATTCTGTTTTAGTCGGATAAGACTTTTGTGTTCCTTTTTTTGTGACCGTCATTGCTGCATATTGGTTGGCATGGCGTAATGCCGTTGGAACGTCCTCACCTTCAGCGAAGTAATGTGAGAAGCTCCCAATAAATGAATCGCCAGCACCGGTTGTATCGACTGCTTTAACTTTCATACCTGGAACAATCTCTGAATGACCTGCAGTGACCCAAAGAGCTCCTTTGCTACCAAGCGTAATGATCAAATTACCAACACCACGACTGATTAAGTTCTCGGCTGCCAACTTAATTTCATCTAAATCATTCGTCGGCATACCTGTCAAGGTGGCTAATTCCGTTTCGTTAGGTGTGAAGAAGGCAGCCTTCGAAACGTAATCAATATTCAAGTCTTCATTAGCTGGAGCAGGATTAAGTAACACTGGCACCCCATACTTCACGCCTAAATCAATCGCATGATAATTCGTTTCCAACGCGATCTCTTGTTGAAGCACGATCAGCTTCGAATTTTTAATTAATTCAACTTTTTCATCAAGTACCGCAGGCGTTAATTCTTTATTGGCCCCCTTGATGATCAAGATGCGATTATCACTAGTTGGATCAACAAAAATTGGTGCCACGCCACTAGCTTGATGCCCAATACCAATGCCATCAGTCCGAATACCGCTGGCTTCATAATTCGCCAACTGTTGCTTACCAAAGTCATCGTTACCTACCATGGTAATAAAGTTGACATCCGATCCAAGTCGCGCAGCCGCCATCGCTTGGTTAGCGCCCTTGCCGCCAAAACCCATGCTGAATTCTGGTGCTTCAATAGTTTCGCCTTCGATTGGCATGCGATCAACATACGCGGTTAAATCAATCATATTTGAACCAATTACTGTAATATCTGCCATGTGGGTGGCCTCCTTAGTTTTCCAAACCAGTTGTGACGCTGAAGCTTCGTTGTTCCATAGGCTTCAGTTGAATTAACGTCCCGGCCTTTTCAGCCGCATGCTTGCCTTCAGGCGTACTAGTCCCAGGTAATGCAAAGGCCGCAACTTGTTGATCAGCATTATGAAGCAACCAGCGTGTTGCAATTGGAAATTCGCTCGTCTTGAATTTAGTCAAAAAGTTATGTTGATCATCTAAATGTAACCGGAATTCGGCGACATCTGTAAATTCAGTCAAATTCTTTGAGAAAAAGACAATTTCTGGATCATAGTGTTCAGGGTCATCTAAGGTGTTAATTAATTCACCACTCGCTTTAAGCTTATCATTATACGCTAACCAATCTGGGGTTGGATGCACATGACTTGGAACCGTTTGGCGCAATTGGAATGCGGTATCTGGCATATTTTGTTCAATCTTGCCATTTTCGGCATAGGCATAATTCATGTGGCACATGTATTGCAATGGCATTGGTTGTGCTTTAGATAAATTCGTCACGCTCAGATTAATATCAAACAAGCCTGAGTCCTTACGCATCATCACAGATGGTTCACTCAAATAGTGATCACCAAAGCCTTTGACATATTCGAAATCAGCATGAATCGTTAACGTGTCCATCCCCAGAGTTAAGTAGGCATGATCCATCTTGCTGGTTGGGAATTCACCATGTAATTGATAATCATCTTCCGGAGCTGGCGTCCCATTACCCAATAAGCCAGAAGTGAACTGGAAACAACCGTAAGTATCAGCAATCCCCTTACCTGGTAATGGTTGTGAGAACATATCCTTCATCTTTAATGAGATATTATCAAAAATCGCGTCCCAAATAATCAGGCCCATAAATGGTAAGACGACCAAATGTCCACGACTATTGTCGATTCGTAGGCCTTCAACACCCGAAGGATACGTAAAAGTAGTCGTTTTAAAATCATCATCTTGGTATAACACTTTTTCTGCTTCCCCAAACATTGCATGGGTTAAATTAATTTTTTTCATAGTGATTAATCCTCCTAATTTGTCACACGTTGGTGTTTTTGATAATAGTCATAGGCATAAATACCAACAATTGCAAAACTGACGACATTGATAATAAACGATAGTGAAATTGACCCTGTTAAATCAGCAACTGCACCTTGAATTAACGGTGAAACTGCCCCGCCAATAATTGACATCACCACAATGGCCCCCGCGGTTTCGGTATAACGCTTATCCTTAACCGTATTTAAGGTTTGTGAATAGATGGTTGGCCAACTCGGACCAAATAAACCGCTTGCAAGAATGGCGAAATAAATCGCAGTAATATTTGGGACAAACATTACGTAAACCAGCGCTAGGACACCGACCACTGAGAACCCCATCAAGACTTGTGACGATTGGAATCGTTTCATCAAGCTAGTCGCAATAATCTTGCCTAAGAAGAAAGCGATGTAGCTATAAACCATGAAGGTTGAGGCGTCCCGTTCGGTGATTGTCTTGGAAAAGCTCATTGCCAAAGTGATCGTAAATGACCACACGGCTGTTTGCATTCCCATGTAGATGAACTCAGTACCAATTCCTTTCATAAATTCCTTGTTATGAATGAGGTAACTTAACGTTTCACCGATTTTGGCATCCGCCACTGGCTTCGTCCCTTTTGCGGCATGTGGGCGCCCACTTGGAAATTGCGTCAGTGCAAAGAGCAACATGCCAACCAGTAAAACAACAATAATGTATTTATAGGGTAGTAAGGTTTGTTGCAGCATTTTTTGCCCATAAGCTAAACGTGCTGCACCATGCATTTTTGCCATGGTTGATTCTAGGCTGGCACCATCGTTAAAGACTAAGTACTTACCCAAAAGAATTCCGGCAACAGCCCCAATCGGATAGAAGATCTGTGAGATATTCAACCGCACCGTTGAAGCTGATTTTGGTCCCATCAGTGTCGAGAAGGTGTTGGCACTAGTTTCCAAGAAGCTTAGTCCACAAGCAATGGCAAACAAAGCAACTAGGAACACGCCATAAGTGGCTAAATGTGATGCTGGGAAGAATAACCAGCAGCCAACGGTATAAAGTGTTAAGCCCATCAGAATAGCAAACTTATACGAAGTCTTTTTGATAATTCGACTAGCAGGAATCGCAAGGACGAAGTAACCAAGGTAAAACGCACTATTAACGAAGGCACTCGCAGCATTGCTAAGCGTAAAAATAGTTTTAAATTGCGTGATCAAGATATTATTCAAGCTGGCCGCTGCAGCCCATAGTGGAATCAGCAGTGATAGCAACATAAATTGAAAGACTGGCGTTCGATCTAAGTAACCATCTTCAAGTTCCTTAGCTCGTAATTTGATCAAACCGAATCGGCGCTTAGGTTCAACCGACCCGTTAATTGGTTTTTCCATAAAATGACATTCCCTTTCGCGTCCAAGTTGAATCCCAAGCGTGACTGGCTTGCAATTCTTAATTGCTGATCCGTAAGTTCATTCGAACTAGGGGCAGTGGCGCTTTTTGTGTGTAATTTAAAGGCTGTTTCAACAATTTACAGCGCTTACATTAATTCAATAAAGTCAAGCCGTTTTAGCAACGGCCACGATAGCTCTAAGCTTTACCAATAATCTTCATGCTGGCACTAACGCCTAATCGTGAAGCACCGGCATCCAACATTGCTTGTGCTTCTTCAGCAGAGTGAATGCCACCGGAAGCCTTGACCTTAATTCGATCACCAACTGCAGCCTTCATCAATTCAACATCATGCACCGCAGCACCGCGTGTCGAAAATCCAGTCGAGGTTTTAACGAAATCAGCACCTGCATCGGCAACAACTTTACTTGCCTGACTAATCTCAGCATCGGTTAATAATGCCGTTTCAATAATTACCTTAACGAGTTTGCCAGCCTGATGGCCAGTTTCAACGACTGCTTCGATATCCTTTTGAACAATTGCTAGATGGCCGGATTTAAACTCACCAATATTCATCACCATATCGAGTTCATCAACGCCGTCATGAATCGCTTGTTCGCTTTCAGCAACTTTAATGGCGGTCGTATTAGCTCCTAAGGGAAAACCAATGACACAAGCCGTCTTCACATCTGAGCCAGCAAGTTGCGTATGTACGTGGTGGACCCAGTAAGGATTGACCATTACTGAGCAGAAATGATTCGCTAAAGCTTCTTGGGTGACGCGATTGATTTGAGCTTCAGTCGCCTCCGGATTTAGTAACGTATGATCGAGATAATGATTTAATGACATGTTTTTGAAACCCCTTTCTTTTTCAACAAAATCATCATATCAGGGAATTGAACATTTGTAAAGTACTATCTTGAAAATATGTTCATGTCAGTTAATGTGCTATAATGACGCTATTAATAACAATGGAGTTTGCCAATGGATAATCAAGATAAAATCAAAACCGCGCTAAAAGTTTGCCATTTATACTATGAAGACGGCCTTAGCCAAGGTGAAATTGCCGCGAAACTTTTAATTTCACGACCAACTATTTCACGATTACTACAGTTTGCACGTGACCAAGGGTTGCTCAAAATTGAAATCATGGACCCGCTAAAAGATTTAGATGTCCTAGCAAAACAGCTTGAAAATAAGTATCACCTCAAAAAAGTTATTCTTATTTTTGATGCCACCAATGATCTCGAAGCAATCAATCCCAAAATTGGCGCTGCCGCCGCTGATTACTTAGATACCATTGTCAAAGATCAAGACAGTATCGGCATTAGTTGGGGGGAAACGCTTGAAAGTGTGGCGAACCACTTACATCCTAGCAAGGCCAATAATGTGTCGGTCGTGCAACTCAAAGGGAGCGTTTCTGGGAGTGAAATGAATAACTTTGCTAACGATATCATCAATAAATTTAGTAATGCGTTCAAAACCGATGCCATCAACCTACCTTTGCCGGTAATTTTTGATAATGCCACCACCAAAAAAGTCGTCATGCAAGATCGGTTTATTAAGGCCATTATTCAAGCTGGGATTAAAGCTAACATCGCTTTATTTACTAGTGGCACAGTCCGTGATGATGCGATGCTTTTTAATTTGGGTTATCTGACTCAAGCTGAAATTAGTCGGTTGCAATCACAAGCTGTCGGTGATGTTGTTTCACGATTCATCACTGCAACCGGGGAAATAGCTAATACCGATATCGACGATCGAACGGTCGGAATCCCATTGAGCGCCTTACGCGACAAGGAATATTCAATCTTAATTTCGGGATCGAGTCGCAAAGTGGCGTCAATCCGAGGGGCATTACTTGGGGGCTACGCTAATGTACTAATTACTGACTCACAAACCGCCGCTGCCCTGCTGGATTAGAATTTAAGTCACTATAGCTAACACTCAGACAACAAAAAAAGGATCTAGCTTAACACCCCACAATCGGGCAGTTAAGCTAGATCCTTTTAATTTTAACTAACCTTCACCAACCACTACTTCAACTTGTCCCCGTTTCGGCACAAAGTTAATGTCGTAGATTGGTTCACGTAAGACTTTTTCGTACTCATCCAGTACGTCTGACGGCAATGGTGTATGCGTCGATAACGCCAGCAGGAGATCATCCACTGAATAAATCTCTGCCATATTCACGAATAGCCGCATGTTGCTGACAACATCATTGAGCAGCTCTGTTAAAACTGCATTGGGCTTGCCGTTGCCATCCGTGACAACGACTTGATTACTGTCGATTTCCTGATGATCTATCTTAGTTAACTTAACAATATCAAACACATTCAACAAGTTCTTCGCCCTCCGTCATCTTTAACCGTTTTTAACACGAGTCATTAGTTTGCTAATAGTTTACCACAATCTCAAACCCTTGCGGCAATCAACTGCTCACTTTGCTTCAGCACTATGATACCGATCCCAAATCTTGGTTTGGACTTTCGGCATCGGTAATTGGCTTAACGCTTCCTCGTTGACACTTTTACCGGCAAAGAAGGCTAAATCAGCTGGTGCAACTTGGCCTGATAATAACTGAATCGTCCACTTTTGATGCGTGAAGGTATGCGTCACCGGTCGAACAGCCAGTGGTTCAGCGGTCAAAGTAAGCTGATACTCTCGCTTGAAATACGCAATCACTGCTGTGACTAATTCAGCTGAGGGAACAGTTTCAGTTGGCAAGTCTAAGTCCGCCAATTTAATCAATGGCACCGTCCATAAATTGGCCAACATGCCCTGACTACCACGTTGCGTCATCAACCAATCAGGCCCCATTTTCGTAACTACCGCAACATAATCAATCGGTTGTGGCCGTGGTTTCTTTGTTCGGACCGGATAATCTAACTCCTTGCCATCCAAATAAGCCTGATTAAACACTTTAACCGGTGAATGTTCGGTATCCGGTTGTCGGGCTGTCATATAGCTCGCCCCTAAATCCATAATGGCTTGATTAAAATCCCCCGGTCGATCATGTGGCATAATTCTGCTGATTACCCGTTCAAAAAGTTGCCGCGTACCGGGTTTGGTGATGTCGGCATCAATTTCTAACAAGCGACTAAACACGCGATAGGCGTTGCCATCAACGGCCGGTACGGGTTCATTGAACGCAATACTAGCAATCGCACCCGCGGTATACGGTCCAATCCCAATCAACTCAGTCAATGCGGCGGCAGTTTGCGGCCACTGACCCTCGTAATCGGCCAATAACTGCCGCGCACAGCGTTGCATGTTACGAACCCGAGAGTAATACCCTAAGCCTTCCCACGCCTTTAACAACCGTTCCTCAGGCGCCTCAGCTAAGGCTGTAACCGTTGGAAACCAAGCCATGAAGCGTTCATAATATGGGATAACCGTTTGAACTTGCGTTTGTTGTAGCATGATTTCTGAGACCCACACATGATATGGCTCCTGATCACGACGCCACGGCAAATCACGGCCAGCAGTATCATACCAAGTTAATAAGGTCGTTTGAAACGCCTTAATAGTGGTTGGTGACCACTCGATCATGTCCATTCCTCCTTTATCCATTTTCGAAAAAAACGAGCCCGGGGGTTAGCCCAGACTCGTGACTTCATAAGTAAATTAATCTAACCGATCAGCTAGATCGACTAACGTTTTCTCATAATGATCCGTCACACTGGCATCCTGAAAATCAGCATTAAAGACTGCTAATGTCATATATTCGGGATACTTGACGATGACCGTTGCTAAACGATCATTGGATTGCGGATACTTCTGATCCTCGTTATTTAAAATATCTAAGCTTGCTTGATAACAAACGTTTGCCAAAAACAAATAATCGACAAAATAGTTAAAACCTAATTGATTTTTCAATTTAAAATGCGCGTCAGCATCGACCGTTTCCTTAATATTCGTTAAATACTTGGTTACGATTTCTTGATATTGACGCAACAACTCTTGTTTGGCCGCCGTATGTGTTTCGGTTGTCATAAATATTCCCCACCTAACTTCACTCTGTGAGAATTATAACATATGCCGTAACCCCAAATTAATGTTCTGAGCCAAACCAGCCAATTGTTGATATTGCCATTGACGTTCCGCTGTCACGGCTGCCGGATCATTCGGCTGCGTTAAATTAACTAACTTAATGCCTTGATCCGCCGCCCGTAAAGCATTTTCATCGACATACGCTGAAGCAATTGCCCAGCTGATACATTCCAAGGCAGCCGCACCAATCGAGCTCGTGCTATCCGCAATCATTGCTTCGACTTTGGCACTAGCCTGTCGAACTTGATAGACACTAGCTAAATTGACCTGCCATAATTCATTAGCGTCGATCGCCAACCGTAAACGGCGATCGCGCTGCTGATTGTCATCGACATACTGCATCGCTTTTTTCGCGATAATCAACGCCCATTTGGCGAGTTGTTGTTGTGAGAGTTCACCAGTTAACCCTTCGATTTGGGACCGTATTCCAGGGTCATCGTCAATCGATATCTTAGGGTGACTCGGTCTAAAACCTTCCGTCATCACGCATTCCTACTTTCTGCTAATCCTACGACTGTTCCAAATACTGAATAAGGCAATGGCGGCGAAAATGGCTAATAACCAATAATCGACGCTTGCCCCACTGGCAGTGGTCACTGCGGTTTTCTCCGGCAACAATTGGAACGACCCCACTACGGCCGCCAAGACACCCGTTCCTAATGAACCAGCATATTGTTGTGATAAATTGAATGCCGCATTGATATCCGCTTTTTGCTGCATGCTGACCTGCTTGCTGGCATTCGTAATCGTGTTCCCAAACGCAAAGGAAAAACCGACCCGCATGATCACGAAGAACACACAGATTAACCCTACCGTTAAGAACTCATGACTAACTACGAAAGCTATGCAACCAATCAGCATGGCCGTGACCCCACCTAATATCGGTCGGTACGCGCCATCTCGATCCATGATTCGTCCAGCTAATGGCGCCAAACAGGCCCCTAATAAGGCGCCTGGCAACAACATTAGTCCGGCAATAAATGACCCTTTACCCAAAACCAACTGGGCCACATTTGGTAAGATGAACGAACTACCGATATTAATGAATTGTAACAGAAAATAGGCCAATAAGTGCCAATCTACAATCAAATTACGAAAAATTTTTAAATCTAAGATATGAATGCTGGATTTGCGGTTGTAAATAACCAATGCAATGACCAAAAAAAGACCCGCTAATAAGAACAACCAAAATTTGGCACTCATAAATCCTGTTTTGCCAGCTTGATTAAACGCGAAGTCAATCACAATCAAGAAGGCCGAAAATAACACAAAGCCTACCCAGTCAAAACGATCTTGTGGTTCGCGGGCCGGCAAGTCTAAATGCCGAACACCGATAAAGAAGACCACCACCACGAGCGGCAATAACCACCAGAAAATTTCACGCCAAGAAAAGCTAGCCGTTAACCAGCCCCCATAACTCGGGCCTAGTGCTGGCGCTAAGGCAATAATCATCGCTGCCATACCGTTATACGTCCCAGTTTTTTCACGTGGAATCTGCGTCAAAATAATATGGAACATCAATGGCGTTGAAATGCCAGTCGCCAACGCTTGAATCACCCGTGCCCCCATTAATACCGGAAAATCCGGTGCTAAGGCTGCGACCACCGACCCCAGTGTGAAACAACCGATCGCAAATAAAAAGAGCTGCTTTGCCGGATAGCGTTTCAATAGGTGCGCTGAGGCGATCATCATCATGGTCACCACGAGCAAATACCCCGTCGTCAGCCACTGCACAGTATCCAAACTGACATGCATGGTTTTCATTAGTGTTGGAAAAGTCACATTCATGGAAGTTTCTACTAAGATTCCCATGAAACTTAGCAGCCCGGCTGCCACGATACTATATTTAATATTTTTTGATACTTTTTGAGTCACAATCTGCTTCCTTCCGTGCCTAGTGCTTGAAAACCACTGTTGACACTTATGTACACCCTTTATTCTAACAAAAGATTACGGCTATTTAACCACGTGTTGATTCTTAGCGCACCGTAGCCCGTTAAATAGCTCATTAATTGTCCGTCTCCGTGGACCAGCACGTTTGCTGTGAGGCAGACCTGCAGCCAAGAAGCGGTCTGCAGGGCGCTTTCAAGCCGCAACCCACGTCTTAAAAGTCGGCCAGACACTAACCTGGGTAAAGTCCACCCAGGTTAGTGTCTCGACACGGCAAACGAACTGGTCAACTCCGACGTTAAATAGCGATTGTGATTCAGGCAATAGTAAAGTCAGAATCTGACAAAAAGCCAATTAATATTAGGCTCACTATTTAGCGCAGGGCGGGCTGGATGATGCTCAGTGGTGAAATTTCTCTTTGCTGGTGAACTTCCAGCTTAGAGAAAGCCCGGCTTGTGAGACCGCTTTTTGGCTCACAAACGTGGCCACCACGTTCCAGCATCAGTCCAGACCAACCGGAACGGTAAGCTAAACTGATACTTATAAATATGATAGCTGCGAAGCACTAATCTCACACTTTTATCACAGCTACCGGCCATGAAAAAAAGACGGTGCCCCAAGTCTAACAACTCGGACCACCGTCTTAAACAATTTTTATTGAATTTCAATGTGATGCGTATCAGCCGCAGCCTTCTTTGGCAAAATCAACTTCAACACACCATCTTCATAATGAGCTTCAATCTTCGAAGCATCAACATCTGGTAGTGCGTATTGGCGACCAAAGCGACCCGTCCGACGTTCGCTGGCAATCATATTACCATCTTTATCGCTGTCATCGCTGATGCTATCGCGCTTAACCGCAATAGATAGATTGCCGTCACGATACTTCAAAGCAATGTCGTCCTTCTTAATTCCAGGAACATCGACGTGCATCTCATACTGTTCATCATTTTCTTTGATATCAGTTTTCAATACCGCGCTGTTACCAAAGTTACCTGAAAACGACCGTTCCAATCCATTTACTAAATCGTCCATTTTTGTTAAATCATTAAATCGATCAAATAAATCATTGTGCCAATTCATCATATCGTTAGCCATATCTAAATCACCCTTTCAACTTGATTACAATTTCTATCCTAAACATTTGAGTCATGAATGCAAGCATTTAGCACTCAATGTAAGTGAGTGCTAAATTCAACTTATTCCACTTGATAGGTACTCATGTCGACCGGAATAATTCGAACCACTTTATGCGGCGTAATCGTTATATTTTTAGTAGAACTTTGCCGCGGCCAGTGCGACTGTGGTCGATCCGCCAATTCAAGGCCAACCAACATCCGAATCCGATCCAAAATATCGGGCACGGCATACGCGTTGTTCCCTTGATTAAACGATGTCTGCAACATATTAATCTCAACTTGTAAGTGTTGATCATGATAACTGAACGTGACTGGCACATACACCAAGTCGGCGGTTGCGTTCGTTTCTTGTGCCAAAGTCTGATCCAGCGTGGCAATAAAGGCTGTGAATTTATCCATGCAAGCCACCCCCATCCATTGCTAATATTATACAGCGACCACCACAGAACAACCATCTTAATGCTGAAAAATAACGCCTTACGGTCAAAATGATTCATTTGCAGGCATTGCAACTTATTGTTCCAGCGTCCAATCAAGCCAGCTAAAATGATTAACGCTACTTTTTACTCAATTTATGACAAAAAAATAGATCAACCGCCGATTAGGGTCGTTGATCTATCTTCGTGATGAACGTCAGAAATTAGTTATTAGATAATTTCTTAGCATCTTCATCGATCGTTTCGAAACCGGAAACGCCGTTCTTCTTCTTTGGATGCTTTGCACGTTCTTCTTCAGCTTTTTGAATCATAGCCTTTTTTTGTTCTTTGCTAAGCTTTTGTGCCATGAGACTCGCCTCTTTCTTTTGGTAAACGGATTCATCATCCGCTACAAGACCATTATAGTGCTATTTGTCAAAAGTGTCACAGATATGCCCGAAAAGATTTAAAACCTTCTACTTGCATTCTGTAATTATAAGATTTACAGTTGAATTATTCAGGAGGGGATATCATGACAAAAGTACTAATTCTCGGGGCTGCGGGCCAAATTGCGCGCTTAGCTGAACAACAATTTCTTGCAGATTCCCAAGTAGAACTCACACTTTACTTACGAAATTCACAACGAGTTGCCGACTTGAAATCGGACCAGGTTCAGATCATCGACGGCGATACAACCGATGCTGCTAAGCTGACCAAAGCCATGCAAGGCCAAGATGTCGTATACGCTAACTTAGCTGGTCAAAATATCAAAGTTCAAGCAGAGACCGTTTTGAAAGCGATGCACACTGCTGGTTTGAAACGACTCATCTGGATCTCCACCTTGGGCATCTATGATGAAGTACCAGGTAAATTTGGCGAATGGAACAATGCCACTTTGGGGAGTTATTTAACCCGCTATTACAGTGCTGCGGAAGTTCTAGAAAATTCTGACTTGGACTACACCATTATTCGCCCAGCTTGGCTAACGAATAAAGATGAAATCGATTATGAAACGACCAGTCGTCATGACGCCTTTAAAGGCACCGAAGTTTCTCGGAAGAGTATTGCTGCGCTAGTCGTTAAGCTTGCCAAAAATCCAAGTGAATCAGTACGTGACTCACTTGGTGTTAACAAACCTAATACCGATGGCGATAAACCTGCTTGGTATTAATAAATTTATAACATGGTTAAAAATAAGCCGCTGTATTTCAGACGAAATACCGGCTTATTTTTTAATTTATTTTTCATTTTTGACCTGATAAAATCAACGTTTTGAAATTCTGGACCTTTCAAGTTGACGGCTTGAAAATGAGGTGTTAAATTGTAGACTCGTTTTGAAAAAATCTTGGATTTTCTGATCCATTTTTCAAGGAGGCACCACCTATGAATTTAAAATGGTTTGTTAAAAAGTTTAACGGTCTGACGACCATCCAACTCCACGATATTTATCAATTACGTGCCAAGACCTTTGTCCAAGAACAAGCGCGTAGCTACCAAGATCCTGATGATACGGATTTGGAAGCTCGCCATGTCTTTGCCTACGATGGCGATCAACTGGTGGCTTACGCCCGTATCTATGAACATGATGGCCTGGTCACCTTTGGTCGCATTACCACCGATAGCAGTTATCGTGGTACCGGCTTAGGCAAGATGCTCATGAACCATGTCATGGCAATTCTTAAGGTTCACTACGCGACCGCCACGATTGAAATCGATGCTCAGACGCAAGTTCAGAAATTTTACGAAAAATTCGGTTTAACCACGCAAGGTGAACCTTTCACAGACCTCGGCGCGGAAGTCATTAAAATGCAAGCACCAGCCCGCGCGTTGGTCCTCGCTTAAAACTAAGTCCAGCTAATCATTGACTAGCTGGGCTTTTTTGTAACCATTCATCTGGTCAACTATTGTTACGCTAGCACCAGCACAATTGTTCACGCAACAACCGATTAAAACGGACCACATAGGCCTTGTGAAAACGTTTAAAATAGGATTGCTGTCGTGTGATAAGTGGCGGTATAATAAGGCTTAGCAAAATCTTATCCCGCTAATAATAAAGGTGGAACTCTGATGAAAAATGATGATGACAGCTTAATAGTAATTTTGACTAAATTAGTCGTGCTGATTCCAGCAACTGCATTTGTGATCATGTTAATTATTGGCGTGATAATGTCTTAACGCATGATCTGACGTGTTTGTAGCGACTAGTAACAGGCTGTTAAGAGTCTGGGACAAAACCCCAGACTCATTTTGGTATTCCTAATATTTATAGCCGAAACGTGGAACAAAAGGCTGCGACCTCCGCTTAGCTACGAAAGTCAAACGATTGAAAATACCAATCATTCGACTTTCTAGGCTATGCTCGGTAGCAAAACGCCTTTTGTCCCACTCTTTATTTGTCGTGATTTTCGGCTAAATAATGTTTCAGCGCGACTAAGTCAGCATCAACCGTGGGTAAAATTCGCTTAAATCGGCGGCTGTACGATGGATGATATAACGGAAAGATAGGATAAACCGTCGCTGACCAATCGAATTTTTGTGTCACCGTTGACCAACGTCGAATCGGCGACTTCAATAATTGACCGTGAACGGCGCTGATTTTCACTTTAGGGCCCAGTAGTCGTTGTAACCCAGTATTGCCTAGTGGCACTAAAACGTGGCCTGTGAGTTGTGCGAGCTCAGAATCCAACAACGGTGCACTTGCGATGACTTCAGCACGGGTTGGACGACGGTCGCTTTTACGGCCGGTGGCACCGAGTTTGTAAGGTCGCGAACGAACGGCCCCGGTTAAATACACCTGATCACGGGTCAAACCGAGCTTTGCGAGCCAACGATCTAACTCGGTTCCCGCCGGTCCTTGAAAAGGATGCCCTACTTCTGCTTCCACCTTGCCTGGCGCCTCCGAGACCATTACGATCACTGGATCTAAGGCCCCTTCACCAGGCACGAAGCCTGCTAACTGATCAAATTGTTTTAACAGTGCGCGCCCTTGAGCTTGCTGCGCCGCCGTCAATAAAGTTGCCATAATGCCATCCCTCCACTTCGTTTGAAATCAATTTAACCCCAATAATGACCGTCGTCAAATGTACAGGACTTTTGTACCAAATATACAGGTTCACCCTCTAAAATCCCGTTTCATCAATGTTTTTGCTTAATTGGCCTTTTGTTAGCTAGACTTGATGAATTTTGTGTAATGTGTCACAATGTAAATTGTAAGCGGTTTACATACTAATTAAATTTTAAAAGTGAGGCACTAGTATTATGAAAATTAAAGCTGCTGTTGTTGATAAAGTTAACGACCCATTTGTCATTAAAGATGATATTGAATTGGCTGAGATGGGCCCAACCGATTTACAAGTTAAGCTAGTCGCAAGTGGTATCTGTCACTCTGACGAAGCCATCCGTAAAGGAGATGCTTCCTTAGGCTATCCAGTTATTCTTGGTCATGAAGGCTCTGGGATCGTTGAAAAAGTTGGCCCACAAGTTAAAAACTTTAAAGTTGGCGACCATATTGTCATGTCTTTCTATGCAGACGGGACTTGTGACAACTGTCTCAAAGGTATGCCAACGAAGTGCCGGAATTATGCTGACTATAATTTGAGCGGGACTCGTCCTGACGGCAGTGATCATTTCCAAGAAAATGGTCATCATGTCAGTGATATGTTCGATCAATCCTCGTTCACGACACATACCGTCATTGACCAACGTAACGCAGTTAAAGTTGATAAAGACTTAGACTTACGGCGCTTAGGGCCTTTAGGCTGTGGCTACGTTACCGGTAGTGGGACAGTGTTAAATAGCCTGCAACCACGTCCTGGGCAGACAATTGCCGTCTTCGGGACTGGCGCCGTTGGTTTAGCTGCAATGATGGCCGGCAAGATTTCTGGCTGTACCGAAGTAATCGCCGTTGATATCGTGGATTCACGGTTATCTTTGGCGAAAGAACTCGGCGCAACTCATACCATCAATAGCAAAAATGAAGATCCAGTGGCAGCTATCAAGAAGTTGACTCATGGCTATGGCGTTGACTTTACAGTTGATACGACTGGGGTTGAACCCGTCATGATTTCCGCTATTCAGGCTTTAGCACAAGGTGGGACCGCCGCATTGATTGCCGTCACCGCTAAAAATATTACGATCAGTTCTTGGAATGACCTTTGTGTCGATGATAAGAAAGTCATCGGTGTCAACATGGGGGATGCCATTCCTCAAGTCGACGTGCCTCGTCTGATCGACTTTTACAAGCACGGCATGTTCCCATTCGAAAAGACTGAAAAGTTCTACAAATTTGATCAAATTAACGAAGCCAACGCTGATTCTGTCAGTGGTAAGACCATCAAACCGGTTTTAATCATCGACGAAGATTACCAACCAGAAGCTTAGGCTAAATTTGCCACTTCGGTTCGTCTAGACGTCCTTATCGCAAAAGCTTTGAACTAATCTAAAAAGAAGGCTAGTAACTACTCGGATTATCGAGCACTTACTAGCCTTCTTTTTGTTAATACACCTTAACAAAATACCACCAACACCGAGTTACAGTCAGCAATATTTTAGCGTCATTAAGACATTTAGTCCAAACTTGGATCACTGCGGAAACGTTGTAAAATATAAATCGCAAAAACAACTAATACCGAGCCGATAATCTCAACAACACTGACTTTTAAGCCCAAGAAAATAATACTCAAAATAAATGTGACCACCGGTTGGACCGCATCCACGATACTAACGACCGCTGAAGGAGCAAATTGGAGGCTGTGTAATAAAGATAGAAACGCAAAAATCGTGCCAATCAAGACGATCGCCCCAATTGATAAAACTAAACTGGGGGTTACCTTGGGCGCACCTTGCCAAAGCGGATGATAGAGGTTAAACAGAAAACCCGCAATCAGGGTTCCCCAACCGAGAATTACGACGGGTGAATTTTCAGCCACAATTTTCCGTGGTAAGACCACATACAATGCCGCTGTCACGCCAGACAGCACACCCCAAACTAGCGCATCCATTGGAATCGCTAGTTCATGAATGTTACCACGAGTAATCGCCAGAAATACCCCTAACAATGACACACCAAAAGCAATCATATCCGTCCGTAAGGGTAATTCACGCTTGAAAGCTAACGTCCCTAAGACAATAAAAAGTGGGCTCAAATATTGCAAAATCGTTGCGGCTGCGGCCGTCCCTTTTTCAATACTGACATAGAAGCTATACATATTGGCCATCAAGCCTAAGGTCGCGTACGCTACTAGCTGCCCCACTGACGCCCAAGAACGAAAGACCTTGAAGATTCCCCGACCTTGTTGTACTGCCCCAATGGCTAATAAAATCACGCCAGCAGATAAGGTCCGAACCGATAGGAACCAATCAGCTGGAATGGCTTGATTTTGCGAAACAAATTGCATCACCGTTCCAGAAATCCCCCAGAGTGTGGAGGCTAACATCGCCCACATGATGCCTTGCATGTAACGACTGGTAGTTTTTGTTTTCAATTCTCGTTTACCCCTGTTTATAGATTAATGGCAATATTATACCGGGGCTTGATTAAAACTCACTGAAAATTTTAGGCCGATTTTCAATAAAAAAAGACGGATTCTAGCAATTTTGCCAAATCCGTTTCATCAATTATTTTATATTGATATTTTAGAATAACGTCCCGACATAATAGTGAATAAACATCGTAATAATCCCGACAATCACATTACGTGTCATCGCAGTCTTGATATTACCTTTACCTAATACCGCTGATAAATAACCAGTCAAAGCGACCGATAAAGAAACCGCCATGATGGTTCCAGGCCATTTAAGCGCAGTCGGTAAAAAGGTCATCGCAACTAATGGGAAAATCCCACCGGCCGATGCGGAGAACAATGATGAAAACGCCGCATCCCAGGGATTCATATAGTGTCCAAGCTTCATATCGTATTTAATGCTAACGACCGTTTCCAAGGGTTTCTTAGCTAAAAGGTCCTTAGCAATTTCCAAAGCGGTTCCTTCGGTGACTCCCAGTGTCATATAGTGGCGCTTAACGGCCGCAATTTCGTTGTCAAAATCGGTTTTTAACAACTGACGTTCTTTCTCAACGACGGCTTTTTCAGTATCCTTTTGGGTACTAACGGAGGCGTATTCGCCTGACGCCATGGAAAACGCGCAGGCAAGTAAGTCGGATAACCCGGCGATAAAAATGGTAAATTGATTGCTGGTTGCCGCCGCAACACTGAATAGCACTCCGACAACGGTTAAGATCCCATCATTGGAACCCAAGACCCCGGCCCGCAACGTATTCAGCTTTTCATCCATCGTTTGTTTGGACTTATCGGGCTTCGTTTTTGACATAATCATTTGCTGACTTCCTCTCAATTAGCACTACGCGAATAAGTGACCGATGAAGTAAGTCACTAACATCGTCAACAAACCAGAAACCACATTCCGAAACACACTGTGCTTCCGGTCGGCATTCCCCAAAATGGCCGCCGAATAACCAGTGATGGCTAACGCAATTGCAACCGCAACGACCGTCGCCAAAATTTTTATCCGTGGTGGGAAGAAGGTAATCGAAACCAGCGGTAAAATTGAACCAGTTGGGAATGAAATCATTGATGCAATTCCCGCAGCATAAGGGCTGATAAATTCATTTGGATTGAACCCGTAACGTTCGCGGACGGTCGTGACTAAGGCATCATCCTTCATCATTTCTTTAGTCGCTTGCTGGGCTAACGGTGCACTAATCCCCTGATCCACATACTTCTGTGTCACCATGGCACTTTCACCATCATAGTCATTTGCCAACGCTGTTTTTTGCCGTTTGATAGCCATCTTTTGGGCATCCTTTTGCGCATTAACCGAGACATATTCACCCATGGCCATTGAAATGGTCCCAGCCAACATCCCAGCTAGTCCTGAAATCAGGATAGAATAACTGTTGGTCGTTGCACCGGCAACCCCAACAACGATACCGGCAACGGATAGAATCCCATCATTTGCACCCATGACACTCGCGCGTAAAATGTTGACACGTTGTGCTAAGGTCATTTTTTGTTTCATAATTGTTAACCCCCATTAGCTACTTTGTAATGGTTCTTACCTAGTAGATGTTATTCCTTTTCCCACTGAATTGCAAGTTGTTCTTATTAAAAAAGTTATGTGTCCCTAACTTCGTTTCAAGTGTACCATCAATCGCATTGTTTTGTTAATCAAACTCGACAAAAAAACGCCTAACCTTAATTGGTTAGACGCTATATTGGTTAATTAACTGCTTTAAATTGTTGTTGACCCGCAAGTGCGTATTCCGTCGGTGTATCGGCGGTCATCACTGCTTCGGTCAAAGCAACCCGGGTAATCGTTTGATCATTGTAGGGCTGCATGTAAAATGCTGGTTCATTCATACTCATGTAAGCGCGATATTGCGTGTAATCATCGGAACCATCCGCCTTAACTTTAACTCCCTTGGGAATCTCAACCGAATTCAGCATGTGTGATAACGTATTAACCGCCGCTGCATCCGTATCAACTGTCTCCGTATGTTCACGGTTAAAGACGGTTCGAATAAAGCGGGATGGCGAGGTGTAATCGCCCGGCATGCCTAACGCGCCCGTCCCAGGACCAAAGGCATTCACCGTTAAGTCACCATATTGACGGCTCGCGGTATGTGGCATTGGTTGGAGTTCCACGTAGTTGCTCAAGTTCTTCAGATGCCAGTCAAAATCAGGTGAATTTGTCATGACACCGACTGGATTCTTCATATAATGCATGCCATCAGCTTCCTGTTCCAAGACGAACGTTTCGCCTTGGCGGTCACTAATGATCCAATGCAATGGCACAACAATGTTCAATAGTGGCGCAGCTGATTCCGTAATCGTTAAATCTGCAAGACGCTGACTTAGTTCAGCCGTACTCTTCACATTACCCAAAATCCACATCACAACTTCGTGTGGGGCCAAATTAATTTGACCCTCAACCGGTTCAGCCGCATAGTGGGCTTGACCAGCGAAATACAAGGCAGCAGCGCTAACGCCATATTCATTGACGCCGTCAACTAGGATATAACCATTCAGATCCCGTCCAGTCCCCGCAAAGCTATAAGGTGCATCAAAACCTGTTGCATTCGTCACACTCGTAAAATGATGTTGCCGGGGAATTACGACCGGCCGACCACCGAGCTCAAAGCCAAAATCCATTGTCCGGGCTAAAAACTGATCACCACCCGACGTTTGATACGTTAAACTTGTACACATGGGACTCACTTCCTTGATTTAAATAAGACTATTTTAGCACCTAAACCAAGGAGTTACACGCATTTACGACAATTAATTTACGGCCATCAGTTTATTTTCTAAGCCGCAAGGTCATCGCATTAATCGCCACGATCACGGTACTTAGTGACATAACCACCGCACCGACCATAGGGTTCAAAATAAATCCGATAGGTGCTAAGATGCCGGCAGCTAGTGGAATCGTGATGACGTTGTAACCAGCACCCCACCAGAGGTTCTGTGTCATTTTCCGTGTCGTTTGACGAGCCAATTCTAGGAATTCTACCACGTCATTAGGATTACTCTTGACTAAGACGATATCAGCTGAATCAATCGCAACGTCGGTCCCAGAACCAATCGCCACACCGATATCCGCTCGTGCCAAACTTGGCGCGTCATTGACACCATCACCGATCATCATGACACGACTGCCATCGGCTTGGTACTTTTGAACTAATTTTGCTTTATCTTCTGGTAAAAGACTAGCGTGAACTTCAGTGATACCAAGTTGTTTCGCAACGACTTGCGCACTTTGTTCATTATCACCAGTTAACATCACTGGCGTAATCTTTTGTGCTTTCAAGCTATCAATTAAGTTCTTCGATTCAGGCTTAATTTGATCCCCTTGGGCGACGTAACCAAGAACCTGTTGGTCTTGAACCAAGAAGCTTACTGAGTTCCCAGCGGAGGCCAAACGATTAAATGTTGCTTGATCATAAGCCAACTTCTGCCGATCCAAATAGGCCGCTGAAACGATTTGATACGTTTGACCAGCAACTGTCCCACTCAAACCAACACCAGTAATCTGATGACTGTCCGTTACTTCGGCCGCAGTCAATTTTTTAGCTTTGGCAGCTTTTAGAATACCAACTGCGAGCGGATGACTGGACCCATTTTCCAAGCTAGCCATGATCTTCAAAACATCGTCGGCTTTAACTTGTGGCTCTAAGCTTTGATATTCAGCGACTTTAAAGTTCCCAGCTGTTAACGTCCCAGTTTTATCCATCAAAGCGTAATTCAACTTTTTCACTTGTTCCATAGCGTCCCGATTCCGAATCAATAAGCCGTGGCTAGCCGCAATCGCAGTACTCCGCGCAACGACCAGTGGAATCGCTAACCCTAAAGCATGTGGGCAGGCGATGACTAAGACCGTGACCGCAATGGACAATGCAAGCGCTAAGTTACCGACTAACAACCAAACAATAAAAGCGACAATGGAAACGGTCAGCGCCGCGTAGAACAATAACCCAGCGACCCGATCGGCCATATTTTCTTGTGATGACTTCGCTGCTTGGGCATCTGTCACTAACTTCATGACTTGTGCTAAATAACCCGTTTCGCCAGTCCCAGTAACACGCATTTCAAAGGTACCTTCACCGTTAACTGAACCACCAACGACTTTGGCATCCGTTTGTTTTTCAACTAACCGCGCTTCACCAGTGACCATCGCTTCATTGACACTAGTATTACCACTAACAATGACCCCATCAGCTGGGATCTTTTCCCCAGCACGAACTTGGATATGGTCATCTTTAACTAAATCCGCAATAGCAACATCCTGTGTTTCACCATTTACTAATTTGTGCGCCGTGCTTGGTAATAACTTAGCTAAGTTATCAACCGCAGAGCCCGCATTCATCACGGTGTTCATTTCAATCCAGTGCCCTAACAACATGATGTCAATCAAAGTTGCTAATTCCCAGAAGAAATCAGTCACTTGCGGCGTGGCATGCATGATGTTGTTCGCAACGACCGCGTAGATACTATAGACAAACGCAACGCCGATACCCATGGCAATCAAGGTCATCATGGCTGGCTTTTTATTCTTTAGTTCTGCTTTGGCACCGCTAAAGAATGGTTGTCCACCATAGATAAAGATCACGGTCCCAATCAGTGCCACGAGGTAATCCGACCACGGGTGAAAAATTAGTTGGAATGGCAATTGCATTCCCATCATCGGACTCATCAAGAGAATTGGCAACGTTAAAATCAAAGAAACCCAGAACTTTCGTTTCAAGTTCCCCATGTGCATCATTTGGCCGCCACCCATATCCATGTCCATATTTGACATGTCCATGTTACTCATATCTTTATCTTGATCCTTTTTTGACTGATCCATTTGACCCATCTTATTCATTTCTGATTTATTCATCGTAACAACCTCCCCAACAAATGCTCTTATGTCGTTTACATTTGTAATTTATGGTTAAAGTTTACAATCGTAAACGATAAATGTCAAGTCTTGGCCTCATAAAAATTTAAATTATTTGGCCGCTGACGGGAGTATTATGGTTAGCAATTGGCCAACGACACGGCATCACAGGATTTGACCGGTTTGTCAATTGAGCATCATTACCCAAACGATTCACGAAAACATTCCATAGAATAAGTGCCGTAAAGACCTTGTTCAAACCAAATTTTGCTCCTATACTGATTATATTGAGGATTTAAGAAAACGCTTACTTTTATAACTATTTTCTAACTGAGGTGAGTTTCATGAATAGTCTTATCTTCCAAATAATCATCTGTTTGGTATTGGTACTCCTTGGTGCTTATCAAATCAATGCTTCAACAAAGTACTTTCGGCAATTGAAACTCGCGGGTAATGCGACCACTTCAAATTTTGCCTTACTGGCTTTGTGGGACGGCTTTATCTTTGGCTTAATTTTCATATTAGGTGGCATCTCAATGATGCTAGGCCTATATGCTTAAACGCCAGTAAAACAGCCACTCACAACAAAAGCCCGTCACGCTTTCGAAATCCGCGTGACGGGCTTTTGTTATCATATCGATTATTAAAATTTAATTCGTTTCAACACCTTCACCGGTAGTATCGCCATCGGTTTCGGCTTGTAACTTAGCTTGTTCTTGTTTGTATAAAATAGCATCTTGCTTGCGGGCGAATGGCCAGTAAACGAAGAACGAACCAACAATCATCCCAGCTTGCCAAACAGCGGTTCGCCAGTCACCAACTAATAGACCAGAAATAATTGGCGGCGTGGTCCATGGCACCATGGGTCCGCGGAAGTATGGGATAATCCCAAACTTGATGGCGAGATAAGTCGCTCCCATCGAGATAGCTGGCATCAAGATAAATGGTGCTGCCAAAATTGGGTTCATGACGATCGGTGTCCCGAACAAGACTGGTTCGTTAATGTTGAAAATCCCAGTCCCAATACCTAAACGACCAATTGATTTCATTTGTTGTGACTTTGCAAAGAAGACCATGAACACAACTAAGCCAAAGGTCATCCCAGAACCCGTTACCGTCCCAAACTGGTCAAGTAATGATTGCGTGACAATGTGACCACCGTTGCTAGCAGAAGCAATGTGTCCAGCAGCCGTAATCTTAGCATTCGCTAAAGAGTTCGCTTGCAATAATGGTCCCATGATCCCGCCAATAATAACGGCACCGTGAACCCCAAAGAACCAGAATAATGGAATGAGTAACGCAATAATTAACATCCCACCAAAAGTATCCGTTAACCCTTGTAATGGGGTTTGAACAACTTTGTAAATAAATTCAACTAAAGTAGTATTGCCGAAGACGTCGAACAAGCCGTAAACGACTAACCAACCAACGGTAATTGCCGTTGCTGGGATTAAAGCGGTAAAGGAACCCGCAACCGCAGCAGGAACTTGTTCTGGTAATTTGATTCGAATGTCGCGCTTTAAGAACCATGAATAGATCCAGCCGGAAACCAAACCAATTAAAATAGCTGCAATCATGCCTTGGCCGCCTAACCAAGTCCGATCAATCATCGGCACTTGAGCAGCTTGGGCTGCGGTGACCGCAATCTTACCATTGATCATAATGGCAGTTGTGGGCCGCTGAATAATTAAGAAACTGACTAACGCGGTTAATCCCGCTGGCATCGCATCAAAGCCGTCATCTTTAACCCAGGTATACGCAATCCCGGAAACCGCAAAGATTGACATAACCCCGAATGACGCATTGTAAATCTGCATACAAATCGCTGACAGTCCGGTCTTAGTCATCCACGCTGCCCAAGAAGCTACTGGCAACGAGGCTAAGATCAAGAACACTGAGCCAATCATAATAAATGGTAAGGTGAAAAGCATCCCATTTTTCAGAGCAGTGATGGCTTTGGTGTTAACGAACTTCATTATTGGTGGCAAGATTTTGTTGTTCATAAAATCGCCCATAATTGAACACCCCTCCATGTATAATTGCAAAATAAGCACGAACCCTGACTGGCCAGTCGGCTTCTGTATCCGCTTTCATTTACAACTATACCGAACGCCACCAGCTTTGAACAGGCTTAACGGCGCTAAAAAAACAGGTGCTATAAATATAACCTGTCACAAAAAAGTAACTGGTTACATTTTAGGGCAGCAGTCCCTACTGTTCGGCGTTTGCGCGCCGGGCGGCTTGTAGCTTATGGGTCTTGTGCATGATTTGTTCCATCGTCAAAACGACCGGAACTTGGGTCGTTAGATCAACATCATCATTCACCACATCACGGACTTCATGCGCATTATACGCAATGTTAACATCTGACAAACGTGCCAGCGTTGAGATCGCCGTATTCGTAATCGACACAACTTTGGCACCGAGTTCATGGTAAAACTGAGCTTGCTTAAGCACTTGTTCACGTTCACCAGAAACCGACACATCAACCAAGACGACATTTTCCGCATGGCGTAATTTCGCTGGTTGTGGTTGAAAAGGATCAACAATTGATAAAGTGTACAGGCCTAAGTTAGCAAGTAAGCGCGCCCCATATTGGGCAAAGGTTCCACTAGTTCCAATGCCGAAAAATAAAATCAAATCAGCATCGACCATCATTTCTGCCACTTGTTGCACATGATCTTGATAAGTTTGATCGTTGAAACGGCTCAAAAATTCGTTGACTGAATCCACGACCCGCGTCATTTTCGGTTGTTCAAGCTTTTGATGAGCAAGATCGCGCTTAATCACATATTTCAATTCCATAAAGCCATCCAGTCCCACCTTGTTGCAAAAACGTAAGACTGTCGTCGTTGAGACATGACTCTTGTTCGCCAAGTCGCGTATCGTCATGCCCATCACGGCACTTTTATTTTGAATAATATAATCATAGACCGTTAGCTCTAATCGATTTAAGCTTTCAATTTCCTGATAATTAAACACAGGTTGTTTTCCCCCTTTTGACCTGCTATCATCATACCATTTTAAGCGCTTAATAATTGGCAAAACGAGCATCGAATCAAGGCAGCTTATTACCACAGTATCACCCCTTGATGTCTCACAACGCTACCCTGAATTTCTTGTGCCACACTTCGATGATAAACATTAGGATGAGAAAAGGCGTCTAAGAAAAAATCTTAGACGCCTGCTTTACTAATTTTTCTTACCTTGACCAGCACTAACAACAATCATTTAGCATTTCATTTCACCGGGTAAACAGTCACAGTCGACTGTTTCTGGCGCAGTTTTTGCTTTTTCAGTCAATAAGCCTTGTAGACTATTGATATCACTCTGGCTCAAAGTCAATTGATCAACTAGATCCGTTAAGGTTTGACCAACACGCATCTGACACAAATGACCAAATAACGTTGTCACAGCTTCATCCATCGACGGCTGTTCTGCGACGGTCGGATAATACGTGAAGGCGCGGCCGTTCTTTTCGGCTCGGAGTGCGCCTTTCTTAATGAGTCGACCTAACAGGGTTTTGACGGTGGCTGTTTTCCAGCCCATTTTTTCAGCCATAATTTCAGCCATCTGACTACTGGTCACACTGCCTAAAGTCCAAGTCACCCGCATGACTTCCCATTCTGCATCACTAATTTCCAACTTTGTCTGTGCTACCATTTGATTAGCCACCTTTCAAACCACCTTTAATTTAGTTCCATTCCTAATATTTAATATAGTTTACATCCGTAAACGATAAAATGCAAGCCTAAAACCCGCTAAACCGGTCGTATAACCATCGACTAGTCACGGTCAACTTATTGAACCGAAATGCGATGTATATTACAATTAGTTTAAACTGATTTACCCACTAAATCACGTATTTTTGTTGTCAAAGGAGGAGATTATTATCTATAAATTCTTTGTTCAGCCGCAAGTCGATGAAACAGACCACTCAATTTATGGTTACGAGGTCTTGTTACGAAAGCGACAAAAGGACACTTGGACGTTACCCACTAATTTTTCTGAAATTTCACTGGATGATCAAGCTAAATTATTGGAACAAACGGCCGCTGCCTTAAAAACTTCCCTGACCAACAAAGTCATTGCATTCAACTTGAATCATGATCAAATTGAGAACCCACTAACTTTGGGGGTCATCGTGGCTTTGAAGAAACGGATCAATCCTTCCGCCTTAACCATCGAGCTTACCGATGCGCCAACCCTGGAAGAAGTTCAACGTTACAGTATCCTATTACATCAAAACGGGATGCAATTGGTCTTAGACGACGTCGGAACTGGGACCAACACCTATGAAAACATTAAAGATGCCCTCCCATACGTTGACCAAATTAAATTTGCCATGCAAAATTTGCGCATGAGTGGCGAGGCTAACCAAATTCCTGAACTACTCGCTTTTTGGACGAAAATTGCTCGCAACTACCGTTTAGATATGGTTCTTGAAGGTGTTGAGGATCAACATGACCAAGCCCTCGCGGCAAAATTTGGGATTAAGATCCATCAAGGTTATCTTTATGGTAAACCGATGCCTGCCTAACATCGATTACAACTAGTTTATAGGCAGATGGAGGCCAAACTCATGACACTAACGCATTGGTATGTCCCATCGTTAGTAACCAGTGTTTTTTTCTTACTTGGCATGATTACCCTATATTGGAATTTAGCCGACCGCGCCATTCGCTACTTCGAAAAGCGTGGTAAAAAATTCGATAAAGAAGGCGTCCGCACCATGGTCGGAATTATCTACATGGCCGCGTTCGTCTTACTACTCCAGCTGATTGTTAGTCACCAAACCACGACCTGGGTCTTCATGAACTTCCAGTTATTCGCCGTTGTTTTTGTCAGTTATTTTCTATTACTTGGCATCAAGCTCTGGCAATGGGTCGTGACCGCCATTCTCTTCATGTTGATCAATGGCACAATCACGGAAACATTATCTTGGCTCTATACTTTTATCTTTGTGGCGTTTTTCTTCATTATGAAGTTACTCAAACGGCGCAAACACTATGATCACTGGGATTTCGTTAAATATATCGTTGTTGCTATGGCGTTTTCAGCAGCGCTATGGGTCGTTGTAGCGTTTCGATTGCACTTAACGGTTAACATCGTCTTAGCCGAATTGCTGTACATGTTTATCATGCTCGTCATCGTCTACTTTTACGTGAACTTACTCTACCGAGATGCCGCAACGTTAGCTCAATTAACTTACAATACGAACTTTGATGAGTTAACACATGCGAAAAACTTCTTCGCCTTTCGCACGACCTTTGGCAAGAGTTTCGAAAATCAACGTACCGAAGACCGACCGTTCAAGGTGATGCTCTTTGATATTGACCATTTTAAGTCAATCAACGATACGTATGGTCACTTAGCTGGCGACTATGTGCTGGAACGTCTGGCATTACTCATCGAAAAGTATCTGCAAAGCGTTGATAAGGAGCTAGTGCTCTATCGCACTGGTGGCGAAGAGTTCACGATTTTGTTCGATGACTATGACTTGGCGACAGCCCGTGTTCATGCCGAAAAGATCGGTGAACTGATTCGACAAGCCGCGTTCAAATATGAGGATCAAGCGATTCATTTGAGTATCTCAATTGGCTTAACGCAACAACATCCTGATGATGAAGACAGCACCACGCTTTATAAACGGGCAGACGGCTATCTGTATCACTCAAAAAATAATGGCCGTGATCAAGTCACCGCGAAATAAGGCAGGCTTCATTTACCGCGACAGGGTATTAGCCAATCATTCAAAACAAACTAAATGGCAGGTCAAAACTTGGAAGCTTCCGAGTCTTGACCTGCCATTTAATTTTAGTCTCGCTTTAAGCTAGCGTTTACGCCGATAACCTGCAAGGCCTAGTAGTGCTAACAAACTAACCCCCGCAACGGCTAACCACCCCGTTGCACGCTGTTCATCAGTTTGTGGCAACTGTCGTGTCGAATTCGTTCTAGCCAGGTTATCAGGGTCTGTTGCCAGTACCGCCGTTGGTGTTTTAACCAACTGATTAGGTTGCTTCTGAACGGGACTTTGACCAGTTGTCACGCCACCGTTGAGCTGATCATCAGCAACACCGGTCTGATTACCGCCATTATCTGGTTTAGTGACCTCGTTGTGATCCTCGCTATCATCAATAGTATCGCCATCACTATCGGTCTCGTTACCTTCATTACCGTTGTTATTACCGTTATTACCGTTATTGTCTTCATTACCATTATTATCGCCAGTGTTGTGATCGTTATCGTCACCATCATTGTTGTCGCCAGCGCCGTTATCCTCATCCCCGTCACCAGGTTCCTCTGGATCAGCGACCACTGTGACTAGCGCCGTGGCAGTCAAGACATTGCCGGCAGCATCCGTATACTCATACGTAATTTTGGTTGTGCCAGCTTTAGTGGTGTCAACCGAACCGGTAACCTTTAGCTGGTCGATCGTGATCGGCTTGCCGTTGGCATCATGTGCAACCGTGATATTGTCGGCAGCCTTCCAAGTCGCCCCAATGGTTAATTGACTATCTTTAGTCGTTAGCGCTGCTTGACTCGTAACCACGTGGATCACGGCTTCAAAAGTCTGCGTATTACCTTCAGAATCCGTATAGACCAACTGAATCGTCTGGTCGCCAGGTTTAGTCAAATCTGGTTCTTGAACCACAGTGACCGTTAATCCGGCTAAGTCTGAAATAGGGTTACCATCAAAGTCCGTCGCCCCGGTGACATTATCTTGCCAAGTCCAAGTGGCTTTGGGCCCCGCGATGATTGTTATCGGTTGCGTCTCTAAAGCTGCCTTGGTTGCAACCACCGTTACCAGCGCCGTGGTGGTTACTTCATTGCCGTACTTATCAGTGTAACTCAGGGTTACCGTCTGCGGCCCAGCTGTCGTTAGATCCAAACCTGATGCCTTAACGGTTGCTAACTCGGCCGCAGTCAATGGCTCGCCATCGGCATTCATTGATAAAGCCGTGTCGACCGCATCACTCGCCTGCCAGCTGGGATTAGTCCCCATTTTTACGGTCGTGGGCTGACCAACTAATTTGGCGGAACTAGCTGTCACCGTGACGATTGACGTGGCTTGCTTTTCAATCCCATTGGCATCCGTATAGGTCAGCACAACGGTATACGTCCGATTCGGAATCGTCGCATCGATCGTCGTCACATTGGGATCACCGTTGATACTGGTGACTTTGACCAACTGATTCACATCGACCGTATTCAAATCCAAATTATTCCCGTCGCCATCAACAATTTTCGTCACACTATCTTTAGCAGACCAACTACTTTTAGGCCCTGCCACCAAAGTAACATCTTGTGCAGTGAGCGCCGCATTCGAAACGGGTGACCAAATATAAGTTGTGGTAGCGTTTGGCACGGTTGTACCAGTGTAGAGCGCCACCAACTCACTACTCGTGTAGGCTGGATCAGTGGCCGTCGTTGCAGCTTGACTTTGCCAAGTTCCCGCTTGCGTAGGGACATTTGGTAAGTTCACCCCGGCGGCCAGGCGCGTGTTCGCACCTAGTGTCAACGACCGTAAGCTGGTCGTATTCGTGAACATGCCCATGAAGCTAGAAGCACCCGTCACATTGCGCAAATCCCAGCTTGAAAGATCCAACGTCTTCAACTGCTGATCATCAGCAAACAAATTCGCAACCTGTCTCGTCGTGCTAGTGTCCCAACCCGACACGTTCAAAGATGTGAGATTGGTACAACTAAGGAACATCCCACCTAGTGACACATTCGCTCCGGCAGCAATCGACTGACCAACTTTCCAACCACTTAAATCTAAACTAGCAATTTTAAGATTACTGAACAAATTATCAAAAGCAGTCACGGCCTCTACCCGCCAATTTTCGATCGGCAGCTTGGTGCTATCAGTGACTGCATTGTCAGAAAATAGTGACGTCATATTAGTCACTTTACTTGTATCCCAACCGGCCACGCCTGAAAAGTCTGTGATCTTCGCATTGGTGAATAAATAGCTCATATTCGTTGCTTGGCTTGTATCTATTTTTTCTAAACCTTCAATACTGCTAATCTTTTTACTAAAAGTACCACGTTGCGAGAAGACCGAGGAAAAGTTACTGCCGGCCTTGACGGGACCATCAATCACCACTTTAGTAATTGTCCCACGCTGATCGTACCAAGACTGGGTCGCGGCGGCCGTGATGTTGGCCACATTCCCCGCATGAATGGTCAAAAGCCCCGTATCATCAATCGTCCAGTCACTCCCACCATCAATCTGCAACGTTCCCTGAGAAACGACTGTCGACGCCGCAGCAGTCGGGGCCGCAACTGACCGTGCAGACTGATTAACTGCCGCTGCTTTAGTCTCAGTTGCTGACGCTGGTGTTGCTTGACTGGTCTTATCAACCGCTGGAGCTACTGACTCAGGCGTGCTCACAGTGGGTGCCGGGGTGCCTACTGGTTCAGCCACTGATGACGTTGCCGTTTTATCAGCCGTGGCTGACTGGGTCGCTGGCACCGAACTAGCAGGGCTTGCCGCTGATGGCGCCGTGACTGGTGTCTTAGGCTGCACCGAGTTAACAGCGCTTTCATTATTGGCTTCAACAGATGTCGGTGTAGTGCCAGACTTTAAAGTGACTTGCGACTGATTCAGTTTGCTTGCACTAACCGTTGCCTCATTGGTGACCGGTATTTTAGTGGGTGCCGGGGTGGCTGTTGCAGCCTGACCAGCTAAAGTTCCCAAGTTAATTGTTGCCAATGCGATCCCTGCAGAAACCCAAAAGCGACCCTTTTTATACATTTTAAAAGTTAGTTTTTCATTTTGACCATTTTTCATGTGCGTTCTCCCCATTCAAATGACATGCAACCAACCACAACCCAATTAAGGCCTATTTACTCGAAGATAATATTAATCGCGTTCGATTAGTTTATTAATCAGCTAAATTAATAACCCTCATAAATAAATAAGCACCTCATCTATGACAAATGTATCATAGATAACGTCAATAAACCAACAAACAAAAATAATATTTACCGATTTATCATTTAACCGATTTTCTAATGTATTTACGGTATAAAACTAAAGGTTGAAAGACTCAAAAGCATCACAAATGTTGTAGTACCGGTAACCCATAATCCTAAAGTAGACTCACCTAAATTTAGCGCTCCGTCAGTCAAAATCGGTGTGCTGTGGGGGGACGGCGTTCTTTTGCCGGCCTTACACCACGGACGGTCCGGGAGATTTGCGGTTTTGGCAAAGTTTCCGGGCGAGGCTCAAGACGTTTCTATGGCTTGAACCGGTCCCTCGTCCGCGTGTTATCGGCAACAACCGGAAGCGGCAGTAGTCGACTAGTTTTCATTACCGGATTGTTGACGTAGTGGTGCAGACCGGCAATTTTTAACTTTCAACCTTTAGGTATAAAAAATTAATTGGTGCGCAAAAAAGGATCGCTTCTCAGCGGTCCTTTACACTTCATTGCTAATTATGACGCCGTTTCCGACCGATGCCAACCAATCCCGTTAAACCGCTCAAGGCTAACAAGACCACACCGAACCTTTGCTTAGATTTAGTAGTCACTTCATTGGTCTGCGGTAAAGTGATTCCCGCCTTTGAAAGTGAAACTGGCTTGCCATTAATTGCGGTAGTTGCAGCCAACGGTTTCATTACCGTTGAGACGGCTCTCGGCTTCGTCACTGGATTAGTCACTTTTTGATTAGCCGTCACTGCATTCTGACTAGGCTTTATCACTGGCTTAATCGGTTTCGTTGGAGTAACAGGTTTCACCGGCTGATCAGGTTTAATGACGGCTCCTGTACCCGAATTGCCAGTATTCTCGTTACCCGTACCCGGCTGAATTGCCGCGACAACCGTAATATTGGCTGTGGCCGTATAAACGTTTCCCGCGACATCTGTATACCGATACATTACTGGATAGACCCCAGCTTGAGCCATATTGACCGCCCCAGTGACTGCTAGTTGAGCCATTGTCACTGGCTGACCATTGCTGTCCTTAGCAACCAAGACATTGTCAGCTGGTTGCCAAGTTTCACCTACTGACAATTTGCTATCCTGAATTTGGAGATCTGCTTGACTGGTAACAACAGTGATGACGGCATTAGTCGTTACTGTGTTTCCCTGCTGATCAGTATAAAGATACTTGATATGATATTGCCCAGCTGTCGTCAAGTCAACATTGCCAGAAACAACGACAGTCGTGCCGTTTTTTTGTAAATAGCTTGCCAAAATAGATTCATTCTTAGCGATAATCAAATTGACATTATCTTTTAAAACTATCTCAGAAGCTTGGATTGTCTGACCATTCGCAGTAACGACACTGACTAAGTTATCCTGCGATTCCCAATGAGTGCTTGGGCCTGCAATCACTGTCTTACCAACGACATTGACCTTTGCTTGTGTCGCAACAACATGCACAGTAATCTCTTTTGACCGTTCGTTGCCACAACTATCCACAAAATAGTACCGAATCTGATAATCATTTGGTATGCCGGTATTCACTGTACCAGCAACTTGAACATTAATAACAGCTAACTGATTCCCTTCAGCGTCAGTAGCGCTCACAAAGTTATCCGCAGCATGCCACGCTGTCTTCGGTCCAGCAATCAAATCACTATCTTTAACTTGTAAAGTCGCTTGTGTGGCTTTAACCACAATGATGACTGACTTCACAATCAAATTACCTGCAACGTCAGTATAACTATAAGTCACTGGATAATTATTCGCCTTTGTTGGATCAACAACGCCATTAACCGCCAACTGATCAAGTGTCAAAGTGTTACCATCGGCATCTTGAGCCGTTGAAAAGCTATCAGCAGGCGTCCATTTTGCACTAGGACCAGCAACTAATGCCACATTATGGGCATCAATGACTGCTTTTGTTTTCTTGACAACGACTGTCGCAGTTTGATAAAACTCATTACCCGCAGCGTCTACATAACTGTAGGTTACTTGATAATAACCAGTCTTAGTGAGATCGGCGTAGCCATCAACTTTCACATCAGTGACTCTTAATTGATTCCCCTCATCATCTGTAGCGCTTACAAAATCATCGGCGGCAGACCACGTCGTTTTTGGCCCAAGTATTAAGTTGCTAGATTTAACGTTTAAACTAGCTTTGCTGTTCTTAACCAAGATAGTCGCATGTGCTTCATGGACATTGCCGACACTATCTGTGTAGCTGTATGTCACAGTATTCTTTCCGGCTTGGGTTAAGTCAACCGTTCCTACGACCTTAACATCTGTAGCTTTCAATTTATTACCTTCAGCATCAGTGGCACTGACAAAATTGTCGGTTGCATCCCAGGTCATTTTTGGTCCAAGTATTAAGTTGCTAGGTTTAACGTATAAACTAGCTTTGCTGTTCTTAACCAAGATAGTCGCGTACGCTTCACGAACATTGCCAGCACTATCTGTGTAACTATACGTCACAGTATTACTACCTGCTTTAGTTAGATCAACAATTCCTATGGTTTTGACGTCAGCAACGTCCAATTTATTTCCTTCAGCATCAGTGGCACTGACAAAATTGTCGGCCACACGCCAGTCTGTCTTGGGTCCTGCAATTAACTCACTAGATTTAACATTTAAGCTAGCTTGACTTGCCTTAACCACGATGTTCGCATACGCTTCGTGGCTGTTGCCAACACTATCCGTGTAACTGTATGTCACAGTATTACTACCTGCTTTAGTTAGATCAACCGTTCCCACGACTTTAACATCCATAACGTTTAAATTATTACCGACAGCGTCAGTCGCACTTACAAAGTTATCCGCAGTATCCCAAGTCGTCTTCGGACCAATAATTAAGTTGCTGTTCATAACATGTAGACTAATTTTAGAACGCTTAACAACTACAACAATTTGCTTTTCAAGTATATTACCGGCACTATCTTCATAACTGTAAATAATTGTATAGTTGCCAGCTTGCGTTGGTTTCGCGGTACCAGTGACCTTGATAGCCTTTACATTCAAATCATTACCAGCAGCATCAGTCGCACTTGTAAAGTTATCCGCAACATCCCAGGTCGTCTTTGGACCGGCAATTAATTCACTAGATTTAGCCTTTAAACTAGCTTGACTATCTTTTACCGTAATCACCGCTGCCTGCTGATAGACATTTCCGGCACTATCTGTGTAGACATACATCACAGTATTGCTACCAACTTGAGTTAAGTCCACTGTTCCCACGACTTTAACAGCAGTAATCTTTAAATCATTACCTTCAGCATCAGTGGCACTTACGAAGTTATCAGCCACATGCCAGGTCGTTTTTGGACCAAGGATTAGCTCACTAGGTTTAACCTTTAAACTAGCTTGGCTGGCCTTGACTAAAATGATTGCATCCGCTTCATAGATATTTCCGGCACTATCTGTATAACTGTACGTCACAGTATTACTACCTGCTTTGGTTAGATCAACGGTTCCCATGGTCTTAACATTAATAACTTTTAATTCGTTTCCTTCAGCATCCGTGGCGCTTACGAAGTTATCAGCCACATCCCAGGTCGTCTTTGGACCAAGGATTAAGTCGCTGGATTTAGCATTTAGACTAGCTTGGCTGTCTTTTACCATTATCACTGCTACTTGCTGATACATATTTCCGGCACTATCTGTATAGCCATACATCACAGTATTACTGCCCGCTTTAGTCGGATCGACCGTTCCCACGACCTTAACATCAGTAACCTTTAAACTATTACCGGCAGCGTCAGTCGCACTCACAAAATTATTGGCTTTAGTCCATTCAACATTCGGTCCAGCAATTATCTCACTAGATTTAACCTTTAAACTAGCTTGACTCGTCTTAACCATGATGATCGCATTCGCTTCACGGACATTGCCAACACTATCTGTATAACTATATGTCACAGTATTACTACCTGCTTTAGTTAAGTTCACTGTTCCCATAACCTTAACATCAATAGCAACTAGTTTTCCTCCTTCAGCATCCGTGGCACTTACGAAGTTATCAGCCACATCCCAGGTCGTCTTTGGACCAAGTATTAACTCACTGGATTTAACACTTAGACTAGCTTGACTGGCCTTGACTACAATGTTCGCAATTGCTTCATAGACATTTCCGGCACTATCTGTATAACTGTACGTCACAGTATTACTACCAGTTTTAGTTAAGTTCACTGTTCCAGCAACTTTAACATCAGTAGCAACTAGTTTCACTCCTTCTGCGTCAGTAGCGCTTACAAAGTTATCCGCAGCATCCCAAGTCGTTTTTGGACCAAGGATTAATTTACTGGACTTAACACTTAAACTAGCTTCACTAGCTTTAACCACGATAATTGCATTTGCTTCATAGATATTTCCGACACTATCTGTATAACTGTACATTACAGTATTACTACCTGCTTTAGTTAAGTCCACTGTTCCCAAGACTTTAACATCAGTAACAGCTAGTTTCCCTCCTACAGCATCAGTAGCACTTACGAAGTTATCCGCAGCGTCCCAGGTCGTTTTTGGGCCAATAGTTAAACTGCTATCCTTAACATTTAGACTAGCTTGGCTGGCCTTAACTAAAATGACTGCGTCCGCTTCATAGACATTTCCGGCACTGTCTGTATAACTGTATGTCACAGTATTACTACCTGCTCCGGTTAGATCAACAGTTCCTGCGACCTTAACATCAGCAACCTTTAAATCGTTACCTTCAGCATCCATGGCACTTACAAAGTTATCAGCCACATGCCAGGTCATTTTTGGACCAATAATTAAGTCACTAGATTTAACCTTTAAACTAGCTTGACTGGCCTTAACCGCGATAATCGCATTTGCTTCATAGGTATTCCCGGCACTATCTGCATAACTGTATGTTACAGTATTACTACCAATTTTAGTTAAGTTCACTGTTCCAGCGACTTTAACATCAGTAGCAGCTAGTTTCCCTCCTACAGCGTCAGTCGCACTTACGAAGTTATCAACCACATGCCAGGTTGTTTTTGGACCAATAATTAAACTGCTATCCTTAACATTTAAACTTGCTTGGCTGGCCTTAACTAAAATGACTGCATCCGTTTCATAGACATTTCCGGCACTATCTTCATAACTATACGTTACAGTATTACTACCTGCTCCAGTTAGATCAACAGTTCCTGCAACCTTAACATCAGTAACCTTTAAATCGTTGCCTTCAGCGTCAGTGGCACTTACGAAGTTATCCGTAACATCCCAGGTCGTTTTTGGACCAATAATTAAGTCACTAGATTTAACCTTTAAACTAGCTTGACTGGCTTTAACCACGATAATCGCATTTGCTTCATAGGTATTACCGGCACTATCTTCATAACTGTACATTACAGTATTACTACCAACTTTAGTTAGATCAGCCGTTCCCACGACTTTAACATCAGCAACCTTTAAATCGTTGCCTTCAGCGTCAGTGGCACTCACGAAGTTATCAGCTGCATCCCAGGTCGTTTTTGGACCAATAATTAAGTCACTGGATTTAGCCTTTAAACTGGCTTTGCTGGCCTTGACTAAAACGACTGAATCCGCTTCATAGACATTTCCGGCACTATCTTCATAACTGTACGTTACAGTATCACTACCAACTTTAGTTAGATCAGCCGTTCCCACGACTTTAACACCAGTAACTTTTAAATCGTTACCTTCAGCATCCGTGGCACTTACAAGGTTATCAGCCACATTCCAGGTCGTTTTTGGGCCAAGGATTAAACTGCTATCCTTAACATTTAGACTAGCCTGGCTGGCCTTAACCACAATAATCGCATTTGCTTCATAGGTATTCCCGGCACTATCTGCATAACTGTACGTTACAGTATTACTACCAATTTTAGTTAAATCAACTGTTCCAGCAACTTTAACATCAGCAGCAACTAGTTTCACTCCTTCAGCGTCAGTGGCACTTACAAAGTTATCCGCAGCATCCCAGGTCGTTTTTGGACCAAGGATTAACTCACTGGATTTAGCATTTAAACTAGCTTGACTGACTTTGACTACAATAATCGCATTTGCTTTATAGGTATTCCCGGCACTATCTGTATAACTGTACGTCACAGTATTACTACCAATTTTAGTTAAGTTCACTGTTCCAGCAACTTTAACATCAGCAGCAACTAGTTTTTCTCCTTCAGCGTCAGTAGCACTTACAAAGTTATCCGCAGCATCCCAGGTCGTCTTTGGGCCAAGGATCAACTCACTGGATTTAGCATTTAAACTAGCTTGACTGGCTTTGACTACGATAATCGCATTTGCTTCATAGGTATTACCGGCACTATCTTCATAACTGTACGTTACAGTATTACTACCAATTTTAGTTAAGTTCACTGTTCCAGCGACCTTAACATCAGCAACTTTTAATTCGTTTCCTTCAGCGTCAGTGGCACTTACAAGGTTATCAGCTGCATCCCAGGTCGTTTTTGGACCAATAATTAAGTCACTAGATTTAACTTTTAAACTAGCTTGACTGGCCTTAACCAAGATAATCGCATTTGCTTCATAAGTATTCCCGGCACTATCTGTATAACTGTACGTCACAGTATTACTACCAATTTTAGTTAAGTTCACTGTTCCAGCGACCTTAACATCAGCAACTTTTAATTCGTTTCCTTCAGCGTCAGTCGCACTTACAAAGTTATCCGCAGCATCCCAGGTCGTTTTTGGGCCAAGGATTAAACTGCTATCCTTAACATTTAGACTAGCCTGGCTGGCCCTAACCACAATAATCGCATGTGCTTCATAGGTATTCCCGGCGCTATCTTCATAACTGTACGTTACAGTATTACTACCAATTTTAGTTAAATCCACCGTTCCAGCAACTTTAACATCAGTAACAGCTAGTTTCACTCCTTCAGCGTCAGTCGTACTTACGAAGTTATCAACAACATCCCATGTCGTTTTTGGACCAAGGATCAACTCACTGGATTTAACTTTTAAACTAGCTTGACTTGCCTTAACTAAAATGATTGCATCCGCTTCATAGCCATTTCCAGCACTATCTGTATAACTGTACGTCACAGTATTACTACCTGCTCTGGTTAGATCAACAGTTCCCGCGACCTTAACATCAGCAACTTTTAATTCGTTTCCTTCAGCATCCATGGCACTTACAAAGTTATCCGCAGCATCCCAGGTTGTCTTTGGACCAAGGGTTAACCCACTGGATTTAGCATTTAAACTTGCTTGACTGGCCTTGACTACAATGTTTTCCTTTGCTTCATAGACATTTCCGGCACTATCCGTACAGCTATATGTCACAGTATTACTGCCCACTTTAGTCCGATCGACCGTTCCAGCGACCTTAACATCAGTAACCTTTAAACTATTACCGGCAGCGTCAGTCGCACTTACAAAGTTATCCGCAGCATCCCAGGTTGTCTTTGGACCAAGGATTAACTCACTGGATTTGGCATTTAGACTAGCTTGAGTCTTCATTACATGGACGGCAATATTGCTGATATGTTCAACACCTATACCATCCGTATACGTGACCTTAACCGTTTGATCACCAACCGTTAGTAAATTCAATTGACTCATATCAGCTACTAACTTGGCATCCTTAAACACCACATTTTTCCCGTTGACGTCTGTGAGATTAATAACAGCCGCTTGCAGGTCAAAATTAGCTGTCGGACCAGCCACGATTGTTACCGGTTTGGTTGCAATCATCGCTTGATTTTCAACTACGTGGACCGTCACGACATACCGGTGGGCAACGCCAACGCTATCTGTATAAGTTAACGTAATCGGATAATCACCCACGGTCGTTAAATCAGGCTGATCACTAGCTATCAAATTGAGCCCTGTCAAATCAGTAACTGTTTTGCCAGCTGCATCCGTAGCTGTCACGATTGGACTCAACTTATCCCAGCCCGTTTGCTGGCCAAGAACAATGGTTTGGTTAGTAACTGTTAAACTTGCCCGACTTTCCAAAACATGCACAATCGCAGTCGCTTGTTGCGTGTAGCCATAAGTGTCTGTAAATGCGAAAACCACAGTATAATCTCGATCACCAAGTCCTGGCGTATGAACATCAATTCTGTGAATATCCGCATCACCATTCACACTAAAGATTGTGACCCATGGACTGATGTTATCATTGAGCAACAAATCAGTTGTGCCATCACCATCAATTAATTTAGTTAAGCTTTCTTTCCGACCCCAACTTTCATTTGGCCCAGCAATAAAGGTCAAATCTTTCGTTTCAATGCTTGACCGTACTGCTGGCGACCAAACATAGGTTATCGTACCAGTAGGAATGTTGCTATTAAAATTGCTATACAAATTCATCAATTCATCGCTTGTATAAGTTGTCTCACTAGTTGTGTTTTTCCAAGTGTGTTCAGGAGTTGGTACGGCTGGTAATTCAGAATCAGAATATATATCTAGTGCTTTCATATAAAACATTAAACGCATATTTTCACTCAAAGTCAGAGACCTTAAATTCGTATCACCAGAAAATAAATCACCACTATATTTGAAATCCCGTAAATCCCAACCAGACATATCTAGAGATTGTAATTGAACAGCATCTTCAAATAAGTATGCAACTTGGGTGGCATGCGTCATATTCCAACCAGAGACATTCAATGATTTCATCTTTGGTTCAGTCAAAAACATCCCACCAAAAGTAGTATTCTGACCTCCAACGCCAACGTTCCAATTGCTTAAGTCTAGGCTCTGTATATTGGTACTGCTGAACATATTATTAAAAGTCTCAACTTTGCCAACATTCCAATGTTCAACTGGCAAATTACTACTGTCAATTACCGGATTAGCAGCAAACATCGAATTCATATCAGTCACATTGCTAGTGTCCCAATCCTTTATGCCAGAGAGATCAGCAACTTTATCACCACAAAACAGAAAACCTAAATCTGTTGTTTTCGAAACATCCAAGTTTTCTAACCCATCAATTTCCGTTAAATCATCATCAGCAGGTAATTTAAAAAACATATGCGTAATAGAGTCTCCAGCAATGACATTGGGGGCAATAATCACTTTTGTGATACGTGACCGCAGACTAGAATCTTCCCACGGAACACCAACGGTCCCCAAAGTCCCTGTTCCAATAGTTAGAACACCGTCACTGGTCACACACCAAGCACTCGTTCCCCAAGTACTACTACCAAGCACTGTCACATCGTTGGACTTTACTAGGTTAGCTCGTGATAGTTTGTTATCTTGAACCGCGGCAGCACCCAGTGCATCGTTTGTTAATTGTTGCCGGTTGGTCACTGTTGCTTGTTGTATTAATTGACTGTTGCTATCAGTTTCTGTCTTTGCGAGGTTGGCAACAGTTTCAACTGCAGCACCCGTTGCGTCTGCAGTATCGTTAGCTTTGGTTAGAGGTACGTTGGAATCTGCAGTAGTTGTAGTGTTACTTTTGGCAGATGTGGCATTATTTCCTGAAATCGTGCTGGTTGACTGACTATCAGCACTGGCTTGTTTAGTGTCAGTTTGCTGGACTTCATCGGTTACTGTTCCAGCAGTTGTCGCCTTAGTATCGTCACTTGATGAACTTTTAGTCGCATCATCAGCGGCATTTTCAACAGTACCTTGTCCAGATTGTGCAGCACTTTTCTCAGTCTGATCGGCTTGAGTGTCTTTAGTCACACTTGACGAATCTGCTGATGTTTCAGCGTCACTTTTGTCGTCCGTCCTATTTGATTCACTAGTAGCACTGCTGGACTTCAAAACAACTTGCGATTCGCCGCTAGAACTTACGTCAGTTTTTTCACTAGACGTTGCGTTCGCCGTTGTTTGACCCGTCGCATCTGCGTGACTAATCAATGTCCCCACATTCATTGTCGCCACCGCTACGCCAGCAAAAACCCAGAAACGTCCTTTTTTGTACATTTTATAATATAATTTATTATATTGTTCTTTTCTCATGATTATATTCCCCATTCCAAATCCATTTTGAAAATGTTAAAAATACACAATCACACTAATTTAAGTATAAAATGATTAAGTTCAATTTGATTCATTAATAAAATAAACTTACATACTTCTATGCACTGATAGTTTAATGATATTTATCGATAAATAATTGATAAATATATTTATATGTGTCATTAATAGATAAACACTTTGCTCATTCACAATGTACCACAATCTATCTGTATAATTCAATTATTATTTCTTATATACTAATTATAAATATATTAATGTAGTTGAAGCTAAAAATAAGATTATTTAGCTTACCAACTATCTAATGATTCGCACAATTCCAGCTATACCAATTACGTTGTTTATTAAGAAGGTATTTTTTAACCAAAAAGACGACCCTGATATCAAGATTTAAGAAACAAAAATTGGGTCAATCCATCGCAACATAAATGCTGTCGGCGCACCCATCCTTTTACTAGCATTCACAAAGCATCACTGATATTAAACAAGTCTTTTTAAATTACAGAATTAGCCTAATCAATATGACTTCGGCCACAACGAAAAAATCATTGGCCAAACAAAAAAGCTCAATCACCATCACTATTGATGGGGTTGAACTTTTTTTAGTGACCTTGTTTAACGAATTGTGCCAACAACGTCATCAATGTTGTGACCGTTGTGGGATAATCCGTGGTATTTTGTAGTAAATAACTGACTAACTTACTCTGATACAAAACGGTCGTGGCCGTTTGACCATTTGTTTGTAATAATGTCCGGCGAAACTCATTCAATAATTGCTGTAGCTTCGCTTGCATTGGATCGGCACGATCTAAGGTCAGAGCCGCCCGACTAATCGCGTCCAATACCATCGCTTGCGTAATTTTTTGTTTTGTTGTCATGTGATTAAGGCCCCCACCCTTTTGAATACCCCTAAGTATACACTGACTTTTCAGAAAAGCGTTAGCAAAAGTTTACAAATTGCCGACTAACAGTAAATATGTTAGGATATGCCATCACCTATCTTGGGAGGTTTGTTGGTTTGAAACCAAATTCTAAATTTTTACAACGTCTACAACGGTTCATGGTTGGTCGTTACGGGCAAAATGATACGCTAAACAAGTTTTTAAATAACCTAGCTTTTATTTTAATTGTGGTTAGTTTTTTCCCAAAGGTTACTTGGCTCGCTTTAGTCGCCCTATTACTGTTAGTACTGAGCTATTGGCGACTCTTTTCAAAAAAGATCTATACGCAAGTTGCGATTAATCGTGGCTTTCAGCACGTTTGGTTCCCACTGGTACGACCGTTTACGCGTTTAGGTTACCAGATCAAACAACATTGGCAGTATCGTTTCTTCCATTGTTCTGCGTGTCATCAGCGCATCCGGATTCCGCGGCATCATGGTCACGTGCGAATTACTTGTCCCAACTGTGGTCATCAATTTGACGCCCGAACTTAATGACAACATTTCAGAAATATTAAAATATTTTTCAGAAATTACTTACGAAGCGCGCCTTTTTCTGTTACAGTGACCTATTGTGTTCACTGTACGGAAAAGGAGAAAATGAAATGCAAACCAAGTCACACTCAAACCCTAATCTGATCATGATTGGGTTATTGCTTGGGGGCTTTGTGGGGATGTTTAGTGAAACCGCTTTGAATATCGCCCTCCCTCAATTAGAACAACAATTACACGTCAATACCGGGACGATTCAATGGCTCGTCACTGGTTATTTGCTGATGGTCGGCATTGTGTTGCCACTATCAAGCATGTTGACCAAACACTTTACCACCCGCCAATTATTGATCTTCGCTTTATGCGATTTTATTGTCGGCGCCATCGTTTCAGCACTCGCAGGTAACTTTGCGTTACTACTCGTTGGTCGGATGATTCAAGGAATTGCGACCGGACTGATTTTACCCTTGATCTTTATTGTTTTGTTGGCCGTCTATCCACCGCAAAAACGCGGCGCTGCCATGGGTCTCGTCGGTTTAGTCATCATGTTTGCCCCAGCTTTAGGACCGACCTTAGCCGGCTTAATCTTAGGCGCACTCTCATGGCATTGGATTTTTTGGTTATTCGTGCCATTATTAGCAATCGCATTAATTATTACGTTAATTTTCATGCAAAATGTCTCAGAAGTAACCAAGCCAAAAGTTGATGTTTTATCAATTATTTTATCATCCGTTGGTTTTGGTGGCTTAGTCGTTGGTGCCAGTCTCGCCGGTGACCGTGGTTGGGGTAATCCCATGGTTTTAATGGCTTTAGTCATTGGGATTGTCTTCCTTTATTTCTATTGCCACCGTCAATTACACTTAGAGACGCCAATCTTGAACTTGCGGGCTTTTAGCTTTAAAAAGTTCAGTGTCGGCACCGTTTTGGTCATGATTGATTTCGGAATCATCATGTCATCCATGTATCTCTTACCTATGTACTGGCAAAAAGGGCTAGTCGTTCCCGTAGCATTGACCGGGATTTTGATGTTACCTGGTGGGATCATCAACGCGGTGGTTTCTGCCACTTCTGGTCGGTTATTTGATAACTACGGCGCTAAATATCTCACTCGTGCTGGTTTTGGTTTATCCTTCATCGGAGCCTTGATGTTGATCTTCACAACCACCCATTCTGCCTACTGGTATGTCGTTTTAGCGCATGTTATTTTGATGATTGGGGCACCGTTAGCAATGTCACCAGCACAAACTTACGGCCTAAATGCCTTGCGTGGTCCAGTGGCTGCGGACGGTAGTACCATTTTGAACACGTTGCAACAGATTCTAGGTGCTTTAGCGACTGCAATCGCAACAAGTTTACTCGGAATTGGTCAAGCAGCGAGCCATGCGACTGGATCGACCGCTTTTGTTCATGGGGTCCATTATGGTTTCTGGTTCACACTAGCCTTAGCCGTACTAGGTTTCTTCCTCTCGATGTTGGTCAGCAACGAGCCTGAAAAGTCCGTTGATCCGCTGGCTGAAAAACGGGCGGCCGAATCAACTAAAACCACAACCGCTGAAGAAAATTAAATTTGCTTATTAAAAACGTTGGGGCGTAACTTAAACCCAACGTTTTTTTGATTGCACTTTTAACCGCTATCCGCCACAATGGAATAGTAGCGTTAAACAAGGAGCTTATAAAATCCAATGGCACTCACAATCAATTTTATTATCGGAACCAGCGTGATCTTAGCATTAATTTGTTGGGGATTAACCTTTTATTATTTTCGCCAAGTCCAAAAATTCATGGCCACCATCTGGCTTATCGCTGGCTTTGCGGCAGCCGGTTTAGCTGGCTTCTTTATCTGGGCCGCAATCCCACTTTGGACGAGCATTTAAGGAGTTGAAAAGAAATGATGAATCCAGCTGATATTTTCACTAAGTACCTCACGAAATACCAGATTACCATGCAACATCCTGAGCACGGCCTGGTGATGTTGACTTCGCCAGTTTGGCCCGTGCATCCAGAACTGCAAGCACAGACGTTGCAAGCACTGGAAAGCTTCAACGGGGTTCACCAAGTAACCGTGAATAGTCCTGAACAACTCGTCATGCGCTATGACTCTGAACAATTACGCAAAATGAACCCATTAACTTTATTTTCAGTTGAACGACGTTTAAGTCGCCAATATCACCATGCTGGGTACTAAAAAAGCCGGACACTGTCCGACTTTTTTTATACCATAATTACTCGTATGCTTTAGTTCCAGTATGAATTTTTTTAATTTGCTTTAAAAACAACTGAATCAAAGGTCCAAGCCCAAACATTGCTATCAAGGTTGCAAAGCCAACCTTAGCACCCATCAAGAATCCTAAAGCAATAAAACTGGAGTCCAAGACAACCCGTGCACAACGCAAAGACCACTGAAAATGAGTGACTAAACAATTCATTAGAGCTTCCGTGGGACCACTACCTAAATCTGAGGCTAAATAGACTGCTGTTCCAAAAGCCATCAATATGAAACCAATCATTGAAATAACTAAATCATAACTAGTCGCAACATAATTTTTAAATAGTGGTGCTAATACATTGACTGTTGCACCAACTATTAAACCATTAATAATACTACCAATTCCAAGTAATGAGCGATTCCAAAAGAAGGTAACCAATAAAAACAGTATACTTAGGATTTGACTCCACGTGCCAAAACTAATAGTAGACCATGCCTGAATCTCATTCATAATTCCTAAAATCAACGTACTAATTGAATCAAATCCTGCATTAGCAACAACTATCAATTTTACTCCAACACCACAGATTGTACTTCCGAGAATTGTAAATACAATCCTTTTTGCTAGCTTAAGTTCTTTAACATTCACAATTCACCTACATTTTCCGTTTGTAACTGTTCCTTTAATACATCTAAGAACTGCTGATAAGAGATTGTTTCAGCAAGCTTATTAACATTTATTGGTTCACTTAAAACGTTGACTAATGTTTCAAAGATATCATTAAATTGTTGTGCATCTTTTCGATTAATCCCTATCAAGAATATAATTTTAACTGATTGGTTTTGCCACATGATTGGTCTTGAGCATCGATAAACAGCGATGAAACTTTTAAGTGCATCCATTCTAAATGCATGTGGAATTGCTACACCTGATGGAAATCCTGTCGACGACATATTTTCACGTTTATCGACAGCCGTACCAAATTTATCAGGAATATATTTTTTCTGTTTCAACAAATCCAAAAGATAGGTAAGTATTGCTTGTCGAGACGTTAAGTCCATATCGGCAACGTAAACTTCTTTGGTCATATATTTTTGAATTTGATTGATCAGCTTAGGCATGAACTTCGACTGTTTAACTATTCCAATTTGCCGCCTAATTAGTGCTTGGTCAGCTTGTGTTAAAAACGGATGAACTAGCAATACTGGCTTATCCGACTGATGTACACTCTGAATAGTACTAATTATGAGATCTGCCTGACGTGCTACTTTATCATTCAGCAATGAGGCTACTGAAAATATATCAATCTCATCTGTATACAAATATTTCAACTTATTTATCAACGAAACCCGTATATCTTCATATGCATCAGTGACTAGGTATACCTTCAATAATTGTTGCTTATTCTTTTGCTCTAAATATGCACCTAAATGTAACGCAATAAATGTTATTTCATCTTCTGTAAAAGTTATTCCTAATTTTTGATTTAAGGAAACCGCTAAATATACAGAAATGTCATAAATCAATGGATAAGTTGTCTTTATATCTAATAAACTTGTGCTGCGATTGAAATGATCTACTGAGAAGCGTCGATACAAATTTTGAACATGAATCGCTAGTTTCGTAAAAAAATCCTCATCTGATAAATCCAGAAAATAATTTTGTTCCGCCTCATGTAATGCAGCCTTTAATGCCATTTTTATTTTGGGTTGAATAAAGGTTTCAATCTTTACAGCATGTTTCCCATTCACAGCACCTTGATTACCAACAAATAAAATTGCCAATTGTTGTTTTTCGGGATTAGGAAGTTCAATATTATAGTTTTCTTTTAACTGAGTTGCAATTTCTTGAACAACTGCTTGCTCCATTGGCAGTTCAACAACATTATCTGATTCAGGAATGTCATTTCCTTGTTGAATACGCTGCAGAGCAATCGCAAAATGCAATACAATGTTATTTAATGCATAATTATTTATTTCTAATCCTTTGATTTGAGCTGCTTGTTTAATTATCTTTTGCAAATCTACTAAGGGAATGTCTTCAATTAACTTTTGAATACTTTTTCGAACATTATCTTGGAAATTAGCTTCTCCGTACAATATTCCAAGAATTAATTTTCGTTTTGCCCGTTCGGTACCAATTAGTCGGTAATTAAATTCATTTCCTTGAATACGCACAGCATAGTTTTCAATTTTCTTTTGTAATTTGTTTATATCGTTACGGATAACTGCATCGGAGACGAACATTTTATCCGCATAGTCATACAAATTAATACCGTGACTACCATCATGAATCAGAGCCATTAATAACTTAGTACTCCGCTCATCACTAGTTGATATACTAATGGTCGTGGGCTCAGCACTTTTATCAAACTTATAGCCATTTCGACCGGAAGAAATACACCCATCATATTCATTGTTCAACCTTGCAACAACGTTTCTAATAGTTCGAGTTGTACATTCAAAACGTTCAGCCAATTCTTTGGCACTTGTCCATTTATAAGCATGTGCTTTTAAATAGTCCAACACTTCGATATCCCGTTTTGACATAGTCTTCCTCCAAACTGGTTATAGTTAATAACTAAAGGTCGACACCATTACTACTGATAACTTTTTTATACCAATCATAGCTATCCTTCTTAATTCTTTTTCCGGATCCTTTTCCAAAATTGTCCAAATCCACGTAGATAAAACCATATCTTTTGTCCATTTGGGCCGTTGAACAGCTTATAATATCAATTGGTCCCCATGCCAAATATGCAATAACTTTGACACCATCTTTCATTGCAGCTTCCATAGCAGCGATATGTTGCGATAGATAAGAAATTCGATAATCATCATGAACCGTGCCATCTTCAAGCTTATCGTACATTCCAAACCCATTTTCAGCTATAATGATCGGCTTTTTATATCGGTCCCAGTTCTGCGATAATGTATTATATAATCCCTTAGGATCAACACCCCAGCCCCATGGATTTGCCTTAATATTGGGATTTTTCACAACAGACGCTGGATCCATTGTATTTCGTTTAGCATCTACAACTTGCGAATAATAATATGAGATTGCTAAAAATGACATTGTACAGTTCTTCAATAAATCTAAATCGCCTGGTTGGATATTCAAATCAATGTGGTGTTCTTCAAAATAATTTAAAGCATATTGTGGGTATTCTCCTTCAAATTGAACATCGGTATAAAAGTACTCCATTCGATTTCGTTTTAAAGCTAGCTCAACATCATCGGGATCACAAGAATATGGATATGCAGTACTGTCAGCGACCATCGTCCCGATTTGCATTTCAGGATTGATTTTTTTAGCCGCTTCTACTAATTTTGCACTAGCAATAAATTGGTTATGCACTGCTTGATATGCAGCTTCTGAGTAATTATCAACAGTATCGTAAGGAATTGCGGTAGAATTAAAAGGTTCAAATTGGATCAAATTAATCTGATTAATTGCAATCCAATATTTCACCTTATTTCGATAACGTTTTAAAACTGTCTTGCCATATTTTACAAACAAATCAATCACTTTACGGTTATTCCAGCCACCATACTTGGTCGTAATATTGATTGGTGTTTCATAGTGTAGAATAGTAATAATTGGTTCCATTCCTAATTCAATAATTTTATCAATTAATCGATCATAATATGCTAACCCTGCTTCATTAGGTTTCTCCTCGTCCCCCGTTGGGAAAATTCTAGTCCAATCAATCGATGTCCTAAAAGCTTTAAATCCCATATCTGCCAGTAATTTCAAATCTTGTGGATACGTATGATAAAAATCAATGCCTACACGTTTAGGGTAATACCCATCCTTATCTGACAAATGAAGCTTAATATCCTCAGTTGAAACTCCTTTAATTTGTTTTGCCGAAATTTCTGCATTAGTTAAATCAGGTTCATACTTATGAATATCAGCTAAACTAATACCTTTACCATCAATTCCAAAACCACCCTCAGCTTGATTAGCAGCAATTGCGCCACCCCATAAAAAATCTGTTGGCATTTTATAATCCATTTTTGTATTCCTCCTATTTGTTCTCAGTGATGTTAGCAACAATTTTTTCTAAATGATCGGCAATCAACAGCTCACTTTGAGCCGTCATTAAAGTGTCTTGCGCATGGCAGAATAGTGTCGAATAGCGAATCTGATTACCATTAGCTTCTTCCTGAAGCGTATCGGTTTGTAACCCATGTGCAATCACAATTTCTTGATGTGCCGTTGCTAAAAGCTCATCCGCCAATGAATATTTTTGCTGTTCAATAGCTTCCAATGCCTTTACCACTGCATCGCGTGTGTTACCTGCATGGACCAATATATTCATTGATAACATATCCAAATCATCATTTAATGGTTCTTCTTTTATCTTCTTCATATTTCTACCTCTAATCTGAAATCACTGTCTGTTGTGACATTTCTTCTTTCTCTTTAACTACTAATGAATTGTCATATGCTTTGAAGAATGGCCAAAATACAATCCAAGAAATCGCAAAGATAATGATTGCTAAAATGATTGCACGCCAATCTTGTGTTGCTAAATAGGATGTAATAGGATATGGAATATACCAAAGTAAGAATGTCTTTGTTGGGATTGCCACCCAATTCCAAGCCATTGAGATATAAACAATCGTTGGAATCAAAATGCTATTAATCCACATTGGTACCATTAGGTAAGGGTTAAAAGCAATTGGAGCACCAAAGACTAAGGGTTCATTAATATTAAATAGTGAGGGAACAAACACTGCCTTACCAATTGCCTTTAACTGTGCAGACTTACTGAAAAACAACATAATGAAAGCTAAAGCTAACGTTGTACCAACACCACCCATACTAGAAAATGCGTAACATGTTTCTTGAGTAGCAATATGTGTCGCAATACCGCCATTAGCGACTTGCTTTGCATTTTCAGCTAATCCTGCCATATATACTGGATAGATTACTGGCATCATTACCCAACCACTGATCCCAAACGTATACAGAAAAACCGGAATAAAAACTGAAAGAACAAATCCAGGATAACTCTGGACAATTGACGCTAAAGGACTGAACACTAGTAAAACAACATTAAAGAAATCTATTTTGAATTGAATTGTAATTAACCAACCAACTAACAGTAAAAAGGTAATTGGTAATAAACTATCAAACCATCCAATCACAAAATCTGGAATTGCGGTGTCTTCACCAAAGAACGAATGTTTAGCAGCCAAGTTCATTACTGCTGCAACTACTAATCCGGTGATAATAGCTAAAAACATACCGGTTGCACCAAAACGGCTCATAATAAATTGGATATTTCCAGATTTAGTCATTGTTGGAGAAAGCAACATCATAAACAAAACCAAAGAGGTCGCACCACTAATAATTTTGCTACTGTTATTCTTCTTTTTTTCCATAACATAATAAGGAATTAAGAATGAAACAACTAACCCAAACATACCGAATGAAAAATCACTTATAACACTAAAATCTGGCATCCCTTTAAATACATTTTGTAAAAGAGAAATAATTGTAATCAAGGACCCAACGAATACTAATGGCAACGCCGTCATAATTGAGTCTTGAATTGCAGCAATCCACGGATTTTTCACAATCTTATTTACCTTAGGTGCAAATGAATTGGTCATGAAATCCATTATTTTATGCATTATATTCACCCTTCCATCTGTTCAATTAATTCCAATGCCTTGGGACCATTTAGTGAACCATAAATTGCCTGAGGAATAACTGCAATCTTTATGCTTCGGTCTCCCACTTCCTGTTTTAAATCATCAACCATGTACGCTAAATGTGGCCCAATCAACAAAATGTCTGTTGTATCAATGCGATCATCTAGCTGTGATTCACTGGTCGCTTTGACGCTTACTTCTACACCCGTTTTCTTTGCTGCCTTGCGAATTGCAGCTGCCATAAACCCACTTGATGCACCAGAACCACAAATTAATAAAACATTTTTCATTTCAATCACCCCTCGTATTTGATTACAGTTACATTGTGCCAATTTATGTAAGCGCACACAATTACACTTTTTTCCCCCTAAGCGGAAACATTAAAAAAGTGCACATAAAGTCCAGCTTTGACTTCATGTACACTTCTTAATAAAATTTACTTTTTAGTTGTTCTTAGTCAACGCCCATTTGCCACCAAAGGATGTATTCTTCATGGTATAACGGTAGGCACGCTGTTGTTGGTATGCTGTCACTAATTGACCTAATTGAACCGTCGTCTTCGGGATAATCTCAAATTGTGGCACATGGCCCTGTAAAGCGGTTCGTTCGCCAGTAGGATCATCGAAACTGTTCAACGTCACTTGTCCATCCGCTGCCACGTGTGCCAGATAGCAAAAACTCGTTTCAGCCGTGTCAGTATGGCGTTTCAACACGTAAATCGTCGTTGATCCTTGCTTAGCCGTATAGTAATAATAGTGCGCTTTGACAGCATTTCGCATGCGCCATAAGTCTTGATTAGTGGCCGCGGTGTAGTATAAGAGAAAGTAACCCCACAGTTTGTTTTTGCGTCAACGATTGTGTCGAACTTGTCGCTAATTTTCGGACATATTGGGCGTCATTAAGCGTGCGCTCATCTCTGGTTAGCGGTCGCGGTTTCGACTGCTTCAACTTGTCCACTAAGAAAGTCACCGTCCACGTCACAGTCTGGTCTCGTAGTCCACCAACCGGCCACAAATTGACCAAGCTAGCAAACAGTCCTATGCAAACGATCGTCACCCAAGCGGTTCGCGACTTAACGTGATGCTTTGCCGCGGCCGTGCCCAAGTCCGCTGGGGTACTCGCCAATGTGACAACACCATCCTTGATCGCAGTCAGTTGCACAATTGCCTGATTGAACAGCCAATGACCATAAGTGTTCAGTGCTAATCCTAAGACCACTCCACCAAGACTTTCACTAAACCAAAGTTGCGCATTCGGTGTGCCATCAAATAAACCCAGCAATTCCAGTCCAACCAAAATAGCGCAGCCAATCGCAATCAATTTACCCACCCGCGCATAACGTTGGGCTCGAACAATCTCTGGTTGTCGCCAGTAATCACTTTGTAAGGCAAAGCGGCGGCCCGCTTGAATTTGTTGGATCGTCATGGTTTTATGATAATCTGACAAATAATCAAGCAATTTTCGATGATCCTGTCGCAATCGCCATTGATAATAGCTTGCCACAATGACCAATATCCCGGTAATCACTAAAACTAATTTCATCATCTCAACTTTGCCCCTCCAAATGTTGTCGGATCACGTCCGTTACTGCTAGGTTAAAGTTTATCATGCCAAATATTTTGTTGACAAGGCCTTCATTAAGCCGAAAAAAGGCTCAACGATGTCATTAAATCGTTGAGTCTAAATTGATAATCATTAAAATTTAATCGTCGCCATGAACTTACCTTCGGCACCACTGAAATCGATCACTTGGCGCTTCAAGTTAGCGGTCCAAGCTTGACAACCAGCTGCCGCTAAACGTTTGACCGCATCCGCTAATGATAATTTACCATCAACATATTCCTGACCAACTTTAGCAACCTCCTTGGCGTCTTCTTCCATAGCTACCTTGGTCCCTAAACCATTGGTCCGGCGTTCTACTAAGTAACCGTCAGCACCAAAATAAGTCGTGGAACCAGCCGCAACGTCATATTGAAAATGTTGGACTCCCAAATCAGCTTGTTTTTTAGCGACCGTGGCAAAGTCCACGTGATCTCCGAGTTCAGCTAATACTTTATCAATTGCATCTAATTTAAACATAGTTACGCCCCTTTAAATTTCGTTTACTTCTCCATTGTAATCCAAATTAAGCAGATTTGGTTTTCATTGGGTAGAAAATCCGCATTAAGCCCATATAAATGAAACCGATGATGACCATATCAATAAACGTCGCGCCAGTGACATTCGCCACAAACGGGAGTCGTTTTAACCCTAAATAGATGGCAACACCTAGTACCCAGCAACCTAGGGCAATCCAGTTCACGCCATGCGCATACCAATATTGCCCTTTAGAACTTGCTAATTCATTGACGTCATAATTTTGATGATGCCGCCAATAATAATCGATCAGCATCACCGCAATCATCGGTCCTAAAACCATCCCAATATAATCCAGAAAAGCCGTGAAGGCCGCTAAAAAGCTGCCAATGGCGAATGGAATCAGCGTCACTAAAGTCGCAATTGCCGTAACGGCCCACAAAGCTGGCCGTAATCTAATTTTCGGAAAAATATTCGACAAGGCTGAACCCGCTGCCAATAGGTTGACCGCATTGGCTGTCATACTCGTCAAGATAATCACTAGTAAGGCCAACACACCCAGCCCTAAACGACTGGCAATCGTGCTAGGATCAGAATTATTAGGATCATAAGTTCCTGAAGTAATGGCAATGCTCATCGTGGCCGCTAAACCAATAAAAGCAAACCAAAATACCCCGGTAAAAGCACCTAAGAATGGCATCTTAGTTGCCCCGGATCGTTTACGCGTGAACCGTGTAAAGTCCGCTCCAGCAATTACCCATGCCAAATTAAACGCCGCCAAAGTATCCATCCCAGCTCCCGCAGTCATGTGCAATTTAGCTGGTGCCTGCCATGACAGTAATTGGGAGAAGGTGACCGTTTTGAAAACAACCACAGATTCCCATAGCACGAATAGAATCACTAAAATAATCCCAATCCGTTCCACAATTTGTACGGAACGCTGGCCGACTGAAACGCTTAGAAAATGGAGGATACTCATCACAACGACCCCCATGATCAAGCCTTTGGCACCCCCAGGCTGACCATAAACCGGCCAACCGATAATATCATGTAACAGATAACTCACCGAAGTCGCGGCAATAAAAGTGTTGACGGCCGTCCAGCCAATATAAATCGTCAAATTGACGAATGACGGCACGTAACTCCCACGAACGCCAAATGACCCCCGAATTAAACTCATCGTTGAAGCCCCAGTTTTATAGCCCATAAACCCGACCAACGATAAACATAAATACGACAACGTCGACGAAGCAACGATTACTTTCAAAGCAGTCAATAACCCACAGGCTGCTAAGACCCCACCAACATACCATGTCCCATTGTTGGCATTGGCACCAATCCAGGTGGCAAACATGTCCCAATTCGACATGTGCCGATGTTTTGGTGCCACGATTTCAATCTGATACTTCGTTTCCTGCTTCACGACGTTCACCCTTTCTACAATGTTAACCATTGTCCGTTTTTCAGCGGCAATGGTCAAGTCACTTTTACCCAAACTTGGTCGTTGTACTTACTTTTAAAAAGCCGTAAGATGAAGAGAGATTAATGATCCCATCAGTTTCAAAAAAATAGTTGCTCAAAAAAATGAAACGCCATTAATTTTCGTATTTATTAAATAACAGGCTAAGGAAGGTGACATAGTTGAAGGGCGCTCTTGAAGGTTGGCGGCGAAATCTAGCCGTTTTATGGTTAGGCACATTTATTGCCGGCATGGGCTTCTCCGAAGTGATGCCGTTTTTATCATTATACGTGAGTGAACTGGGCCATTTTACCCGGGGACAGCTCACGATGTACAGTGGGCTCACTTATGCGGTCACTTTTTTCGTCATCGCCGTCGTCTCGCCACTTTGGGGCAAACTCGCCGACCGCCGTGGCCGTAAAATCATGTTACTACGTTCTTCCTTAGGGATGGCCGTAGTCATTGGTGCCATGGGATTTGTACATAACATTTGGATGCTGATTTTCTTGCGGTTCTTACAAGGATTATGCGCTGGCTACATTCCTAACGCCAGTGCGCTAATTGCCACCGAAACACCTAAAGAAAGCAGTGGGACCGCCATTGGGATTCTCACAACAGGCTATGTTTCTGGCAACTTAATTGGCCCTATTCTTGGCGGCGTTTTGGCGCAAGTCTTCTCAATTCGTTTAACGTTCATCATTACGGGGATTCTATTGTTGATTGTCTTCGTGCTAAGCTTAACGCTCGTTCATGAAAACTATCATCCCGCACCGATTACCGCTCAAAAAGAAACTGGCAGTTTACTTAGCCAATTCAAAAATCCAACTTTGATCGTGACCCTCTTAGTTTCCACAATGATTATTCAAATGGGAAATAACTCGATCACCCCAATTATCAGTCTGTACGTGAAACAGTTGATGCATAACGTTGGTCCTATTACCGTCGTGGCCGGAATCATCGCCGCACTACCGGGGATCTCAACACTTTTGTCTGCGCCACGGTTGGGGCATTTAGGAGATACTCGTGGAACCGACCGCATTTTAGTCTTTGGCTTCGTATTCGCAATCTTAATGTACTTCCCACAAGGCTTCGTTTCCAGCATTTGGACACTTGGCCTATTGCGCTTCATGATTGGGATCTCCGATGGGGCCCTTTTCCCCACGGTACAAACGTTACTTTCAAAAAATACGCCCTATCATTTAACGGGGACCATTTTCAGTTGGAACCAATCCTTCCAAGCCCTGGGTAGTATGTTAGGTTCTTTACTCGGTGGGGTCGTCTCAAATTGGTTTGACTATAATGGGGTGTTCATTTTTACGGCACTATCGCTATTATTGAACTTTATCGTGGTTCTAATCTTCATTCCAACGATGCGGCATCCATTTAAAAATAAAGCTTAACCGTTAAAAAGGCTTTCATCTTCTCTTCTAAATTAGTTTCTGTTATTGCCCCTTCGTACATCATGGGTAAAGAGAATGAAAAAGATTCGGAAAATTATTGTCGCAAGACTGCTTGTATTGATCGTATCTCTGTACGTGCATAAGCTTAAAAAAGGTAGTTCTGAGAAATCAAACGATTTCTCAGAACTACCTTTTTTAATGTGAGCCAAGCGTTTTGTCACGGACGCTTATGACTACTTGTATTAAGTCGTATGAAAGTGTTCATATAACGATTGACCACTGATAATAACGGGTAGCACGGCCTGGTCATCGTTGACTTGAACCCCGTTCCGCGTTAAATAATTCACTAACTGTGGCAAATATTGATCGACTTGTGCGTTTAACGCTAACGTCCTCGTCATGGTAGCAGTCGTTAACACTAACTGAAAGTAATCCGGGTTAATATCAAACGGTGAGACCCGCTGGCGCACTCGGTAATGAAGCGTGACGGTTTGCAACTGATCATAGCAGATCACCGTTTGCGTCGGGTGACGTAACACTTGTTTGAATTTGGCCCATATGGTCGTGGCATAGTGATTCAAGACTAGTCCATCATGCGTGATGACCCAATAATCGTCCACCGCAACCGGTAAAACCACGACGATTCCGAAACCCATTATCGCCACGAATAACCACCATGGCTGAGTACCAAAACCCGTGAATAGCAAACTGACAGCTAACCAAAACAAGCCCAAGCTAATGGCCCGACCAAAACTAAACCGTTTACCAACCAGATAGGGCTTCTTAAAGAACGGACTCCCCTGAATCAATTCATCCAACGAAACATTGTAAAAACCCGACAAAGCTAATAGGTTGTCAATCGACGGCACCGCCTTACCAGTTTTCCACTTAGAAACGGCCTGGGTCGTGACAAATAACTGGCGTGCGAGCTGTACTTGAGTCAGCCCTCGCTGCTGACGACGTATTCTTAACATTTCTTGTAATTGCACGTTGTTCGCCCCCTAATCCTCACTTTCATCATAGCGGTAAGTCTCATTTTTAACCATCAACTGGTGGTTGAACTTACCTTTTAATCGGTATTTAAGTCCGTTAAAGTTTGATGACGAACAACGATGGTCTGAAAGTCCACGTTAAAATAATAGGGCAACGTGCGTGCAAATACCAATGCCTATTGATCGAACAGTTGTGCTATCAATCATTTCAACTCGTCTCTCGGCTACTTCAAGATTCGTTGAATTTGCATTGCCATCAACATCACTTCTTCATCTGGTAACGGTTTAGTAAATTTCATATTTAAATAAACGGCAACCTTTTGCGCAATTTGATAGGCACGTTGATTTTGGCTTTGGACTAACGCAACCATGGCCGGGTCACTATCCGTTAGCAAGTTATGTGCAATAGCTCGTTCAACCAAAAACTTAACGTGAACTAAGCAACGTTGATAATTCGGACTCGCTTCGTCCAAAGCACCACCAGCTTGATACTTGATAATATTAATTACCCGACCAATCAGTTGGCCAGCTTTTAGCGCATCTTTACGCTCATCTGTACCATTTTCGGCATTGATTACATGTGCAGCAATATTTGCCGCTTCCTGATCAGAAAATACCGTACCTAGTTGCTGATTCATTATGGTAACGGCAAAACTTCCAGTAGCAAATTCAGCAGCATAGTAAGTTTTAATTTCCCAGTAAACTCGATTTGTAATCACAATTCCTTTTTCGGCGCGCTCCAGTGCAAACTTCAAATGGTCTAATAGTGAAATAAACAACGTATCGCTAAGCTTCAAATGTAAATGTTCCGTTGCATGATTGATGATCTGCTGAGTAATTTCAATCAACTGTGGAGATGATGAAGCAATGGTCGTCAGTAACTGTTCGAGATTTGCCTTATCAAAATCATTTAATGTGAATCGTAGTCGCGTTGAACAGTGAATTAAAGTAACAACATTTTTTGTACCACCAACACCAGCAATAATTGCCTGAGCACTTGCTTTAAAATCCATCTTATAACACTCCTTCAGACATAAAAAAACAGGACCTGAAAAGATACTGAGTCGTCACCCAATGTCCTTTTAGATCCTGCCTGCTTTACCAGTTACATGTCTAGTTTTATTCGTTTGTATGAATTAAATGTAAGCCCTTACTTTAAAACTGTCAAGTCCCATTTATGCTCAATTATATCTTTTACACCAAAAATGCCTGGTTGATGGGGATCGACTATTCCCATCAACTAGGCATTCTTAGCTACTTCATATGTGACGCCATAAATACGGCTACTTTTTCTTCATACTGATCTGGCTGCTTGTTTAAGGCTTCCCCGTGCTTAGCACCCGGTACGACCCAGAGCTTTTTATCTTTGACCGTTGTGGCCCGATAGTTTTCATACACCATCTTCGTGGGGACAAAAGTATCGTCTGCCCCATGAATGAAGAAGATCGGTAGTTTATTCTTCTTCAATTGGTTCACTGAACTCGCCTCTAAAAAGTTAAAATGAGCCTTCCAGTCTGCGACCCAGCTCGCCGTATAAATTAGCGGGAACTTCGGCAAGTGATACAATTGCTTCAATTCATACGCGAGTTCATCGGTGACACTCGTATAGCCACAATCTTCAATAATCGCCTTCACTTGTGAGGGCAGTTTTTCGCCGCTCATCATCATCACAGTCGCACCACCCATCGAAACGCCAAACAGGCCAATTTGGCTGTCAGATCCTAAACGACGGACGATTTGTTTGGTCCATTTGACATAATCTAACCGATCAGGCCAGCCAAAGCCATAATAGTTTCCTTGGCTTTGACCATTTCCGCGATCATCTGGTGCCAGCACATTATACCCTTGACGATGCCATAACCGAATATAGCTCGCCATCTGTTCTTTATTACCCATATAACCATGCGCGATCACAATCGTACGCGTCGTCTTTTTGGTTGCTGGGACAAAATCCGCGACCAACTTCAGATGATCCGTAGCCGAGGTTTCATGCCACGTTTGCTTGTTCACCTTTTTCAACCAGGCTTTATTTTTCAACAACGTGGTGTGGCTTGTTTTTGATGTCGATGTCAGTACCTTAGGCGTGGGTTCAAAAGCAAAATGATACAGATAGAAACTACCGCCAGTAATACCAATAATTAAAACAGTGACCAGTCCCACTAATACCAAAATCCATTTTTTCTTGGTCGTCATCAGTTCAATTCCTCTCATGCCGCAAGCTTATGCCAAAGTTTGCTGGGTTAATAGATGATATGCCACCGTCTGAGCAGCTAATTGCACCGCTTGAGTCGTTCGATCAGTAGGCTTGACTGACACGGTTTGCCCATGTAACGTTTGTTCAAATGCCATAGCGAATGCCTCATAGCGTTTCTCAACCAAACGTGATTCACGAATGCCGTTGATTGCCTGACTAATCGTTGCCAATGAAAAGTCCTGCTTTAAAATGGTGACAACCATCACGGCAACCACATGATTACGTTGATATTGCCGCCCCACTGGCCGACTAAAAAAATGCTGTTTCACATAACTATTCACCATGGTTTTCGTTACCGCTGGCAATGCCAGTGGCGCCAAGGCTTGATTCACTAATTGCAATAATTGATCCATGTAAATGGGCATCGCGGGCAGTTGGTCCCACGGAGTCATTTTAAACGTTGCTAGAGCCGTTGTTGCCATTCTCATTCCTCCAATGTTAAATCTTAATTTACCTGAAACTAGCTTCGATTACAAGCAAATTCACTATATACATTAGATTATGTAGAATTATAATCTACATAATATGTATAAACAATTAACTTAATGCCAAGACTACTTGAAACCACTACCCGCTTTCCGCTAAAATAAGACATACCCAAAACTACTGCAACAAAGAAAGGACTTTCTTCATGAATAACGTTTATTTAGCAGCTCCCTTTTTTGACGATGCGCAACAAGCACGTATCGAACAAGTAAAGGCCGCATTAATTGCGAATCCAACGATCAATTCCGATGGCATTTTCCAGCCACAAGAACACCAATTTGAAGATGAGCCTTTTGGTAGCCGTGCTTGGCAACAATACGTCTACGCTTCTGACATGCGCCAAGTCCACCGGGCAGATTTAGTGGTCGCACTCTTAGATTTCGACATGACGAGCGACAATAACGAACCTGATTCTGGCACAATGTTTGAAATCGGCGCCGCCGTCGCAGAAAAGACTCCCGTTCTGGTAGTCCAATTTGATGCGGACAAACAGTTGAACCTCATGATTGCTCAAGGTTTGACCGCTTACTTTGATGCCAGCAAAGACGGTTTACAGGAATTAGCCACTTATAACTGTGATGATTTGAAATCTAAACCTGCTAAACGGCCGGTTTTCTAAATTTTAAGATAACTCGAACGCCTGGAGATCAACTGCCAAGCGTTTTTTATTTTAGCTGATATTATTCACCGAATGCGCTTAAAGATATGAAAGCCCCACGCTATCTATGATGCCAAGCAGCAATACAAGAAGGCTGCAAAATACTATCAAGCCGCTTACAAATCTGTTGATATTACTGGGGACATTAATTTGGCACAACTTTATCTAGACGGCAAAGGTGTCAAATTAGGCAGCGATACTGCAAAACAAGCGTTAGCTAAACTTAATTAGTGATAATTTGCCAGTAAAAAAGCCACACCTTTTCATACGAAGATGTGGCTTTTTGCTATCTATAATGGTCATTCGAAAACGCGTACCATCTTATTTGAATAATTAGGTTTATCAACAACCAACTATTGTAGCCCAGCTGTCGTATTTATAGCTGTAGTCTTAACTTTTCGCTCCGGTTGGTCCGGGCCCCAAAGTGCGGTCTCACAAGCTGATCTTTCTCTAAACTGGAAGTGAACCAGCAAAGGGAAACTTCGCCACTAAGCACCAGCCATCCCTGTGCTAAATCAGAAAATCTAATCAATCGACTTTCGTTGAGCCCTGATTATGTCAGTGCTTTATTGATTACAACCAGTATTTTACGTCAGAGTGGGCCAGTTCGTTCGCCGTGTCGAGACACTTAGCTGGGTGATTTCCCCAGGTTAGTGTCTGGCCGACTTTTAAGACGCGATTTTCGGCTTGAAAGCGCCCTGCAGACCGGTCTTTGGCTGTAGGTCACCTCACAGCGAACGTGCTGGCCCACGGAGACGGATAACTTTAGGTCGTCGACCAGACACTAGTCTCGATCACCATTAAAATAATCCACAAACTGTTGTTGATAACGATTTAACTTGGCCTGCCTCAAATAACAGAGATTGATATCCGCCACAACGGTAGGTTCAATGGGTAAAGCCACTAAGTCTGGATCTGCTGGCACCAACTTTTGCATCAATAGTGAGACTCCGAGCCCTTTTTTGACAAAATTCAAAATGTTTTCAACAATCCGATCCGCATAAATCACATTGGGCGTAAAACCGTTTTTCTGACAAATCTGGACACAAAGTTCATAGGGCCGTGAATTGACTGGCTGAAAAATGAAGTCCTCCGTTGCTAACTGCTTAATATGCACACTTTTCTGTTGCGCTAGCGGATGCTCCTTCGGTAAAACTGCCACTAAATGGTCTTCGGTATACGGTAATTGCGTGAAAAGTTCCCCATTTTGAACATCCTTGACGAAGGCAAAATCAATCGTCTTATTTGCTAACATCGGCTCCAAGTCTTCCGATGGCCCCGTTTTCACTCTACAACGAATCTGTTGCGAACTCATAAAACCAGTGATCAAATCTAAGATGCCATATTCATTGATTGACGGAATACCACCAATGACTAAACCGCTATCTTCGGAATGCCGCCGATTGATTTCATCAGCCGCTTGCTCAGATAATAGTTTGATCTTGGTGGCGTACTTTAAATAGATCTCACCATACGGCGTCAACTTAACTTGCCGAGTGGTCCGTTCAAACAACGGTACACCTAACTCACCTTCCAAGCGCTTGATTCTTTTCGAAAAGGACGACTGTGAAATGTAACAAGCATCCGCCGCTTCCGAAAAGTTCTGCGTTTTGACTAGGGCTAAAAAATTATCTAAATATTTCAAATCCATGTTCCGACACTCCCATCAATGCGAAATTGGTCTAATTAAGCTTTTTATTCCTTACAGGCATAAGTATAGTCAGACTTAGAATTGCGTGTCAATGGTTAGCGGACCATAATGGGCACTGTAAAGAAAACGGTTACACAGATAATTAGAAAGGAGCACAGGCTTTTGAAAACAATTCAAGTGGGATTTGGTAAAGCTGTGATTGATTTTAAACCAACCGACTTCCCCATCCGAGAATTTGCTAAACAATTGGATACGCTTAATAGTCGAATCATGTTGATTGCTGGGCCTCAGCCATTTGTACTCGTTTCATTGGATCTGACCTCATTACCCAATCACCGAGTCATTGAACTTTTCAAAGACAAGGTGGCAGCAACATTGTCAGTGGCACCAGCCAATATTTGGATCACGGTAACGCACACTTTCGCTGCGCCGCATCTACCAAGCAACCCGCAAACCGCTGCTGCTCATCAAATTTACGATTTCATTCTCGCCAAATTGATGGCTAGCTTAGTGATGAGTTGCCAAGCCGCGCAACAAGATCTGCAACCAGTTAAGTTGGGGCACGCGGTGGTTGACTGCCCACTAAACGTCAACCGCAATGTTGCCACTCCGGCTGGCTGGTGGCTCGGTCGAAATTTTGCAGGCTATTCCAATCATCAACTACGTGTCTGGGCCTTTCAAAAAGCGGACGGTCAGCGCCACTTGCTTGTTAATTACGACCTACAACCAAGCGTCTTAGACCACCTCACCGATGATGCCGACCAACGCATGATTTCCAGTGATTTAGTGGGTTTTGGCTTAAAGAAATATGAAACAGATCAGCAAGTGGCCATCTTCTTACCCGGTGCCGCCGGTGATCAGCGACCATTGTTTGTTGGTCATAACGATGAACCCTTTGCCGTGGCTAAAAGTTTAATGCAACGTCAAGGTGACGTCTTCTATGAAAGTATTCAACAAGCCGTCCAAACAATCACCACTTGGACAACACTCAGCCAAGTTCAACAGGTTGCGCAACCAATGACGTTACCGACAAAGGTTCAAAAATTGACGACGTTTGAGTTAACCCCAACCCATCAAGACGACTTCGAGCCCACTGGTGCCACGGTTGATCTAAGTGTTGTTGGGATAAAGCTCAACCAGTTATTATTAATTGGCACGCAACCAGAATTGAACAGTCAATTTGGTAACAAGTGCCGCCATGCTTTAGGTACTGACCAAACGACCATGGTTGCCACACTCGTTAATGGAGCGGCCAAGTATTTACCAGAAGCCCGCGACTTCGATCAGGTCACCTATCAAGCCATGAACACGCACTTAGGTCGTGGTTCAGATCAGCTCGTTTTGAAGGCTTGCACCCAGTTAGGCCAAAAATTAATTAAGGAGGATGCTGCCAAATGTTAGTTGGACATGCTAGAAAAGATATTACCCCAACCGCACCATTTTATTTGTTGGGCTATAAAACACCGTTACGCAATCAACCTGCGAAAGGCGTCCATGATCATATTTTTATCAATGCGTTACTTTTCTACGATGAAAAAGGTGATGAATGCTTCTTAGCTACCGGGGATCTGTTGGAATTAGAAGACGTCGTTGCGGCCGATATTCGACAACGCATCAGTCGCCAGTATGGCATCGCGATGGATCACGTCATTATTGGCGTCACCCATGACCACCATTCCGTTCGGGATTATCACCGAACCTGGGAATTTGGTAAGTTCAGTCAAAGTTACTACGACTTCTTCGTAAACAGTTTCCTAGCTGCCTTCGAAGAATGTCGTGAAACATTAACCGATGTGACCGTGCAATATGGTCAGCGTGAAATTTTCGGTTACTACAGCAATCGAAATCATCCCAACAAGCCATCAGATAATGCCGTCAGTGTCATCAAGTTTATGCAAAACGGTCAAGCCGTGGCTGGCATCGTTAATATGGCCGTCCACTCCACCGTGTTAGGTCCAGATAACCAATATTTAACCGCAGATTTAGCCGGCAATACCTGCGCGAAACTCGCTGAAGATTGGGGCTTTTTCCCCTTAATGTTAATTGGCTGTGCCGCGGATTCTAGCAATCGCTATGAACGCCAAGGTCGTGACTTCTCCGAACTAGAACGGGTCACAACGGGTTTATCACAAGCGATTGCCAAGATTCAAACGCCTAAGACCATCGAGCTGGGCAAAATTCGAACTTTGACTTTAAGCCATGAAGTGGTTAACGATAAGAAGCTTTATGATGAACAATTGACTCAGATGATTGCGGATTTGAAGAGTGGCGCTAAAAAGTCGGTTGGGTCACAACCAGTCGCTGCCATCATTGAAAAATGTGAAGGCCAACTGCAACAACCGCAGTTCCATGACTTACTCAGTCTACAAATTCTGGATCTTGGTAACTTACGGCTTTTCATTTTTCCAGGCGAGCTAGCTTCAGCTGGTGCTAAGTTGCTCCGCGCTTCCACTGACAAAACCGTCTTGATTGCTGGGTACTGCGATGGGTTCCACTATTATTTCCTACAAGCTCAAGATTACGGCTTATCGTTTGAAACGATTGGTAATCCAGTCCCCGCGGGTACCTTCGAGGAGATCATTGCAAAATTTGTCAGTGGCAGTCGCTTACTAGATGTGTACGAGAAAAACAACTAACTCATTAAGGAGCCATAATCGGGACTCCATCATAAAAATCGATTATTGTATGTCAATTAAATTTGATAAATACAACAATTGAAAGGGTTGTTCAAAATGGATTACAAACCATTAGCTAAAGACATTCTTGAAAATGTCGGTACCAAAAGTAACGTTCAAAGCATTACCCACTGTGTCACCCGAGTGCGATTCGTTTTAAAAGACGAGTCCCAGGCCAACGATGCCGCCATCAAAAATTTAGATGGTGTGCTGGATGTGGTGAAGCAAGGTGGTCAATACCAAGTGGTCATCGGTCCTAGTGTTGGCAGTGTTTATGAGGCTATTTTAGCCGTTGCAAAGTTTCCAGATAGCGTCGTTGCCGGTAATGATACCGCAGCGCCAACTGGTGGCGACGATGATGAAAAGGGCTTTTTGAACAAAGCCCTCGGTTTAATCAGTTCAATCTTTATTCCCGTTTTAGGCCTATTGTCTGGCGCCGGGATGATCAAAGCGATTCTTTCACTTTGTACCGTCACTGGCCTCTTAACTGACAAGAGCGGTACTTATATTATTCTAAGTGCTTTAGGTGACACGCTATTCTACTTCTTCCCAGTCGTCATTGGCTGGAGTGCCGCTCGTAAGTTTGGTTTGAAGGAAATTTATGGGGTTACCTTAGGCGCATTCTTGGTCTATCCAACCTTGGCAACTGCCGCCAGCAGTACCGCCGTTTCAACCATTTTCAAAGGAACCATCTTTGCTTTGAAATATAAATTGACCTTCTTAGGAATTCCGGTCGCATTACAGTCATACGCTAGCACGGTCATTCCTATCATTATCATCGTTTGGTTCGCAAGCTACGTTTACAAGTACTGCGACAAAGTCATTCCAGATGTTTTAAAGATGGTCTTTGTCCCCTTCTTCACACTACTCATTGCCGGAATCGTTAGTTTGATTATCATCGGCCCAATCGCCATGATTTTGCAAAACATCTTGAGTGATACGGTTCTCTGGTTAGTTGGTTTGAACAAAGGGATTGCCGGTTTCCTGCTTGGTTTCTTCTGGAGTATTTTGGTTATGTTTGGCTTACATTGGGCCGTTATCCCATTCTTTGCCATCGACGTTGCGCACTATGGCTACGATGTGATCAACCCCTTGATTTTTGCTGGTGGTTTAGCCGTTTTGGGCTCCGCAGTTGGGGTTGCAATTCGTGCTCGCGATGAACGTGTCAAGAGTATGTCTGTCGCTGCTGCCATTTCAGCCTTCTTCGGGATTAATGAACCAGCCCTTTACGGTGTCTTGATTCCACGTAAAAAGATCCTGTTATCTTCGTTCACTGCTGCTGGGATTGGTGGGGCCATCGCTGGCTTCTCTGGTTCAAAACTTTACTCATTCGGTGCGAGTGGGATCTTAGGCCTACCTTGTTTCATTAATCCTAAAGGGATCGATGCTGGTTTCATTGGTTTATGTCTCAGTGGGGTCATTGCCTTTGCAATTGCTTTAGTTGCCGCCTTAGTCTTAGGCGCTAAAAAGGATGCTGCTGATCCTAAACAAGCTCAAAAAGCCGTTGAACATAGTGACGTTTATGCCCCAGTTGCTGGCGAAAGTTTCGATTTAACGACCGTCAACGATGATGTTTTCTCAAAATTGATCTTAGGTGATGGGATTGCCATCAAGCCTAGTGAAGGCAACGTTTACGCACCAGCTGCTGGCGTTATCCGCGTCGCTTATCCGACCGGCCATGCCGTGGGGATGGTCACAGATGATGGTGAAGAACTCTTAATTCATATCGGGATTGACACCGTTAATTTACAAGGCAAACACTTTAAAATGCATGTGAACCAGGGGATGCGGGTCAAGAAAGGTGAATTGCTCGTTGAATTTGACGAACCAGCCATTACCGCTGCAGGCTACGACACAACTGTCATGATGGTCGTCACCAAGACTGATCGGTTGAAGAGCGTTATGCCGACCCAATTCGGTCCAGTTACAAAAGACACTAAAGTTTTAAATGTTGAATTAAAAGAATTGACGACTGATGCGGATACCGCAGCAATCGCAAGTCACTAAGTTTTAACGACAAGGAGAGATTCAGAATGATTATTGATGCCAATGTCTACTGGTTACCAGCCGAGTTATTCACTGATGAACAGCTACAACAAAAGTTTGTGCAAGCCGTTAATCACGGCCATGATTCTAAGGCCACCGTTAGTCAATTACCTGATGGCTCGAAAAAATTCGTGATTGAAGAACCCATCGGTCAAAGTAGCCTAGATTATTTTCAAAATGACTATACGCTTGACCATCAACTTCATGATATGGACGCTGGCCACGTTGATAAAGCCGTGTTGAAGCTACCCGGTTGTCAAGAATGGCTGGATTTAGACCTATGTAAGATCTTTAATCGCGCTGTGGCGAAGCACGTCCAGGCTAGTCATGGTCGGATGGTCGCATTAGCTACGGTTCCCCCTTATGACACGCCGGAAAATTTGGCGGAACTGGATTATGCTATTGATGAACTAGGCTTAAACGGCCTTCAGCTCTCAACACATTATCAAGACGGCTATCTCGACAACCCAGCTTACCGGAGCTTCTTCAAGCACGTTGCGGCAAAAAAGATTCCCGTTTACATTCACCATTCACCCGTTCCAATTGAGTACGAATCGATCAAGGATTATGAAAATTTACGGCGATCCTATGGTCGTTGTGAGGACCAGATCATTGCGATTAGTCGTGAAGTCTTCAGTGATCTGTTCGAAGACCTACCTGACCTAAAGTTGATTCACTCGATGCTGGGTGGCGGTTACTTCACGTACAAGACGATGTTTCTTCCACACGATTCCGGTAACGGCCGCTTTGATACGAATACCAGCAGTGTTCAGGACCGCTTGGAAAACAACATTTTCTACGAAGTTTCACATGCACAGCCTTGGGGTCCTGACAACCTCGAAATTGCGATGAAAGTTCTCGGCGCGAACAATGTCATTTATGGTTCCTCTTACCCAGTTAAAACGGCTTGGATGACGGAAGGTCCGGCGATGATTCAGCATTTAAACGTTGCCGCAACTGACCGTGAACAAGTTTTAGCCGGTAACGCTGAACGGTTATACAACCTATAAGACTTAACACCTAAAAACAGGTCCAAAGATCCTCAACCTTGAGAATCTTCGAACCTGTTTTTGATTTTCATTCAGAATTCTTTATTCGGCTAAATCCGTCACATAACCCTGACGGCGCCGCTGCCAACGCTTGTTGAGTTCTAAGACGATTGTTGGCACAAACATGCCGACAATCGCGATGACCCAAGCACTTGCTGGTAGTGCCACCAGACCAATCAAGCTGCCTAATCCTGGAATAGCTGCGATCGCAATGACGACGGCAACACCGACTAGTAACGCCCAATTTAAAGTTGGATTACGTTTCAAACTCGCTAATGTCAATGGTTGGCGGTCCTTGATCGCGTAAATATCGATCATCGACCCGACTGCCAAGACTAGGAAGACCATCGTCATCCCAACAGTCGCTTGGTTGGCCGTTAAAACGAACCGACCCAGCGCATAAATGCCTAACGTGAGGATCGTAAACGTCACCGCTCGCAAGCCTAAACGACGACCCAGACCACGTGCTAAGATACTTTCATCACTGCCAACTGGCGCTTGTTGCATCGCGGTTGGTTCGCCGGGTTCCCGACTAATATAGAAACCAGGAATTCCATCCGCTAACACGTTAACGATCAGGAGTTGTTCCGCTAAGAGTGGCGCACCCCAACCGAATAACACGGCTCCAACCATCAGGAAGATTTGGGCAAAGTTCACACCGACTAAGAACTCAACGGCTTTCAAAATGTTTTGGTAAACGGTCCGACCTTCTTTGACCGCGGCAATGATCGTGGCAAAATTATCATCCGTCAAAATCATATCAGCCGCACCCTTGGAAACCTCGGTCCCGGTGATTCCCATGGCAATCCCAACATCCGCCGCTTTCAAGGCGGGCGCATCATTAACGCCGTCACCCGTCATCGCGACCGTGGCACCGGTTGCCTGCCAAGCTTGCACGATTCGAATCTTATCTTTCGGTGACACACGAGCATACACCGCAATCGTTTTAATTTGTGCCGTCAACTCATCATCTGACAAGCCACGCAACGTTTCACCAGACATCACTTGTTGATCATCCGTCAAAATGCCAATATCTTTAGCGATAGCGGTCGCAGTCACCAAGTGATCACCCGTAATCATCACCGGTTTAATCCCGGCACGCTTAGCTTCACGGATGGCAGGAATCACTTCTGGCCGTGGTGGATCAATAATACCAACAATGCCGGCCAACGTTAGGCCTTCATTAACCGCCGCCCAATTTGCGCTAGGATCAGCTTGGCTGGGCATCACTTTATAACCCACCGCTAAGACTCGCAACGCGGCTTCCCCAAATTGATCATGGGCCTGCTGAGCAGCGGTATAACTCGTACTATCCGCCTTCAACGGTAACCGATCCAGCGCACCTTTGACGATCACCAATTGCTGGTCATCATTTAGCGTATGCACCGTCGTCATCATCTTTTTCTTCGAGTCAAACGGATCTTCGGCAACCCGTGGATAGTCTTTTTCAAAATCGGCCCGACTGGTCTTGTTATGGGCTAGCCAACGTACAATCGCCAATTCAGTGGCATCACCTAAGGTCTGTTCTTCCCCCGCCACTTGCTTGATTTCAGCGTTGGTCGCCAGTCCTAATGCTTGCATCAATTGGCGCCCAGCTGCGGGCACGGCTTCAGTCGCCGCTTTAATCCCGGTTTTAGGCGTCCAGTATTTGGTAATCGTCATTTTATTTTGCGTCAACGTACCGGTCTTATCGGAGGCAATCACATCAACGCCACCAATCGTTTCCACCGCACTGACCCGACGCATAATCGCATTGCGTTCCGCCATTCGCCGCACTCCATGTGACAAACTAATCGTTACAATAATCGGTAACGTTTCTGGGACGGCCGCGACCGCCAACGAGATTCCAATCATTAAACTATCCGCAACCCCTTGATGTTGAACCCAAATGCTGAGGCCGAAGATGACCATGCCACCTAATACGGCAAAGGTGGTCAACCAACCGGATAAGCGATTTAAGCGTCCTTGCAAAGGCGTCGCACGTTTTTTGGTTTTATTCAATAGACCGGCAATTTGCCCTAATTCGGTCGCCATCCCGGTCGCCACAATTTGAATCACTGCCGTACCACCGGTGACCGCTGTTCCTGCGAAAGCTTGTTGTGACTCAAGCGGTTCCGTTGTGGGGTCATAGGTTATTTTTTCAACTGGCACACTTTCCCCAGTCAAGACGGCCTCGTCAATGGTTAAATTGGTGCTCTCAATAACAATAGCATCCGCTGGCACCTGATCCCCTGCTTTTAAATGGACCAGATCACCCGGCACCACTTGTTCGGCGGCAATCGTTTGTGTCACGTTGTCACGACGCACCGTCGTTGTCGGTAAACTCATTGATTTCAACGCAGCGAGCGCTTTTTCTGCCGAAGCCTCTTGATAGAGACCGATTGCGACGTTGATGATCAAAATCGCACCAATCACGATCGTCTTCATCCAGCCACCACCTTGGGCTACGGCCATATAAGTCGCCAGGCCCACGGCAAATAACAGCACTAAAGATGAAACGTCACTGAGATGTTGCCAAATTTTCCGCCATAACGGGGGTTGCCGGCTAGCAATCAATTCATTGACACCGAATTCTTCCAGTCGCGCAGCCACCTCGGTCGCATTTAACCCAGACTTGGGCGTTAAGTTAATTTTGCTTAGCTTAGCGTTGTTCATATGTTCCTCCTCCACTGTGATTATCGTTACAATTGCTATTACCTAATGATAGCGTAAACATTTAGTCGAATTTTGCCCGATTTATGAAGAAAGTTTGAGGATTGCACGGGGTGGCGTTGGTTAGCGCCATTTGATCAGAAAAAAAGTTGACTTGTAAACTGTCATGATTAACTTTATTAGCGTTAATATTGTTATAATAGACATTAAAATAATAAGTGGAGGCCCGGCGAATGCAAATCAAATTAATCTCAACCAGCGATGTTCATGGCTACTTAGCGCCCACCGACTATAGCCGGCGCGACCGGGTGGTGCCTTTCGGTTTGAGTCGCGCGGCGACCATGATCCAGCAACTAACCGCGACCGATAATGACCAAGTCTGGCCAATCGTGATTGAGAACGGTGATTTCGTGCAAGGTTCACCGTTAACCTATTTCATCGCGCGGCGCCATCAAGAAGCCGCCCCGTTATATTCACGGCTAGCTAACTGCAACCACGTTCAAGCGGGTGTTTTTGGCAATCATGAATTTAATTATGGTTTAGACTTTTTGGACTTATGTGAATCGAGTCGTCATTATCCGATGCTGGCCGCAAATATTCACGATGACTTGCAACGGACGTTGTTTGCTAAGCCTTATACGATTCTTGAACGGGCCGGCGTTAAAGTAGCTATTTTAGGGTTAACGACCCAATTTGTGTCACGCTGGGAATTGCCACGGCATCTCACTGGATTACATTTTACGGATGTCGTCGAAACCGCCAAAGCCTACGTTCCTAAGTTGCACAAGCTCGCGGATGTCGTCGTCGTTGCCTATCATGGCGGACTCGAACGTGACCCTAAAACTGACGCCCCAACAGAACGGCTCAACGGCGAAAACCGCGGCTCAGCGCTCTTGGCGGAAGTTCCCGGAATCGATGCCATGATTACCGGTCATCAACATCGTCGCCTAGCCGTGACGGTTCACGGCGTTCCCGTGACACAACCCGGCATGAAGGGTGCTAATGTGGCCATGATCACGCTCGACTTAGATGATCACAAACAAGTCACTAAACGCAAACCAGAAGTCTTCAGCGTCAAAAACACCGCACCCGATGACGCGATGATGGCGTTGTTAGCACCGATCAACACACAGATGGAAAATTGGCTCGACACACCATTAGGCAAGATCAATGGCAGTATGTTGGTTCATAGCCATCTACAAGCGCGGTTACATAACCATCCCTATCTCAATTTCATTAACCAAGTTGAAATGGCGGCAACTGGCACAGATATCGCGGCGACGGCCCTGTTCAACGATGAGGTGCCGGGCTTAAAACAGCATGTCACGATGCGCGAAGTGATGAATAGTTACGTTTATCCGAACAAATTAGCAGTCGAGACGATTACCGGCGCTGATTTGAAACAAGCGTTAGAACGTTGTGCCAGCTATTTCTTACTAGTCGCCGGCAAAGTTATCGTCAATCCTGAATTTTTGAAACCAAAATTACGCCATTATATTTATGATATTTATAGTGGGATTGATTATACTTTTGATCTCACGCGACCGATTGGTGATCGCGTCGTTCAGCTGGATTACCATGGCACCCCTGTTCAACCTGAACAATCTTTGACAGTGACATTGAATCATTATCGGGCTGGCGGTGGCGGCAACTATCCCATGTTTGGTACCGACAAGATCCAACGGCAGCTTTCAACGGATATGACCGTCTTAATTGCGGATTATTTCGCTGAGCACCCCGTGGTAACGGCAACGCGCCCAACAAACTTTAAAGTAACCTATTAACAAAAAATCGACTCACTTTAAAACCGGGAGACTTCCCGAAACTAAAGTGAGTCGATTTTTTTGTTAGTCAGCTTGGACAAAAATGCCATTATCAGGTCAGGTTCACCGAATGCTCGCTGCTGAACCGGAAAGAATCCAACAAAAAAGAGCCCAGATTCAGGCTCTTAAGATTTAGCGTCAAAAAACTAATGGTTTAACTTAGAAATCAACTTGGTCAGGGTCGTTGGCTAAGCCAGCTACACCATGCATCCCATCGATGGTTTCCATGTCAGCCGCACTCAATTCAAAATCGAACAATTCGGTATTTTGCTGAATTCGGTCCGCATGCACTGATTTTGGCAATGGTAAGAAGCCATTTTGTAGTGACCAACGTAGCACAACTTGCGCAACACTCTTGTGATACTTGTCCGCAATCGTCTTCAATTCTGGAATACCGAAAATTTTACCGGTACCTAAAGGACTGTAAGCTTCGGATAAAATGCCATGGCTTTCGTTATAAGCCACTACATCTGCTTCCATATCACTAGGATTCAAGAAAATTTGGTTTACCGCTGGCACCACTTTGGCCGTCTTTAATAAAACGTCTAAGTGCTTTGGTCGGAAGTTTGAGACCCCGATTGCACGGGCTTTACGGCTGGCGTACAATTCTTCCATCGCGCGCCAAGTATCCGCGGTCAATTGTTCGAAATTATTCCGCATTGCTACTGGATTTGGCCAATGAATTAAATAAAGATCAACATAATCCAAACCTAGTTTTTTTAATGAAGTCGCTAAAGCGGCCTTAGTTTGTTCGTAACCATGATCTGCGTTCCATAACTTAGTTGTGACGAAAAGATCTTCACGCGCAACCCCGCTATCCGCAATCGCCTTGCCAACACTATCTTCGTTGCCATAAGCAGCGGCCGTGTCAATGTGGCGGTAACCCGCTTTCAACGCAGCTAAGACTGAATCATAAGCCACTTGACCATCTGGCGTTTGCCAGGTCCCAAAACCAACGATTGGAATCTTGGTGCCGTTATTCAAAGCATACGTATCGGTAAGCTTAGTTAATTCTGTCATCGTGATGCCTCCAGTATTTTATTTACAGCTTAATTTTCCCGTATAAGTAGGGCAATGGTCAAGCAATCTGTCCCAAACGAGTGACGATTCGCATTTTTCGTGAGAAAATACAAGTATTCTATTCAAGGGAGATGGCCCTCATGGCCGAAACAAAATTACTCATGCAGACCACCTTGCTGGCGGGGGCCATTCTGCTCGAAAACGGGGCCGAAATTGCGCGCGTTGAAGATACGATGCACCGGATTGCCGCCAACGCGGGGCATCCCGAAGCGCAGGTCTTCGTCCTTTTGACGGGAATTACCGTCTCCTTGCCAGACGCTGACGCCAGCCAAGTTCGTGCGATTCACCAACGTGGCATGGATTTAGAAAAGGTTGATCAAGTGAACACCCTATCACGGCAATTTGCAGCACATGACATTGATCTTAATGAATTTGCGACCGCTTTAACCCATGTTAATCAAGCGGTGCCAACTTTTCCTTTTAGTTGGCTAGTTATTGCGGCACTTGTTGTCAGCGTGCCATTGATGATTGCCTTTACTGGTCACGCGACCCCCGCTGATTTAATCACTTGCGGACTCGCTGGTATGGCAGGCTTTGCGACGTATTATTGGGTCAACCGACTCGGGCATATCCGCTTTTTAAGTGAGTTTATTGGGGCCTTTCTCATTGGGTTGATCACGCTGATTGGTTTTTACTTAACACACGCGCCATACCATCCAGACGCAATCATTATCGGTGCCGTGATGCCCCTCGTTCCCGGCGTCGCCATCACAAATGCCGTCCGCGATACCATGACCGGCAATTTACTCAGCGGCCCGGCACGTGCCATCGAAGCGATTCTATCCGCGTGCGCTATTGGCCTCGGCATCGCGTTAACATCAATTTTTTACTAACTGGAGGTGACACACTTGTGGCATTGGCTTTTAACCACTGGCTTATTACAAACAATTCTCGCTTACCTCGCTACCGCGGGCTTCGGTGTGCTGCTTAACATTCCACGCCGAGCAGTTAACTTGAGCGGTTGGGTCGGCGCGGCTGGCTGGGTGACTTACGAAGCCCTCTACCAGATCTTACCCACTACTATTGACGTTAAACTCGCCATTGGTAACCTCGTCGCCGCCATTGTCATCGGCGTTGCCAGTGGCCTGGCCGCTCACTATAAGCACATGCCAATGATCATTTTTAATATTCCCAGTCTAGTGCCACTAGTCCCTGGTGGCCAATCTTATCGGGTCGTGCGCAACTTAGTCACCGGCCATCCTGATATCGCCAATCAATATTTAGCGCAAGTCGTCATCATTGCCGGTGTCATCGCCATTGGCTTTCTGATTGCTGAATTCATTAACCGTATGACTTGGCATTTAGCTCAGAGTTTAAAACAGCTTTAAGCAATGAACGTGTCGAATGACAAATTACGACTTTAACGGTTGTCACGGCAGAATCATTGGTCATTTATCCTCAAATGTTGTTAAGAATTGGGTTAAATGTGCAAAACAAATCAATATCCTGATACTAAATCAAAAACACCACTTTAAACTAGCAACGATTGACCTCGTTGCGGTTTAAAGTGGTGTTTTAAAAAATTTCAATTTTTAGTTAATTAAGGTAAAGTATGCAATGACTACAGCCCCTAAGACAATTCGGTACCAACCGAAAGCCTTAAAGTCGTTCTTCTTGATGTAGTCTAGCAAGAAGCGGATGGATAAGTAGGCAACTACGAAGGACACAATGACCCCAACCGCTAAGACTGCCCCTTGTAAGCCGGCCAAAGAATTGCCGTGATCGAAATACTTATACAGTTTCAACAGTGACGCCCCAAACATCGTTGGAATCGCCATGAAGAAGGAGAATTCAGTTGCGACGTAACGCGACGTCCCAATCAAAATGGCCCCTAAGATCGTGGCACCAGAACGTGATGTCCCTGGCACTAACGAAAGCAATTGGAAACAACCGATGAAGAGCGCTGTCGTATAAGGCAACGTCTTCAAATCACCAAATTTTGGTGTGAGTTGCTTGTTATGATTTTCAATCACAATGAAGAGAATCCCATAAATGATCAGGGTCGCCGAAACGACTGCCCAATTCATCAAATGTGCATCCATCCAGTCATTTAATGGCAAGCCAATAATTACTGATGGAATTACGGCTAAGATGACTTTGCTCCATAAGATCCAAGTATCATGCTTTTCAGTGCGGTTCTTTCGTGGGGATAGCGGATTTAATTTATGGAAATATAGCACAACCACCGCCATAATCGCCCCTAATTGGATCACAACATTGAACATATCCGTGAATTGCGTTGACTGTTGCATCTTAATGAATTCATCAACTAACACTAAATGTCCAGTTGAACTAATTGGTAAGAATTCGGTAATCCCTTCGACAATCCCCAGGATCACCGCTTTAATCATATCTAACAAGGTCAGATTCCTTTCTTTTAAGCCGGCGCGTGCCCCATATGCAAGCCCGGTTTGATCACAACTTCCCCGACAGTTCTGCCAGCTGCATGGTTAGTTAAAGAACGTTTCACTGACTTGCAGCCGGATTAAGCTATTTAATTATAGCAATGCTGACGGCTAGTGAATAGCGTTTGAAGGTAAGAAATTTGTAAAGTTTAGGCTAACAACGACGCTAAGGCAGTCTCGTAGGCCTTTTTGGTTTGTTCATCAAAACAAACCATCTGAATCAACTGGACGCCTTTAGCCGTCGCCGCGGCAGTATCCCGTAGCGTCCGCAAAGCAATTTCAGCTGCCATGGCTAACGGGAAATGATACACCCCGGTGCTGATCGATGGAAAAGCGACCGTTTGACAACCATGCTCAGCGGCCAAGTTTAAACTGTTCCGATAACTGTTCGCCAGTAGTGTCAACTCATGATGCTGACCACCTTGCCAAATGGGTCCTGGCGTATGTACCACATATTTTGCTGGTAGTCGAAAACCAGGCGTGATCTTGGCTTCTCCAGTGGCACAACCGTGCAATGGCCGACACGCGGCTAGTAATTCTGGCCCAGCCGCGCGATGAATCGCACCATCCACACCGCCGCCACCTAATAAACTTGTATTTGCGGCATTTACAATCGCATCTACCGGACATTTCGTAATATCACCTAAAACAATTTCAATTTTTACCACGCTTATTGCCCCCTAATGATCAAGTCAACACTTGCCATGGCCTGTTGTTTTAACTGTGCAGCACTCGGATGTTGTTTGGCTAGCACTTGTAACCCGGTACGCACTTGCATCAAACTCGTCGCGACCATTGACACCGTTACAGCTAGATCACTCGCATGCGGACTCAATAATCCCACCAATCGCGTTTGCAGATCAGCGTAGATGGCTTGGGTTTGATCCGCAATCAAGGCATCTTGATCCCCTAATTCTGCCATCAAATTAACCATTAAACAGCCCGCGGGCCAACGTTCACTTTGAAATGGCATCAATAGACAATCGGCTAACAATGCCGTTAGTGGCGTTCCCATGGCGTGATCACGTTGAATGAGTTGAGTCAACTGTTCGTCCAAGATGGTTTGATAGGCTTGCAAACTCCGTCGTAACGCAACCGATTTACTGCGATAGTGCCGATAAAATTGTGACCGTGATAACTGACCAACTGTAATTAATTCATCAACGGTTGTTTGCGCGTAGCCGTGCTGCCAAAACTGAACCATGAAAGCTTCAGTGGTCGCTTGCGGCGTTAATTTTTGTGAGTTTGTCATCACTAACACCTTCCTTATAGAAAACTACTCACTGACCAGGTACATAATCCCACGAACGAGCGCGTATAAATAACTCCCCAACGCGACGAGGACTAAAACGGCTAGGAGTACGATTGCCAGCCAACCACTATGCACCAAATTATCCATATAAAATCCTGAAACAGCTAAAGTAATCAAAAAGATGAGTCCCATGATTGTGGGGAGTAGTTGGACCCAAAACGCTTGACCAGCCGGCCGATGAATTTCTGGGTCATCGCCTGTCAAGGCCCAAACAATCAGTGGAAATAAGACTGGTAGAAATAAAATACTAAGATAGCTCAAACTGTTAATGACGCGATGTCGTGTCATAATACCGCCCACCCTTCATTAGTTACCCCGAGTATAGCGAACCCCAGCGTTATCGGCAAATAATAAATAAATCTAAAAATGTTTATGAGTCTATCAAATTATGGCAGTCATTGAACACTTGAATCATCAGTCTGCTATAATTCAAGGTGCATTAGTTAAGATGCGGAGGGAATCTTTTATGATGAAACGACAGTTTAAATGGCTCGGCTTAATAGCCGCCATATTATTAAGTATCGGTAGCTATCAACTCGTTGCTCACGCTGATGATAGTTCCGACGAACCAATCGTCACCTTGGGTAGTAGCCTAACTAGTAGTCAAAAGAGCGGTACCATTAGCACCTTGACTGCCAGCTTGAATGGCGATAATTACCAAACTTTGACGGTCAATGGCGATACCTTGGTCAAATATCTTAATCCAGCTGGTGAAAGTTTCACGAGTAGCTCAGGGGTTTGGTCAAGTGCCATGATTCAAAAAACCAGTTCTGGTTCCGGTATCAATGTTAAAATTCTTGATTACAACGGCACAAACAACATTACCACGATTACTGCTGATCAATACAAAAATGCGGCTTTAACTGCCGGGATCACCGACGCCAACATTTACGTGACTTCAGCGACTTCCATTGACGGTTCTGGTGCCTTAGCAGGCGTCTACGCAGCTTATGCGAAGAATGGTAATGCATTAAATACGCAACAAGTTAATGCCGCACAGAGCGAGCTAAGCACCTTGAGTGGCATTACTAGCGCCAACAAGAACAAAGATGGCTACTCTGATGCCCAATTAAATAATGCCGTGGCCGGTGCCAAGGCCGCTATGGCTAAAAAGGGCAGTAATGTAACCAAAAATGAAATCACAACTATTGTGAACCAACAGATCACTAATAATAACTTAACTAATGTCATTACCAATAATCAGAAAACAGAAATTATTAACTTATTAGTCAAAATCCGTGATTCTGGGGCTTTGGACTCTTCAAGTTTCAAAACTCAGGCCAATTCATTGATGAAGAATATTCAATCGAATGCCAAAGGGATCTTTAGCAAATTAAATACGCCCGAAAATCAAAACTTACTGCAAAAAGTCTGGACCGCCGTGGTGAACTTCTTTAGTTCCATCATCAAATCCATTTTCGGTTAGTCTTGATCATTAAAAAGACCAGTCACACCCGCGATGTTTAGGCGTGTGACTGGTCTTTTTATTTGGCGTTTTTTGGCATCAAAGATGGGTAGATCGACTAAGTTCGTTGCACTGGTTGGTCGGAAACGACACGGAAACGTGACCTAAGTGGCAGTCGGCTAGAACCTTATTTTAACCGGCATCACACCCAATATATTGTGACTAAAACAACTAATAGCAATACCTATTAACAAAATTGCTATATGAATCATTTGGCCGATCAAGTCTAATTGAATGGCTTCTTTACTGACACTCTCAAAGCCGTGAGGTTGGGTCATTTTAGGGCTCAGTGGTGAAATTTGACTTAGCTGGCGGTGAACTTTCCGGCAGGTTAGTCAAAGGTCGGCTTGTGAGACCGCCGTTTGGCTCACAAACGTGCCCACCACGTTCCAGCCCTAAAATGACCCAACCGGTAAGGCGACAATCAAACCACTATTTTGTTCTTAGTCTCCCTATCATTATAGTCGAAACGTGTTCATCAAGCCTGCGTCCTCCGCTTAGCTACGCCATTAGCACCATGCCAAACCCGCATGATACTAATGGCTAGGCTATGCTCGGAAGCAAACCGGCTTGATGAACACTCTACAAAAAAAGCCGTCGACCCAGCCCTCTTAAGCCAGTTCAACGACTTGATTTAAATGATTGACACTTGGTACTGGTACGTTTTAGGCTTCGGCACGCTTGTCCTCGGCATAACTGGCCTTTTCAGATTGCTTGCCGGCATTTTCATTGACAAACTTATCCATAAATTCTTCAACTAAGTCCAAAGTTTGATATTGTTTAGCTGAACTGAAGGCTTGACGCCATTCGCGGTTCCGTTGTAACAATTCACTAAAGACAACATGTTCTACTCGTGCGCCTTCTGGTGTTAATTTCAAAACTTTATTCCGACGATCATGATCTTCGGCTTCTTGATATAAGTAATCTTTGCGTAATAACCGGCCGATTAACCGTGAAATCGCTGACCGCGTTACGCCATGAGTTTCCGCAATATCCATTAAACGAATCTTACCCTTAGCTTCTGCAATGTCATAAAGGATGTAAAATTCGTCTAGCGTAATTCCGTGCTCCGTGGCTGGTTCCGCGAACATGTCAGCTAGGTTCTTGAAGCCGTGTAAATACATATGGCTGAATCGGTTAAAAAACTCCATATCTTCGTTCATATTAAAATCTCCCTTTCAATCTAACGGTCGAATCTGAATCAGTCAATAATTCATAATTCGCTCCAAAGTTATTCTTAATTAGTAAGCGTCTTTTATCATTTCCCCGATTTAAAGTGTACTAGTATATTTTACATAATACAAGGAAATTAAGTTATTTTTTATATTAAATTTTTATTTCTGAAGCCAAATCAATTGTGGCATGCGTATGCAGGTAATCAATAAAGTGCTGATAGTAGCGATCCGTATTATACTTGGCTGTACTCAAGTAAATCTGGTTGATTTTCTGGGCGTCCTCGCCTAGTAACAAGTAGAACGCCTGTGCAATATTCTCTGATATCGCCTCAACACTAGTTCTTAACAACTTGCGCTTGAAAAAGACGGCCATCCCACCAGATACTGAGAAATTAATCGCATACCGAATCACTGCGGTCTCACCGTCGACCCCAATCGCTTCTAGCCAGTCAAGCGTTACTAGTACTAATTCCGTCGTGAGTTCCGGGCTCTCAAACACGTCACGAATAAAATGTTCGATCTTCGGATTTTCATCCAGCGTCCGTAACAAAAAGCTCATCTGAATCATCGTCCGCTGCTCGGCTGACAGTGCAGTTAACTGCTCATTACTATAAGTAAACGCACTTAACATCAACTCATTTAACATCGTACTTAGTAGAACGATTTTTTTAGGAAAATAGTGTTGTAGCAACGATTTACTGATGTCGCAAGCTTCCGCAATATCCTTCATTTGGACCATATCATAACCACTTTCGGCAAATAACCGAAACGCCGTATTCACGATCTCCATCCGGCGCTGTGTGTTTCTTTTGCGGGGCACCGAAGCCACCTCCTTCATTATTAATGAGGACAGCCGACAGTGCCACTGATTACACTTGTCACCGATTAAATAAACCTCATTAATGATTGATTACGCGAATAGACTATTCGCTCATTTAAGTCTGAATCCTCATTAAATAAACTATACTAATATACCTTTCAGTGCAACTTATTTTTCGCAAATTCTAAAAATAGCTGATCTAGCTTATTTTTATTAAAATTCATGCTCAATAATTATCAATATAATTAAATCCTGAAGTCGACACAATTCTCAGCTGAGAATATTGACCAAAACGAATTTGTTACAATAGTTTTAAGAAGTCTATATGCCAATGATAATAATAAATTAAGCGCTTTCACATGCTGAGAACTGTGGTAGAATTAAATCATCAAATGTTCGAGGAGGCTTTCAACATGAGTACTAACAATTCATACAAATTAGCCGATATCGGTCGTAGTAACCCAATTTTTTCACAAATTCGTTCCACGATTGAAACCGCCTTTTATGGTAACAACATGACTCACATTCCTAATGTCGCTACAGCCTATGAACTAGCCGTCCAAGGTCCGGGGACGATTCAAACCGATTTACCAATCTATCGGCCAACCGATCTCGGCTTACCAGCGGATGCTAAAATGTTAATCGACAACACCGGTAAAGTCGTTGGTCGGACCGCCCAAGCCCGCCGAATCCTTGGCGACGCTGGCGTGGATGAGACTGATATGGCTGGTCGCTTACGTCAAGCCGTTTATAACGGACAACAAAAACATTTTATCAAAACCGATGTCCTCGTTGGTTTAGATGAAGATTTCATCGTCCGTGCACATTTAGCCATTCCGGATGGTTATGCCAACAACTTACTTTCATATATGCTGAACTTCCAACCCATTACCGAGCATTACCAAGCGATGTTCGATAACTCCGTAGCCTATCCTGAAGGCGATATTTACATCTATGCTGACCCAAGTTATCATGATCCAGACTATCCAGATGGCTTGGCGTTATTCGATCCTAAACATAATGTGGCCGCTATTTTGGGCATGCCATACTTTGGCGAACTCAAAAAGTCCACACTGACTTTAGCTTGGTCCATTGCACATCGGCATGGTTACGTTTCTTGTCATGGCGGCTTAAAGGCTTTCCACTTCAAGGACAAACAAGATCAAGTCTTTGCCATGTTTGGTCTCTCAGGTTCTGGCAAATCAACTTTGACCCATGCTAAACACGGTTATAAATATGACATTACCGTGTTACATGATGACGCCTTCGTGATCAATCGGAAAAACGGGAGCTCCGTTGCCTTGGAGCCTTCTTATTTCGATAAGACCAACGACTATCCGATGACCTCAAACGAAACTAAATACTTTATGACAATCCAAAATGTCGGCGTAACGCTCGATGATCAGGGTCGTAAAGTTCTCGTCACCGAAGATCTACGCAATGGTAATGGTCGGACAATCAAATCACGTTATGCTTCCACTAACCGTGTCGATAAGGAAAATGCCCCCATTAATGCGATTTTCTGGATCATGAAAGACGACAGTTTGCCACCAGTCATTAAAGTGGATGACCCCATCTTGGCCGCCACTTTCGGCGCCACTTTGGCAACTAAACGGAGTTCTGCCGAAAATATCGTCGGCGATGTTGATCGGAATGCGCTAGTCATCGAACCATTTGCTAATCCTTTCCGAGTTTATCCCCTATCGGAAGATTATCATGATTTCAAAGCATTATTTGAAGAACAGCATTTAGATTGCTACCTATTAAATACCGGCTTTTTCGGTGACAAGAAGATCCCTAAGGAAATTACGTTAGGCGCGCTTGAAGCCATCGTCAATAATACGACTGAATGGGAATCATTCGCTGGTTTGGATCACATGCAGAACTTAAAGCTAGCTGACTTTCCAGTAGATTATGATAACGAGGACTATCGTCACTTAGTTGCCACTCGTTTAGGGATTCGAGCTAACTTCGTTGATCATTATCAACATACCCATAATGACCGCTTGCCACATGAAATTACCGATGTGCTAGTTAATTTGCAAAAACAATTAACTGACAAAGTAACTCGTTAGCCATTCTTGCCCCGTTTTTCCCGATTTAAGGTTATAATAAAAGTATCAGTTACCGCACTGAACTTTTACGAATTCTAATAATCGGGGTGAGGAGCATGGAACTACCATTGAGCCAATTGTCAGAGAAACTGATTGCTTTCGAACGTCAGCACCATCTCACAGACGGTGATTTAGCTTTCGGCAGCCAAATATCTGTCGAGCGGATTCATAATATTAAATCTGGCGAAGCAACACCAACGCAAGACGAATTACAACTGTTGAAAAAGTATATGAACAGCAAAGCGAAGGCCTAAATAAGCCGGCCGTTTTAGACATCCATCTCATTGGGTGTCTTTTTTGTTTTCAACGTTATTCGAGCAGCCCAATTTGCCAGTTTTCCTGGTTAAGCACCCTAAGACAGCAAAAAAAAAGCCGCTCATCAAAGATGAACGACTCGTGATTAACGTCAATGACGTTAATTTTGATTACATATGGATTGCAAAGCTTGGTGTGTAGTAAGCGGTACTCTTAACAGAAGCTGGATCACCATAGTCATGGGCACCAATATATTGGCCGCCGCCTAAGTAGATCGCAACGTGATAAGGTGCACTGTCAGAACCCCAGAATACTAAGTCGCCAGCTTGAGCTTGGCCGAATGAAACATGTGAGCCAATTGTTGCTTGAGCGTAAGTAGTCCGGCCAATTTGACGTCCAGCCATTGCAAAGGCTTTTTGCGTAAATGCTGAACAGTCTAATTGTTCGTAAGGTGTGCCCACCAAAGTGTAAGCAGCTGAAATAGCTGAGCTGGCACTTACAGCAGTACTAGTTGATGCTGAACGAGTCGTTGTTGAAGCGGCACGGTAAGCAGTAGCCGTTGTCCGAGTTGAACTTTGGCTAGCAGTACTGTTTGAGCTTTGTGAACTGGTACTTTGTGAGCTAGTGTTTTGTGAAGAATAGCTAGTTGTGTTTGAACTTTGTGACGTTACTGCACTTTGGCTCGTTGAACTTTGTGAAGCAACTGAACTTTGACTAGCTTGGCTAACAACACTTGAGCTTTGTGAAGTAGAAGCGGCGCTTGATGCGACACTGCTGCTTGCACTAGCAGTTGAAGTGCTTGATTGAACAGCGGCACTCGTTGAAGCTACGCTGCTGCTTGAAGCTGCTTGGCTCGTGCTACTTGCACTAGTAACAGTTGAGCTCGTTGCAACGGCGCTGGTTGCTTGACTACTTGTTGAAGTAGCAGCACTCGTTGACTTAACACTGCTTGCACTAGCAGTAGTTGTTGTCTTTGAGTTGTCAGAAGTTTTAACACCAGGGATGTTAATCTTTTGGCCAGCGATGATTAAGTCTGCGCTACCTAAATGGTTTTGCTTAACAATATCGTTAATGGCAACGTGATATTTTTGTGAATAGGCCCAAACCGTGTCCCCAGATTTGATGGTCATTGAATCAGCGTTTGCGACTGCTTGGCTGGTTACCATTAAACCGGCTAAAGCAGCTGTCCCTAACATAACTTGTTTAATATTTACTTTCATTTTAATGATGATCACTCCAAGAAGAATGTCACGCATATGTACTTCAAGCCAATGTCTATACTACTCAATTAGTGTTACATACAAGTACCAACGAAATAACAATATGTTACGAAGATTACAGAACCTTAACAATATACCACAAACGTAACATTCAAATTTCAAAACGCCTCAACCACGGCGTTTCAAGGTGGTCAATAATTCACCACTTTTGCTAATTTTTTCGAAACTTTTTTACAAAAAATTAAAAATTATCATAAAAAATAAAAGAAAGGGCATGATTTAATCACGTCCCTTCGTTTTTCGTTACATCGCACGGTGCCGATGATGGGTTCTGGGCAGGCCCAATAACCACCGTACATCGTTGCCAGTGAAATTCAATTTTAAAAATTCAGTCTGACTGGCCTGCTCATACATCGTGGCAAGCACGGCATCACCCAACTCAACCACTCGCTGGGCGATTACATCATCAAATAAGTACAATAGGGTCGCATCCGCAATTTTACTAACCGTGAAAATCTCGTTAGCATTCTCAAATAAGGCTTCTTTCGAACGCTGTAGCTGGATTTGTTTAAAGTTGTCATAGGCTTGATTCAGAATTTGTTCCGCTTCACTCATCAATACAGTTGTCTCGGCCATAATGGCACCCCCTTGAATACCCTCATTTTAACGGGAAACGGGCTAGATAGCTATTCTTTACCGTTGATTTCAATCAAAATTTGTTATACTGAATGTTGTTAAGGGGGAAAGTCACTTGCCAAATATGAATAACCGTTATTACCAACCAAATGACCTTAAAGATGCGTTCCAAACGATTCAAAAATTATTCAATTCCTATACGGATGCCCCACTGACGCCAGAATTATTGGCTTATCATCAAAAATTAGTTCACCAATTAGAGACCAACCTCTTACCGCTCGCGCAACAGAACCATGATCAGCTGCGAAGCGACCAAGCCAACAGCATGATTACGGTGATGCAAGATTGGTTGAAATTGCGCCTAAGTGGCCAAGTCTTCAATGGTAAAATGCAACATTTTAAATTTGTCAGTAAAAACCAGCCGCAATTCAAACGCCGCGTCCACAAAATTCGTGGTGGCCAGAATCATCGGGCCAGTCGTCACTAGCGATGTCGTTTCTTTTGCAATTACACTAAATATAGGATGACTTGGAAAGCTGAATCATTCAATCATTCCTGAGATTCGTCCCGTCATTAAGAGTTTATTAGAAAATCAACAGTTGCCCACTGAATCCCAGGAGCACCAATTAAAGCGCCAATCTTCGGCTTATCAAGAATTTCATTTGCGGGCCACGCCAGTCGAAAAAGCCAATACTATTAGCGAGCTAACGTTCATTGGAATTCGCGTTGACTCACGCTCTCGCCTATTCAAAAATCAGAATACTTCTGTTAACTACCAAAAGCCTCAAAAGCAACTGACACTGAACTATCATGAAAAGTCTCATTTAACGCACTAGTTAGGGCTTGCAAGCGCTCAATTTTGCGGTATACTAATTATTGTACTTGGGCCCTTAGCTCAGTTGGGAGAGCGCCTGCTTCGCATGTAGGAGGTCGTCGGTTCAAATCCGGTAGGGTCCATCATTGATTAAGCAAAAGCTGGCAGTCGTTGTCAGCTTTTTTTGTGTCTTGTTGCCGCCCACAACGATCTGTCATATAATTTAGTTAAGTGGGGGTGCCACATGGATCAAGAGACAAACGACGAATTAGTTGCAACGTTAACCGATCAACTGAGTGCGGCCTACACGGCGGCTCAGGCCAATAATGATCAAGCCATGCAAAAACTACTGTTGAAAAATGCCACCGATTTGAATAATGACCAACCTTATCTGGATGTCATTACCAACTTAACGCATGACATTTCGAAATATTACATTCATAATCACCAAGTTCCAGAATCCGTCATGGCAATTTACCATGAACTGCAAGCCGACGTTAAGCGTGGCAAAATCGATGCGGATGAGATGCGCAAACGCAACATCGCGGTCGGCATCGTCATGTCGCCAATCATGTTTGGTGGAATTGGTGGCTGCTAACCATTAAATTGCAACTGAAACACGAGCCGCGGGTCTATCGCCCAAGCTCGTGTTTTTTTGGCACTGTTACGTTAAGATAAGCACCCCGTTATACCGGGCTGTTGACTCACAAGTCAAATGGGAGTCTTTTTCAAAAGTTAATTGCAACAACATCTGCTATAGTAGAGCTATACAGCGTTACTTCAAGGAGGTCACGATCCAATGGCAAACCGTTATTTACATAATGTTCACGGGCTTTTCGATACGATTGCCCCGAACTACGATCGCATGAACAATATTATTAGTCTGGGCACTCATCGGCATTGGCGCAAGCAAACGATGGCACAAATCTCACTCGCTCCCAACGCGCAAGCACTAGATTTGTGTTGTGGTACCGGGGATTGGACCATCGCAATCGCCAAGGAACTTGGCCCCACTGGCGAAGTCATTGGTTTCGATTTTTCTGCCCCGATGTTAAAAATCGCGCAACAGAAAGTGACCCAAGCAAAATTAACGGATCGTGTTTGGCTCCGACGTGGCAACGCCATGCACCTCCCCTTTAAAACCAACAGCTTTGACTTAGTCACCATTGGTTTTGGCTTGCGGAACTTGCCAGACAAACGACAAGCCTTAGCCGAAATCTATCGGGTTCTCAAACCTGGTGCTCAACTGGTCTGCTTGGAAACCTCACAACCCGACCAACCAGTAATCAAACCAGTCTGGCAGTGGTACTTTACCAAGGTTGTGCCTTTCTTTGGCCGGATTTTTGCCCATCAATATCAAGAATATTCTTATCTACAAGAAACCACGCGCCACTTCGTCAGCTATCAACAACTCGTCATCCTGTTTGAACAAGCGGGCTTTGAAGGCGTCCACTATGAACGGTTCAATTTTGGTGCGGCAGCGGCCCATTTTGGGATTAAACCGGAGGCCGACCATGAGTGAACTTACAGACTTAAATCGCTGTTTAGCTTGGTTAACAAAACCAGCGCCAAAACTGGCTGACATCGACGGGTTAGTATTATGTGGCAATAGTCTACCCTTAACTGCCCAACTGGCAGCACGAGTCGCCACCGAGCAACAATTACCAACTCTGATTATCGCTGGCGGGATCGGCCATGCCACCAAGTATTTACGCCAAAACATGGGCGTCACCTATAATTTGAGTGAAGCTGAATTAATGGCAACACTGGTACGACAAGCCGGCTATCATGGCAAGATCTTACAAGATCGCACCTCAACCAATACCGGCACCAACGCCAGTCATGCCTTAGCCCTAGCGCCAACGAGTTGGCGAAAAGTCTTGCTCGTTCAGGACCCCTTATTGGCTTTACGCACGCAACTAACCTTTGAACAAGTTTGGGGAGCAAGCACTCAGTTGACGCGCTTGCTCCCACCAGCATTTCAATTAAGTCAACTTGAGCCCATCGCCTTTGGCCTGAATCAAGCCTACCAAGGCGCTTGGCGCAGGGCCTATTTTACTGAATTACTATTAGGTGAAATCCAACGACTTTGGGATACACCCCAAGGTTATGGCCCACTGGGGACTGGGTTCATCCGACACATTGACTGTCCAGAAAACGTTACGGCGGCCTATCAACGACTATTGGCCCGACCACTACATCGCGAACGCTAAAAAGAGTCTGGAAAAATCCAGGCTCTTTTTGATATTTAGCACGTTGCTAGTTCTTAGCCAGTAAAAATTTCTGGATATAGCTGGCGTAACGCTTGTGCCAAGCAGTGTCCAGCCAGCTGTGAACCAGCCAAGTCCAAATGTACATGATCTGTCGTACTTGGTTCCCAGTCAGCCGTTTCAATCAATTGTACGTCCATAAACTCCGGGACAACTGTCCGAATAACCTGATCAAAACGTTGATTAAATGGGATCAACACGGCTAAACGACTATTGGGATACAACAACGCTACCTGATTAATGAACTGTTTGAGCAACGCCGTGAAACTGGTGGCCGATTCCAAGCCGTCGTTAGTCCCGACATTAATCACCACCACATCCGTGGGAGTCGGTTGCCAAGCGGTCTGACCATCAATGGCGGTCAATACAGCTGGTAATGGCGGAACACCACCTTTGCCTGGCTTATTGAGACCAATTGCACTATACGCAATTCGGACATTGCGAGCGCCCAATAAATCGCTAGCGATGGCGGCATAATTAGCCTCACCGCGATAGTCTTCTGCGGGCGTCTTGCCGGCAACCCAGCAACCAGCCGTAATCGAGTCACCAATAAAGGTCACGCTATGCTGCCCCGGTTTAACCGCTTGTAAGTCACCATCCGTTTTTAGCCCTGATACAGCAAAGCCGCTCGTGCCATCCCAAATGGGGTCTTGATCCGTATTACCACTCATCACCACACGAATAACATGTGGCCGACCGTCTAAAGTCAGCCGCAATGGTAGTGTTTTGACGGCCACACGCTGATAAGGCAAACCATCAATCTGAATCGCGATCCAGGCTCCGGCCGCCACAGCCAAATCTAACATGCTGATCATGACATAGCTCGCCCGTTGAACTTGGAACCAAAGCTCAGCGCCTAAATTCGTACTAAACATGACTGGGATATTTTTAATCGTCTTTACGGTCCAGCGACCTTGAAAATAAGCCGGTATAATCGGATTATTCGCCGTTGTTACTTGGTATTTCATGCCATCACTCCGTTAAATTTTAATCTTATTTCGCAAACTTGATACACGTCAATTTCTAATCAAGGACTAGCTTATATACTAGACTCATCAAATCAAATAAGGAGTCCTTAAAATGAAATTTCAGCAGTTCTTAACCAAACATACGAATCAAATCACGCTGATCACTGGTGTCCTCATCGTGCTCGGCTTCCTGAGCAAATACGCACTCAACTTTACCCTCGGCTATCAACTTATTCTAGCCGTTGCTTCCATTATCGCGGTGATTCCCATCGCGGTTCGAGCCTGGAGCGCTCTGATCAACAAAGTCTTCAGTATTGAACTCTTGGTCAGTATCGCCGTTATCGGGGCCTTCATTATTGGTGAATTCAATGAATCAGCCATCGTCACTTTTCTTTTCCTATTCGGTTCTTACCTTGAAAGCAAAACGCTACAAAAAACGCGCAATGCTATTAAAGGCTTAACAGACCTCTCACCAACTACTGCGACTTTAGTGACTGACACTGGTACTGAAGAAGTCGATGTCGATGATGTTGACGAAGGAGATGTCGTCCTCGTTAAAACTGGGAGCCAAGTGCCGGTTGATGGCGTTGTCGTTGAAGGCAATGGCTACATTAACGAAGCCTCGATCACTGGTGAATCCCGTCAGATCAACAAAAATCTTCAGGATCAAGTTTTCTCAGGCACCATCGTTGAAAACGGCTATTTAAAAATCAAGGCCACCCAAGTTGGTGACGATACGACCTTTGCGAAGATCATCGAATTAGTTGAAGAAGCGCAAGACACCAAGTCTAAAGCCGAAAAGTTTATCGACCGCTTCGCGCAATATTATACCCCAGCTGTCCTAGTCTTGGCTGCCCTAGTGTTCGTCTTTTCCCGTGACTTCCGACTAGCCATCACGGTCCTAGTGCTTGGTTGCCCTGGTGCCTTAGTTATCGGCGCCCCGGTTTCAAACGTTGCCGGAATTGGGAATGGTGCTAAACGTGGCATTCTTATCAAAGGTGGCGAGGTCATTGATACCTTTGCCAAAGTTGATACGCTCGTTTTCGATAAAACTGGAACGCTAACTGAAGGCAACACGGCAGTTTCAAGCTTCAAAGCTTACACAACGAACCAAGATCAACTATTAACTTTAGCCGCTGCCGTTGAAGGCGTTTCTGACCATCCTCTTGGCAAAGCCATCATTGATTACGCGGGGAGTCACGCTAAAGCTATGCCGGCACCAAGTTTAGACAACACTGAAACAGTTAAAGGCCAAGGTATTTGCGCCGACGTTAACCATCAACAAGTCGTTATTGGGAATCAAAAAATGTTAACCGCACATGAAATTAGTTTATCAACCGACCAAGCTCACGACCTTAGTGCCATGCAACAAGCCGGTAAATCAACCGTTATCATGGCTATTGATGGCGTCGTTCAATTGATCTTCGGTATTTCTGACACGGTGCGGCCAAATGTCAAAGAATCCTTAGCCGCATTGAAGGCCCAGGGAATCAAAAGACTCGTTATGTTGACGGGTGACAATGAATTAACTGCGGACGCCGTTGCACGTGAACTTAATATTGACGAAGTCCACGCCAACCTCTTGCCTGAAGAAAAAGTTGATTACGTTAAGAAACTCAAAACTGCCGGTAACACCGTTGCCTTCATTGGCGATGGCATCAACGATAGCCCTTCAATTGCCAACGCTGACATTGGGATCGCGATGGGCAGTGGGACCGACGTTGCCATCGATACTTCCGACGTCGTCTTAATGCAATCCAGTTTTCCAGCGCTAGTTCATGCCCACGGCTTAGCCAAAAAGACCGTTTTGAATACGCGTGAAAACATCATCATTGCCATTGCGACCGTCGCCTTCTTGCTCATTGGGTTAATCTTCGGCTACATCTACATGGCCAGTGGGATGTTCGTCCACGAAGCCAGCATCCTAGTCGTTATCTTCAATGCAATGCGCTTAATCAACTTCCAAACCAAGTTTGATAAGACGCGTAAGGCGCCTGTTCAACGAACCGCAACGACTACCGCTTAAATTTAAACAGTTTAAAATGACCACCTTCATATTTTGAGGGTGGTCATTTTGTAGGCAAAGTCTGCCTAATTTAAACAGGATATAATTATCAATTAAAACGTGGTTGAGCCCTATTTCAGCTACCAATTATTAATAAACTCAGAATCAATTGCAATCCGCCGTTTTTCACCACTCACAGCTAGCTGTAAGGCTTGTTGCCCAACGATTTGGCAATGATGATCAATCGTTGGAAATTGGGCCAGCTCGCCAGAAAGTTGGTGTTCCTGCCCAATTAAAACGGGGACCGGCAACTTTGCTTGCTGATAAGCACGCTGTACGCCAACCGCAATATCATCACTATTGGCAAAGATCGCCTCAAAAGTCTGTCCTGACGCAATAAACCGTTCGGCCGCGCGTTGCCCATCCGCCATCGTAATGACATCCGTCGCCAACATTGCTGGTCGTGGTGACTCCCCATAGACGATTCGATAAGCTTCCGCCGTGGCTTGACTCGTTTCACTAACCGCAATCGGCCGACTCATCAGTAAAGCAACTCGCTGACAGCCCTGCACTTTCAATGTCGTTAAGGCTTGCACATAAGTTTGCCGCCGATGGGCATATGCGGCTGACAAACCGCTATCTCGAGGTGGCTGACAGATGACAATCGGCCCATATTTTTGATACGTCGCAATTTCAGCCAAAGGTAACCCGTGTGAAGTGAAAATTAAGGCATCGTAGGCTTTACGCCGAAAAGCGGCCAAATAAGTGCGTTCAATCTCAGCCTCAAATCGTGAAGATAACAAAATGACGTGATAATCAGCGACAAACGCGGCCTTCGTAATGCCTTGAATCAACTGAACAAAATACGGATGGTCCAGGTTAGGCAAGATGACACCAATCGTCATCGTTTTGCCACGACTTAAATCACGCGCCACATCATTTGGCACATAATCCAGCTCATCAATCACTTTTTGGACCGCCGCTCGCGTTTCGGTCGTCACGTAATCTTTATGATTCAGCACCCGTGACACCGTCGAGACTGAATAACCCGATAACCGTGCCACGTCATGTATATTGGTCATCATTAGCCCTCTTTCACTCGCCAGCACGCCTCATCCATCGACACATTAAGCACTACAGCACAATTAAAATGGCAATTCATCTTTCGTTTGATCATATTCACCTAGATATGCCAGATGACCATCTATCCTTACTTCTAGTTTATAAGATGACTCCGGTCGATTCAATATAAACGGCATGGTTGTATTTAGTAACGCTTTATATCCCGGTTTCGGCCAGATCACAGTCCTACCAGTTGGTGTCACAGATTTTATGCTCACATTCAAGTAGCGATCCACGCTGTCAGGATTAATTGCATATTGTACATGTCCCCAATCGCTAGGATAGGAGTCCTGCACACTGCATTTAAGTGTGAACTTAGTTGAATCCAAACTCACATTTTGGATAAAATTCCTGTCCATATAAAAAGTAGACTCATCCCCAATCTGAATCATTGCATCATATTTGAATATGCCAACTTCGTGCAGTTCTGCCAATAACATTGTTTTCTCTGCAATAGATCTGACGTAAATAAATTTGAGTAATTTTAAATCCAACTCATCCGGTACAACAATTTCAGCATGTTTATGATGAGTAATTGTTTTTTTCTGTGTATAATCCAATCCATTAAAGCTAGAATCGTGATAGATTTGTTCAAAGGGCAAGTTGTTAAAAGCTTCGGGTGTATTAAATAATGGTACATTTTTCGAAGCCAGTGACCGATTAGAAAATTTAGTAGCCGGCAAGTTTAAAAGTCCAACCATATCAAACAAAAAGAAAACCGGCACCGGACAGTTGGCATTATAGGGCTTTCTTTCTCGCTTATACTTCGTCTGGAAACCCTCATTGTAAAATTGTGTTGGTGTCCGTGGTCTAAAATATAATCGCACCATTTTCTTTATTTCTGATTCAGTTTGATCGATAACCTCATTGCTCGCATTATCATTCGCCATGACACCATTTTGTTCTGCATATGCCCTTGAAATCAATGATCCCCTTTTCAAAATATCAATAACATTGTCACTATCAGTAAAATGAAAAGCAAAGCGTGGCCAGTATCTCCGTTTAGCAGGATTCAAATTAGTTGTCTTAGTGCCATTAAGTAGTTCTGCTACAATATCAGAGTACGTCATAATTACCCCTCCATCAAAATATCGGGCTGCTTCGATTGACCTTTTTTAGAAATTTCAGATGAGACTTGTTTACGCAATTCCAGTGCAGTGGTATGTTCATCGCCAATTGTAATCGAAACAGTCTTGATGTAAGCCAATTTAACCAATAGTTTCTTTAAAAAGCCATTATCACGATGCACTAGCACCGCTTGTGGTAAATCAATGTCTAACAATATTCCCTGATCTCGTAGCCGTGTCCACATGTCGACAAAGTTAGATTGCGTAATGGCGTATGCTTCCTTATTTTCGGCACTGATTGTCATGAATTTTCCGGCTGTTACATCTATTTTTTCAGTACCATCAATAATTCGAACCCGCCGTTGGTCTTCAACGAAATCACTCCCAGGTTGTGCACTGATAAAGTCTTGTTTAAATTCTGTAAAGCTTAATGAAGTTGGTTCACTTTCAATCCAAGTTCGCATTTCCCTAATATCTTTATATTCTGGTTTCTTTTCCCAGCCAGTATAGATGTGTATATATACTTTGATAGGTAACTTACGCAAGTACTTTTCCATTAACGGTTTTACTTCATGTTCCCAATCCAGGCCACCATTACCAGTCCCCAACTGTGGAAATGCAATTGATTCTATTCCTTTTTCTTGATAAGTGTCCACAAATTTTTTTAACCCAGATTCAATATAGGTTAACTTTGATTTTTTTCGCCAATTCTTTTTAGTTGGAAAGTTTAAAACCCACTTATTAGGGGTTTTATAAAGATACAATTTTCCAATAGTTAATTTCCCATCCTCACAAAAACGTTGATAGTTTCTAAACATTTCTGGATAGAGCTTTTTAAATTGCAACGCAATTCCTTTACCCATAACACCAACAGTATTTACCGTATTCACTAATACTTGGGCTGGGCTATCAAAAAGATTCGAATCCACATACATTAACATCGGGCATGCCCTCCTATTGTTAAAACAGTCTACACCAACTATCTAGTAATTCTAATTATCACACTAACTTCTGGATAAAGACTAGTAATTTATCACAAATTTCAAAGATTAGATGTCCATTCCCCCTTGATATGTTTTTTAATTAAAACGAGGACGAACAAATAAGTTGTTTTTAGATACCCATGGGGGTATATTGATAACAGTTAATCACCACACAATTGGAGGAATGACCATGATTAAAGAAATTCACGATCAAGATTTTGCTAAAGAAACTGATACCGGGATTGCCGTTGTCGACTTTCGTGCCGACTGGTGTCCGCCATGTAAAATGATGGACCCAATCCTGCAATCACTGTCCGAAGATCCTGCTTACAAGGACAAGGTCAACTTTGTCTCATTGAATGTGGATAATGACCAAGAAGTTGCCAGTCAATTCCAAGTTCAAGGTATTCCAACCTTCCTAATCAAAAAGGATGGGCAAGTCATTAGTCACATGGTTGGCGCGCGGCCAAAATCCAACTTTGAAATCGAGCTCAAGAAAGCGGTCGATTAATTATGGCTAGTGCTGAAGAACATTACGTCACCAGTAAACAGATTACGACGCGCCTAAAACGTTCTGCCGGCCAGCTTGACGGTGTTTTGCGCATGATGGCCGACGATCGACCTTGTGATGAAGTTCTAGTCCAACTTTCAGCGGTCAAATCGAGTATCGACAAGGCAATGAAGCTCGTGATTGCCCGTAATATTAACAACTGCGTCGATAACATGGCCGATGCAGATGTCAAAAATTTAGAACAGTCACTGGATTTATTGTTAAAAACAAAATAATCCTAAAAAAATCCGCGCCATGGCGGATTTTTTGTCGTTTTCAGTTATTTATCGTCCCAGTGACCCTTTTTCCAATCGTCGTGAGCCCAGCTGTCCTTATCCCAATCGTCTTCTTTGGGAGTGCCTTTAAACTCATCAGTTGGGCGATTCTTGGCTCGACGCATTAACACCGCTGTCGAAATCACAGTAATAAAGCCAGTTGCTAAGATGAAGACAAACGTCCAAATAATGATTTCACTGATTGACATCGTTGGCTCCCACCTTCCAGTTTTCGTTAGCGTTAGTATAGCGCAAGCTATGAGGAAAACCAACAGATGTCATTTTATCGTGATATAAAGATTACATCATTTTTTAGTGGGACATTAAAAGCTAATTTAGTTGGGACAAACTTTGTACTTTGAACATAGTGTGGTACTTCAATTGGTTGTTTAAATCGTTTGATTTTTGCCAACTAGCGGACAATTTCTTGTGTGAAATACTCGGCCATTAATGCCGGCGCAATCGGCTGTCCTAAAGTTGTCTGTCGCCATGGCTTTTCTGTATGTGTCCGCTTAACTAATTCAACCGTCGACAAATCGCCGAATGCCAGCCAAACTGCATTTAGAACTTGTCCCAACGACGAAGTTTCTGAAATTGCTTGATAATCGGCCACATCTTGTGGCGTCAATTCCCCAACAATCGCTGTTTGTCCTTGATAATCACGTTGTACAGCTGGAACAATGGGGCCTTTTTCCGAGGCAATGATTTCATCAGTAAAGGCTTTTTTACCATATAATGCTAAATGAGTTCCTTGAACATAATATAGCAGGCGCATAGCTCTTGCTAAAGTTAATTCATCCGCATCATACAGCCGCATTTGTGCATTGCTCGCCACCCGCAACCAATTTAAAATCTTAAAAACACTTGTCATTAATTTCATCCCTCAATTAACCATTCTGAACAATTGCACCGTGCACTGGCTGGTCAACAAGCATGTCCGCTTTGCTTGTGATGCTGAGGACATCATACCATGCCGCTGTGTCTAAAGTATTAATCGTACCCAAAAGCAACACAAATTTTACATAATCTTTTTAACAAGAATCACCCTCATTGACGTCACTAAAATAGCGACCCTAGATTAGCTCACAGACTAATCCAAAGTCGCTATTTTTACTTCATTAACGTTTAATCTTCGTCATCATCATCGTCTTCTTCGTCTAAACCAGTCCGGGCATCGTTGCCCAAGAAGGCTTGTAATTGACGAATGTTGCGGTTGTTACCGCCACGGTAGCCCACTAACCAGGCAGCCAATGCTGGACGTTCTTCCTTTTCGGCTAACTTGATGGCTCGGTCGACAAAGAGGTTTTCAGTATCGAAATCTTGAATGGTCGCGGCAACCAATGTGTTGGCGTCGTTGTACTTGAAAGCCCCATTTTCTTCCAACATTGAATACTTCGTTAATTCCGCCGTTGTTGATGAAGGTTTTTGGTTTTCATCAAGCAATAATTCGGCTAAGTCCGCAAAGTTCTTCGTATTCAACGCTAATAAACGAGCATATTCTGAGCGTAATCCAAACGCGTTTGCGCCCTTCACGTACCATTTTACTTGGTTTAATTTGACATATTCTACCAGTAAATTCGACAAGATGTGATTCGTCATTGCTCCCGCCGTCGGGGTATGATGATCGATGTCACTCTGTTTTAGTTCCGCTGCGTATTGATCTTCGATAGTTAATTCACTCATGGGGATTCCTCCTATTTTACCTTGACGCTTTGAACTTCGTAGCCCAAGCCAGTTACAACATCCGTTAATTTATCAGCGTCCGTGACGCCTTCGTCAAAATTAGTTTTGACTTTGCTGGCATTGAATAACACTTTGACGTTTTCAACCCCGTTTTGATTTTCTAAGGCTTTTTCGATTTTAGTCATGCATGATGGGCAAGTTAATGTGCCTAATTGCATCGTTGCTTTTGCCATAATGATTACCTCCGCTTAGTTTAAATCTCATTGATTGACTCTAGTTTACCGGCTAAGCCGGCTTTTGAAATTGACCACCATCAAGAAATGGCAGCTTTTACTTTAATTTGTTTAACGGTATAGCCTAACTCAGTCACAACATCGGCCAGCGTCTCGGCGGTCGTCGACGTTTCATCAAAACTAACTTTAACCTTGCTAGCATTGAACAACACTTTGACCGTCTGGACACCGGGTTGTTTTGCCAACGCTTTTTGAATCTTAGTCAGGCACGATGGGCAAGTCAACGTGTCTAATTGCATAATGGCTTTTGTCATTTTTAACACCCTCCGTTGTTTGATTTCTTATTTGATGGGTCTATCATAACGAGAATTTGTTGATAAGAACTTGACCGCCGTCAAGAAATAAAATCTTTTTTCGTTATATGATGATTGTGTTCTAAAAAGGCATTTACTGACCGCTTAATTTAGGGAAACGTAAATCAAGTCCATGCAAACTACTATATTAGTGAGCATTTAAACCCAACTCGCCAAAAATTCTGATATAGTTATGATGAAATATAAGGGAGGTTATCGCCATGGCAGCACAAGCAACTCATGAGTGTGTTCAATTAGTACCTATTTTTCAAGAACTCGCGGCAGATCAACTCGATACGATCGAATCCATCGTGCAGCATCATCATTATCAACCCGGAGAAACGTTGTTTAACGCCGATGATCCGTTAGACACGCTAATGATCATCTCCGGTGGTCAAGCAAAGGTCTATCAACTTGCAGCAAATGGTCGGGAGCAATTATTATATTTATTACAAACTGGGGATATTGACGGCGAAGCGGCATTATTTGAAACGAAGCATCGGACGTCTTACGGGGAAGCTTTGGTGCCAACGGATGTTTGTAGCATTCGACGCGAGGACTTCCAAAAATTAATGCAAAAATATCCAAGTATCAGTATCAACGTCTTGAATGTGTTCGGTAAACGGTTAACGCAACTGGAACGGCAGACAACCAGTACGGCGACCGAATCGGTGGAAGCCCGTTTAGCCAATTATTTGACCGAAACAGCCGCATCGTTAAACGAACCTGCTTTCAAATTACCTTTGAAGAAAAAAGACCTCGCAACCTTTTTAGGCACGACGCCAGAAACGATTAGTCGAAAGTTGACCCGTTTCGAGCAGGCCGGTCTGATCACGCAAAAGCCAGGCAAGATCATTCAGATCAATGACGCGGATCAATTATTATTAGTGGAATAAATTTATGTTGGTCGGGGAAAACTCGGCCTTTTTTTGCGCTCTCATTTTTAATCTACGGTATAATTAAAGCTGTATTAGAAAATTAATCGAGGAGTGGATTTAATGGCAACAATCAGTCAAGCAGCAGTTAAACAAGATCTCTATGACGCCGTCAACGGTGACTGGCTCAAGACCGCCGAAATTCCCGACGATCATGCTTCAACCGGTGGCTTCATGGACCTCGTTGATGCGATTGAAAAAACGTTAATGCACGATTTTGATGCCATGGCTGCGGGTGAAACGGCACCAAATGACCCACAGTTAGCCGAATTCATTAAATTTTATCAATTAACCAAAGATTTCAAACAGCGGAACGCTGCGGGGGCTAACCCAATCTTGCCGTGTTTGAAACAGATCGATAGTCTCAGCGACTTCGCAGACCTCCAGCAACGGATGCCCGATTGGCTCTACGATGGCTTACCACTACCATTTAGTTTGGACGTCGATGCCGATATGAAAAATACCAAGGTCAACGCCCTCTTTGCACAGGCACCGAATACGATTTTGCCTGACAAGACTTACTATGATGACGGTAATGAGTCCGGCCCTAAATTATTAGCTGTTTACGGTCAAATGATGACGCAATTGCTTCAATTAACCGGTTATAAAGAAGTCGAAGCCCAACAAATCGTGGCTGACACGCTGAAATTTGACCGGCTGATCGTCCCATGGGTCAAGAGTGCCGAAGAAGCCGCCGATTATAGTAAAATGTATAATCCACGGGCATTCAAAGACTTCGCCAATGACAGCAAGTACCTCGATTTAGCTGCCATTACGTACTCTGTGATCAATGGCAACCCAGAAACGGTTATTTTGCCAGAACCCGCATTCTTTGATCATTTCAACGAAGTCGTTAATCCCGAAAACTTTGAGATGATGAAAAACTGGATGAAGGCCAAACTCGTTCAACGGTTGAGTGGTTATTTGAGTGATGAGATGCGGACGCTGGGAACCACTTATTCGCGGACGTTATCTGGTCAAAAACAACCTCGAAATCAAGCTAAGAGCGCGTACTACCTCGCAGCTGGGGCTTTTGATCAAGTCGTGGGCTTATATTATGGTCATACCTATTTCGGTGAAGCAGCTAAAGCCGATGTTCATCAAATGGTCGAAAAAATGATTGGTGTTTATAAACGGCGCTTGGAAGCAAATACTTGGTTGAGTGCGGATACGCGTGCGAAAGCCGTCACTAAACTGAACAATTTAGGCATCCAGGTCGGTTATCCTGACAAATTGGAAGCCGTTTATACGAAATTCCATACCCTGTCCGCTGCGGATGGTGGGAGTGTCTTGAGTAACGTGCTGGCCTTTGGTCGCATTGCGCGCAAAGATATGTTCGCTAAATGGGGCCAGCCAACTGACCGGACCCGTTGGGAAATGAGCGCTGACACGGTCAATGCTTACTACCATCCCTTTATGAACATCATCGTGTTCCCAGCGGCCATCTTGCAAGCACCATTCTACAGTTTGGCACAATCCTCCAGCGCAAACTATGGTGGGATTGGGGCCGTGATTGCCCACGAAATCTCACATGCGTTTGATAACAACGGGGCCTTGTTTGATGAGTTTGGGAACCTGCATAATTGGTGGACTGAAGCAGATTCTGCCCACTTTAAGGAACTTGCTAAAGCGATGATCACCGAATTTGATGGTCTCGAATTCGCTGGCGCCAAGGTCAACGGGACCCTAACCGTTTCCGAAAACATCGCGGACGCTGGTGGGTTAAGTTGTGCCGAAGAAGCTGCTAAGAATGAAGCCGACGTTGATCTCAGCGCCTTCTTCACCAATTGGGCCATGGTCTGGCGGATGAAAGCCACCAAACAATATATGCAATTATTGCTCTCAATTGACGTGCATGCTCCCGCAAAACTACGAGCTAACGTGCAACCTAAGAATTTAGATGATTTCTATACTACTTTTGACATTACGCCGGAAGATCCAATGTACCTCGCTCCCGACCAACGGGTTAAAATCTGGTAATTTAACTTAATCCGGATAACCACTATTATCCGGTGACCCAAAACGAGTCCGGGATTATCCGGGCTCGTTTCGTTTTTAAAAGGAGTCCTATTGATGCCTAAGCTAGAAAAGTACCATCCGATTTTAACGCCCCATTATACATTTGATTGGCTGACCAAAGCCCGCGTCAAAGACGTTTTGACGTTAATTCAGGAAACTGACGCTAGGCAGCAGCCAACCATTCTCAGTGTCGCAGACCGCATCAATCAAACGATGCGTGAGATCTTTCATGATCAAAAACTTGTATGGGGGATTACGCAACGTACAACCGATCAACTGATTGGGATCGCCGGCTTCACGCCGTTGGATTTAACCGCTAACACTGCGACGCTGACCGTCACGGTGTTGCCAGCACAACAACAACCTGCCGTTTTAGCTGAAATCTATACACGTCTAACAGCGTTCGCCACACATGAACTCGGACTAACACAATTAAGCGTGCACTTGTCACAACCAGATCAATCACTGACAAAGATCTTCACTGAATTAGGCTTCTCAGTCATGACCACCGACCCGTTAGATTTTAAATTAACCCGCTAAGCTCACGCTCGCAAAAGACTCACTTTCACAAGCTTGTGAGTCTTTTTTGTTTATGATTGCGTTTTCATCAATTGACCTTTATAATGATTTTATGACATGTGGTTAACTATTTTTATAAAGAAATATCAAAATCATCAACTTTGGTTATCAGCGGTATATCAGCATTTGATTATCAGTCGATTAATGAGTGCTGTTAACTTTTAACCGCTTTACGGTTGTGTTTTGCTTTTAATCAAGTACAATAAAATTGTTAGCAAATACATGTTGTACAATTTCAATTGTGAATTGACACACATTAACTAAGGAGTGTTTTAAATATGAAAGTTATCGTTATTGGTTGTACCCACGCCGGCACCGCTGCGGTTAATCAGATTTTGGCTTCAAACCCTGAAACAGACGTCACGATTTACGAAAAAAATGACAACGTCTCATTCCTTTCTTGTGGCATTGCGCTTTATCTAGGCGGTCAAGTCGCCGACCCTCAAGGGCTTTTCTATTCTAGTCCAGAAAAATTAGCTGAACTTGGGGCAACTGTCCACATGCAACATGATGTGACAGCCGTTGACACCGACCAACACACGGTAACCGTTACCGACTTAGTTAATGGTGAAGAAAAAACGGATCACTATGACAAGCTAATTATGACAACCGGTTCTTGGCCAGTTATCCCACCAATCGATGGCATCGACAACCCAAATGTCTACCTTTGCAAAAACTGGGGCCATGCACAAAAGCTCTGGACGGATGCCAAGGAAGCCAAACGCGTGATCGTCATCGGCGGTGGTTATATTGGGACTGAATTAGTCGAAGCCTATCAACGTCAAGGTAAAGAAGTGACCTTGATCGATGGCTTACCACGGATTTTAAATAAATATTTAGATCAAGAATACACCGACCGAATCGAAAAAGATTTCGTCGACCACGGCATTGAAATGGCCCTTGGTCAGATGGTCAAAGGGTTCAGTGGCGATGGCGATGAAGTCACCGTTACGACCGATAAAGGCAGTTATACCGCTGACATGGCTATCTTGTGCGTTGGGTTCCGGCCAAACACCGCCTTACTCAAAGGTAAAGTGGACATGAACGCCAACGGTTCAATCAAAACGAATGATTATATGCAAACTTCTGACCCTGACATTTATGGGGCCGGTGACTCAGTCGCAGTGCATTATAACCCAACCCATAAAGATGCTTATATTCCATTGGCAACGAATGCGGTGCGGCAAGGGACCTTAGTTGGGCTGAATATCTTCAAGCCAACTCGGAAATACATGGGAACCCAATCTACTTCTGGTTTGATGCTATTTGGTAAAACTATCGTTGCTTCTGGGATGACCTTGGAACATGCAAAAGCAGAAGGCATCCCTGCCGCTGCAGTGACAGTTGAAGATAACTACCGGCCAGAATTTATGCCGTCAACAACGCCAGTTTTGATGCAATTGGTTTACAATCCAGAAACTCGCGTTATTTTAGGCGCACAATTCATGAGTGACTACGATGTTTCTCAATCAGCCAACACGATCTCAGTGCTGATTCAAAACAACAACACTATTGATGACTTAGGCTTTGTGGACATGTTCTTCCAACCAACTTACGACCGGCCATTTAACTACTTGAACATTCTCGGCCAAGCCGCGATTGCCCAAGCCGCAAGTAAAGTAACTGAATAATTTATTCTGCTGACCTCCTATAAAACTAATCCCCGATGCTAACTGATACGAGCTAGCATCAGGGATTTTTGTTGTGGCGGTCGATTATCAGATATCATTAAAGAAAGCGAGGTGTTAGCCGTGAGTATCAATACGCATTCCCTGCAACAAGCCTATTTAGATTGGGTAACGCAAAAACAGGTATTCAAACCACAAGCAAACTTTACAACCATTCAAACCCCTTTCGTAGACATATATCACGATACCATTGAACTTTTCATTGAAAAACATGCTGGACATTATATTCTGAGCGATGATGGTTACACACTTGATGAACTGGATACGCTAGATTTACAATTAAGTCCCAAGCATGCATCAAAAAAACGACAAGCCCTTTTTGAACAAACCTGCTTAAACTTCGGTATTCAAATTAATCAACTAAAGGTTGAAAGTTAAAAATTGCCGGTCTGCACCACTACGTCAACAATCCGGTAATGAAAACTAGTCGACTACTGCCGCTTCCGGTTGTTGCCGATAACATGCGGTCGAGGGACCGGTTCAAGCCATAGAAACGTCTTGAACCTCGCCCGGAAACTTTGCCAAAGCCTCAAATCTCCCGGACGTGCAGGTGGTGTAAGGCCGGCAAAAGAACGCCGGTCAAACACCACCTGCACGTCCGATGCTATCAGCAACAACCTCCAGCTAAGTCAGTCAAAATCGGTGTGCAGTGTCGGCGAGATTAATCGGCGTTCTTGGCTGACTAATCTCGCGGGGCAATTCAAAGACGGGTTTTGTCGGCTTGGAATTGAGGCGTCAGACCGTACCTTGGCTGGCGACGTCCCCCACAGCACACCGATTTTGACTGACGGAGCGCTAAATTTAGGTGAGTCTACTTTAGGCTTATGGGTTACCGATACGACAACATTTGTGATACTTTTGAGTCTTTCAACCTTTAGTTATATTAGCCACAATTCAAAAAGCTACCACCAACACAAAGTCGGTGATAGCTTTTTAAAACGTTAACTTGGCGCATTTGAAAGCGTCCACGTTATTTTTCCAGAATATGCCCCAGGTGTTGCTGCCGCATTAGTTTCAAACAATAACCCAGTATCTTTGGTCCAATTTTTTGTCACATCGTATTCATCCGCATCACTGGTACTTTCGTGACTGTCAATCACGGTACCAGACCCATTAATGACGGTTGATTGGTCACCATTTTTATAGACGACCTGACCAGGTAACTTGCGACCAGCTTCAGTCGTAAAGTCACCGGCACTTGCTTGCAATTGCCAGCTAGATCCCTTGCCACGATCATCAGCGACAACTAATTCCCAGTCATCTTCTCGCTGCGAGGTTTGGGCCTTACCGTCTAACGTAATAGCTGAAAACTTGCTGGCACTGGCAACGGTCTTGAAGCCGAGCGAACCACTGGTCACATGAATTTTAATATGAACCGTATCTGACGTATTTTCGTCATCATCCATCACATACACATCTAAGGTATTATCACCAACATGCAGCTGATTTGACTTCAAGGCTATTCTCAATACCCCAGATTCATCATCATCACTTAGCCTAAAAGGATCTAAATCCGTGCCGTTTAATTCGGAATAAACCGTAATCCAACTGTTGGTCAGCTGTTCTGAGTCTTCGGCTAACACTAGGCCAGAAATCTTTAAATCACTACCGTTATCAATCGTATAATCCTGAGTTGGAATGTAGAGTGTCAATGGCTGCGCAACTGTAATCAGGTAATCCGGTGCGGTAGTTTTAGCTTCATATTTTTCATTCGCGAAAACGGCATCCGTTGCCGTTGTTTGCGTGTTAACTTTGACACTATCGGCTTTACCGGTCAACGTAATCGTCGCCTTGGCATTGCCAGCATGCAGATTCTTCCCAATGTCATACGTCACACTCTCGGCGCCAGCTTCAGGCGCTTTTAAGAACTGAGTCGCGCCATCCGCGTATTTAATCGTTGCCTCGCTAAAGGTCACCGCTTTTGGCAGATCGATGTTTGCCGTAATCCGCTCCCAATCGATTTGCCCGTCTTTATAATTAAGATTGTAGGTATATTCCAACTCATCATTGGCTTTTACCTTACTACCAGTGGTCACTTCGCGATTCTTCGTCTTATCAAAGACCTTCATATCCGCATCCACATCAATATTTAAATGCGTGATGGATTCGAAGACGACCAAACTATTCCCAGCATTACTCCCGTTGGTACCGACAAAACCCCAGTGAACCAAGCCATTAGTACTATGGAACTGACTTGTATCGATCACTTCCGAACGTGTGATTGGGTTAGCATTGGTCGACCCATCAGGATTAACATCATTCAAGGTATAAGTCATCGTTTTAGTGCTAGCATCCCACTTTAAAACCAAGTGATGCCAAGCCGCATCCGTCAAGCTCAAGCTCGGAACTGGATTGGTATGTGCTTGGGTAAAGAGATAGCGATCTGCCCATAAAAGTTGCGTGACTTTTTTATTAATATACGTGTCCGCTAAACCCGGATAACCGGTTGCCATGTGCTGACCTTTAATGCCGACATCAAAGGCACTACCACTCCCGGCATCACTATAGGAACTCGACGTGTTGGAATACGTATCAAATTCAAGCGCCCAACTATTCTGAATCGCGGTTGCCGCAATTTCCGCCGAATCCGTTCGACTTTTATCGTCATCAACGCCCCAAACCCCCATCGTTTCACCGATGATGTTTTGCTTGGTGTAACTGGAAGCGGCAGTGGTGCCATTAGGATCATTTTGCAGGACAAACGCCAGCCCGTCACCGGCTTTGCTTTTAGAAGCCCCAAAGTAGAGCCACATGGATAAAGTCGTATCTTGGTTTAAGTCAAACTGATTGGTATCACTTGACCAAACCCCACCTAATTGGCGTTTAGAATTATTAATCTGAACTGCTTGCGTATTAGGTGAAGCTGAATTGGTCACATTTTGAATGCTCGCAGCATTTGACACGCCATCTGAAAAGACGGCCGGAACCGTAAATAATTTGTCTAACTGATCTAACCCACTCGGTGCCGTATCTAATGGTGACGCCGCAGTCGGATCAGTGTCCGCAGCTTGCGACCGCATGGCGGTGAAGCCTAAGCCCACCATCACCATTAATCCGGCTAATAATCCTATTGTTAGTCGCTTGCGCATCGCAATCCGCTCCTCTCAATTATTGTTTTTCATCATGCCGACGGTTCTTGAGTAACAACCAAATGACTAAGCCGAGTAAGGCCACAATCACTACGCCGAAGCCAACGAACCACCAGAAGTAATTAGTCTGTTTCTCTTGGCCGACCGCCGTCTTATTCAATTCCTTAGCTTTTTGTTCACTAATGGTGAAGTTGCGCGTGAAGGCCCACTTATAGTTGCCTTTTTCCGCGGTCGCCGTTAAATGTAACGTGTAGTTTCCCGCTTTAAGCGCCTTCGTCCCATCACCAATAGCAAAGTTGAAGTTACTATTTGGTGCCATGGCCAAATTTTCTTTGTCCGCAGTCACAACTTTTTTAGTACCGCCCGCGTTCGTCACGTAACTCTTGATCTTCAACCCATGCATGATCACAGGTTGATTATTTTGCAAATTAGCCGTGACATAATTACGATAATTAACTTGTTTGGCTTTTACGCCCAATAGTTTCATTTTAGGTTTAGCGGTCACCTTAGCTTGTTCTTGTAATTGCAACCCGATGACATAAGCGTACTGGTTTTCAATCGTCATGCCACTAGACTTCTTCTTGCTAGCCGTTGTTTCTTGAACCACGTTGATACCGCCTAACGCGATGCCCTCAAACCCTTTTTTCGGTACCGTTAATTTGAACGTGACGGCTTTAGTCGACTTCGCCGGCACCGAAACCGTTTGTGATTTCGACAAGGCTGACTTGAGATCAAACTTTAGTGAGGCATCCGCCTTAGCTTTGCTTTGACTATAATCAATGACCCCATTATCATTGGTCGTCGCCCGATTTGGCGTGATCACATATTTATGCGCTTGAGAATCACTATTCTTAATGCGAATCGTCAAATCCTGTTTCTGTCCAGGTGTGACTTTCAAATCAAAATAGGACACTTTTGAATTAAGTTGATTCTGGGGCAAGTCCGCCGAAACCGTGTAGTTCAAATTTTCGGCGTGTGCCACAGTCAACCCACCAAAAATCACTCCTATAATAACCGTTAAACTTAATAATAATTTTTTCATCGTCATTACCCCTTCCTTTTTTCAATGGTAATTTTATGTAGCGCGCAACCCGTGACTGGCAGGATGTCATTGAGTAGCGCCTAACCAGCAACACAATCTTAATTGCCGATTGCCAAGCTGGGTAGGCGTTACTCACGCCTGTTGTCACGGGTTTCACAGTAATGCTAACTCGGTGCATTCGTTAATGACCAAGTTAGGGTACCGGTATAGTGTCCGGCTGAAAATTTTTGATCTGCCAAGTGTAAGGTCGTCGGTTGCGAACCACGGTTCATGATCAATAGCCATGTGCCGAGCCCAGCTTGTTGATCAGCCTTTAACACATTATTGACTGATCCGGCCGTTAAATGACCTTCATTAACCAATTGTGGGGCGGTGCTAACATTGGTCGTGGCCGGTTTGATTTCGACTGACCCCAAATCAATCGTCGCCGCTAATGCTTGTTGCCCATTGCGTGGTGCGCTGGGTAAAACTTGCAACGTCCAGCCACTACCAGTTGCTCGGCGATCCGAGATTTGGACCATCGCTTTTTGATTCTTTGCGGTGGTCGTGGTTGGACCACTCGCCACCGTAATATTGTTAAACTTTAAGTTACTTAAATAATCAATTGTTAAATTTCCCCGTGAACCTGTCCCATCAACATTACCAGGATCGGCATCATCGCCAGGATACGGTTTCGACGGCTCATCTGGATCAACCGGCTTGACCGCACTATCATCTTCACTAGGGGTAATCTTAATCTCAATCTGCGACTGCGTCATTTGCGTGGCGGCACGGCCAGCCATTGGTGCAACTAACCAGCCGCCAAGACAAACACCGCTTAATGCCAACCACCAAATTAACCCGCGCATCAGTTACACCTCACTCCCATCAGTGCAGCGCTAACTGATTAACCTACGATTCAATGCCTGATGGTGCATTGCTAAGGGTCCAAGTTAAGGTTGATTTGTAAGCCCCAGCAGAGTTACCAGCCGGTACCAGTAAGCTGACCTGGTCAGTGGTATGTGACATGTCATAGACCCCAATACCTTCATTTTCGTCAGCCGACAAGATCGGTTGCGATTCAGTATTGATCGTCACTTCTTTAGCAGTTGGCGCCTTGGAGGCATTGTTGTTATCGGCGGCTGCAACAGTCCCCTTTTTAAAGGTTAAAGCCGCGCCACGTAAAGTTCCAGTACTGCCACTCGTTTGGAAAGCCGTTGCACTAACTCCCACATGCCAACCAGAGATATTACCCGGGTTTTTAACTTCAACTAAGTCAGTTACTTCTTCGGCAGTATAGTCTTGAGAAGCCAAATCATTGACATGTTCCCCTAAATTAATTGTTGGCGCTTTTTCCAACGTGATTTCTTTAGCGGTCTCATCTTGAGTCAAGTTGATTTCTGCAGTAGTATCCTTTTGGGTATCCGTATCAGCAGCCTGAGCAGCTAAGGGTAAAACAGCGAAAAGTGACATCCCAGCGATAAGTGTTCCAATTGTCTTCTTCATTACGATTGCTCCTTTATTTGTCGACGGCTTTGCCACCAAATTTTGATTAGTAATCCTAATAGACCAATGATGAGTAACCCAATCCCACACAAGAGCCATTGCTGGCTTTCATTCATTTGCGGCAGCAACCCTGCCAGCGGCCCTTGATCCAGATTGGTTCCCGCCGAGTGAGTTTGTGTGACGGTCACATCATAAGTTCCACGTTGCACATCTGCACCGGCAATGAGCGGGCGGCCACTCAGAGCAGTTATTAAACTAGCGCAACCAATTTTCCAATGCATGTCATCACATCCTTTACCCAACTTTACAATTAGTCAATTAACAAAACCAAACATAGCTACCAATAGTTTTTTTTGTAAACTTATCCTATCAGCACGCAAAATATATCACGGCAATGTAATCGCTGTCAATTAATAAGAGGGGTTAACCAACGGCCAAAAATCCTTTTCTAACGGACTTATGTGGAGTTTCTCATTTTAATCAAAATACAATTAATTTTATATAAACTGTCCAAATCAGTTTATTATCAAGGGTTTTCATAATTTGTATTTTTTGTTTTTTGAGAAACTGATTACCCCTTTAATCAATCATCCCGTTAATATTATATTTTAATTAAATTAAAATGAGAACAGCTATTAGCTATTTGTAGCCATCATCATAACCAATAAGCCGTGATATAAAAACAGAATAATTGGCTGTATTTAGTTGCTATGATTGCCTTTGGTTAACGGTTCTCATATTTGGACTAATGTAACAATGATTCATATTAACAAATATATTTATTACATTGGCTCAACTATTGATTAGAGGTTACTGTAAAAACAAGTATCTTTATATACTAAAATCAAATTTTAAATACTCAGATAATCGACATCCAACCCTCAGCAGGCCAAGTCATGGTCTATGGTATACTTAGAAAAAATAAGTTGCTTTATTGAAGGGAATGAAACATTTGCCAGCCAAGAAAACCTTTAGTGACGAGCAAGTCATTGAACTAATCATGCGACTATTCTGGCAAAATGGGTATTATCATACATCCATGGATGAGATCGTCGTCACCAGTGGCGTCAAGAAACAGAGCTTATACAACGCGCTCGGTGACAAACACACCATTTACCTCAAAGCCTTACAACGTTACCATCAGCTCACGTTGACCGCTTGTGCACAAGCGATGCAATCGTTGGAACAAGCCGGCGAGACGCCATTAACAGTCCTAATGATGTTGTACAGTCGCGATTTGACGCGTACTGATCAGCCAACCGGGGACTTAATGGCTAATGCCGTCGCCGAATTTGGGGCAAGCGATGCAACGGTCAAACAAGCCACCAATCAGTTCTATGAAGATTATCTTACGCTATTGGCTTCAGTTATTTTAAAAGGCCAAGCCAACCAAACCATCATTAATACCGAAGCTAGTATGGGGTTGGCACAGAGTTTGTTGGAAGTACGGATCGGCTTGCAAACTCGGATTCGCCAGGGCCAACAGCCTAATATTGACCAACGCCAACACGCATGGCGACAATTTTTACAAAAGTAGCCCTGCTAAAAAGGCCTGCAAATTTCAGTTTGCAGGTCCTTTTTTACTCGTTTCAAATATAAGGTTGAGCTAACCAGCGTTGTGCAGCCGGGCTGAGTTGGTTGCCAAAGTATTGACTGATTGCTTGCACCCCGGCATAACGATCAAACTGGAAACGGCTGGTCAACGTGCCACTATCTAATAAAGCTTTCGCAAATTGTAAGTCTTCCGGCTGAATCATTTGTCGAAAAGGCCGTTCTTCTTCAGCGATGATGGGCAACCAATGACCCTTTAGCACTGCCGCGGCACGTTGATAACGCCAATCATGCGTTAGTAGCGATTGCATGTCGGCTGGTTTCAATAAGTTAGCCATTTAGCGAAGTGCCCCCTTGTAAAGTCACCACTTGACCAATAACTGGTTGAACGGACAGGTGATCCGTCGCATGCGCCAGCAACCAGATTACATTGGTAAAGCCAGCAGTTGCCACCGTCCGTTCACCACGCCCGTCTGTCAAAATCAATGCCAGTGTTGACCGATTCGTCACATGATGCTGCGCTAAGTCATCAAAGATACTCTGATAGACCGTCCCACCACCGCCTTGACGAACAAAGCGAACTTGTTGTGGCAGACTGGCTTGATAAGTTTGACCCGGTTGAACAATGGCATCGAATGGTTTAACCGTAATCGTCACAGCCATTGCCCGCGTCAGACTAGCCACTTGGCTCAATAAATACTGTAGTGTTTGGTCACTGATGGAGCCCGAATTATCAACATAGACTTGCACGTTCAAACGCAGCTCACTAATTTGACCAGGCAATTCCATACGAGCTGGTTGGCGCCGATTAAAGCGTGCTCGGGAGGGCTTCTTCCCACTTGGAATTTGTCCCAAGCCACGGACTAATAACCGTCGCCAGTTTAAAGCCGCCGGTGCCTGCCTGACTTTTAAGTGCGCAACTACTTGGCCTGCCACCAGTCCCCGCCCAGCTTCTTGGGTGTGTGTCCAAGCATCATGGGTTAACTGTTGTAGTCGATTTGCCGCTAAGTTTGGATTAGTCAACTGACCGGAACTAGCTTGCCATCCACTTGGATCATCGATTAATTGGGGTGCTGGCTGGTGACCAACACTTTTTTGTGGTGCTTGGCCAGTTGCTGATGGTCCGGGCTGACTAGCTGATTTAGCTGGTGACGGTGCTGGTTGCAAGAGCTTTAAATACACACTCGAATCGGCCTTCAACGGCAATGGCGTTTTAACTAACGCTTGTGCCGTGCTCAGGCTGGTCATCCCAGCCGGTAACCCATCAACGTATTGATTGACCGCCAAATCGGTTGCTAATGTGACCAGTTGCCGCTGCGTTGTTAGTTGTTGCCGGTAACGCAATGGATGCTGCCATACAATATGCAACGCCACATGTTTTAACCCAGCTTGTAAACTGTCGAAACGCGGAAAAGTCTGTGCCAAATGACTTGCTGAAAACTGCAATATTAGCTGGTTTGATTGCCAGGTCAGAGCAAATGCAGCCTTCAATCGCGCCGATTTGCGTGGCAAACGTGTTAAAACCTCACCATAAAATTGGTCAGCTGCCAATAACTCAATCACAGCGCGATCGACCATGGTCTGGCCAGCAGCGACTAAAGCCGTGGTTGGATGCTGATTAATTTTTTGACGCCAACGGGCATATTCCGCCGCATTATTTAACATCCTGATCACTCGTTTCTACTGATTCGACCAACTCGCCACTTGTTGTAAATACTGATAAAGTGCCGTGGCATACGGACTGGTTTTAGTGACGTTCGCCGTATAAAGTTGTTTCAATAAATCCTGATTTTGACCGATTTGTTGCACTAACGCAAATTGGCCGTCTTGACTCAGCGCTTGCAAAAGTTGTAAAAAACGACCCGCATGTTGATCGGCTGTTAACGGATACTGACTCGTCACGCCTAAGCAACTGCGTAAGACGGCGCTCTTCTGAGGTTCACTCATCGCCTGAAATTGTTTGAGGACCGGTGCCGGAACAACTGCACCTGCAGGCTGTTCGTGATAAATCATCGCTGGCGTTAAGTGAATCGCTTGCTGGGCCAAATATTGTTCAAACGCATAGCCTAAATTTGCCCCAATATCACCTTGAAAAATATCCAACGCCACTTGTTCACGAGCCGCTGCCGGTAGCTTTTCTAATTCGACCAAGTTCGCCGAAACCCGCGCCCAGGCGCGGGGAGTCACAATTAAGTCAGCTTGTTCATCCGCCTGATTCAATCGTGTGACATCTTCCCCAATAAATTGCTGCACCAATGGCGCAATATTGGGCTGTTGCGTTTTAGGATTTGTCGCCGCGGCCCAACGTAACCAATCCCCGGCATCCGTGCGCATTACCAAGCGCACCGTCCGATCCTTGATTGCCGCATCACCGGCTACTACCCCATAGTCGCTCCCTTCAAAGCCCGTCATACTAGCATCCGGATTCTCCGCTAAAATCAATTGAACTTGTGCGGGTAGCGTTAATGTATTGATCGTTCGTTGTAAAACTAAGTTCATCAATTCACTTTGAACCGCTTGAGTTCCACGATTGAACTCATCTAAGAACCACAGAATTGGTTGCTGCGGATGGGCTTCGGCATAACTAATAATCTCAATCAATGTGTGAGCATAGCCAAATTGAACATCTGCTAATTGACCATAGGCTTTTGTTTGAATAAAAGAATCACTCGTTAATGGCGGTACCGGAATCGCCAAATCACCCTTTTCTGATAAACTCACGACCGTTGTAAATAGCTTAGCTCCCAGGCGTGTGGCAACCTCACTAACTAGCGCAGATTTACCAATTCCCGCTTCACCGACAATGTTGGGGACATTACCAGCCTTCAAAACAACCGGTACTGCGGTTAATAGTCCTTGATATGATAATGCCATTTTTTCCTCCATTTTCATGATTGTTTCACGTGAAACAGCTAGTCAAATGCTAACTGATAGTTTACCCGACTTTCGCCGTTACCTTCTGGAATCACTTGTAATTGTGCTGGTAACTGACTTTCTAGCTCTGTCACATGACTGATAATCCCGATCATCCGTGATTGCCCTTCAACTTGTTGTAAAGTTTCCATGGCCATTTCTAAGGCTTCTTCATCTAATGACCCAAAGCCTTCATCAATGAACAAGGCATCAATTTTGATGCCACCGGCTTGCTCTTGAATCACTTCGGCTAACGCTAACGCCAAAGATAGTGCAGCAACAAAGCTCTCACCACCAGATAACGTATGCACGCTACGAACTTTCCCGGCATTATCATCATAGATATTGATTTCCAAGCCAGTCCCGTTACGATAAGTGCCATAAGACGTTTCCAATTGGAATTGATAACGCCCACGTGTCAACTGCTGCAGCCGTTGATTTCCTTTGTGCAGCACCTTTTGCAAATAGGTCTGTAGCACAAAACGTTCTAAGCTGAGTTTTTGCGCGCCATTACCATTGGCCACTTGTGACAATTGTGAGAGCTCCGCTAACTGTGCCTGTTGCTCATGCACCGCAGCCAAGGTCGTCTGCATTTTTTTGACCAAAGCTTGATTAGCTCGTAGTTGACGATCTAAGTCATAATACTGTTGTTCCACTTGTTGCTCCACCGTTTGCGCCGTTCGAACTTGTTCAGATAGCGCCGCTAGATCAGGCGCGGGGCGCTCGGCAATCGCCTGCTTCACCGTTGTCAGTTGGCCTTGTAACCCCGAACGTTGCTGATCATAATCGCTAATCGTTTGTCGCAACTCAGGTAACGTTGGCAACTGACTAAGAAGTTGTTGCAATCGTTCAAAGTCGGCTGTTCCCCATGTCGCAGTCATCGCGGCCGTTAAGTCCGCTGTTTGACTAGCCACCGTCGCCTGGGCCGTATTCAAATGCTTTTGGGTGGTACTCAATTGAGCCTTAACGGCCGACAACTGATCATTTAACTGAGCCAATGCTTGGTCAGCCTGTTTTACGGTTGCTTCATATTTGGCCTGGTCAGCCTTGAGTTGTTTCAGATAAGTTTCAAGGGCCGTCAAAGTTGGATAATCCGGCGATAATTGTTTTTGCCGATCAGTTAATTGCGTTTGTAATTGCAGCACTTGGTTCGTGGCGGCCGTGACAACTTGGGCTTGTTGCTGTTGTTGGGCGGTCACTTCAGCAAGTTGCGTTTTTAACGCTGTTAAACGTTGTTGCGCTTGCTGAGCGCGTTTGATCTGGTCGGCATTGGCTCGTTGCTTTAAAGCCAATGCTTGTTCTGCGGTCTGCAGCTTAGTTTCGATCGTCGCTAATGTCGCGGCTTCATCGGCAAGATCACCGATTGCGGTTTTAAGCGTAGTCATCAAACTCGTTAATTGGGCTTGTGCCGTCGTGACGGCTTGTTGCTGACTGGCTAACTGACTTTGCCCTGAAGCCAACTTCTTGTTTGCCTCAACACTCGCGGTTTGCGCTTTTTTAACGGCGGCTTCGGTTACCGTAATCGTTTCAACAGGGGCCGGTTGTGGATGTTCGGTTGAGCCGCAGACCGGGCAAGGCTGATTCGGCAAGAGTCGCTGACTCAATATCGCAATCTGTGCACTGGCCCAATCGCTATCTAATTGTAGATAACGCTGTTCCTTTTCGCTCACCTGAGCCTGCTGTTTTGTCACTAATTTTTGTTGCTGAGTAACCGTCTGTTGGGCTTTTTCAATCACTTGTTGTTGCCGTTTCACAGCGCTTAGCTGTTGATGCCAATCAGCCAAATCACGTTGCCGGGTGGTTAAACCTGCCGCTTGCGTCATGAACTCTGGCAATTGGGCGCCAATTGGCGTAAGTGTCGTTTGCTCTGATGTCAATTCAGACAAGGTGGCTGTCGTCGTTGCTTGAACGTTCTGTTGCTTGCTTTCTGCTTGTTTGGCCTGCTTTAAGGCTTGCTTTGTTTGATCCACTTGTTCATAAACGCGGCGTTTTCCCGTCAAAGTGGTAATGTCGGCTTGTCGTTGCTTAGCAACCGTTTGTTGATCGGCCAACCGTTTAACAGTAGCGCTCGCTGCGGCTTGTGCCGTTGTCAATTCAGCTTGTCGTGTCGTCAACTGTTGTTGTTCAGCGGATTCAGTTTGCACCTGTTTTTGTGCCAAGGTACGTTGTTGTGCAGCATTTGCTAAGCCTTGACCCCATTCCAACGTTTTGACCTGTGTCCGCTGTGCCTCAATGATTGGTCGCTGCTCAGTCAATCGTGCTTGTATAGTCAGTAATTTCGCTAACTGATCATGATTTTTTTGTAAAGTTTGACCCGTTTGCTCAGCTTGTTGGGCTTTTTCTAGCGCTTTTTTAGCCGCATCAAATGTTGTTTTCAGTTCAGCACGTTGTGTCGTTTGAGCCGCCTGTGCCGTTAATTGGCGGTCAACTGCCGCTTGTGGCGCTAACTTGGCCGCTTCAGCCGTTGCTAAATCTGTCCAAGTTAACTGCTGCTGATAGGTTTGTAGTGTCTGCGTGGCTTGGGCGCTCACTTGTTGCTGCTGCTTCAATTGCCGCCGCAGTTGATCCGCCCAATCGCGATACAACGACGTCCCAAAAATATCACGCAATACTTTTTCTTTATCATCACTGTTAGCCATCAAAAATTGGCGAAATTGACCTTGTGGCAATAACACGATTTGTGAAAATTGTTCACGAGTCAGTTGTAATAAGTCACGAATATAAGCTTGAACTTGGTTAACTTTAGTTAACTCATCAACTTCCTGTCCAGCCTCGTCAAAAACCGTCAAAGTCACTGCTGCGGGCTGTACATGGGTACCGTCACCACGCTTTTTTGCGACTTCTTGTTCTGGTAAACGGACGACCTGATACGTCCGCCCCTGATGTTCAAAGTTAAAGGTGACACTAGTCTCATCATCAAAGGTCGCAAAGTCTGAACGCATTTGCTTCACTTGGCGATCGCCACCAGACGTGCCGCCAAACAAGGCAAAGCACATCGCATCAAAAATCGTCGTTTTACCTGCACCTGTCTTCCCGCTAATCAAAAAAACTGGAAAATCAGTAAATTTAGTAAAGTCTATTTTTTGTTGACGAAAGGGGCCAAAAAAGGCCAATTGTAACGTTAAAGGTCGCATCTTAGTTGTCCTCCTTAGTCGCTGCCGTGAGCGCTTGGGCCGCCCAAGTTTGTTGCTGCGCGGTCATCTCATCATTAGTCATCTGCTCAAAAAATTGGGTCATCAAAGTCATCGGATCAAGTGTTGGATCAATTTGTGCCGTGGCAGTATCCGTCAGCACGGGGCCATCAGCGCGCTCCAGCTCAATAATATTAGGATAGATTTCTCGTAAAGCCTGCATCACGTTGGGAATCACGCGTTTATCGGTCAACCGAATGGCTAAATAGTCATCTTGTTTTTGTTGTTGATAGTATTGAGGGTTGGTGAGCGTTGCAAAATCATTTTCCAATACTCGGACATCGCGTTCAGGGCTCAATGGCTTAAATTCAATCTTGAAGGGGTCGGTATCCACGATCCACACGCCCTTTTGTTGCTGTGCCTCAGAAACTGAAAATTTCACCGGTGAGCCACTGTAACGGACACGGTCCGCATGCAAAGCATCTTTGCCATGCAAATGGCCCAAGGCAACATAATCAAATGGTGCAAGCAAGCCTACTGGAATGGCATTTAAGCCTCCCACAGTCACCTGAGTTTCAGAGTCAACATGCTCACTTCCAGCAGCAAAAAAATGCGCAACTAAAACGTGCTTTTTGGCTGGGTTAAATTTGGCCTGCATCGCCGCGACAATTTTAATCATGCCAGCTTCAGCTGTCCGAATTTGGTCATCTTCAAAATAACGCCGCGCTTCAAACGGTTCAAAATATGGTAGTAAGAAAAATTGCGTGTCCGCAAATTCAATTGGCGTTAAAGCCTGACTTAATTTTGTATTTAAATAGTACTTAGTTTCTTTAAACCAACGGCTCCCCGTGCGCAAACGCGTGGCACTATCATGGTTACCGCTGATTGCCAGAATTGGAAAATGTTGTTTCAAGTTTAAATCAATCAACATCTCATCCAACTGTGTGACAGATTTTTCATTTGGAATCGCGCGGTCATAAAGATCCCCCGCAATGACCACTGCATCAACTTGTTCATCGATTGCAAGTTGCCGAATCTGATGGTACGCGTGGGTTTGTGCCTCAGATAAATCAAATCCATGTAACTTTTTGCCAATATGCCAATCGGCGGTATGTAAAAAGCGCATCGGTAAAGCCTCCTAAAAATCACTTATTTTTGACGGCCATCAGCCGTATTAATCCTTATCATGGCACGGAATGTGGGCCTTGTCTAATGATATCACAAGTAGCCGCGTAAGGGAACGTGTGTTCTAATTAGTTAGTTTGTGTGTTGAACCAACTAGAATCGACTAGCGACCCTCGACAGTTTACATAAAATAATTTATCAGCGAACGACATCACATTTTTAATTAGATCACATAATTGGTGTTGCTAGTGGCATACTCGCTTTTAAGCGTAACGATATTCTTGTATTTAACTTATCAAAATCATTAATATTTTGAGTCTATCACGAGCGACTCATGACAAAATATTGTAAAATGGAAACAAGTTAGTACTTATTCTAAAAAGGGAGCGTGAATTTTCATGCGCAAATATTTAGCCGAATTCCTCGGCACGTTCATGCTAGTTTTTCTTGGGACTGGCGCAGTCGTTGTCGCTAAAGGTGACGTTTTAACGATTGGCTTAGCTTTCGGGTTGGCAATTACCGTCTCTGCTTATGCTTTCGGGGGCATCTCTGGCGGCCATTTCAATCCTGCAGTCACAACAGCAATGTTAATTAACCGTCGAATCGAAGCAATGGATGCCTTATGGTACATCGTTAGTCAAATCTTAGGCGCTATTGTGGCTTCTGCGGCAATTCGCAGTTTCGTCAGTGCTTTGGGCCTATCAACGACTGCTTTGGGTCAAACTGATTTTTCAAAAATTAATGCTGGGATGGCCTTCTTTGTAGAAGCGCTCGTCACATTCTTGTTCTTAATGGTTATTTTAAACGTCACCAGTGCCGCACATGGTAACAGTGACTTCGCTGGCGTCACGATTGGGGTTACTTTAGCCTTCTTAATTATCGTGGCTTTGAACTTAACTGGTGGGTCATTGAACCCAGCACGTTCAATTGGACCAGCAATCTTTGCCGGTGGTACTGCACTTTCACATCTATGGGTTTATATTTTAGCCCCAGAAGTCGGCGCGATTCTGGCCGCCTACTGTGCACGTGTCATGGGTAGCGAAGACTAATTTTTGACATATAAATGAAATCGGCTCACTTGACCGCATTGGTCTTGTGAGCCGATTTTTTAGGTCCCGATTATGTTATATTTCACATATAATCATGAATTATATCCAATTAAAAACATATTTTACTATCATTACTCGTTGTATAGAATTATTTTTGCCGCCAGTGTCGATACCAGGAATGTAACGTTCCGATTAGTAACCCAATAATCACGACAACGGCTGTAACATAGCCAAAAATTCCAATATAAGTGATCCAATTATTATCCGAATGACTTTGAACTAATAAGGATGAGCCAACAATCAAGGCCGCTAGAATGACTGCCAAGACAACTTTGTTGACCATGGTGTCGATGCGATCAATAAACATCTTGCGGTGTGAAAAGACAATGTTAACACGCGTCTGACCATTTTCAAAAGTATCTAAAGCGGAAAGTAATCGTGAGGGTAATTTTGGCGTATCACGCAAACTTTGCGCGGTGGCTAACAGACCATCTTCTAATTCATTGCGCAAATTCAAATGTTCGCGCATATATTGTCGTGCAAACGGTCGTGCGACATCCATCATCGATAAATTAGGATCTAATGTTTCGACGATACCTTCAATCGTTCCAAAAGCCTTCCCCAGCATCGTTACTTCGGGATTAACCTGGATATTATTGCTGCGACAAACTTTAACCATTTCAAAAATCAAGCCTTGAAAATCAATGTCGCCCAGCCCGGAATTATAATACTGGCCTAAAAATGGGGCTAATTCACTAAAAAAGGCTTCTTCATCGACTTCACCGGTTCGATTAGAGATGGCCAAAATGGCCTTCCCAACTTGACGGGTATTTTCAGTAGTGACAGCAATCACCACATTGGCGATCCCGTCCATCAAGTTGGGGCTAATCGACCCCATCATTCCAAAATCCAAATAGACCAAACGATACGGTGGCAGTTTACGTTTACCAATAATTCCCGTCTTTTTCGCTACAGTATCGTTATAGCCCATATCGCTTGGCTTTAACTCACGTAACAGAATATTGCCAGGGTGTGGGTCAGCATGAAAGAAGCCGTCTTCGAAAACTTGTTTCAAAAAGTTTGTCACCAAGACATGTGCCAAGTATTGACGTTCTTCGTCATACTGATGATCACTGGTTTCGTCGGCTTGCACCATTTTGGCCATAAAATGCTGAATGCTGGTCCCCGACATATATTGGTTCACCAATACTTTTTGCGTGCTATATTTCGCATAAACATGTGGAACGCGAATAATATCATCATGATCATTTAAGTGATAAAAACGCGTGCCATTGCGCACTTCAATGCTAGTATCAAGTTCATTAAATAGTGACCGTTTAATTTCGGCGACCATTTCGCTCAAATCAATGACCGAGGAATCTGGAATATATCGTAAGAGTGGCAAGGCCCGCTCAAACAATGAAATATCTAAGGCAACTTCCGCATCAATGCCGGGATGTTGAACTTTAACTACGACTTTTTGGCCATTCAACAGTGTTGCATGATGAGTCTGACCCATTGAAGCCGACGCAAATGGGGTCTCATCGAAGCTGGCAAACATCTCGGACATCTGTTTTCCCGTCTGGCGTTCAATCGTCTCTTTAACGACGGCATACTCATCTGAACGAACATTGTCTTGGAGTTTCTTAAATTCATTTGCAAATTCTGGCTTCACAATATCAGTCCGTGACGACAAAATTTGCCCAATTTTAATAAAGGTTGGCCCGAGTTCTTCAAAGGCGGCCCGTACTTGATCTGGATTTTTTTGACGGGCTAAGTTGCTTAACACGTTGTATTTGCGCAAGACCCCAACAATCGTCCGAAAACGTGTATGCCGATTTTGATTGACTTGCCACTTAGGAATTGTGTCATCAGCCATTTACAGGCCTCCTAACTAATCATAATTTTACTCTATTATCCATCTTTCACGCGAAAATCGCACTAACTGAATCACTTTTTTCAGAAAAAAGGTTGACAGGCTATAAAATCGGCAGTAGATTATAGACACATTAAAAAATGGTTAACAAACGCGTTGATAAACACAGTACGTCATCACAATTGTTCCAAGAGAGTGCCGCTTTGGTGAAATGGCATAACATTGTGCAGACCGAAAATCAGTTTTGAGCGGCAGTGACGATGGCTACGGCCTAGTTGCAGTTGGGTGCTCCCATTATCGAGCCAAGGTATCGCAAGCGACCGGTCACTTGCCGTACCTCTGAAGGTGATGGTAGCGATACTGTCGCGAAGCTAAGGTGGTAACACGTTTTAAACGTCCTTGTATCTGAGAGATTTCTCAGACTGCAAGGACGTTTTTTGTTTAACCAACAAAATTATAAGGAGACTTTCTATGCTAAATAAAATCCAAAAACGCAACTTAACTAAACGCGACTATGTGACCCTCAGTTCCATGATCTTTGCCCTTTTCTTTGGGGCCGGTAACTTAATTTTTCCACTACATTTGGGTCAATTAGCTGGCAGTCACTGGGGTATCGCCGCCCTGGGATTTCTCGTAACGGCCGTCTTGTTACCGCTACTTTCAGTGCTAGCCGTCTGTGTCACGAAATCCAAAGGGGTCTACGACATTGGTAAACCCCTGGGTGCCACGTTCGCCGTCGTTTTCATGGTCTTGATCCACTTTACTATTGGCCCGTTTTTCGGCACGCCCCGAACAGCAACAGTTTCCTTTACCGTTGGCCTGGCACCATTCTTCTCCGCTAAATATCAAACCTTAGCGTTGCTACTATTTTCGGCGGCCTTCTTCGGACTCGCCTACTATTTGTCGCTGGAGCAGCATAAGATCATGAACCGCGTCGGCAAATTATTAAATCCATTATTTTTATTATTGTTAGTTGTTATTTTCTTTGTCGCTTTCAGTAGTCCATTAGCCAGTGCCGGCACGACCACAGCCACCGCCGCTTATCAAACGGCCGGCTTTACTAACGGCTTTTTACAAGGTTACAACACGATGGATGCTTTAGCCGGCCTAGCTTTAGGGGTAACCATCGTGACGGCAGTGAACTTTATGGGCCAAACCGATCCGAATAAAGCGGCCTGGGTCACCGCTCGAGCGGGGCTATTTTCCATGAGTTTTGAAGGCGTCATCTACGTGCTGCTCATCTTAGTCGGGGCACAATCATTAGGTGTATTCAAACTTTCCGACAATGGCGGGGTCGCCTTTAATCAAATCGTGAATCACTATATGGGTGCCTTTGGTCAGGCAGTTTTAGCAGTTTTGATCATCACTACCTGCCTGACTACAGCAATTGGTTTAGTTGCCGCATTCGCACAAGACTTCCATAAACACTTTGGCTTTTTAAGTTATAAAGCCTGGTTACGTGTCACTTGTTTGGCCTCATTTTTGACGGCAAATGTCGGTTTAAACCAGATCATTGCTTGGTCGACCCCTGTACTAATGTTTCTTTACCCATTAGCGATGGCTTTGATCTTCCTGTCGATCTTGTCGCCACTGTTTCATAAAGCCGCAGTCGTTTATCGGTGGGTCGTAGTCTTCACAGTTGTGCCAGCCGTATTCGACATGATGGCTGCGTTCCCAGCAGCTGTTAGTCAAAGTACCCTCGGTCGGGCAATGGCACAGGTTCAGTCCTTCATGCCATTAGCGTCAAGTGGGATGGACTGGCTGGTTCCCGCCTTAGTTGGTGCTGTATTTGGCACGTTGCACTATTTGGTACTGCAACATGGTAAGAATAATGTGACCGTTGGTGAACACGAGTAACTCACAATAAGTGCCTGCTCGGCCTACCACTTCGGTTGGTCTGACCGAACTCTTTACAGCTTGAAGGCGTCAATCAACGGAGACGGACAATTAATATTCTTTATAAGCACGCCGAGGCACCATTGATTCGTTAAAAAACAGCATCCAAGATTAAAGGCCTTGGATGCTGTTTTGCTATGCTTCTAATTTTTCTTTCAGGGATTCAGCAAGCACTTGCGAAAAGTTGATGCCGGCTTCAATTCCAGCTTCATTTAGATAGTTAGGAATCGTCAGTGTTTTTTTAATGACGCGATTATCATGCTTACGACGATACTCATCAACATTGACATCTACTAACGTCACAATGTCATCCTTATTAGTCGTTGTTGGCAACTTCTTCGGCATTTCTGGTAGTTCTTCATCATCAGCCAATAAAGTGATTGCCTTCAAGCCGATAAAGTCACGTGCCATTTGAATACTATCTGCGACTGATTTACCTTGGGTCATGCCATCCAGCGCCGGAATCGCTACCAAATATGGCACATCGGTTCCATCTTCTTCATAGCTAATAACAATTGGATAAACAACTATTCTATCTTTCATTGCAATACCTCGCTCTATGATTTCCCAGTTACTTTAAAATGTGCTTTTTTATCAGGTGCTGTGCCAAGCGCTCGTTTTGCTCACGATGCCGCGGAATAATTTCCTTTTCAGTGCCATTAGTCCAGACATCATGATCATGGCCGTGCCTAAAAAGTACCCAACCATTAGTCAAAAATAGCTGCAACAATTTACGATTTTTCAGCCGTAATCTTTCTTAAGACAGTTTTGATAATACACGTATCAAACACGTGTTTCAATTAATTAATCTTTTGTTCAGCTTTTAGCTGGCTTGTACCTAATTTCATTGTCTGGCTATGCTTTTCAGTATACCCACTCTCAAGAGAAAAGAACATACGTTCTAAATAAAAAGTAAGCCAAATCGATTTTCAATTTGGCTTACTTTTTATTTTGTACTATCACGCTCAACCAACTGAGTCCCCAGTACCACGCGTTGTGGCACTGTACGTCCAGTCTTCAAGCGATTTACAATCAGGTCCACTGCAGTTTCACCCATTAATTCGGTTGCGACCCGGACTGAACTCAATTCCGGATACACAAACGTCGCTAACGACGTATCGTTAAAGCTAAACAGTTTGACCTGTTCAGGCACCTTAATCTTGGCGGCTTGCAACGCCTTCAAAGCCCCAGCAGCCATGGGATCATTCGCAATAAAGAATGCCCGTGGTAAATCAGTACCTAGGGTTTTGATGGCACGTTGCATCATCTTAAAACCAGATTGGCTCGTATAGTCGCCTTGAAAGACCCGGCTTGGATCAAAGGCATGACGCGCTTCCATTGCGGCTTTAAAGCTCAAGAAACGTTGATCTGGGACTTCTAGTGCATGATCCGTCGTCATTTCCGCACCATGGATCATCCCGATATCTTGAATGCCTTGATGCCAGAAATAAGCGACGACCTGTTCCGTGGCGAGCTTAAAGTCCGTCAAGACGCTGTCAAAACCAGCCGGAAACTGGTCATCATCGACAAAGACGAGTTTATCAGTCAAGGTGGCCATATTTTGGACTTGTTGTGGGCTAAACTTACCGACCGCAATCACGGCATCAACATCCGCGTCCAACTGACCAGTATCATTTTGAAAGATTCGAGTGACTTCAAATTGACGGGCTTGGCCCTGCCGTTCAATTCCCATTCGAATCGACATGTAGTACAGGTCATCTTGTTCCTTGGACTCTGAATACCACTGCACGATCGCCAACTTTTGCTTGGCAACGGGCACATTGGTCCGTCGTTTGTTTTTTGAATATTGTAATTTATCTGCGACGGTAAAGATCCGCTGACGGGTCTCATCGCCCACTGATAAAGATTGATCATAATTTAAGACACGTGAGACCGTCGCCAGCGAAACCCCAACGGCGTTTGCAATGTCTTTTAGTGTTGCCGCCATGCTATGGCCCCCTATTTTAAGCTATCCCGGTCAAACCAGGACTGATTTCAAAATAACATTATTTTGCTTGTACTGCCGCTACAAACCGATCAAAAGCCGCTTCGCCTTGGGCATCCCATTTAAATACCCCAGCATCCGTTAAGACCCGGGCAAAGACTTGGCCCACTTCACGATCGATAATTTCAGTGACGTTATCGGCAGTAAAGTCATGCTTCGCCTTTAGGGCGTCTGCCCAAGGTTGATGCATGGCTACCATCTGATTATGACGGCCCAAAACGTAATTTGCAACCTCATGAAGTTCCGTCTTCAACCGTGCTGGCAAAATAGCCCGTCCCATCACTTCGATCAAGCCGATATTTTCTTTTTTAATATGTTGAACATCCTGATGGGGATGAAAAATACCATCGGGATAAGTGGCAGAAGTTTGATTGTCACGCAAGACTAAATCTAAAACGTAGCGATCGCCAACTTTACGAGCAACTGGAGTCGTCGTATGATGCCGAACACCTGCCGTCATTGCGCGAACCTCAACACTTTCATCTGAATAAGTTTGCCAGATTTGATGCACCTTAGTTGCGGCATCCAACAAGGCCTCAGTGTTCGAACTCATCAAGCGAATCGTTGACATGGGCCATTTAACAATGCCGGCTTCAACATCCGCCACACCTAAGTCAATTTTGCGAGCAATCGGCGCCTTCATCATTGGGAAAACGTGTCGTCCACCTTGATAGTGTTCATGCGTCAACATCGACCCGCCGACAATTGGCAAATCGGCATTGCTGCCCACGAAATAATGTGGAAATTGTTTAACGATTTCAATTAAATTACTGAACGTTTGCCGATTGATCACCATCGGTCGGTGCACTTGATCCAAAAAGATCGAATGTTCCTTAAAATACGCATAGGGCGAATATTGGAAGCCCCAAGTTTCGCCACCGAGCGTTAACCGCACAATTCGATGATTACTCCGCGCCGGGTAACCGAGCCGTCCAAGATACCCTTCATTCTCCATGCAGAGTTGACACAACGGATAACCATTTTCTGGTTGATCCTTTGCGGCCGCAATGGCTTTCGGATCTTTTTCAGGCTTGGATAAATTAATCGTGATTTCTAAGTCACCAAAATCAGTCTTGGCCGGGAAAACCACATTTTTCGCAATCGCACGAGTCTTAATGTAGTCATTGGCTTGACTCAAATGATAAAAATAGTCGGTCGCCGCTTGTGGACTCGTTTGATATTTATTCCAGAACGTTTGATTTAAAGCCGAGGGTAATGGCGTCACGAGATCCATTAATTGATCCGCCAAAATAGCCTTATCTGAAGGACTATCTTCAATCTTACCTTGATTGATGGCCGTTTGAACTAGGGCATCCGTTAGACTCGTTAATTGGTCATCGACCGCTTCAATTGGCGCTTCATCGCCCACGAGCGCGCAGACGCGATTATGCACATAGATCTGGTCTAATTCCGTATATTGTGACGGTGAGGCAATCACCGCGGTAACAAATTGATCGACAGTTGTCATTAAGCTTGGCCCCCTCGATCATCATAACCAGCTGGATGACGCTGTTTCCAGTTCCAAGCCGTCTTGATAATTTCTTTGACATCATCATACTGTGGTGTCCAGCCTAAAACATCGCGCGCTTTATCACTAGCCGCAATCAACGTGCTGGGATCGCCTGCTCGTCGTGGTGCCATCACAGCTGGAATCGGCTTACCCGTAACAGTCCGTGCTGCATCCAACATCTGCTTATTTGAAAAGCCGGTCGAAGAACCTAGGTTGAAAGCATTGCTATCATGACCTTGTTTCAAATATTCCAAGGCTAAAATATGGGCATCTGCTAAATCAACCACGTGTACATAGTCACGGACATTGGTCCCATCAGGCGTTGGATAATCGTCACCAAAAATTTGTAATTGGTCTCGTTCACCCGCAGCCACTTGTAAAATAATTGGCACTAAGTGGGTCTCAGGATGATGATCTTCACCGATGCTGCCGTCTGGTTTTGCGCCTGCCACATTGAAATAACGTAGGGCGACAAATTTGATGCCATACGCCACATCCGACCAATGCATGATCTTTTCCATCGCTAGTTTACTTTCACCATAAGGATTGGTTGGCACTTGGGGATCAGTTTCCTTGATTGGCACTTGTTTGGGTTCACCATAAGTTGCGGCAGTTGATGAAAAGACAATCCGTTTTACGTCATGCTTTTGCATCACTTCTAATAACTTAACCATACCTGCCGTATTATTATCAAAGTATTTGAGCGGATTTTGCATGGATTCTGGGACAATCGAAAAGGCTGCAAAGTGAATGACCCCTTCAACATCTTCCTTATCAAAAACTTCAGTCATAAAAGTCGTATCCCGAACATCGCCTTCGTAAAAACGTGCCTTGGGATTAATCGCATCCTTATGCCCGGTGACCAAGTTATCCACGACCGCGACATCATAACCTTTTGCAACCAATCGATCAACGGCGTGTGAACCAATGTAGCCCGCGCCACCTAAAACTAAAACTGCCATCTCAATTCCTCCACTTCTACTTAATCCTTATGCTTCAACTAAAGCCAATTCTTTGGGGCCATCCGCAATTTCTGCAATATAGAAATCTGTGTCATAACCGATCGCATCACGATAAGCCTGACCAACGTTGGCTTTAAAGTTAGCCACTTCAGCTTTAGCCACAATCGCAATCGCGCAACCACCGAAACCAGCGCCGGTCATCCGAGCCCCTAGCACGCCTGGTTGTTGCCAAGCGGCTTCAGCCAGCGTATCGAGCTCTTTCCCCGTCACTTCATAATCAAAATGCAATGAGACATGTGAAGCTGTCACTAACCGACCAAAGGTGTCCAGATCATTATTGGCCAAAGCCTTCGTTGCCCGAATGGCCCGTTGATTTTCAAATACAGCGTGGCGGGCGCGCTTAATTAACGTTTCATCATTAATGAGATAAGCTGCTTCGTCAAATTCAGCCTCATTCAAGTCACCTAACGATTTGATCGCCAACTTTGTCTGCAAACGCCGTAAGCCTTCTTCACACTCTGAGCGGCGTTCGTTATACTTGGAATCCGCTAATTCGCGGCGTTTATTTGTATTCATAATGACAATAACGTGGTCGCCTAATTGTACCGGCGCATATGAATAGGCCATCGTATTAGTATCTAATAAAATGGCTTGATCCTTTTTGCCCATGCCGACCGCAAATTGATCCATGATGCCTGAATTGACGCCAATATAGTTGTTTTCACACTTTTGGCCTAATTTAACCAATTCTAATTGGCTCACCTCTAACTTGAAGGCCGTCTTTAAAACGATCCCTGTCAAGAGTTCGATGGACGCTGACGAAGATAACCCCGCGCCATCCGGCAGGTTACCATGGATGTATAAATCAAAGCCATGATCAAACGTAACGCCCGTTTTGACCAATTCAGCCATCATGCCTTTCGGGTAATTCGTCCAACCAGCAGCCTTATCGTAAGTTAACTCATTAACATCAAAAGTAACGATGCCTTGCGCCGGAATATTCGCTGAGAATAGCCGTACCGTCTGATCAGTCCGTGCCGCATAAACGCCATACGTCCCAATGCTAATGGCACAAGGGAAAACGTGTCCCCCATTATAGTCGGTGTGTTCACCAATCAAATTAATTCGACCGGGTGAAAAGAAGACCCGTTCTGCTGTTCGGTTAAAGGTTGTTTTAAATTCTTGCTGTAAGTCGCTGGTTCTCATCTTGTGACCCTCCATTTTTACTAAAAGTTTTACTAGAATTAATATAAGCCTTTCCATTGCTGGTGTCAATCGAATTCAACCGTTTTCAATTTTAACTAAATTTTTTCAACACTAAAAGGGGCTGTTATCATCACGACTCTAACAATAATGTTAATCAAAGAGGTTATTTTCAGCAAAGAAAGCGCTTGACATTAGGCCAACTTTTGAACTAAACTCCTTTAAGTAAACTTTAGTAAATAAATTCACGATTTGTTAACAGATTTTAGGAGGAATTGATTATGGCATCTAAGGAAGAGACCCATCGTAAGTTTTACGTCATCCTCATCTCACTTGCAGCTGGGATGGCTGGCTTATTGTATGGTTATGATACGGCTTGTATTTCAGGAGCCATTGGCTTTTTAAAGACCCTTTATCACCTGTCCCCGGCCGCACAAGGCTTCATTACATCCAGTATTATGATTGGTGGCGTCGTTGGGGTCGCCTTTTCCGGCTTCTTGAGTGATCGCTTTGGACGCCGTAAAATTCTCATGTGGGGCGCTGGCTTGTTCTTCATCGCCGCCTTGCTTTCCGCTGCGACCCATAGCCCAGCTGAATTAGTGGGCGCTCGGATCGTTGGTGGGATTGGGATTGGCTTAGCTTCTTCATTAGCCACCACGTATATTTCAGAAGTCGCCCCAGCTGCGATTCGGGGTACGTTGTCCTCCTTATACCAACTCTTAACCACCATCGGGATTGCCCTAACTTATTTCGTTAACCTCCTAATTGTTAATCAAGGCGGTTACCATTGGGGCGAAGTCACCGGCTGGCGTTGGATGCTCGGTATTGGCGCAGTACCAGCCTTGCTCTTCTTCATTGCGTTAGTCGTTGCACCTGAAAGTCCTCGTTGGTTGATCCAACACACTAAAGTCGAAGCCGGCTTCAATATTTTAGTTAAGATCAATGGTCAAGCTGGCGCGCAAAACGAAATGACGGAAATTGCGACGGCGATTCGTCGCGATCGCAACTCAACTTTGGCTAAACTGTTCCAACCCGGGCTACGACGCGCACTAGGTATCGGGATCTTCTTAGCCTTCTGTAACCAGGCTGCTGGAATGAATGTCATTATGTATTACGGCCCACAAATTTTTCAGACGGCCGGATTTGGTGGTAACTCCCAATTCATGGCAACTGCCGGTATCGGGGTCATTAACATGGTCGCCACGATTGGCGCAACGTTAATGATCGACCGCGCGGGCCGCAAAAAGTTATTGATGATCGGTGCGGGCTTATTAACCGCTTGGTCGGCCGCCATTGCGTACGCTTTTGCAAGTGGTAACGGTCTGTTACTCTTAATCAGCCTCTTTGGTTTCGTGATCTCATTTGCCATCTCCATGGGACCAATTCCTTGGATCATGATTCCTGAATTGTTCCCCACCTATTTACGGGCCCGAGCCTCCGGTATCTGTACCATCTTTCTGTGGGGCGCCAACTGGGCGGTTGGGCAATTTACACCCGTCATGTTGAACGCTTGGGGCGGACGTAACACCTTTATCTTCTTCGCGCTAATGAACGTGATCATCTTCGTCGGCGTACACTTCTTTGTACCAGAAACCAAAGACAAAACTTTGGAAGAAATCGAAGCCTTCTTCTGGCCGAAGAATCAGGCACACGCCACAGATACCAGTGTCAATTTAGAGCAAAGTCAAAACCAAACTCGCGCACAACTAAAAAAAAGTAAGTAGAAAACCTAACATTATTTAAATAATGTGCTATTATTAATATAATTATTAGGTACAGTAAGGGCCGCATCTTTCGATGTGGCCCTTACTTTTTGCTATTTTGTTAACCGTTCATATTGATAACTAATGGTGTGCGTTACTGGCTGACCGGGACGTAGCACGATATTGCCGAAGTCAGCGTGATTGATCGCATCTGGCAAAGTCTGCGCTTCTGTGGCTAAAGCATTATACTGATGCGCCGCTTGTTGCGCCCCATCAAAGGGATTAGCCGTGAAAATGATTAGACTATTCCGATCTGAATATAAGCTGATCCGGCGTTGACCATCAGTATCCCCTAAAGCCGCGATTGGGGTCGTCGCACTCGGCGTCACTTCATAGGCGTCATCAAATTCCACCCCATCGCTTTCCACTTTGAGCTGTTTTAAAGCTTCCTGAATTGGTTGCGGATAATTAAAATCGTAAGCTGAATCTTTAACCGGTAATTTCCGACCGGTTGGCACCTTCTCGGTATCAAATTCAAGATGCTTTGCGCTATGAATCTGTAACCACTGATGAGCTAGTGTCGTCCGATCATTGGCCACATTCCAATACACATGGTTCGTGGGATTGAAGAGTGTCGCCGCATCCGTCGCACCGGTAAAGGCAATTGAGACTCGATTCTGATTAGTCAAAGTGAATTTGATCTGGACATCTAAATTACCTGGATAATTGTCATCAGTTGCACGAATATGATGACTTAACGTCACGCTCACGCTATCGGCCGTCCGACTAAATTCACCCGTAAAGTTCAAGGTGTTGAAACCGTGCAAGCCACCATGTAATGAGTGCGTCTGTTCATTCATATCTACTTGATAAGGTTGACCGTCAATCTCAAACTTAGCGCCACCGATGCGACCCGCGACACGGCCAATCGACTGGCAAAGGCAAAAACCCACGCGTTGATAGTCGGCCATGGTATCTAAGCCCCAAATGAGTGGTCGCTCCACCCCATCTTCATTGACCACAAACTCTTGCCAAGTTCCACCATAACTCAGGACTGAAATCCTGGTCTGTTGATCATTAATTAAGGTATATCGCAGTACATCCTGACCATTCAATCGATCAAAAACTGTTTCTTTTGTTTCCAATTGCCAAGCACCTCCGTGTTTTATAAACCGTTTTCATTATTTATTATAGCAGATGCCATGGCGAACTTTAGTAAAACATTTAACTAGGGGATATCTGCTTAACTTGCCGCTCCGGTTGGTCTGGCTTGATGCTGGAACGTGGTGGCCACGTTTGTGAGCCAAAGTGCGGTCTCACAAGCCGGGCTTTTTCTAAGCCGGAAGCCCAGCAGCTAAGAAAAACTTCACCACTGAGCATCATCCAGCCCGCCCTGCGCTAATTAGTGATTCTAATTTCAATTGATTACTACCAAATTCTAGCTTTGCCAATATTCCATTAATTAAGCCACCAGCTTATGTTTAAGCTAACCAGTTCGTTCACCTTGCAGATCTGTGCTTTCACTGTAAGTTTGCTTTACGACGACTGTGCTGGCCACTGGAGACGGATATTTGATGACTCATTTTAAACCTAAGCGCTACAAAGCATTAGACCACAGCTGATTGCCAAGTCTCCCATTGACAGCTTTCGTTAAAATTGCTAAGCTTTTAGAAAGCGCTTTATTAAGTGAACAAACAACGCTAAAATTCTAGGAGGATAACTCATGATTTTTGTAAACTCACCACTAATGCAAGATAAAATTATTGATCTATTAAACAACTATAACGAAGACGGCGTCACTTTTGAATTCGTTGAAAAGCAAGGTATGAAACTACGCTTCAAGACCAGTTCAGACGACCCAGAAGCCGCTGCTAAGCTTGCTAAATCAGCAATCAAAGGCCAAGACTGGGGTACTGCCATCTTCTTCCAAGCTGCCGCTGAATAAACTAATCAGCATTTAGCGATGTCTCAATCTGAGGCATCGCTATTTTTATACAATTAAATTTATAAGTTGACACGATTTAGCTAAGTTCATCTACCGAGTCGCGCAGGACCAGAAAACAAAAAAATAACCACCTACAAAAACTTTAGCCAGTTTTAGGTGATTATTTTTATTAATTTACCAATTATCGGCCACTACTCTTAAAAGGGTTTGCCTGTAGGAAGTGCTCATTTGCACTTCTTTTTTACATTTTTACTATAACATAAGTATAGTACATATGATATTTTTTGAACTTTAATCCTAAAATATGCTTCACCAGTGACTAAGCACCCCACATATTCAAAAAACCAGTCAAATTTTAGCGTCTGACTGGTTTTTTCATTATTAGATTGTGACCTTAGCTGGCTTCAATGACAAGCTATCTAAGAAATTGTTGAAGCATTGGGTCAAGAAGTGCTCACTGCCATCATCGTTCAACTGGCCAAATTCATTAAATTTAGTTCCAGCTTGCGGCAACATGAACTCATTGCCTGGCATCACTTGGGCATCCACACCGGGCGCATCCAGAATCTGCCGGAGATTCATTTGGGCGCGAACCGTTCCTTGAATGCCAAGCGACGTTCCGACGATCATGACCGGCTTGTCTTTAAACGGATGTTCCGCACAGGAGAACCATTCGATGGCACTCTTTAACGCGGCAGGAATCGCATGATCATATTCGGGTACCCCGATGACCACACCATCCGCGGCCGCAATTTTGGCACCTAGTGCTTTGACATTGGCCGGTTCATGGTCTAAATCATCTTCATTAAACAATGGCAAATCCGCAATCTCGCAAATTTCAAAGTTTACTTGGGCATCAAATAATTCCTTCATCGCAGTCAACAATTTTCGATTATAAGATTTGGAAGCATTGGTCCCAACAATAGCCACGAGGTGCGCTTCATTATCGCCAGCACTGGCTTGACGCTTAGCATTGGCACTCGCCGCTGCGCCAGCAACATAACCTGAAGAGATTCCCCAAGTGTTCATCATACTTGGCATTGAATCATGCCCGTTGGCACCGCCGATAACTTCACCAGCACCAAAGTAGTTCGCGACCGGCGTGTTTTTAGTCGTCAACAGTTGTAAGTTATGTGCATCCGCCGCATAGCCACCTAAAGTCGTCGCAAAACGGTCGCGTTGTTCGATGACATAGTAAGTCTCACCTTCAAATTGATGCAAGAACTGCGGATCACGGCCAAATTCACGATCATGACCAGCCGCAACATAACCTTGATAGGCTGCCACCGTTTTAGCCAAATGCGCGCTATCAATCCCGGCGATCGTAGCGACCGTCTGTAAATCACCCTTCGCAAAGATGGGCCGTTTGGCCGGATCCGCGAAGTAGCCTTGAATTTCTTGGGGCGTAAAGTCATGCAAGATCAAGAGGTCATAGACTTTCTTCCAAGTCCGCTCGTCCATTAGCAAGTAAGCCACTTTATCGTCCTGCTTCAAAATGGCATTGCGGAACGCCGTATAAACGTTCGATTCATTGACGATCCGTTCACCTTTTGAGTTCACGTAAATCGAACCCATATCGGTCGCTTGTTTAGACGCATAAGTCGTTAACTTAGCCACGCCCGGTTCAACTTCAACCCCATGTGGATAGATCTTGTACCACCCTAAATCATGGGTCTGCAAGTCCAGCGCATCGTTAAAGCGATAGGCATCACCAGTCGACGTCATTGGCCCATAATAATCGATGCCTGTACTTTCAGCACCACGCATCTTTTGATTAGCACCATGACCACCCGTGGCGAGCACGACCGAACGTGCTTTGATCTTAACCGTTTGACCATGTTGCTTGGCAATCACGCCCGTCACTTGCTTTTGCCGATTAAGCCGCAAAGATTGAACCGGCATATCCAGCAAAATCTGACCACCCGCAGCAGTAAAGGCTTTGGAAACTTTTTGAATGAATTCGAAACTAGAAGCAGACGGCAATTCGATTTGACGATTGATTGAATGTTCAGGCGTTTGCGTTTGGGCTTTTTGATAATGCAAGTTGGCAAACTGACTAATAAAATCAATCGCTGGCCCAATATGCTTGACCATTAAATCCGTCAAGGCCGGATAGTTCGTTTCTAAGCTTTCACGAGCCACATCCTGCGCCAACATTTCGGGCGTATCATGATTATTGTCAAAGATTTGCGCAGAAACATCTGAACCGGTACCGACCACATTTGAACCATTTAAAACAGTCGCGCCACCTAAGTAGCCATTCTTTTCGACTAAAATCACTTTTTGACCTTGCGCTAAGGCTCGACAGCCAGCAACTAAGCCCGCTTCACCACCGCCAATAACTAAGACATCAGTTTGATAGTGCTTGATGGCCCCAGACTGGGCTTTCTTAGGCACGGGTGTCACCGAAATACCTTGCTTAGTCACTGCTTGGTCCGCTGACTTCAGTAGCGCCTGCGTCATCACTGTCGCCCCACTGATCGTATCGACATTAAACGACTGTTCTTCAATAATGTTATGTTTTAATTTATCAATGACTTGATTGAAAATACCGGACGTTTCTGAATGCTTCAAAATTTTCAGATCTTCAATTTTATTATCCTGAATATCCACTTCATAATTAATAATGCCATTGTGGCCCATTGCTTGGCCTTGAATTTGTTCATTTTTACTCAATTGAATACACTCCTTTGCGTCGCGGCTGTAAGCCACTGGTAACAATAACGTGTTGTTGATGATCGACAAATACGGCTTCCGTTTGTGGTGTCTGGGCAATCAAAGTAGCGCCAGCTTGAGGTCCTTTGAAATAACAAACGGTCGCTAAAACTTCGGCTAACTCTGACTGGGCGGTGATAATCGTCACTTGATCGACCTGATTTCGGACCGGATAACCGGTTTGCGGATCTAGAATGTGATGATACATATGATTGCCGACCTTAAAGTAACGTTCAAAAATACCAGAGGTCACAATCGTGCGGGCAGGCATTTGAACTTGTAACAACGGAATGCCCCGAATGGCTTGCGGTGCTTGGATGCCAACCTCCCAGCGACCATCTACCGTTAAAGGATTCTCACCCAAAAGCTTCACATTACCACCAAGATTAACGATGGCACTCGCAACCCCCGCGGCTCGTAATTGCGCCACCAGTTTATCGGCAAAATAACCCTTAGCAATCGCGCCGAGATCTAATTGCATCCCTGCTTGTTTTAAATAAACCGTCTGCGCTGAAGCATCCAAAGCGACTTGGCTTAAATCCATCAACTTCAATCGCCGCTGAATCTCAGTTTCAGCTGGCACTTGCTCCCCGCCAAAACCAATTCGCCACAGCTTTACTAAGGGGCCAATCAAAACGTTGAAGCTATCCGCATGTCGCTGTGAATACTGCAACGCATCATGAATCAGCTCAAATGCAGTGGCACTGACCTTAACAGGTCGCACGCCGGCTTGCTGATTGATCGCCATTAACTCCGAATCCGGTCGATTCATCGAAAAGACCTGATCCATCCGTTGCAAATAATCGTAGCTCGCTTCAATCAGTGCCAGTTGTGGGTCAAACAGCGTGATGGCGATGACGGTGCCCATCATCTGAAACTGGGACACATATTTCTTGTGTGACTGTCTCACGGATGGTCACCTTCCTTTCAAAAATCACTTTAGTTTCAACGTTTCCAGCGCTGGCCGTAAGTGGTCGAGCGCGATTTGGCCGGGCGCCGAGGCAGCCCCGACTGTGGCAAATGATAAACATGAGCCAAACACTTCTCCAGCTAGGCGTGATACCTTGCCTAAATCCCCCATCGACATCGTAATAATCGGTTGTGACAGTGATTGTCGAGCTTCGTTCGTTGCTGCCAGTAAGGTCAACACATCCGCAACAGATTGTGGCATCACGGCCATTTTGGCGATGTCCGCACCGAACGCAACCATACTGGTTAACCGTTGAACGATTTCTGCTTGCGCTGGAGTCTTGTCGAAATCATGATTACTCATAATCACGATGACGTTCGCGGCATGAGCTTGGGCCACGAGTTGTTTCACGGCAGCTTCAGCATGATAGCGTTCAATGTCGAGCGCATCCGTAAAGTGACCAGTTAAGACGTTGGCGCAAACTTTGAAGTAATCGCTATCGCTTAACGTCCGCTCGCCACCTTCACCTTTTGTGCGAAAAGTCGTGAGTAACGCCAGATCACCTAAAGCGGCTCGTAATTTTCGGCCAGCGGCTTGTAGCGTTTCCGCGTCCGTTACACCGTCAAAATAATCAATCCGCCATTCCACTAGATCTGGTTGCGCGGCTTTAATTGGCTTCACGGCAGCAAGAATTTCTGCGAGCGTTTTACCGGTAATCGGTACAGCGATTTTTGGTCGCCCCATTCCTAAGCTCAGGTTGCGACAGTTAACGACTGGTTGCATGTTTAACGAACCCCTTTCTGGTTTATCACTGGCTGACTACGCATCTTCATCGAATAAAATATGGCGAATATAATCGACCGGCATCTCTTCACCAGTCCACAATTTGAAAGCCGCAGCGCCTTGTTCAAGCATCATACCCAGACCATTGAAGACCTGCGTCACACCAGCAGCTTGTGCCACTTTCATCAATTTGGTGGTTCGTGGGGCATAAACGGTATCAAAAACGATCTGGTCTTTACGGAACCAAGTTGGATCAGTCACTAGCGTTTCATTTTCCAATGGCTTCATTCCAACACCGGTGGCATCCGTATAAATCGCCGAATCTTGAATTTCTGCTTTAAAATCGTCACGATCTTCCAAGGCGTGTAATGTTGCCCGACAATTGGTTCGTTCATTAATGAGCTTGACATTGCGCACGGCATTATCCCATTCGGCATCGTGCCGATTAAAGATCGATAGGTCGCTGACGCCATCTAAGGCAGCTTGAACCGCAATCGCAGTTCCGGCGCCACCAGCCCCTGCTAAGGTCATCTTCTGGCCACGAATATTGAGGCCTTCATCATCCAATGACTTCATGAACCCAAGCCCATCAGTCGTATATCCGGTTAAAATGCCTTTATCATTCACAACAGTGTTAACTGCCCCAATCATTTCAGCGGCTGGATCTAATTTGTCTAGTAAAGGAATGACCTTTTGCTTATTCGGCATTGAAATGTTAGACCCCCGCATATCCAAAGTCCGAATCGCTTGAATTGCGGCTGGTAATTGGTCATTACCTACTTCAAAGGCTAGGTAAGCATAATTTAGGCCCAACTTGGCAAAAGCGTTATTGTGCATCGTCGGCGACATTGAATGCCGAATCGGGTACGCCATCAAACCAATTAGTAAAGTATGTCCGTCAATTCGTTCCGTCATCATTAATCACTCCTCATAAAATTTTAAATATCGGTTATTTGTTACTCAATTCACTTGTCATCTTAGCAAAATGGTTTAATATAATAAATAAACGTTTTTTAATTAATTGATTGAATTTTTCTATCAATGAAAGGGGTTCCATTTCTATGAATCTACGTCACCTCCAATTTTTCAAAGAATTGGCCCGCACACAACACATGGCTAAAGCCGCTGAGAACCTTGGTATTTCGCAACCGACACTCAGTTACGCCATCAAAAAGCTGGAATCTGAACTTGGGGTGCCGTTATTTGAGCCAGATGGTCGTAATATTAAATTAACAGCCATTGGCGGCACCTATTTAACGTACATCACTGCCAGTTTAAATGATTTATCACAAGGCAACGAATTGGTCCAACAATTAATGAATCCAGATACCGGCCACGTTAAACTAGGCTTTACTTACACCCTAGGACAAGAACTGGTACCAGAACTAATCGCCAACTTTCAAGCTGATTCGCAAAATCGTGCGATTACATTTCAACTGGGACAAGGTAATTCCAATGACTTGTTGCAAGACCTAGCCAACGAACATTATGATCTCGTTTTAGCTTCCAATGTGGAAAAACTAGGAGCGAGTGCCGCTAACGATGTCCTCGACTTCATCCCAATCGTCCAACAAACGATTATGGCTGCCGTCTCGGCCCAGCACCCTTTAGCCGTCAAATCAGAATTGAAAGTGACCGACTTAGCTCCCTACCCGATGATCCTATTCACTAAGAATAGTGGCTTACGCCCACTCATCGACCAAATTTTGGCACGCGCCCACGTGACCCCCAAAGTTGCCTACGAGGTCGAAGAAGACCACACCATGGCTGGATTCGTACGGTACAACTTTGGCGTGGCGTTAATGCCTTACTTACCACTATTAGAACAAAGTAGTGTCTTGCTCAAGCCATTGGTCGACCAACCGCTACAGCACCAACTCTACTTAGTCATGAAGCGTAATCACTTCATCACGCCGTCGGTCCAACGCTTTAAGGAGTTCAGCCGCAGTTATTGTTGGCAACACTATACCGCTCAGGATCGGTTAATTTGATTGACTGCGATGTAGCCAAAAAGGATGGTGCAAAATTATGTCTGGAAATAACGACGGTTTATCACAAAACAACGACAAGACTCCTCATCATATTTTGAATAAAACAATTTCTCGTGAATTTTCACAACAAGGTCTTCAAATTCTAGTGTTCGGCTCCAATGATCAAGTTAAAACAAGATTCGTACACCATTACTTGGACCAACTGCAAAAAGATTGCGGAACCAATCACATTACGATGACGCTAACCAGTCAAACAACCCTAATTGGTTTTTTGACCGAGGTTACTGCTAAACTTGAATCATCATTTTCTATTAAATTTCCATCTTCTGAATTACTTCCTGTTACCAATTATTTTATAGCTCTAGCAGAAATACTCTTCACACATAACGTCGTTTTAGTGGTGACCGACATGACAGTTTCAACTGAGCAAACCAAGCACTTGAAACAATATTTAGCTAATCTTGCCAAAAACATGTCCGATGATGCCATCAATTATGCGGATTCTCATGCTAAAATCATCTTCATTGGTAACACCGAAACAGCTGAGGAACTATGGTCCGATGTTCAATCTTTAAAAAGTCGGCTAGCAACCATTCTAGCTAGGTAGTTTGTGGTAATAAATTGTGATAATCCATGATAGGAAATAATCAGTTTGTCTGAGATTGATAAGAAAAAACGTTTATATTGTATAAATCCACACAAAAATACCCAATGCCCAGTCGGCATCGAGTATTCAGTTAATCTCTTCTATTAATTGTTCAATGTTAACTCATCTAAAATTGGACGCAAGCGTTCGACCGAAATTTGTCCCGGCGCTGATGCTGCACCAACTGTGGCAAACGATAAACATGACCCAAAAACTTCCCCAGCCAAACGTGAGACTTTACCTAAATCACCCATTGCCATAGTGATGACTGGTTGTGTTAACGTCTGCTGGGCCTCGTTAGTCGCGGCCAATAAAGTTAAGACGTCAGCGGCAGACTGTGGCATCACTGCCATCTTAGCAATATCAGCCCCCCAGTCAACCATGCTGGCTAATCGCTGAACGATATCACTTTGCGCTGGGGTTTGCTCGAAGTCATGATTACTCATAATGACGACCACGTTTTGTTGATGCGCTTGCGCAACTAAGCGTTTGACGGCCGTTTCGTCATGATAGCGTTCAAGATCTAACGCATCAGTATATCCTCCAGCTAACGCCGTAGCGCAAATATCAAAGTAAGCTGCCTCGGTCAATGCCAAATTGCCGCCCTCACCAGATGTCCGAAAAGTTGTTAACAAGGCAATATCTCCAAGCACGGCTCGCAATTGTTGACCTGTTTGTTGTAGTTTTACGGGGTCCATGACGGCATCATAAAAGTCAATCCGCCACTCGACTAAATCCGGTTGGGCGGCTTTGATTGCTGGGACGGCTGCTAGAATATCAGCCATCGTGTGCCCGGTAATTGGTACCGCAATTTTCGGTCGGCCCACACCCAATTTCAGATTACGACACTTGACCATCTTATTACGCATTGGCCGCATCGTCGTCAAACAAAATTTGATGAATATAATCAACCGGCATCTCTTTCCCGGTCCACAACTTGAAGGCAGCCGCGCCTTGTTCAAGCATCATGCCAAGACCATTGAAGACGTGTTCAACACCTGCAGCTTGCGCTACGGTCATCAATTTTGTCGTCCGTGGGGCATAAACTGTGTCAAACACGACTAAATCCTTCCGCAGCCAACTAGGATCATCAATCAAGGTTTGACCCTCTAAAGGCTTCATCCCAACACCAGTCGAATCAGTGTAAATGAATGAGTCTTGAATTTCGGCTTTGAAATCATTCCGATTTTCTAACTCATGCAAAGTCGCATGACAGTTCGTCCGATCATTAATCAGCTTAACGTTACGGACCGCGTTATCCCATTCTGCATCATGTAAGTTAAAAATCGAGATTTCGCTAACCCCATCTAAAGCCGCTTGAACCGCAATTGCGGTTCCGGCGCCACCAGCACCAGCCAACGTCATCTTGTGACCACGGATATCGATTTCTTCATCATCTAAAGCTTTCATGAAACCAATGCCATCGGTCGTGTAGCCAGTCAAAACACCGTCATCGTTAACGATCGTATTCACTGCGCCCACCATTTCGGCAGCTGGATCCAATTTATCTAGTAATGGAATGACTCGTTGCTTATTCGGCATGGAAATATTAGTGCCACGCATCTCAAGCGTTCGGAGTGCGTCGATTGCGGCCGGTAATTTTTCAGCCGTGACATCAAAAGCTAAATAAGCGTAGTTAAGTCCAAGCTTTGCAAAGGCATTATTATGCATCGTCGGCGACATAGAATGTCGGATAGGGTACGCCATTAAGCCAATTAAGATCGTGTGACCATCAATTCGTTCTGTCATTATAAATCACTCCTGAAATTTTAATCATTTTTTAACTTAACTACCATCTTAGCAAACTCTTAGACTGTAATAAATAGCCAAAATAAAAAAATAGTGCTCAGCAAGTTTGCCGAACACTAATTCTAACGTGCTAATCGAGATTCAGGTTAAGTGGATCCGCCTTTGGCTTGACTGGTTTTTTCTTTTCTAGACCATTGTTTTTAATCACATCTTGATACCAGTAGAATGACTTCTTCCGATAGCGATCCAAGGTGCCATGACCTTGATCGTCTAAATCGACATAAATGAAGCCATAGCGTTTGCTCATTTCACCGGTCGAAGCGCTCACCAAATCGATACAACCCCACGGCGTATATCCCATTAAGTCAACACCATCAGCAATCGCACCAGCCATTGCTTGAATATGTTGTTTCAAGTAATCGATACGGTAATCATCTGCGACATTGAAATCTTTATCCGGCTTGTCAATCGCACCTAGGCCGTTTTCAACGACGAATAACGGTTTCTGGTAACGATCGTATAACTCGTTCAAGGCAATCCGCAAACCAGTTGGGTCAATTTGCCAGCCCCAGTCACTCGCCTTGAGGAACGGATTCTTAACGCCGCCCATTAAGTTGCCGGCAACCGTATCAGTGTCTTGATCAGTCGTTTCGACTGCCATTGACATATAATAGCTGAAACCAATGTAGTCAACCGGATATTGTTTCAATAAGGCTAATTCACCATCAGTAATTTGCAGATCTTCAAACTTCAAATCATACTTAGCTAATAATCGCTTCGTGTAAGCAGGATATTCCCCACGAACTTGAACATCACCACAGAAATAATTAAAATCTTGATTCTGTTGCAAGTTAGCAAGTTGGTTTTGTGGATTCGAATCATAGCTATAACTAGTCGCATATAAGATCATGCAACCAACTTGCAAGTTTTTCCGAAGCCCATGCGCAATTTTAACTGCCTTGGCACTCGCTACGAATTGATTATGCCAAGCTTGGAAAACATTCTTCTTGTCGTTAGCGCCAGTTGACGGGACCATCCCTTGACCCATGACTGGAAAGTGGGCCGCACTATTGATTTCGTTGAATGTCATCCAATACTTAACTTTATCGGCGTAACGTGTCAAAACAGTCCGCGCAAAACGTTCGTAGAATTCAATCAAATAGTGATTCTTCCAGCCGCCATACTTTTTAGCTAAGTTAAGTGGTAATTCATAATGTGAAATCGTGATAACGGGTTGAATGTCGTGAGCTAAACATTCATCGATGACCGCATCATAAAATTTCAAACCGACTTCATTGGGTTCCGTTTCGTCACCATTCGGGAAAACTCGTGACCACGCAATAGAGAACCGATAGCATTTAAAGCCCATTTCTGCAAATAATGCGATATCTTCCTTGTAACGATGGTAGAAATCAATCCCCATGTGATTAGGATACGTGTACTTAGCTTCATCAATGGTCCAATCGAAATCTGGTTGTGAAACAATCTTGAAACGGTCCTTGCCACCAGGTAAAGCATCGGCGATTGAGAGTCCCCGACCGCCTTCTTGATAGCCACCCTCTAGTTGGTTTGCAGCGGTTGCGCCGCCCCATAAAAATCCTTCTGGAAATGCTGACATTAATACTACACCCTTTCTGACTTACCTATTTTATAAACATGTTAGCCCTTACATTTCCAGTATAATCAATATTGGTTAGTAAATTCAACCTTAAATGTAAACGACTAACTAAACGTTAGCTAAATAGCGACTACCGGTAAATTGCCAGTAATCGCTATTCAACCTAAGCTAAATCTTTGCCATTTGACGCAATGACTTTTTTATACCAATTGAAAGAATCTTTGCGAATCCGTTTCAAACTGCCGTTGCCTTCATCATCTTGATCAACATAGATAAAGCCATAGCGTTTGCTCATTTCTGACGTTGAGGCACTGATCAAATCAATCGGGCCCCAGGTCGTGTATCCCATTAAGTCAACACCATCCTTAATGGCTTCTTTCATTTGCGCAATGTGCAACCGTAAATAATCAATCCGATAATCGTCATGTACCTTACCGTCTGCAGTTAATTTATCAGCGGCACCCAAGCCATTTTCAACAATGAATAATGGCACACGATAGCGATCCCAGAATTCATTAAGTGAAACTCGCAAGCCTACTGGGTCAATTTGCCAACCCCAGTCACTGGCTTTTAGATAGGGATTTTTACCCCCAATAATCAGATTACCACTAGCTGTTTCCACATTGTCACTGGCAGAAGTTACCGATGACATGTAATAACTAAAGCTAAGATAGTCAACTTTTCCAGCTTTCAAAGTGGCTTCATCATCGGCAGCCATCGTTAAAGCAACCCCATTTTCAGCAAAATAGCGATTCATATATTCAGGATATTCTCCACGTACTTGGACATCCGTAAAGAATAAATTGAGTTGATCTTGCAATTGTGCAGCCCGCACATCAACCGGATTTGGCGTATTGGGATAAGTTTGCATCCGTGCTAGCATGCATCCAATTTTAGCGTCTGGGTCAATGGCATGGACTTGTTGTACTGCTAAGGCACTCGCAACAAATTCATGATGTAGCGCTTGATAGCGTAGTTGTGTCTGCGCTTGACTATCCAGATTACTATCAATTGCTCCTGTACCCGTGAATCCCCAAGTAGAGGCATTAATTTCATTAAATGTCATCCAATATTTCACAATACCTTTGTAGCGTTTGAACAACACTTCCGTATAGCGCGTAAAGTCAGCAATTGTCTGTCGACTAGCCCAACCATTTTGCTTCAAGGTGAGTCCTAATGGCATTTCATAATGCGAGATCGTCACGACTGGTTCAATGCCATATTTGTGGCACTCAGCAAAAACGTCGTCGTAAAATTTCAAGCCAGCCTCATTCGGTTCTGTTTCGTCACCTTTAGGGAAAATCCGTGCCCAAGCAATCGATAATCGAAAAGCTTTGAAGCCCATTTCGGCAAATAATGCGATATCCTCTTTATAATGATGATAAAAGTCTACACCACGACGCTTCGGGTACAACACATCTGATTGATCAGCAATTGCTGCATCAATACTCTCTTTCGTCACTGCATTCATCGTAAAGTTTTGCCGATCTTCAGCTTTCTTGACGACTTCCGCAGTTGTTAGACCTTTACCGTCAACATTCCAAGCACCTTCAACTTGATTAGCAGCAGTTGCACCACCCCATAAGAATCCTTTTGGAAATCCAGTTGGTATTGTTTTTGAATACATCTCTAAATCATCCTTCCACTATCTGATTAATCAAGCGCCAATAACGGTTCATTTGCTTGGATTGACTTCATAGTCTCGTCCACTAGCTTAACGTCATGATATTTTTTTGAATTGGCAATCACAATTGGTGTCGTTACGGAGAATCCAGCATCTTTGATCGTTTGAATATCAAATTCTACCAGGGGTTGACCAGCTTTAACACTGTCTCCTTTTTCAACTAACGTCTTAAATCCTTTTCCGTTCAGTTCAACGGTATCCATCCCAATGTGCATCAAAAGTTCGGCACCATCAGTCGTATTTAACCCCACAGCATGTCCAGTTGGGAAAACTAGGGCAATTGTGCCATCAGCAGGTGCTACTAATAAGCCCTTGGTTGGCTCGATCGCAATTCCTTGTCCCATGGCACCAGATGAGAAGACTTCATCTTTCACATCACTGAGTGGTAAAACTGTTCCTGTAACTGGGCTACTTAATTTAGTGGCTTGATTGTACGTCATTTCTGGTTTTAATTCTGTCGCCACACCAGCACCAGTTGAGGCTTCAACATTCACACTAGCTAATTGTGGTTCCGTTGCCGTTTCAACTGTGGATTTAACTGGTTTATCACCAGCATCCACACTCTTATAGCCAAATAACATTTGTAAAGCAAAGCCTAAAACGGCAGCAACACCCATCGCAATGAGCAAACCATAAACCGAAGCATCGATCCCATTTTTAGCGTTAATTGCACCAGGAATACTAAAGACACCCATACCAGCCATCATCCAAAGTTTAGTTCCGGCTAATCCGATAATCCCACCGCCAATAGCAGAAGCAATACAGCTAATAATAAATGGCCGTTTGCGAGGTAAAGTTAATCCATAGATAGCGGGTTCCGTCACCCCAAAAATCCCAGAAATAAAGGCTGGAAAGGCAATACTTCGTGTTTTTTCATTCTTTGTTTGTAACATAATTGCTAAAACAACACCTGTTTGGGCAAATGAAGCAGCTAGTGATAACACTAGGATAGGATCGTAGCCTTGTGAAGCCAAATTGGCCATTGTCACAGCAACTAATCCCCAGTGAACCCCAAAAATCACAAAGACTTGCCAGAAAGCTCCAATCACAACACCGGCAATAATCGGACTAAAGTTGTAAATAGCGACACAGAACGTTGATAAGCCATCACTGATCCAAGTAGCAATAGGTCCAATGACTAAGAACGTAATGGGAACTGCAATTAACAATGTAATAAATGGTACCAAGAACGTCTTAACAACCGTTGGAACCCATTTTTTAGCCCATTTCTGAACCTTCGCAGCAAACCAAACCGCTAAGATAATCGGAATAACTGATGACGTATAACTCATCATAACTACCGGAATTCCTAAGAAAGTCGCATGAATTTGAGATTCAAAGAAAGTACCACCAAATAGTGTGGTTAGGACGGTTTTACTACTATTCAAAGCAACAATTTCTGGGTAGCAGAGTGCCATCCCAATAGCCATCCCAATATACTTATCAAGATGGAATTTGTTGGCTGCTGAAATACTTAATACGATAGGTAAGAAGTAGAAGAAGCCATCCCCAATTGCGTATAAAATTTTGTACGTTCCTGAATTAGCTGATAGCCAGCCAAAAGCCAAGAACATTGCATCGAAGCCCTTAATCATCCCGGCTGCACATAACGCACCAAGCATTGGGCTAAAAATACCAGAGATCAAATCAATAAATCGATCCGTGATACTCATATGTTCGTCTTCGCCGTAATCGTCAGGAACTTCACCGCCGCCAGCAAAGCCACCAACTTTAACCAAAGTTTCATAAACGTCAGCGACTTCATTACCGATGACTACTTGGTATTGACCACCAGATTGTACGACAGTAATGACGCCATCAGTGTTTTTCAAGTCATCCGTTTTAGCAATACTTTCATCTTTTAACTTAAACCGTAACCGAGTCGTACAATGCACGACACTATTGACATTTTCCTTGCCACCAACATCGGCAATAATCTTCTTACTTAATTCTTCATAAGCCATTGCTTGTTTCCTCCTAAAAGTTCATCTTGGGTAAACAAAAACCCAAACGTCTTTGCTTAAAACGACTGCGACTAAAGAGCCGCTGAATCGCTGAAAAGTTTTAAGCAAAGATATTTGGGTTCATGCCTGCCTAACCAGTAACACACCTACTAAATCTTCGGTTATTCAGTTTTTTGACGATGCGTTACGCGCCAAATGTGCAAGGTCAAATAGACCTTGTCATCTGGTGATAACGACCAATCTGTTTTACTTTGTAAAAAGGTATCGATTCGTTCAACCGTTTCATAGGCAAACGAATACTTCACTTGCATTAATTGTAGTAACGAAGCATCTAAGTCACCGCCACCAGCATTAGTATTGGCTACTCGTTGTACCATCAGTGAGCGCAAATGTGCAACAAACCGATTGTAGTTGAACGAGTCTGGATCAAGGGTCAACTGATATTGATATTGAACAATATCGATAACTCCTGCAATTAATTTAGTGATTTTAATGGTTTCTTGGAGCTTAGAACCATCAGACGCTGCATTGACGAAGTGGTAGGTCATGAAGACCACCTCACTCTTAGGTAAAGAAATCTTAGCGCAGTCTTTAATCAATGCGACCGCTTTTTCAGCAGCTTGATATTCTTTACTAAAAAGCTTGCGCACTTCCCATCGAACCGTCCCATTGTCAACATCGATACCATCATTAGCGCGCTTGATGGCAAAATCGATATGATCGGCTAAAACAAAATATTGATAATCGCTAAAACTAAGGCCTAACAATGGTTCGACTAAATGGATGACTTTCGTGGTGATCAACAAGGCCTGTGGTTTAATATCTTTAAAACTATCAACATCGATATTGCCCTTCATCGTTGCAATAAAGCGACGCTCAATCTTGTCTTCATCGAGGGCGTCCCCCGGATGTTTGCCAAAACCGATACCCTTGCCGATTACAACCCACTCAACACTTTCGTCATCTTCCACCAGGGCAGCGTTATTATTAAAGTTCCTTAGAAATTTCAGGGTCTAGAATTTTTGGTGTTGGAAAGTATTTCCATTCCAAAAGTACTAGGCCCTTTTTGATAACAAAAAAAGCATCTAAGCCTCCCTAGTGCTATGCTTTAAGCGACTAAACTCAAGATAAGCGGGGTAGGAATAGATGTCTCAACTAGATAATACACTTAAATTACTGGGAATTACAGACACAAACATTCAGGTGTTCGGTACTCGTGAGGAATTTAATGGTCGGGGCTCGGGTCGCAAAAAGTATTTGGTCATCCAGGCAGAGCTTACCTACACACTCAGGCGCTGTCCCAGCTGTGGATACAATACGTTGCACCCTAACGGACACAAGCTCACTCATGTCCACATTTCAGGACCCATGGACCGGCCCGTAATTCTAGAGCTAAACAAGCAACGCTGGCGTTGTAGTAACTGCCATAGCACTTGTACGGCCACCACTCCAGTGGTATCAACCAACCACGCCATCGGTCACGGACTAGCGACTCATGTGCTGAAGCTAGCCAGTAAATCACTCCCGGCTAAGACTATCGCCAGTCTCACCGGTATTTCGACAAACTCAGTTCAGCGTATTTTGACGGCTAATATTCATCCACACGCGAGCCGCCGGTTACCGATTAATCTATGCTTTGATGAATTCCGTTCCACGCACGGCTCCATGTCGTTTATTTGCATTGACGCCGACACTCACAAATCAGTTAAAGTACTTAGCGACCGCCTTAATAGAACCATCAAACAGTTCTTTCTTAGTCAGTACAGCACCGTAGAACGGGCCGCGGTTCAACGCGTCATCATGGACATGAACGCCTCCTATCAGGCATTCGTGCACGAACTATTCCCTAACGCCGAACTCATTATTGATCGGTTCCACATTATTCAATTAATGGGCCGGACGATGGATACCATTCGCACTCAATGTTTAAAGCAACTCGACAAGCATTCGCGGGAATATAAAGTACTGAAATCACTATGGCGCCTATTCCACAAGGCCACCCCTGACGCACAAAAGAGCCGCTACCTCTTCGGCCTGAATGAGTACTCGACCGAACAGAACGCTATTGATATTGGAACCGATACGTTTCCGGCCTTCAAAACAGCTTATGAAACCTACATCGATCTCCACGATGCTTTGATGGGGCGTCACGCTGATGAACTCAAGAATATCATCACTAACTATCAGCCTAACGGCACGCCCCTAGATACGGCCATGCATACCCTACGAAAGAATCTTAATGGAGTAATTAATGCCGCCAAATCGTCCTACTCTAACGGACCGATAGAAGGCATCAACCGTAAGATCAAGGAGCTCAAACGTGCTTGTTATGGCTTCTCCAATCAGGCCAATATGTTCACACGCGTCTACCAGCTGATTGCCTAGATTATCTACCACAATAACGTCACGATGGTAGGCTTATTTGTTATGCCTTCAAGTACGATATTCAGACGACACACCAGATTAAACGCCGCAACTAATAAAAAAACAAAAAAGATCTCCCACACGAGGAGATCTCCAAAGGATAGAAACTATCCTTCAACACCATTTGACAAAGAGCCAAATTTCATCAACGTGCCTCCTGGATTTTAAATAAAAAAGCCTGCCACAATGTAGACCAATCCCTAAAGAAACTGGTTGTCCAAATTATAGTAGGTTTATGCCTGATCGAATCAGTAACACGCTTTTATTTATACTTGTTATACTAGCAGGCAATGTAAACGCTGTCAACAATTATTTTATCTTTTTGATTTTCACCTAAAAAGACTATACCAATTTTTAAAATGTTAAGACAATTATTGTCTTGATAGCTGCCAACTGATAACCACCCAAAATTTTTATTGCCATTTCACCGTTATGGTCGTGTTAAACTGACATAGACAAACTTTTATCTCGAAAGGATCAATTCATAATATGGCTTATAAAACAATTTTATTTGATGTCGACAACACCTTGATCGACTCCGCAACCATCGCAGCAACTGTTTTCCATGAAGTTGCCGCAAACTATGGCTTAGCAGTCCCAGCAAAAACAATCCGTGGTTTAGTTGGCATCCCTACCGAAAAAATCATCCAACAACTCAAACTTACTCACGCTACCGAAATTAATCGGGACTTTACTAGCGAAATTGGCACTCATAAAGATGAACTCCGCTTATTTGATGGCATCCATGAAACCTGGGACAAATTACTGGCAATCGGCCTACAAATTGGTGTCGTTACCTCGCGCACGACTGCGGAAGTCAAAAGCGATTTGGGCAACTTCCCGGAAATCACAAATCTACCTATTATCGTGACCGCCGACAAAACGACCGAACATAAACCCAGCGGTGCGCCACTGGAATATGCTATCCAGCAATACAACTTGATTAAGGCTGAAACCATGTATGTCGGCGATACTATTTATGATTTACAATCCGCTCTAAATGCTGGCATTGATTTCGCTAGTGCCACCTGGGGTGCACTAGCTTCAACTGACTTTTCTAAAGCAACTTATCAGCCCGAAGAACCGACTGATTTACTAAAAATTGTCAAAATTTAATTTATCCACATTTTGAAGTAATCAGTTCTCTAAAAGCACCCCCCAATCGATCTTGACCAATCAGTAAAAGTGCCGTCGGAATTAAACTTTCGGCGGCACTTTTGTTAGTTTTTGTAGGCATAGACCGCCGCAATGGCATTGCTAATATCTGGTGTAATTGGTACGTAATTAAATGGTAAGGCTGACTGAGCTAATTGTTGGCGTAAAGCTTCACGATAGTAACTGCTTTTTTCTAAGACCGAGCCAGCAAACGCCAAGTTCACAGTGTCAGTTTTTGACCAGCGTCCTTTTTGACGGGCGTATAAAATGGTCTGTGCTAAACCTGCGACAGCAGTTTGCACGATTGCCACGGCGTGGGGATCGTGATCAGCGGCTTGAGCTAAGACAAATGGTGCTAGCCTAGCCACATGACCCTTGTCCCACTGATAAAAATGATCGATTAATTCAAAAATTGATTTTAATTTTAATTGGGCTAGTAACGCCTGACTAAATGGCGAAATAGTCCCCGCATCAGTCTCAGTAGTCAATTGTTGAACAGCAAGCCGACTGAGATGATAGCCACTGCCCTCATCACCAAGCAAGTGCCCCCAACCACCGGCACTGAATTGTCGTCGGCCATTGGTTCCACTGACCACAGAACCTGTTCCAGCAATGGTGACCAAGCCAGGTTTACCCTGTAGCTTGGCGAGTTGAGCAAGTTGGGCATCGTTCATTAAGTTGATTTGTGGTACAGGAACGTTTAACCGTTGCCGAAATCGCTCAATAAAAGGGTAGGCCCGTAAGCCAGCAATTCCAATTGTCACCGCCTGACAAGTTCCATCTAACTTAGCTAATAATTGTTGTAACGCATTACGCGTATTGTTAAGTGCCCGTAAATCGTCGACCATTAGATTGGCCGGTCCTGTTACGACCTTGGCAATGGGGTGGCCGGATAATTGATAGGCGATGGCTGTGGTATTAGTGCCGCCACAGTCAACCCCAATAACATAATCCATTAGCAATTCCTCCTTGATTTAAAGCGCGTCGCGAACGATTCCGGCAGCTTTCGTCAGCCGTTCACGGGCTGTAGTGGCATCAACTTGGGCTAACGCCATGACAATTGCCGTTTTAACATCATGACCAGCTGAGTCAAATAGTTCAGCCGCTGTGGTGGCATCAACACCCGTAGCCAATTCAATAATATGTTTAGCCCGAATAACAAGTTTCTCATTAGTTGGTTTTACATCTACCATTAAGTTATGATACACCTTACCGATTTTGACCATTGAAATCGTCGATAACATATTCAAAACCATTTTTTCGGCTGTCCCAGCTTTTAACCGTGTTGACCCAGACAAAACTTCCGGACCAGGCGTCACTTCAATCGCAACCTTGGCAATGGCGCTAACGGCTGCGTGCTGATTGCAGGCAAGGCTAATCGTTGCTGCACCAATATCATTAGCATAGTTTAAAGCGCCAATGACATAAGGGGTACGACCACTAGCAGCAATTCCAACTACCGCATCATGTGCTGTTAGTTGTAGCGCCTTTAAGTCTTGCGTACCAAGTGTTAACGAGTCTTCGGCCCCTTCAACGGCGACAGTCATCGCTTTTTGGCCACCCGCAATAATGCCGCGGACCATGGCTGGATCGGTGCCAAATGTTGGCACACATTCAGCGGCATCTAACACGCCCAAACGGCCACTGGTTCCAGCTCCCATATAGATTAAGCGACCACCAGCTTTAAACGCCGAAACGATTAAGCCGACCGCTTGAGAAATTGCTGGAATTTGTGTTTGGACGCTTTGGCTGACTTTGGCATCCTCTTGATTCATTAACTTGACGATATCAGGAATCGTCATTTGATCCAAATCAGCACTGGCCGGATTACGACTTTCGGTCGTTAATTGGTTGATACTTTTCACAATTTCTATGCTCCCTTTTTTGTTTGATTTTTGTTGCGTCGCAAATTTTGGTGAACAGCGTTGGGGATCATTGACCAAAACATGTTCGAACTAACTGCGTCTTATACGCTGTGACCATTCAGAATGGCCGCGGCATAATTATTGGCCGGGCAATATTCAAAAATACCCGTTGTCTCTCACACTCTGACACAAAAGAAGAGCCACGGCAACTATCGCCGCAGCTCCCCCAGCTGACTGTCATTTGTTAGCTTGCACATCCTCAAACCGAAACTTCATCCATGGCCGGATGTACGGGATTAGGAATTGTTCATCAGCGACTAAATGGCCGACAACGTTTTTATGCTGATCAATATTAGGCATCGTTTGTTTGACAATGTTGACTTCACCTTTATATTGGCCAAAAGTATCATTCCCAATAACCACATCGCCGGGTTGCAAGGTCGCGACGGGATGGTTGACTGGAATCGATTGGTCCTTATATTGTAACTTCACAAAAGTAGACCGCACACTGTAACTGTTAACATCACCCCGATTGAAATGTTGATGATCTAATAGGATCTCCCGTTCCAATGGGGTCGCAGTGGCGTCAAAATCAACGGCTAAACTTAATTGTGCCTGATTGAGCTGGCTTAACTGCTTTAATTCATCATCACTAGCAAATTGATTACTAATTAAGACGTCGTCAATTAAACCAGTGGCAAATAAATGCTTAGCTTGCACAACAATTGGTAAGTCACGGTGCATTTCCAAAGTCGGTAAGCCGTCGTTAAACGGATGTGGTCCGGTGGTTGCGACTTGTGACGTGACAAAAGCCGCCGTCTTCAACCCCATTTTGCGATACTTTTCGGTACATTTGGTAAAAAAGTCTAGGTCCAAACCAGTAAAACGTTGTGGATAGAAGTTGTGACAACCACTAAGACGCCGCTTATTTGGTAAGTAAGACATAATATTACCAATGTTACCGGTATCGACCGACAAGTTTAACTCGATGTCCAAGCCCGAATCTTCGTAACTCATCATAGCTTCGGTTGAGCCATCAAAGTTCGCATCTAGACGAATGGCACTGGCCCCCAAAGTTTTAAACAAGCCAAGATGGTGGTAATCAACGCCTAACGTATCAAACAAGCGCGGGTTAGCGTCAATCGTGACAAACATACCTAAATCGTTAGCAACCGTAAACACTTTTTTAAATTGTGCTAGAATATGATCTTTATTTTCAGGTGTAACGTCTAACAAACTGGCGAAGACCCGCTTGAAACCGTAACTAGCAGCTGTTTTTAAATAAGCAATACTTTGTTCAGTCGGTGCTTTTGTCGGATAAACTGAAATTCCTAACATAACCCTTTAACCCTCTTATTCCGCTGAGGCCGCATTAGCAGCCGTAGCTTTAGCTGCATCTTCAGCAGCAGCTTTTTGTTCGCTCTTTAATTGGTTTCGATCCCAAATCTTGAAGAATGGGTAGTAGATAAAGGTCGCCATGACAATGTTAATAGTACATAGAACAGCGGCCCGCCAGTCCCAAGCAGTTGCCATTAAAGCCCCAATTGGTCCCGGTAAGGTCCATGGAACTAAGGCTACCGTTCGGCTGACCATATGAGTAATAGTCGCAAACCAAGTCAGAATCCCCATTGCTAATGGCGCTAAAACGAATGGAATCGCGAAATAAGGATTCATGACAATTGGTACCCCGAAGATAACAGGTTCGTTAATGTTAAAAATCCCTGGAATAATCGTGACTTTCCCAATCGTCTTCCCATAACTGGACTTGGAGAAGAAAGCTAATAAAATACATAGTGATAAGGTTGCCCCGGCACCACCAACATAGACGAACCACTGGAAAAATTGTTCCGTCATGAAATGTGGTGCAGTGGCAGCAGTAGCAGTCCCTTTAGACAACGCAGCAATGTTTGCATTCAGGTTCGGGTACCATAGTGGCCAGAAAATTGGCGTAGCTAAAGCAGCCCCGTGAATCCCAAACAACCAAACAATATCAGTTAACAAAATTGGCACAATTACTGAAATCAGGTTATCTTTCCCAAAGTAAGCTAATGGGCTGAAAACCCATTGTAGAAAAGCGTTAACGTCAAAGTTAAACCCAACGTGGATTGTCCAAGCGGCAACAATTAAAAAGGTAGCTGGAATTAAGGCTGAAAATGACGCCGCCACAGCTGGTGGTACCCCGTCTGGTAAAGAAATAACCAGATGATGGTCACGGCATAGACGGGTAATTTCCGCCGTGGCAATCCCAGCTAACATCGCTGTGAATAGCCCAGCAGCCCCAAAGTTTGTCAATGGTACCACAGTCGCGGCAGCTTTTAAGCCCAAGACCTTCATCGCGGCAGGAGTCGTCGCCGGAATTGGCTTGACGGCTAAGAGCAAGAATACCATGACTGAAACAACCCCGGTTGAAATTCGATCAAAATTATAGCCTTCCGCTAATCGCCCTGCAATCGCAAAGGCTGCGTAAATGGCCATAAACCCCATTGAAAAATTAATTGGAATAGCTAAACCAGCAGCATAGGGTTTGATGAAATTGGTCCAAGCAGTAATTGGTAACTGTGTCAGAATTGTAAAGAATGACCCCACAATCGCAACTGGAATAATGACCGCCATCCCATCACGAATTGCCCGTAAATAACGGTTTGCGGCAATTTTACTCATGACTGCAACGGTCTTGTCTTTCCATGAACTTGATTGATCCATCAGAAACTCATCTCCTTAATAATTTTAAGAACCCCAAAAGGCTTGATTGGCAAGCCTCCTAGTTTATAAAAGTTAATGCATTAACTTGAATTCAGTGGCTAGTATAGCATATTATATTAACAAGGTTAACGCTTCCATTGCTTTTAATATTGCAAAGTGCCATAATCAGCCTGTAAGTATAGACATTTAATGTGTTAAGTTGAAACCGGCAGAGGTGAACAAGTTGAGTCTTAAAGAACCAATCTATCAAACCATTTTAAATGCATTAATTTCGGAATTAAATTCCAACCGATTTAAGAAGAACGCCCTGTTTTATAGCGAAAAAGAATTAAGGGAAAAGTATCAAGTCAGTTCAACAACAGTTGTGCGTGTGCTGAATATGCTAGCTGATCAGGGCTATATTCATCGGATTCAAGGCAAAGGTAGCTTTGTCTCCAAGTTTAATCGTGGGACGGCAGTTAAGATCACGGATACTCACGCCTATGATTTAGATGATGAAGAAGTGGCTGTCTTAGTTGTGAACGACACGACGCCACAATCGGTGCGTACTAAATTTGCCGCGACAACGCCAACTTGGTACTTTGAACGGTTGCGTGAGATTCAACAAGTGCCCTTCGAATATTCACAATCTTGGTATTTAAAATCGCTACTGCCACCAGCAAGCGTGCGGCGTCCTCGGTTGATTCACTCGTTATATGCCTTGATTCGCAAGTACGCAAAACTCGATTTGGCACAACAACCGTTTGAACAAGAATACGCCGTGACAGTTGTGCCTGACCAACGTGTGGCTGACTATTTACATGTGAGCCTAAACGCACCCGTGGTAAAAGTTGAACGCTGGGTCTTTCAGGATAATCAAGTTTTAGAATATACATTGAGTTACTTATTGCCAAACTATTTTGGCTTACATCTGACGAGTGCAACACAGCCACGACTAGCCAGTGATATTTATTAAGCAAGGAGAATTGTGTGATGTCGATTCATAGTAATAACTTTTTTTCTAACGTGCTACGCCGACAAGCGACGGTTAACGTGATCTTGCCAGAACCACTGGGAGCTGATGGACAAGTCTTACCCGCGTACACGCAGGGACCACAACTATTGCCGACAATTTGGTTATTACATGGCCTGGGGGGCGACGCCACAACCTGGCTACGGCGAACTAATATCGAGTTATTAGCTACACAATATCGGGTAGCGGTGGTCATGCCACAAACTGAACGGGGCTTCTATACCAATATGGTACACGGACCACAGTACTGGAACTTTTTGACCCAAGAATTACCGGCACGGATGCAGTATGTATTTCCGTTAGCGACCGATCGTGCTCATAATTATGTCATGGGTAATTCGATGGGTGGCTATGCAGCTTTGCGATGGGCATTAAGCGCACCAGCCAAGTTTTCGGCAGTGGCATCACTCTCACCCGTTGCCGACCTAGTGCGGTTCTGTACGGAACAGGCAGCGATTATGCCCGATTTTGATTTGGCTTTTGACCCACAACACTTGGCCAATTCACCAGCTAGTTTGTCTTATTTATTAGCTCATTATCAGCCGGTTGATCCTGGATTACGTGTCTTAGCAACAACTGGTGATGCGGATATTTTGCGGTCAATGGATGACGCACTACGGCCACAACTGGCAGCCAAATTTGGGACCGACTTTACATGGCAAGAACAAGCCGGTCATCACGATTGGCAATTATGGAATCAACAATTACCAGCAGCATTACACTGGTTACTGAAGGGAAGTTGGCAAGTTGTCTAATTTTAAACCGAAATTACGCCATTATAATTTATGGAAACAAACTGGACTCGCGTTATTACCACTATTGTTAGCAGTGATCGCGTATCCACTATTACCCACCAAGATTTTTGTGCCGACCTCCATTAGTAGCTTGGACCCATGGGGAATTCGCAGCAATATTTTTATTTATCCCCTATTTTGTTTCGCACTATGGCTCTTAGCATGGGCATTTATTTACTTTAATCGGCTCTATGAAAAGAACTTGAAAATCACACACCAAGCCTATAAGCCATTAGAAAATTACTATATCTGGGGTTGCTGGGTCATCGACGCCTTGGCAATAATAATGGTTTTGATTCAAATTTTTGTGACAATGGCACACTAGCTAAAAGTTGACAATTAAAATAACCCAGCAATCATTTCTGAATTGCTGGGTCATTTTTTTACATATCACTCAATAGATCGATTACTTGTTGATAATCTAATAGTTTCTCCAATTGGGTAATACTCAAATTCTTTATTTTATTATAAATATATCCAAAAACCTGACCACTATCTTGGCGATCTTGATTGGCCAACACTAAAATCATGAGATAAATCGGTTTCCCACCAATTTTTATTTCACCATCAAATGAAATTGCAAATAACTCGTATGAATCGACCAATACCGCAGAAGCATGCGGTATCGAGATGTGATTTAGAATTAACTGATTGCCAGCATCCTCTCGAGCAATTAACGCTTTAACCTGATCAGTCGTCAATAATCCAGCTTCATTAAATTTGGCCGCCCCATCACGCAAAACATGCTTCGCATGATGATATCGACCTGATAATCGGACAAAGTGGCTTTTCGGGAAAAAATTCGTTAAATTTTCTTGGATGTAACTTTCACTACTGAGGTTTTTTAATCGATTCAATTCATTTTGACTGATTACACCATTAAAAGTACTGTCAAAATGAACTGGAATTTTCAAATCATTCGCATACAAACCATTACCAATGATCAAATCAAAATCGATGTAAGACAACTGTGTCTCCAATTGCTCCTTTGAGAAGACCATTTCAATATCTAAATTAGGAACCTGCTCACTAATGATCATCTTGTTGATATTGGCCACCGATTGCCGAGTTGCATACATTAAAGTTCGTACATCACGAGCAATCGGCGTTTCAATCGCACGTAAAACATACAATGCAATATATTCATCATCAATCTGTACTTTTTCAAATGCTGCTTGTAGCATTTTAGTTAAATCAAATGCAAAATCAAACGCAAATGGATTCTGAATTTTAAGATACCTGATTTGCTCTGACAACGAATCAGGCACAAAAGTCGGAAACATTGAACTGCGACAAAGATGGTTAAAAATCTCTTCCGCAAAATGATTATTTAGAGTATCTAAGGTATAGCGCGTTTTTGTCGCTTCTATGGCATTATGCACCTGTCGAATCGTTAAACTATTCAGCAAACTAATTTTAGTCTCAAAAAAATTAGTTAAAACACTGGCCACTTCAAGCCTGACATCATGTTGAATTAACGTATCAAGCAACTTTTGATTTGATACCCTGATAGTTTGAGTCGCAATAAGGCAGCAGGCCAATATCTGTGCCTGCAATTGATTCTCAGTCAAATAATCAAATAAGCGTTCTGGCATTGCTTGTCGTATGATTTTTGCCGGTGTATTTATATCAGGACTGATTTGCTTTTGCTTCAATTGATTTGCAACCAATTGTCGGTTATCCAAAATTAAGGCGGCTAACACATCAATCCTAGAGATATGTGCGATTTCAATGGCGATTCCAATTCTTGGACGCAGATTGATTGTCAAAACGTTTTTAAATTGTCTATTAATCTTTTCAATACTATTTAAAATGTTTTGCCGTGATAAAAACGTCTTCTCCCCCAATTCGGCCATGCTGATATTTGGCTGCGTTAACAGATAAAATAAGACCAGATTGCTTTCATTATTCACCCGCATGAGTAATTGATTGAAATTGGCAGTATTCAAAATCAACAAGTGATACTTTTTAATACTCTCCACTGAACCAACTTTTTCATCTGCCAGAATAGCATTAATACGTGCAACATCGCGAACCACCGTTCGTCTAGAAGTCGCTAGCAAAGTTGCTAATTCTTCCCCGGAAAGGTCATGTTCCTGCAACAGTAAAATGATTCTTAATTCTCGTGAATTCAGCATATTTTACGAACGGATACCCTGCTCCATTCTTTTCAGTCCCTCCTGTAATTTCGAGATTGGACAAGCGATGTTCATCCGCAAATAATGACTGTCCCCGTATGTTTTGCCAGGCATTATTCCAACTCGACCACGATTAATTAGCTTATCTTGTAATTCTGCAGAGGTTAACCCTAATTTGGAAACATCCATCCAAGCTAAGTATGTCGCTTGTGGCTGTTTAAACTCAATTTCAGGCAATCGCGTCTGGACAAAATTAGTTAAAAAGTCAAAATTATTTTGAAGATAACCAATTAATTGTAACAAATAGTCAGCCCCCGTGTTATAGGCAGCGATTTGTGACTCAATCCCAAAAATACTTGCGGATGAGAGCGCATTTTTTTGTTTTAGTTCAAGTAGAAATGATTCTCGTAACGTTTCATCTGGTTCAAACAAGTACGATCCAATCAATCCTGGTGTATTAAAAGTCTTAGTTGCTGAACAACATAAAACAACTTCCTTTTGCGTATACGCAGTAATTGGCGTGTACACCGCACTAGGGAATACCATATCTTTATGAATATCATCAGATATGATAAATACATGATATTGTTGGCATAGGCTCACAATTTGTCGCAATTCATCAGCTGAAAATACTTTGCCCGTAGGATTATGTGGATTGGTGATCAACATAATTTTCGTATTGTCTTGAGCCAACACTGTTTCAAGTGAATCCCAATCAATTTGATAATTTTGTTGTGCGCTACCCAACCTGATTGGCAATAATAGACGCTGATTATCTTCAATCACATGGTAAAAAGCATCATACATCGGTGTGAAAACGGCGACACCATCGCCAATTTCTGACTTCATACGGATAAACGTCGCAATTGAAAAAACAACGCTCGGACTATATAAAATCCATTCTGGATTCAGCTCATAGTTATTCTGGCTCTGAAACCAGTTAACAATACTATTTTTATAGTCATCATGATTCCAACGTGTATACCCGTATATTGGATGTTCAATACGCTTTTTTAAGGCATCTTGAACACCAACTGGCACCGGAAAATCAGTATCTGAAATAGAAAATGGTAAAATGTCGGATCGACCAAACCGGTCCTGAATGTAGTCCCATTGTGTACTGTACGTCCCTTTACGATTAATAACCTGGTCAAAATTATATTTCATGATTGATACTCCCTAATGATATAAATAAACAGACATGCGGTTAAACATGCCTGTTAGTTGTTATTTTTTTAAGCGGCATGTATTGATTATTTATCTTCAACCTGTGCGAGCTTTTCCTGTTCTTTCTTTTCGCGACGCTTCAGCCAAGCAGACTTGAAGGTAATGATAAAGAATACGTTCAAAAACAGACCAATTGCCAATGAAAGATAGAACCAATACCATGGCTTTTCCAAGCCAATCAACGGATCAAAGATCCCAATTCCGGGCGCCATCCGTTGCACGTTCAACATAATTGTAATCGCACCAGTAATCCCACCTGCTAGTGTGTTAGCTGCAATCATTGGTAACGGCGCCGCTAACGCATATGGAATAGCTGGTTCAGTCGCGACAGTCATCCCAACTAAGAACGAACTCCAACTTGCTGCACGTTCTTGTTTTGAGAATAGGCTTGGACGAATCCAAGTCGCAATTGCCGCAGCCATTGGTGGCAATAAAGTAACTACCCCAACAATTCCATACCAATTGTAAACACCGGAACTCAATAGTGAAAAGCTAAAGAACCAGGCTGTTTTGTTGATGGGACCACCCATATCAAAAGCCAACATACAGCCAACTAAGAAACCACCACCGAGTTTCATGGAAGTTGGAATATTCTTCAAGAATGCCAGTAAGACGCTCATCAACCAACCCATAAATGGTCCTAATAAATAATAGGTTAATAGTCCAAAGACCAATAATGTCACAAACGGAATAATCATGAAGCCTAAGATAGACTGGAAATTTTTACCCAGCTTAACTTTCTTGAAGTATTTAACGAAGTACCCAATCGATAAACCAACCACAATTGCGCCTAAGAAACCGGCCCCAGATTGAGTTCCAAGCAAATCAGTATCATTCGCCAAGTAAGTGACTAAGAAAGCTGGTGCAAAGGCTGGTTTATCACCGATTGCAAACGCGATGTAAGCCCCCATGATTGGAATCATAAATTGGAATCCCAGATTACCAATACTAGTGATCACCCACGCTAACGAAGGTTCAACACCTTTCGCTAATGCTGTATTGGGCATCCCAAATTGGACCATCATACTGCCGATAGCAATTAGCAAACCACCACCGATAACAAATGGTAGCGCCGCTGAAACGCCAGCCATCAAGTAGCTCATCACACCATCAGTTACAGCATCTTGTTCACTACCTAGCTTCACTTTAGAAACTTCAAAAACTTTTGCACGATCTTCAATATCGTCAAAAATTGTATCAATTTCTTTTAAAGCTTCTGATACAGGTAACTCCACAACCTTCTTGCCATTAAATCGCTGTTTATCTTCATCGGTCATCCCTTTGCCCAAGGCTAAGATAACGTAATCAGCCGCCGCAATTTGATCTGGTGTTAATTTATTTTCAACCCCACTAGCACCTTGCGTTTCAACATGAACCTCATAACCTAATGATTTTGCCTTTTCTTCAAGTGCTTCAGCAACCATGTAGGTATGGGCAATGCCGGCTGGACAATTAGTCACAGCAACAATCTTTAAATCGGCCATATAATCCCCTCCTTTTAACTAATCGCTTGATTAATCGCATCCAAGACAGCGGTTTGATCACCATTCTTCAAAATTTCCACAAAATCTTTATGAACTAACTTACGACTCAAACTTGCTAACAACTTCAAGTGCACGTCACCAGCATTGGCTGGCACCAACAAACTAATAAAAGTATTTACTGGTTTGCCATCCAGTGATTGCCATTCAATCTCATGCTCACTACGACCAAACAAAATCGTTGCCACTTTCACATTGTTAGATTTAGCATGAGGAATCGCAACACCATTCCCAAAACCAGTGGTCGATTCTTTTTCCCGTTCATGATAATCCGTGACCAACTGTGCTTCATTCTCAACAACGCCCAATGACTTGGCTAACTTTGCAAGTTCTGCTAAAACCTCATCTTGATTTGTTCCAGTTAACGCCATATTCATATGACTCGTTTCAAACATTGCCATGATATTCAGCTCCCTCATTTAATTTACAAATTCAGTATATTTGATAACGCTTACAAGGTTAATGGTCACTTTGTCACTGATCCTGTGACATTTTATTGTTTAGCCGAGGAATCAATCGATGACATGTGGGTTGGTGCTGATTGATTTGTATAAAAAATTAAAAAAGTACCTAACCAGAGAGATAGTTCTCTGATTAAGTACTCAAAATTTAGGCTCATAATCACCAAGATTTTAAACATCAACACATCATACAAACTCACTTTTAAATTACATCCTGATGCCCTGTTCCAGAGTATTAACTGCCTTGGCTTTAATAAACTCTCTAACAACCAACGTTAAACCTAATATACCAAATTAAAATTTATCCAAATATGCCTTAACAATATTTTCAGTTGAAAATCCATATTCTTTCATCATAATATTAGCATCTCCACTAGCACCAAAATGATTGATTCCAATATTAATACCATCCAATCCCGTGTATTGACTCCAGGCAAGTGTAGATCCCATTTCAATTGATACCCGGTTTCTAACACTAGATGGTAACACACTTTCCCGATATTCTTCGGATTGTTTTGCAAACAACTCAAAGCAAGGCATCGAAACAACAGACACATCAACATCGTGTTTGCGTAATTCCGCTTGTGCCGAAAGTGCTAATGTCACCTCTGATCCAGCTGCCATCAAAATACCATCAGGGACTGCAGCATGACCGGCAGATAATGTGTAGGCACCTTTGCTGACACCAGCCTCAACTGCTGATTTATACGCTGTTAACGTTGGTAGATTCTGACGTGAAAGTGCAAAAGTAGCTGGATAATTAGTCTGATTCATTACACATTTCCAAGCAGCAATTGTTTCTAATGCATCACCTGGCCGAAAAACCAACATTCCAGGCATCGCTCGTAAACCATCTAGTTGTTCGATTGGTTGGTGAGTTGGCCCATCTTGACCTAATGCAATTGAATCATGGCTAAACAGGAACAAACTTGGAATCTGTTGTAGCGCCGCCATGCGCATTGAATTCCGCATATAATCTGAAAATACGAAGAATGTACTGCCAAATGTGCGTGTCCCACCGTACAATGTGATGCCATTAACTGCGGCACCTTGCGCAAACTCACGCACACCATAAAAAACATTCCGATTTTGAGGCGTTGTATCGCTATAACCAGCATCATTTTCAAAGTATGTCTTATTAGAACTCGAAAGATCGGCAGAACCACCCCAAAACTCAATTTCACTATCTTTAGTGGCCTGCAACAATTTATGCATCGTCACTCTGGTTGCTTCGCTATCAGTAATATCAATTGCCAAATCATGATCTGTAAGCTTAGCATCATGATGAAAATTATCTAAAAGTTTCTTAGCTAATTTTGGATAAACTTTCGTGTAAGCTTTCAAAGTGTCCAGCCATTTATTCTCTTGCTCAATACCGTTATTATTGACTGATTTGAATGTTTCGTATACTTCCGATGGTACAATGAATGGTGCATCAGGCCATCCTAATGTCGCTTTAGTTTGTTTGATTTCGTCAACCGTTAACGGATTTCCATGTACACTGTTTTGGTTTGCGTGTGGCGAAGCATACCCAAGAATCGTTTTAACTTCAATTAATGTTGGTCGATTAGATTCATCGTCTGCTACTTGTAAGGCTTCATCTAACTTTGCTAAATCATTCCCATCGTTAACCCGTAAGTAGTTCCATCCATCAGCTTCAAAACGTTCGCCGGCATTGTCACTTAACTCCTTATCGGCGCTAGAATCAAGCGTTACATTGTTAGAATCATATAGAACAACCAGATTATTTAACTTTAAATGACCTGCTAAACTAGCTGTCTCATGACTGATTCCTTCCATCAAGTCACCATCACTGACAATCGCATAAACTTTATTATCAATAACTGGATAACTTTTACGGTTGTACAAGGCAGCCAAGTGCTTTTCCGCCATTGCCATACCAACTGCCATGCCTAATCCTTGCCCAAGTGGACCAGTTGAAGCATCAACACCTGGCGTCCCAATCTCTGGATGACCGGGCGTAATACTTCCCAATGTGCGAAATCTTTTTAGATCATCCATTGAAATATCGTATCCAGCTAAATGCAAAGTTGCATAAAGCATTGAAGAGCCGTGTCCAGGTGAGAGAATAAAGCGATCACGATTAAACCAAGTTGGATTACTTGGATTGATTTTTAAATGCTTTTTAAACAATAAATACATCATCGGCGCGGCATCTAATGGAAAACCCGGGTGTCCCGAATTCGCGTGTTGAATCATATCAATACTAAGCGCACGAATTGCATTTACTGCAGCTTGGTCTTTATCATTAAAACTCATAATCAATACTTTCCCCTTTCAAACCTATTTTGCTGTCGTAGCAGTTTTGTGACTTGAACGACGACCAACAAATACAGATGCTAAGATAAATAGTACAAAAGCAATGAGAATACCAGCTGCAATTGCTGCAACACCACCGGCATGACCAAGCCAGCCCACATATGAACCAACAATCCCAAAGTCCGAATCTGAGAACATTGCATTGCCTAAGCCAACTTTACCAAGCACTGGAATTAAGGCTAATGGTAAGAAACTGATAAAGATTCCTTGTACAAATGCACCTATAATTGCACCACGACGACCACCAACAGCATTACCAATTACGCCAGAAGTTGCACCACACATAAAGTGAGCAACGACCCCAGGAATAACGATCACAGTATGCAAACCGATCATGGCAAACATACTCAACACCCCACCGACAAAGCTTGAGAAGAAACCAACAATTACGGCATTAGGTGCGTATGGGAAGATAATTGGGCAATCCAATGCAGGAACAGCATTTGGAACTAAGCTTTCTGAAATACCTTTAAATGCAGGAATGATTTCGTTAAGAATTAACCGAACACCTGCCAAGATAACATAAACACCGGCAGCAAAAGTACCAGCCTGGATAATTGCAAAAACAATGTAATTAACATCACCACTCATTTTGCCAACATAGGCTGGACCAGCAAAGATTGCCAAAATAACATAAATAACAACCATCGTTAACGTAATGGAAACCGTAGAATCACGTAAGAAAGAAACACTTTTTGGAATGTTTAGATCCTCGGTAGACTTAGACTTGTCACCGAATGCCTTGGCAACAACACCAGAAATAAAATAGCCAAAGTCACCCGTATGAGCTAAGGCAACACTATCTGTCTTAGTTACTTCACGCATAAATGGTTGAAGTAGCGCCGGCATCAACGTGTCTGCCACTCCTAAAATTAAACCACCTAATAAAATCAATGGCCAAGTAGAGAAACCCGCAACTGACATAATCACTGCCAACATTGCAGACATATATAACATGACATGTCCTGATAAATAAATGTATTTGAAGTTAGTAAACCTTGCTAATAAAACGTTCACAATCATACTTACCAACATGATCAAAGCAGTTGAACTACCATATGTTACTAAAACCTCAGCAACCACTGCTTCATTATTCGGAATAACACCCTGAACATTAAAAGCATGAATAAACATCTTACCCATTGGCGCCAGTGAACCAGAAACAATCCCTGCACCACCAGAAAGTACCAAGAAACCGATAAAGGTTTTAATCCCACCAGTCATAACATCAGAAAAATTTTTCTTTTGTAAAACTAATCCTAAGACCGCAATTAAGGCAACAAGTATAGCTGGAGTCCGAACGATACTAATAATTAAATCAAGTGTAGCACCCATTTTAAATTCCTCCGATCGACTTAGAGCTCGCCATTATCTTTCAAATATTTTTCAACTTTCGTTTTTAATTCATCTTTATCGATAATGCTATCCAATACTGTGACGTTTTCTTTTCCTAATCGGTCTTGAGCCGCATCTGCTAAATCACGACCAACAAAGAAATGATCTGCCATATCCTTGCTTGCACTCCCCATATCCATATGAGTGGTCTCAACATCTTTAACGCCGATATCCTTTAAAATATCCGTAATGTTCATTTCAACCATAAAACTTGATCCTAAACCTGTACTACATACCGCTGCTAATTTCATGTTTTTCACTCCTTAAAATTACATCCATAAATTCTTGCCCATTTTCTGTTTCAAATAATTGTTGTAAAGTTACCTTATTACTAAGTAAGCTTGCCAGCTCAGATAGCGCTTTCAAATGTGCAGTAGCATCAACGGCCGCCAATACAAATATCAATTGAATTTTATGCTTTGAGTCAACCAAGTCTATTGAATTATTGAGTTTTAACACCGACATGCTTAAATGATTAACACCAGTTTCTGGACGTGCATGTGCCAGCGCAACTTTGCTACCAATATTAATATATGGACCGTTGTCTTTAACACTTTCAATCATGGCAGTTACATATGAATCTTTAATATCTTTATTTTCTAATAACGGTTTTGCCGCTAATTTAATGGCTGTTTCCCAAGACAAGTTCTTAGAATCAGCAAAAGTTATCGTATTGGGTTTAACCAACTCACTAAGCATTGGTTGATACCCCCTTTCAAATTTTGGCTTAGGATCAATTGAAAAGGTTAGAACCTCTTTTAACCCAACAATTAGACCACTAATATTCTTGATATCAGCATTATCTGCAATCACATCTAGCAGTGAATGAATCTGATTTAATTGTCCTTTTGAATTAACGACATTATGAATAGATAATTGCTTTTGTAAATAATTCAATCCGTTTTCATCTAATATTGGATCAACTTTAATAACATCTCGATTCAATTTTCCTAATGGAATGGTTGAGATGACAATGCTATCTTTAATCTTTTCCATAGACTGATATTGTTTTTTTGAAATTGGGCCTGATAATTTCAAATCTGGAAAAGCTTTGTTCAACTGGGCCATCAAAAATCTCGAGGTCCCGATACCACTTGAACATACAATTAGCGCAGACTTACTTTCTTGACTTTCACGGACAACTTGAGCGCCAAAATAAATTGCTATTAATGCAATCTCATTCTCAGTAAGCTTTCCCTCACTTAATTTTTCAAATGGATAAATTGAAATCTTTGTATAAGTATATACATCTGGATAATCGTCACGTATTTTGGCAACCATCCCATCTACATATTGATGATGATACTTAACCCGGTAGTAGGTAGAAAGTAAATGAATATATAACTCACGACTTAATTGTTTTTCATCTTTAAAAGCAACACCTGAAATTTGCTTAAAATTTTCAACAATTGCATTTGATACCTTAACAATGTCCTTTTTTACATCATTACGTCCCTGGGTATTCAATTGCCCTTCTAATAAAAGACTTTCCAAGTAATAGCATTCATCGGTGTACTCAACCAGTTCACTACCAAATTGAATAATAAATGAATATGCCAGATTATATTCATTGCTTTTTTCCATCTCATTCCGATCAACATCGTTCATCAAAAATGTTTTGAATTTTAAAATACGATTGTTCATCATTCGATGTAATACTAGCGAATAATAGCTTTCAAGAAATAAAACCATATCATCTGAATATGTTTTATTAGTACCTTTTTCAACGGTTTGTATCCAATCATTAAGCATAAGACTCAGACTTATTAATTCTGAAAGAGCAGGAATTGTTTTGGCTTTATTTAGAAAAACACTAAGTAGATGATGATGCTCACGTAACTTAACCTGCATATAATTTCTAATCAGTAATTCTGATCCAATCAACTGATGACCAGTCTGATTAGCAACAACTTTGATTTTATATGGCTTCAAATCAGTCTTCAGTTGTGACAGATCGTTTAAGATTGTATTTTTACTGACATTCTCCCATTCAACCAACATTGGCGTTGTAACTTGATCACCCAGAAAAAGTAATAACAAGTCAAATACCTGCCGTTCTTGACTAGATAATTTACCAATATGAAATGCTGTATTCTCACCGAGTAATTTGAGACCTTCCAATTGTCGTTTGGTACCGTCTGGTAAGAAATAGCCTTGCCTATAAACATTTCTTGGTGGCTCAATATGTTGTTCTAAACACTTGTTACTAATATTCGAAATAAATGAATAAACAGATCTTTTTGAAAAACCCATCTTTCTTACAATTGCATTGATACTTTGATAACCATCGGCCTCAATTAATATCTTTAGGAGTTTCATTTCATTATCCGTAAAATGTATCGTCATGACTAATACCTCCTACAATCACTATTATATGAAAGCGCTGTATAATTCAAAAGAGCTAAACTTGCACACTCACTTGTGCAAATTTGAACTTATGATTTTTAACCCTATTTTTCTTATATATTGCTACAAAGTACTACTGGCAATTTTTGAAAAATTAAAATTGATATCCATATTCATTCCAAACTATTCATAAAAGTAAAAAAATAGACTCTCATACAGATTTCCCTTGAAAGCAGAAATTTGCATGGGATTCTTGATTTGTACCCAATCTTATTTAAGGTATTGGTCAAGACCCAAACACCATTTTACAAAAGAAAGCAAATTCTCCTGTTGATTGAACAAATAATTTCTTCAATGCACTTTATGACCGTTGGACGTGATATCACACTGCCACCCAAACGATCAAATCCATTTAAGTCTCTCAACTTCGTTCAACCATCAAGCAAATTCAAATTCATTAATCGTTAAAAATGAATAAGTGCCCTATTTCCGTATTAGTAAAATACAAGAAATAGGACACTTGTTTGCTATGTTCAGATTTCAGATCATCCTTTTAAACGCCTAATACATCCAGTGCTAACTCACAATACGTCATATTTGCCCACGAGAACCAATCGCGAGTATATTGACTAACATCATCAACACTCACACTCTCATGACATTGATCAGTCTCATTATCAGTCGCAGCGATTTTTTCAAGTTGCGCAACTTTCACGGCTGGATCAGTTGACGTGAGACCTTCCATTGCTAAACTAATTGGCCAAACATAGGCTTCTGGCGTGTGGTTGCTACCAATTCCGGCTAAAATTTTTCCTTCATAATAATAAGGATTTTGTTTACTTAGAATAAACTCTCTAGTATTTTGATAGATTGAATCATCAATTGATGTGTAGCCAATAAACGGTAAGGCCAATAAACTCGGCACATTAGCATCATCCATTAGTTTCTGATGACCAAGCCCATCAACTTCGTAGGCATAACCTACTTGACCTGTTGGGAGTGTCACCATGGCATAATGCGTAATTCCTTGTTTAATCGCCTTGACTAACTTCTGGACACGCACCTTCAATGCCGAAAATTCGGTTGGAATCAGTGGCGTTATTTGTGACAGAACAGCTACCAAGAACATATTGGATGGCACATGATAACCGTACTCACAGGCATTATCACTGGGCCTAAAGCCATCCCAAACCATCCCTGTATAACCAACTGGAGTTCCTTTACCATCATTGGTCAAGGTATCATTAGCTGGACAATCGACGCGCTTAAAATAGTAAGAAGATTGATCATGGTGTTGCTCAGTTTCTAAGACCGTCATCGTTACTGACAAAGTCTGCCAAAATTCATCGTCCAGGAAGTCATGATTGTCAGTATTTTTATATAATTTCAATGCCAGAAATAATGGCGCACATAACGAATCAATTTCAAATTTGCGTTCCCAAACCAAATCAGAAACTGGAATGTCAGAATCGTCATCACTCCAATGTGCCCCTGAAGCGGTTTGATTAAAAGCATTGGCATACGGATCATGTTGCACATAACGCAATTCACGCCGCAACACCCCTATCAGAATGTTTTTCAATTCAGGAACCGCTTTCATTAATTTGATATATGGTAAAACTTGGAACGTCGCATCCCGCAACCACATCGCCGGAATATCACCAGTCTTAACAAAGAATGTCCCATCGGCTTCAGCACTGGTCGCTTTAGCTACGGCATCACTCAGTAAACTGTGGAACAAGGCCGTCGTTTTAGCCGTTGGTAGTGTCTTTTCAGCCGAATAGGCATCAATTTGGGCAATAATTTCCCTTAAATTCGTATCCATGATCTACTCCTCTTTAGTGAAGATACCCAAATATCATTGGGCATTTCAAATAATTAATTTAATAGGCTAAATTGACTTGCATAGATAATCTTCAGTTATCCTATTAATCAATTTTAGCATGCCAGCTACAGAATTATCAGCTACATCGATGTATAAATTTTATAATACTAAACAACCACCCTAAATCATACTCATCGAATCCGTTAAAACCATCGTTACAACCTCACTTGCCTAAAAAAACCGGATAATAATTATCCGGCCTTTCGCATCATTATTTGAATTATAACTAACCCTTTTGGTAGGTTAATGTTCCCACAGCATCACCATGATCCACATATTGTGGCTCAACAGCTGGTATAGCATCAATCTTGTCCATATTCGTATAAACAATCACGATAGTCGTTCCTTTACCACCAGCCTTAACTTTATCAAGATCCATTGTCGCTAATGGTGTATTCGTCTCAACTTTGTCGCCCGCCTTGACTAACATCTCAAAGGGCTCACCATTCAGTTCAACTGTATCTAGACCCATATGGACTAACACTTCTAAGCCCTCACTGGTCGTAATGCCAATTGCATGTTTTGTCGGAAAGACGGTCGACACTGTGCCTGCAACTGGAGAAACAATATCATTATGAGCTGGTTCAACAGCAAACCCATCACCCATCATTTTTTGTGAAAACACGTCGTCTGAAACTGATTCAATTTTAATTAGTTGACCGGTAGCTGGTGCAACCACTGCTTCTACTTTACTTTTCTTAAATAATTTAAACATTATAAATCCTCCATTCAGGTTAGTGACTGCCGTTTACAAATTTCGTAATGGCAATTTTCATCTAAATCAATCGTTGTAATCGATAGCGTACTTGATAGCGTTTTCAAATCTGCCAATTTCAATCCTTGCGTGACGCGCTCACCTTGATTAATATAAAATGTTACAAGATCATCAGAAACTGCTGGTAATTGCATTAATAAACTAGTTTTTGAATTATCCGCTACAATTCTAATTGTACGCTCAGAACGTGAATACGCAGAGATGTGGCCAGATATCGGCGCATAAATGTTAAGATCATCACACTTCATAACAATCTGTAACTTATGCTTGCTATCACAGACATGGTAAACGCTGTTAGCCGGTAATTCTATATGAATGATACGTTTAATTACTGTCATGATGCATAAGTTCTTTCGTTTTATACATATTCATCATTAACATTTGCCTAGCAATATCAGTCGCATCCGCGATTTCTACAAATATTCGATTCCCGACAGTCTTTACGGACGTAACCCCAATGCCTAGCTGCAACATAATATCAAACGGATCAACCCATGACACATCTTTTACTTGTACCATTACTTGATCGTTGGTTACTGTAATTTGCTGAATATTGCCATCTAAGCCAAAACACTCGTAAAGCATCGTAGCTTTTTCGCCAACTGGCGTAAGACCATATTCATCAAGTTCAGCATCATAAATATCCAACCCTGATATTAGTTGCCGCATTACGCTAAGTATTTGGGGGACGTCTAAGCCGACTATCACTTGAATCGCTTTTCCGTGTCGAACAACGGTCATTGCGCCATCTGCAATAAATTGCTGATTAGTGGCCACTGCACTAGTGTCATTCACAGAGACCCGAATTCGTGAGGCACAATTAACAATCTCATCAATATTTGAGCTGCCACCCAAATCTTTCAAGTAATCAACCGCCTGTTGTGAGAAACTATTTCTTTTTCCCATCCTAGACATCCTCCTGAATCATTAACTATTTTTTAGAACAAGCGTTAATGAATTATTAATCTAATAATTATCACGAGACAGAACAGATAAGCGACACTTGTTAGATATAACATAACCTTGACTTGACTAAACTTAGCAAATTTTTGATCTGGAACTTGATTTGAAAAGAATAAACAAGCTAAACCAACTACAAATAGTATTACATTACCTAATAACAATTGCGCAACCGTTAGCAAGATCATTGTGCATTTAAAGACCCGTCGATGCTGTAACATCACTTGCCGAAAATTCCATAGGGTATATGCACAAACCACATCTAGTAAAGCAACTATTAGCATTACTGTGGCGTATGGACTAGCCGTAAGTGCTACCACTACTGTCTGACTTTTCTGGTTAGCATTCATTAGGATATACAATAGGTAAGCGATTGGAATGATCCCTAAAATTGCAATAAATGCTTGGTACGATCGTACTAGGTTCAAATGCGCAACCTTGAAACCAACTGCAATCCAATTTGAAATCTTTTTATTTAAAGTACCATTCACAATCAACCACTCCTTCTAATTCTCCAGTGTCTTGTCCGTATTACCAATATAATTAATCAGTCCCATACTAAACAAATCTATTAAAACGTGCAGATCCGAAAAGAACTGTTCTTTACGATTCTCATAATTAACATTTTTCGAAACCGTATCATAGTAGAGATTATATTTTGCTATTTGTGACAACTTATTTTGTCTAAATGAAGTAAATGCAACAGTTTGCACACCTTGTAAATTAAAGTTTTGGACCATCTTCAAGACAACTTCATTCATTCCCGTATAAGAAATAACAATCAAAGCGTCATTAGCATCAATATGTGTTCGGCTCAATCCCATTTCATCCACTGCGCCAGGAAAACTAAAAGCCATTTTGCCTGCCAGATACAAATTTCGTTGTAACTGCTGTGCAACAATTTGCTGCTCCCACCCAGTTGAATAAATAAAAATCGTTTTTGCTTGATTCAACGTTTCATAAATATCATCTAGCTTGGTACTCTTAAACTGATTAGACATCCATAATACTGACTTGACGGTTTGCGAAACAAAATCAATATTAACGTCTTGAACCTGTTTCGCTTCTTCTTGTAATAAATATTTAAGCTGACTAAAACCAGTTAATCCTAATTTTTGACAAGCTCTAAATATGGACGACTTAGAAAACAATGACTTCGTTGCAACATCTGCTAAACTTGCCTCTCTAACCATCGCTCGATTTCGGTTAATAAACTGAATAATTTCTTTATCCGTTTCATTTAACTCACTAAAGTGTTCGTTTTCCAGAGCTTCTAAATTCAAATCGCATCCCTCAATCCAATTTGTTTGTTAGTTTAGTAACTTTTGTGTTTACTAAAACCTTTTAGATTGTAGCACGCACATTGGATCATTATTTTAATTGCCGTTTAATCGCCGCCGCGATTTCATTACCGTTTTCAATCTTGATAATAACCTGATTATCCTGACATTGAACCTGCTGAACACCAATATTTAAACTCTTAAAGATTGCTTCTGAATCGACCGTTGTCGAATCTTTAACTTGAGTTTTAAGACCGTCGCTCAATGCCTCAACACTAACAATATTTTCATTTGTTCCCATTGAATCCATTAACAAGGCAGCGTTTTGACTCATTGGATCTACTGGCTGCACTGGGATACTTGGAGAAGTATTATTTTCATCATTACCGGACATTAATCCTTGGATCGACTCTAATACTTGTGGCACGTCCAAACCAACAATGATTTGTAATGCTTTACCATGGCGAACAACGCCAACCGCTTTATTTGCTTTAAAAGTTGCATCATTTGCAACTTTGTTTTCATCGTTAACGGTAATCCGTAGTCGTGTTGCACAACTCGTAATTTCTGCAACGTTAGTGCTGCCACCTAAAGCATCTAAGTAAGCGGTCGCCCTTTCAATATACGGATCATCAGTTTTTGTGCTACCTGTAATAGTTTGGCCATCTGCTTTACGACTCTTATATTCCTTTTTAGTCATTAGTGTCGCTGTTTCAGTATCAGCTTCTCTACCAGGAGTAGCATAATTAAATTTTTCAATTAAAAACTTGAAAACGATAAAGTAAATGCCACTAAAGATTAAGCCAATAATGATTTGTAAGACATAACTGTTCCAATGGTTTTGCCACAATGGAATCCAGTTCTCAGAAGCAAACCCAATTAAACCTAAACTGAATTCACCAACAATCCCAAAGGCATACATCATTGCGTCCATAGTGGCCGCAAGCAAAGCATGCACACCCCAAAGAACAGGTGCTGCAAACAAGAATGTAAATTCTACTGGTTCTGTAATTCCGGCCATCAATGCAGTTAAACCAGCTGGAATCAATAAAGCAGCAGTTGCTTTTTTCTTAGAAGGACGCGCAGTGGCATAAAATGCCAAACAAATTCCGAGAATCCCAAAGACTTTTTCATTCCCGTACATTGCAAATCCCATTTGTGGTGCTAAGACCTTTAAAGGCTTAGTTGAAGCAGCAAACGCTGATAAGTGTGCAAACCACCATGGTTGTAACCCGCCGGCAACTGCTGCTGGCCCATACATAAATGGAATGTAGATAAAATGATGCAAACCAGTTGGGATAAGCACCCGTTCCAAGAAACAATAGACCCAAACCCCAATGACACCAGATGTTTTCATAAACCCTTGTAGTGCTGCGATTCCTAATTGAATCTTCGGCCAAACCATGCAGGTTATCAATGCCAAAGGAATCATGGCAATATATCCAAGAATGACAATATAAGCGGATCCTTGGAAGGTTCCCAACCAATCAGGTAATTTCTTGTCAAAATATTTATTGTGTAACCAAACCGTAATTCCAGCAACAATTAAAGCCCCGACAATACTAGTATCCAAGGTTTTAATACCTAGAATTTCAGTTAGACCGCCATTTGTTGAATTGGCTACGATTTGGGTCTTAACAAAATTATTAACCCCAAAAGCTGGGCCCCAAAAAGTCAACATTGAGTTAATCATGTAGTTCCATGAAGCATAAATAACAACTGCTTCCATCGCTGCCCGACCACCAGATTTTTTAGCTAATCCAATAGGCAACCCAACTACGAATAATAACGGAATAATATCGAAAACTGTGAACGCACCAGCTTTTAACGTACTCCATACCGCATACCAAGTCGTGGTTGTTGCCGCCAATGATCCAAAAATCTCTTGGTTCGTCATTAAAATACAAATCGCCGTCATAATACCAGCAAAGGAAAAAAGCAACACTGGCGTAAACATTGCAGCACCAAAACGCTGTAACTTCTGCATCATAATCATTCATCTCACTTTGATAATTGCTAAAAATAAAGGAGGGCACCCTTATTCATCTATCTAAGTTTGCTCTCCAATTGTTGTCCTTATTCTGTTTTTCGAATTACTTCAATTCTGGCCAGAAGTCCTTGTTGGCAACAATCATGTCATCAAGAATGTCCTTGGCAACACCAGCATCAGGAACAATCTTGCATAAACTGAATGCTTCCCATAATTTAACGTATGAATGTTGCTCCCAAGCATCAACAGCTAATTTTTCAACACTGTTTTGTTCAGTAATCATACCTTTCTGGAAGGTAGCAGCTTTGCCCATGGCGATACGTTCAGCACCAGTAGCACCGAACAAGCATGGTACTTCAACCGTGGCAGTTGGATCAATATTTGAAATAGCCCCTTCGTTAGGAATAATTGCTAACATCCGTTGCTTGGTATCGTAGGCAATGGCAGTACATAAATCAACGATGTAAGTTGAATGTTGGTCTGAAACAAAGTTCGTATCTTTTGCGCTACTATTTTTAACGATTCGTGCACATTCACCGAAAACATTCTTTTGACGATAAGCTTCAACTTCATCAGTACGGGTATATTTAGGATCTGAATGCTTAACAACCCATGATGGATAGAGATAATATTTCAAATAGGTGTTTGGTAAAGTCGATGGATCCAAGGCATAAACATCCGCAGCCTTCTTAAAGGTTTCTTCCCAGCTAGCTTCAGTATTCTTATCGTAGTCGCCGCCAACCCAATAACCATTCTTAGCAACATATTCTTTCAAAGCAGGCATCAAATCTTTACCAGTCTTATCGCGAATATCAGTCCACCACCCAAAGTGGTTCAAACCATAGTAACGGAAGACTAATTCGTTACGATCTTTCAAATTAAGAATTGCAGCCATTCGATCCATAATATCAATTGGCATATCACAAATATTGATAATCTTTGAATTTGGACGCAGACGACGAGTTGCTTCAGCAACGATTGCGGCTGGGTTTGAATAATTCAACATCCAAGCATTTGGAGAATATTTTTCCATATAATCTACTAATTGGATTACACCAGGGATTGAACGAAGTCCGTAAGCAATACCACCAGGGCCAGTTGTTTCTTGACCAACAACGCCATGAGCCAATGGAATCTTTTCATCTTGACTACGCATCGCATATTTACCAACCCGGATCTGGGCCATAACGAAATCAACATCTGAAAAGGCTTCTTCTGGGTTAGTTGAAGATTCAAATTCAACTTCAGGAGCACGTTCCTTGACTAAAATCCGACAAGCATCTGCAATTTTCTTTTGACGTTCGCCATCATTATCGTAAAATTTTAATTTCCGCAACGGAAACTTTTTGATGTGTTCCAATAAAGTTAAGACAATTCCTGGGGTATAAGTACTACCACCACCGGCAATTAATACGGAAAACTTTCTATCATCCATGAGTAATTCCTCCTAGAACTATTTGTGTTTCACTTGATTACAACTGTCATACTACTCGCTATTTAAGCGCTTTCAATGCTTTGAAAAGAGTTTGGAAACGGTTTCAAAAGGCATTCCACGTTTCATAAAATGAAATATATTTCAGAGACGTTCAACCCCGAAAGCCCCCGTAATAAGCGTTTTTTATACTGAAATAGATTTACTTATGTTCCGTAAGCGTTTCACTAATCTGATAATAGTCGCTAATCTTCTGATCAATGCGTAACCCATCTGGAATAGCCTCAACTTTTGCCTTGGGATCTTCAACTAACACAATTTCACCAACTTGAGCTCGGTTTGCGGCTTGTATTCCTGATACTGAATCTTCAAAAATGGCACAAGTCGTTCGAATCGCTTGAACATTCGTGATTGCTCTTAAAAACATATCTGGTGCTGGCTTTCCTGGCAACGAAAAATCATTCAAGGATACTTGGTCAATATCAAACCAGCGAGCTAGATTTAAATGCTTAAAAAAGAATTCTACGTTGGATCGTTCCGAAGCTGTTGCAATATTTAGCTTAATTCCCTGTCTCTGGCATTGGTCTAAAAACATAGGTAAGCCAGCGACTAAATGAAATTCAGCTGGCTTCGACAAACATAGGTCACAATAAATCTTTTCCTTTTCAGCGGTCATTGCTCCTAACTCGGCTTCAGTGATCTTGTGTCGCGAATAATACTCAAAAGTATCCCGATTATTTCGACCTGCAATATGCTTTTGAAATTCAAATTCTGTCATTTTAACTTTGAAATTTTGCATCAAGAATTGCTTCCAAGCTACTTTTTGGAACCCAGCATCAAAAAACATTGTGCCATTAAAATCAAAAATCATTGTATCAATCATCCTGCTCACTCCTCGTATAGTTGACTAATTCACTGCTACTCTTACAAAGAACAGCCTAGTCATCACACTACGTGCTGGCTAGGCTGCATTTGACACTATAGAAAATGACCGTTCTAATCTGTTTTGGTTATCACAACTGCTTATTTCACCCCAATTGTAAACAACAGCCACGTACAGATTAAGTAAAATGGTGTACTGCCAATAATAACCGCTAAAGTTTGTTTATCAATACCAGTCGATCGAGATGGCATAATATTCTTCGATAGATAGAGAACAATTAAACCCAAAATGACTGAAATGATATTGCCAACCATTAACTGCAAAAACGTTAAAAGACTAAAAGTCACAATCACCGTCATGCGGTTAGTCAATAATTCAGGCTTTCTAAAGTAAAGGACATACGCAACAATTAAATCCATCAAAGTGACAATAAACATCACTGTTGTTATTGGACTTTGCCTAAAATAGGCCTCTAGACCCATATTATTCATATTCAAAGCCAGAGCAACATAGGCAAAATAAGCTACTGGGACAATCATCAAGACGGCAATATAAATATTTACTGCTTTCCGCAAATTATAGTGCAATCCAGTGATAACTCGGTCAAAGAATCTCGAAATTTTACCATTTTTTGCAATCATCTGGCTTACCTCCTCTACCCATCAACTAATTATTTCAAACTAAATCAACGACAATATTGCTTGTACAAACTTTTCATGATCCTTCATATCGATAATAACTTTCTTACCATCAACTTTAACGCTATTAATATCCACTCCTAATTCCTTGAAAACAGATTCTTGATCAACTTCAGCCGGATTAACCACCGTTACCACCAATTCGCTAGCAATATCTTCAACATTTTCAATGTTTTGATCCGTACCTAACGAATCCATAATTAAAGTTGCACTTTGTTGTATTGGTGATAATTCTTTAACTTCTGGTTGAGCACTAGCATCTGTTTGAATCGGCCCACTGGATAGATCCGTCATTTTTTCGAGAACTTGGGCCACGTCTAATCCAACAATAACCTGAATAGCTTTACCATGACGAACCACGCCAACTGCCTTGTTTGCTTTAAACATACTATCTGATGCAACTCTTTCGGGATCTTTAATCGTAACTCGCAAACGAGTTGCACAGCTAGTCATGTCTTCAATATTACCTGCACCGCCAAGACCCTCAAGATAAGCTTGGGCTCGTTCGATGTATGGATTTGAGGCTGAACCAGTCTTAGCCTTGTATTCCTTTTTATTGATCAACTTAGTATCTTCACCTTCAGCTTCACGCCCTGGCGTTGCATAGTTGAAATGTTGAATCATAATCTTGAACACAAAGAAATAAATAACTGAGAAAATTAAACCGATGACAATTTGAAGAACCCAAGTATGCCAATGGTTAGCCCATAATGGAATCCAGTTCATACTTAAGAAGTTAATTAAGCCACCATCGAATTGACCAACAATCCCAAAAGCAAACATCGTTGCATCCAAGGTAGCAGCCAATAATGAGTGAACGACCCAAAGTACTGGAGCAGCGAATAAGAACGTAAATTCAACTGGTTCAGTAATCCCAGCAGCGATTGATGTTAATCCTGCAGGAATTAGTAGTGCAGCCGTTTGTTTCTTACGACTCTTTTTCGCGGTGACATAAAAAGCATAACAAATTGCAGGAATACCAAAGACTTTTTCATTTCCAAACAATTCAAAGCCCATTGCTGGTGCTAATGATTTGATTGGTGCAGTACTGGTTGCAAATTGTGATAAATGTTGTAACCAGTACGGTTCCAAACCACCAGCAACCGCTGCTGGTCCATATTGGAACGGAATATAGATGAAGTGATGTAACCCAGTTGGAATCAGGACCCGTTGTAAGAAACAGTAGACCCAGACCCCAATTACACCAGAAGTCTTCATAAATCCTTGTAAGGCTGCAATCCCCAATTGGATTTTTGGCCATACTAAACATGTTAGAAAAGCCAAAACAAACATAGCAGCGAAACCTAAGATAACAACATACGATGATCCTTGGAAAGTCCCTAGCCAATCAGGCAACTTCTTATCAAAGTATTTGTTGTGTAACCAGACGACAATCCCAGCGACAACCAACGCACCCACAATGCTGGTATCCAAAGTTTTAATACCAGCAATCATGGTTAACCCACCATTAGTAGAATTAGCAGAGATTTCGCGTGCGTAATGATTCACACCAAAGGTTGGACCCCAGATACTTAAAATAGCAGCCACGAAATAATTAAAAGTTAAATAAGTTACTAATGATTCCAGTGCAGCCCGGCCTTGCGACTTTTTAGCTAAACCAATTGGTAAACCGACAACAAACAGTAATGGTACTTGCCGGAAGATGGTCCAACCACCTTCCTCAATGGTGTACCAAATACCATACCAAGTTGTTGTATTTTTTGCTAAACTCGGAAAAATTGCAGCATTAGTAAATAAAGAACCAAAGGCAACAATCAACCCAGCAAAAGAGAATAGCAAAACTGGTACAAACATTGCAGCCCCAAACTTTTGCAGCTTCTGCATCATGATAAATTCATCTCACTTTTTTTAAAATTAAAAAGAAAGACTAGTACAAACCATTGCAATAGTCTTTCTTAGTCACTACTTGCCAAAATTAGTTAAGTTCTGGCCAGTAGTCCTTATTTGCAACGATCATGTCATCCAAGATGTCTTTGGCGATACCAGCATCCGGAACAATCTTGCACAAACTAAACGCCTGCCACAATTTCGTATAGGAATGTTCTAACAACGCATCGACAGCTAACTTTTCGACACTATTTTGTTCCGTTATCATTCCAGTTTGATAAGTAGCTGCTTTACCCATTGCTAACCGCTCCGCACCATTTGCACCAAAGAGACAAGGGACTTCAACCATTGCAGTTGGATCAATGTTTGAAATCGCACCCTCGTTAGGAATAATTGCTAACATGCGTTGCTTGGTATCGTATGCAATAGCAGTACACAAATCTACAATATAGGTAGAGTGATCATCTGGTTTGAAGCCCGTATCTTTCGCCGTACCATTTTCAACGATGCGTGCACATTCACCAAAGACCAATTTTTGACGGTGATCTTCAACTTCATCTGTTCGAGTGTAATTAGGATCCGAATGCTTAACTACTTGAGTTGGATACATGTAATACTTCAAATACGTATTAGGCAACGTGGTTGGATCTAAAGCATAAACATCCGCAGCCATCTTGAAGGTCTCTTCCCAGCTAGGTTCAATACCCTCTTCATAGTCGTCATCAACCAAATAACCATGCTTAGCAACATGCTTCTTCAATTGTGGCATGAGGTCTTTACCAGTCTTATCACGAACGTCAGTCCACCAACCAAAATGATTTAGGCCATAATATCTAAATACAAGATCATTACGATCTTTCAAGCCAACAATTTGGGCCATTCTATCCATAATGCCAATTGGCATATCACAAATATTAATAATCTTTGAATTTGGACGGAGACGACGAGTAGCTTCCGCCACAATTGCAGCCGGATTGGAATAGTTAAGCATCCAAGCATTCGGTGAATACTTTTCCATATAGTCTACTAATTCAATCACACCAGGAATAGACCGCAATCCATAAGCAATCCCACCAGGGCCAGTTGTTTCTTGACCAACAACACCATGTTTAAGTGGAATTTTTTCGTCCAAACTCCGCATTGCATACTTACCAACCCGAATTTGTGCCATAACAAAGTCGACATCGGTAAATGCCTCGGCGGGATTGGTTGTTGCCTCAAATTCAATTTCTGGTGCACGTTCTTTAACTAAAATTCTAGCGGCATCCGCAATCTTCTTTTGGCGTTCACCGTCATTATCATAAAATTTCAATTTACGAAGTGGAAACTTATCAAGCCCGTTCAATAATGTTAGAACAATCCCAGGTGTATAAGTGCTCCCACCACCGGCAATTAAAACTGAAAATTTGCGATCATCTGCTGCGTGAGTCATAAAAGTACCCTCCAAACCTTTAGTAGCTTCATATAAAGCGCTTTCATCAATTGATGAATTCATTATCACATGCTCAATAATGGACCGCAATAAGTTGGCGGGATTTAGAATGCTATTCCAAGATATTAAATTAATTTCATTTCATGGAATCTTTTTCTTGAATATGGACTTATCATTTCAAAAAGCTGTCTCATCAGTGCTGTATGATTAAAATGAAATGGCATTCACTCAAAATAAGGCTATTTAACTTATAAAATAAAATGGTTTTAACTAATAAGCAGATGGCCATGACTAATTTATAACAACTAAGAATGAAATGATCATGATCATCAATTCACATAGGGGCAAAAAAATAGTATGAACAACTTTATGCTGTTCATACTATTTTTCAATTGTTTAAAAGTGTTATAACACATGTTCATGGGTCATAGATTTAGGATTACTTTGTCCATAATAAGCATTATTACCATGTTTCCGATAATAGTGTTTATCCAACAAGTATTGTGGTACCGATGGACTTAAATGACCTGAAAGCTGCATCGTATGGTAGGCCATCTCGGCAACAACTTCCAATACCTTAGCATTATACACTGCCTTATCTGGTGTTGCCCCCCAAGTAAACGGGCCATGATCCTGGACTAAGACACCAGGCACTGCATCCGTATCCAACTCATGTTTCTTAAAAGTATCCACGATGACTCGGCCGGTATTGCCCTCATAATCATCTGCAATTTGTTCCTTGCTAAGTTGTGGTGTGACTGGTACTGGGCCATAAAAGGTATCAGCATGAGTCGTCCCACAGGCCGGAATAGCCATTCCGGCTTGTGCAAATGACACCGCCCACGGTGAATGAGTGTGGACGATCCCACCAATCTCAGGAAACTGGCGGTAAAGAATTGCATGCGTTGGCGTATCACTAGAAGGATTTAATTCGCCTTCAACGATCTTGCCATCCAGATCCACGACTACCATGTCACTTGGCTTCAATTTATCGTAGTCAACACCACTAGGTTTAATCACAAATAAGCCCTTCTCACGATCAATACCACTGACATTGCCCCATGTGAACGTTACCAATTTCAATTTTGGCAATTGCATATTGGCTTCATAGACTTCTTGTTTTAATTTTTCAAGCATACGTCCTTCTCCTGTTCCAGCCCGACTTTAGCAAACAAGTTATTGAAATATTGTTTGGCAACTTTAACCTCATGAACTGGATTTGCTGACTTTTCAGTCCACATCTCAATCGTGAAAGCACCATGGTAGTCAAGCCGCTTCAATGTTCGTAAACAACCTTCAAAATCAACCGTTCCATCACCAAATGGCACATCTCTAAATTGGCCCTTACTCGTAGCCGTTACGGGATGGGTATCTTTCAAATGTACTGAAACAATATTATCAACACCGACTTCTAACTCACGAGCCACATCATTACTTGGCCATGCACTCAAATTACCAACATCTGGGTAAGCTTGTAGCCATGGACTATGAATCTGCGTTTTAATCTCACCGATTTTTTCAAGTGAATTGATAAATGGGTCATCCATCGTCTCAATAGCAAGCGTAACTTCTTTGGCAGCTGCGTACTCGACCCCTAATTTAAGATTCGCCAGGAAATACTCTCTGGTAGTCACTGTTTTAGGTTCATAATAAACGTCATAACCAGCTAATTGAATATTCCGAATACCCAAATCACTCGCTAAATCTATTGCTTGATACAACATCTTTAAACTCGTCTTTCGCACTTCAGCATCGGCTGATCCCAGTGGAAACCGTCGATGACCGCTTAGCATAAGTGTGTGTATTCTAACACCTGTGTTCCAACTAGCATCCCGAACCTCTGTCCGTTGTTCCTTAGTCCAGTTCAAACGCGCCAAACGTTCATCACTTTCATCGACAGATAATTCAATGAAGTTAAAGCCTAATTGATGGACCAACTGTAGCCGTTCGAGCCAAGAATCGGCTTTTGGTAAAGCCTTTTCATAAATACCTAACGAAACCATCATAAACCTCCTTAATTCGCCACCTGAATGACTTCAATACCTCGATGGCGAAAGTCACGGACGACCCGCTCATTTGCAAAAGAATCCGTGATTAAGACGTCCACCGAAGATAGATCCGCAACGTGGTAATTACTTGAGACCCCAATTTTTCGATAATCAGCAACACAGATTACTTTCTGCTTAGTCCGCTGAATCATCGTGCTGTTAACCTGTGTTTCATAGATATTCTGCGTCGTTACGCCGTTTTCAGCACTGATTCCATCACAACCAATCAATGTAAAATCAGATTGCATCGTTTCCAAGAGTTGAATGGTAACGGTCCCCACTAATGATTCTTTAGGATAACGAACTTCGCCGCCGGTTAAAATAATAGATGTCTCTGGATGCCGAACACATTCTGTTGCACGAATGTTATTCGTAATGATCGTCAACGGCTTGACTGCTAACTGATTAATTGCGCGCCAACAAAGTGAACTAGAATTTACAAATAAAGTACTATTATCAGTAATATAGCTTGGCACTGCCGCCGCGATACTATCCTTTAGTTGTTCAATCTTTGTTCGTAAAGAATTGCCCTGGGACAATTCATCGTCAACTTTTTCAACTACCCCGTGATGCCAGTTAACACGTCCCATATCATTCAGCGCTTTTAAATCTCGCCGAACCGTAATTTCGGATACGTCTAACTGATCTGCCAAATCTTTGACAGTAATTGAACTAATTTGCTTCAACTCAGCCACAAGTTGATTACGTCGATTTTGAACATTTTCCATTGAATTCTTCACGATTACATCCCCGATCTACAACGTTAAAATAATTTATTCACCCCAAAGACGCTTTAATTCGTCCTGGAAAGCTTGTGCGGCTTTTGCTGGGTCATCGGCTTGAGTGATTGCACGACCAGCAATAAACGTGTAAACGTTTACACCTTCGAACAAAGCTAGCTTATCAACACTTAAACCACCCGTCACCGAAACACGGAAGCCCATATCTACTAACATTTTAACCTTATTTAAATCTTTTTCACCCCAACTAACTCCAGAGAGAAGCGCATCTCGGCTCTGGTGATAAATTGCTTGGGTAATCCCCGCATCAAGCCATTGTTGAGCATCTTCACGTGTCCAATTCCCGTACAATTCCACTTGAATTTCTGAAATTTCTTTATTAGCAGCTTTCATCGTTGGAATAGTTGCTGCACAAATACAAGTCATCCAGTCAGCCCCGGCGTCTGCCATATTTTTAGCAACAGTCCCGCCGGCGTCGGCACACTTGGTATCGGCAATAATTGTTTTATTAGGAAACAGTGCCCGCATTGATGACACGGCTTTAGTCCCTTCTTGCAAAATAAGAATGGTTCCAGCTTCAACAATATCAACGATACTACCGACTTCACGAACATCTTCTAGTGCACTTTCTAAAGTGTTGTTGTCTAAAGCAACTTGTAAATTTGGTTTTGTCAATTTAATCCCTCCTAGTGATCTATAAACACAACAAGCGAACCTACATTATCGGTTCGCTTGTCAACATTGACCGATTAATTATTTAACTAAATCGGTTTCCTCACGTACATGTTGCATAATTTCTTTATCACTCATGACGTTCTTCACACCGATGATCATGACACCCTTAGCCTTAGCTTCATCAAACATGTCAACAAAGTTCATTGGCGTGAAGACCATGTCGTATGAACGCGCATTGCTCTTACCTTCAGCTAAACTAGTATGTTCGATCTTTGAAATTGGAATATCCAACTGTTTGAACGCTTTTTGGACACTCTTCATCATCATTAAACTGGTTCCTGACCCATTGGCACAAGATACTAAGATATTCATAATAAAATCCCCCTAATATTTTTAAACTTATTGCTATTTTACCGCTTTCTTTTCAGCCATGTTCTTCTTATATTGATCGTAATCTGTAACCATCAAGAAGTAGTTCTTAGGATCATGTCGGTATTCAAGTTGTGGAATAATAACCAGAATAAGAACAACCGCAACAATCCCAAAGACACCCAAGAATTTCATAAGGACTGTGAAGAATGGCCAAACAGTATCCCAATCGAACATCCCAAGATAGCCACCGAACTTCGATAAACCGACCCAACTAGAGATAAGGGCGGCACCAAAGACTTGGACTAAGCCACTTAAGAACGGCAATAACATCGCTGCTTTGGCTCCGGCTCGTTTATTCGCATAAATCCCAAAGGCGGCATTATCAAAGAACAGTGGAATAAACCCAGCAATGATAATTGTTGGTGAATGGAAAATAAGTAATGCACCAATCGCGATAAACTGACCTAAAGCACCAAATAAGAAACCAATCGTCACAGCATTAGGTTCACCAAAGGCAAAGGTCGCAGCCACATCGATACCAGGCACAGAACCAGGTAATAACCGATCTGAAATCCCAGTAAAACTTTCAGTTAATTCGCCAACGAAAGTCCGAACACCTAATTGCAAGATTGCCAAGTTAACGGCAAAGCTTAGTGAGGTGGTTAAAATATAGAATAAGAAGCTACCATTTGGTGCTAAGCCAGAAACACCTTTACTAGCAGTATAAACACCATTGAAGTATGACCGACCGAGCACTAACATAATAATCCCGAAGAAGAACAACATTAGAATCCCAGTTGCAACCATATTTTCGTTGAAGATTTTCAAGAAACCTGGCAGTTGAATATCTTCTAATCGTTGAGCTTTCTTGTTAGATTTGATTTCATGTGCCTTAAATTTATCTGACAACCATGAAACAAAGGCAATCCCGAAAACTTGTTGGTGAGCAATGGCAAAACCACCACCGTCCGTTAAATCTTGTGTGTAACGAATAGTTAAGTTTGAACCTACTGCCCAATAGAGTCCGAGAATGACACCCATGACCAATAAAACTTCAATCCGACCCATTTTTGGGAAGCAGAACAATAATAGCCAGAATGCCGTTGCTGCTTGTTGAACCTGAACATTACCAGTTGTAAAAACGGCTCTTAATTTAGTATACTTTTGGAACCGAACTAATAGAATATTGAAGATAAATGCAAACAACAATAGCAACATGACATCACCGAATGTCCGCCCAAAGGTCTTCATCAGTCCATCGGTAACCGCGTTTTGACCAAAATATGGATCAATCACCGTTGCTGTTAAGTTAAAGCGATCTTTTAAACCAGTTAAGATTGGTCGAAAACTACTAACCAAACCACCAGACCCAACCATTAAAATCATGTACCCAATTACAGCCTTCAAAAAACCTGCAATCGATTCATACAATGGCTTACGTTCCAGAATATAACCAAGCAATACGATGAAACCAATCATGTAAGCTGGTTGGGTTAGAATATTATTGGCAAAGTAGTCCCATATTTTCATTAAAATATCTAGAAACTGCGACATGAGTGTGCCCCTTTCTTTAACTCATTCCGTCAACAATTGCCTTGAAGTCAGCAACACTGTCAACAGCTAGAAGTTTATCAATCAGACCATCCGTCATTAATAAATCCGATAAATCACTGATGTTTTTCAAATGCTGATCCGGATCTTTAGCTGTTAGCGTGAAGAACAATTGTGCATGTGAGTCAGGGTTATCTTTATCGAAAACCACTGGTTCTGGAAACTTTGTGAAACTAATCGCAGTTCCTAAGACATTTGTACTTTCAGCTAATGCATGTGGCATCGCCACACCTGGTACAATCACGATATATGGTCCATTTTTCTCAACGTTTAAAATAATTTCGTCAAGGTATTCTTTTTTTATATATTGATGTTCAATTAGCTTAGCACCGGATTGACGTAACGCATCACGCCAATCTTTGGCTGGTTCATGTCGAATATCAACAAGATCCTTTTCTAAAAAATCATTCAGTAACATTTCAACTCACCAACTTCGTTATTTTATAGGAATGATGGGAATGGCGTATCATTATCAATTGAGAAAGCATCATGGAAACCACGGTCAAAGTTGAATTCCATGCGATCTTTGTCATCTGGATAAGTGAATTCCCCACCAACTTGCCAGATATATGGTTTAAATTTATACTGCAACCGATCCTTCTTGAAATTCCATAACATGGTAATTTCCTTTGGATCAGCCATAAAGTTCGTCCAAATATCATAATGAACTGGAATGATAACCTTAGTCTTTAGAGATTCAGCCATCCGTAAGATATCAACCGAAGTAACTTTATCCGTAATTCCACGAGGGTTTTCACCGTAGGCTCCCAAAGCGACGTCAACGTGGTTTTCATTACCATGTTTAGCAAACATGTTTGAGTAGTGCGAATCAGCAGCATGATAGAGATTGCCACCAGTCGTTTCAAATAAGTAATTAACTGCAATCTTGTTCATATCTTGCGGCATCTTACCTTTGAGTGTCACTGATGGATCATCTTCAGTAACCAACGCCGTTCGATCAAAACCTTCCAGTACTTTAACCTTAGTCTTACCAATCGTTACGACATCACCAGGCTTAACCACAACGGTCTTTTCAGCCGGAACACCCCAACTTTGCCAAATTTCACAAACTTTTTCAGGGCCATAGAACTTAGCTTCTGGGCAATTGGCATTAACAGCCGCCGCAGTATTGACATCCAAATGATCACTATGAATATGACTAACGAACAAGGCATCAACATCCTTAATCGCAAATGGATCAATGACAAATGGTTGATTCCGTAAATTAGGTTGCATAGCCTGAACGCCACTCATCCGCTGCATCTGATGACCCTTACGCATCATACCGTTACCATGAGATTGCTTCCCGGTCCCACACCACATATCAACTAAAATGTTAGTTGATTCGGCGGTCTTCAACCAGATACCAGTACAACCTAACCACCACATTGAAAATGTTCCTGGTTTAACTTGCTTATCAGCAATTTCCTCATTTAACCAAGTACCCCATTCTGGGAATGTATTTAAAATCCAGCTTTCACGTGTTACGTTATTGATATTTTTGTCTGCCATGATGATTCCTCCCAATAAATTTATATCTCATATTTCATTTATAATGATACGTGCGTTTGTATTCGCTTTCAATATGCCGTTATGTTCGTTTGGTGTGTTTACGAACTTTATATGTCCATTTTATGAACATTATCATTTACCTCATCTTTTAAGCTTGTTTTACAACCAACTTTCGTCTAAAAACACTCTTATACATTACCACTAGTCACTTTATGAACATAAAAGTACCACAAACAAGCCGCTAGCCTATTTTTCTCTAGGTCAGCGACTTGTTTTAATCATGCTGTTTTATTTAAAATTAATTCTACTCTTCAAACGTCCCAGTCTCACTCAACCGATTAAACCAGCCAGCCGACTTCTTCAACGTCTTCTCCTGCGTATGAATATCATCGCGAATCAGACCATAGCGGTTGTGATAGGCGTGATTCCAGGACCAGCAATCAATTGCCGTCCAGACAAAGTAGCCTTTGCAGTTGGAACCTGCGTCAATTCCTTTGGCAAGCGCCGTCAGATGTGCCTTCATGAAGTCAATTCGATAGTCATCTTGGACGACACCATCCGCCGCCATGAAGCGCTCTTCACCAGCGACGCCCATCCCATTTTCAGAGATAAACCAAGGAATGTTATGATAATTTTCGCGAATATTATCCGCAATGTCAGTCATCGCTTGCGGATAGATTTCCCAACCACGATCCACGTTCATCACGCGACCGGGCATCGCATATTCCTTAAAGTAAATGTCCGGTAGCCATGGCTGCAAGCTTTTTGGACTGATATCTGGCCGCTCAACGCGGAACGGATGGTAATAATTCACACCGAGGTAATCGACAGGGTTAGCCGCGATAATCGCCAATTCAGCCGCGGTCGCGTCCCATAAAACGCCATCGTGATCCAAGGTTGCCACTAATTTGGCTGGAAAATGGCCCAGCACAGCTGGATCTAAAAACAGATTATTCGACCAGAGTTCCGCAAATTCGGCCGCGGCCACATCTGCTGAATCATCCGTCGCCGCATAGGCAGGCGTCAAGTTGAGGATGATCCCAATTTTATGCGCCTTATCTGGGCAAATTTCATGGAAACGTGCAATGGCTTTCGCCGACGCTAAATTCATGTTATACGCCACTTGTACCGCTTTAGGACCATCTTTCAAACAAGGATAGTGCCAGCCGTACAAGTATTGCCCGTCAACGACCACTTTGGGCTCATTGAACGTGAACCAATCATCAACCCGGTCGCCAAATAGTTTAAAGCATTGCGCCGCAAATTTGACGAACAACTCCACCACATGTTTAGACTCCCAGCCACCGTATTGCTCATAGAGTTCGACCGGCAAGTCAAAGTGATGCAAGTTGAGATACGGCTTAATATGATGGGCCAACATCGCATCAATCACATGATTATAGAAAGCAACGCCATCTGGATTCAGGCTAGCCGTTTCAAAATCATCGATCAAACGCGTCCACTGAATCGATGTTCGCAATCCCTTGATACCGGCCTTTTCCATCAAAGCTAAATCAGTTTCGTAATCATTGTAAAAGTTCGAAGCGGTATCTGGACCGACACCACTATCAAAAGCCGCTGGATCAGTCGCAAACCAATAATCGAAGACATTTTGATGCTGCTTATGAAAATTACCTTCAGTTTGTGGGCCCGACGTCGCCGCACCCCAAACAAAGTCCTTCGGAAAAGTGACCATTTAAACTTTCCTCCTAATTCGTTGATTGTTCAAAGTCGACAGCTGCACCGCGCAAGTTGGCCTCGCTGGTATACCGGCATAAAGCTAATTCAGGCCGAATCGTCGCAATTTCAACTTGTTTGTAGATCTTGTCCAAAGCGGTCTCAATCCCCGGAATCAGTTGCGGGTTATTAGAAATCCCGCCACCTAAAACGATCTTTTCTGGATCAAAGCTGTATTGGATATTGAAAATGCCTTGAGCTAAGGCCGCATACATCGTATTCAATTCGCGTTGGGCATCCAAGTCTGCTTTAGCCGCCAACGTATACAACTTTTCGCCTGTTAAAGGACTGGCCAGCTGTTTACCGGTCGCCGCAAGATACCGGCGAATTGCGTTGGGTACCGTTCCAAGCTCGCTCAGTGTGCCATGATCATTAATCTTGGTATAGCCAAACTCACCACCAAATAAATGGGCACCATGCCAGATTTGATGATTAAAGATCAACGCACCACCCACACCCGTGCCAATCACGAGAAAAGCTAAACTACTGGCACCCGCCCCGGCACCACCAGCTAATTCGGCCAGCGCCGCACAGTTGGCATCATTCTCGAGGCTAACTGGCACGCCAAAGCGCTCCACGAGTTCCGCTTGAATCGGGAAGTTATGAATATATGGAATTGCACTGGCGCCTTCGATCACGCCGGTCACCTTGTTGACGGCCCCTGGGGAACTGATCCCAACACCGGTAATCGGGGCTTGGGTCTTCATCTGCGCGACCTCTGTCGTTAAAACGGTCATAAATTCCGCTTTAGTTTTCGGTGTCGGTACAGCATGATGGTGCGTTAAAGTGTCATTTTGCCAAATCGCAAATTTAATACTGGTCCCACCAATATCGATCAATCCTAATGTTGACACGTTACTTCACCTCGGCGTCCTTAAACAATAATGTTTTGATTTCGGCCGGTTCTAAGTGATCAATGGCTTTATCGGCCAAGGGTTCTTCGAAGAAATTGACCACTTGTGGCGTTTCGTCCTTAAAGTTGACCCTCAAATCAGCGGCAGCTTGACCCAAGTTGTAGCCACGTAACGTCACACCCGCCGACTCATTGGCACGTTTCAAGCTCGTCACTTCAAAAGCTGGGGCGTCAAGTTGCAAATAGTTGCCCGCCGCAGCTAAGTCGCCATTATGATGACCCGTGGCTTGCACGCTAAATGGCACTTGATTCGTGTGCGCATCATGATAACTGACCAACCGTTGTTCGTCACTCCCATCGTGCAATTCAAGGCTGTAGTTAAAGGTAAATGCGCCTTGAGTTTGGGCTTCTGGTGTTGCAAAGTAACCCCAGTCCCCAAGTTCACCGACCGAGCGAATCATGGTCAGCGCAATCGTCCCATCAGCTGGCAGGATTTCGTATTCATTCAGCCCGATATTTCCAACGGTGACCCCATTTTCAGCATCGTGCAAATTGACGAAGGCTTGTTGATGTTGTGGATTCGTTGGATTTTGCCAAGTCTTTGCGGGATGATTTGGCCGCGTCACCGTTTCATAAATCGAATCGGCTTCATTCGTATCAGTCACTAAATTGGTCTTGAATAAGACGCGGACCCGATGATCACGCATTTGGTTATTTAAGGTCGTTTCAAATTGTAATTGTTTGCTGTGCCGACCTAACGTGATCGTAGTCGTCAGATCCAATGGCCGTAACTCAGCTGATCGTTTAGCCGTCCGTTGCGTAATATCAATGATGGCTTTTTCTTCTTTGATCAACGTTTCATCCGCTGAAACGGGGATTTGTAGGTGATTGACCACTTTAATAGCCGCACCTAACGCATCATCATGAATCAGCGTCGTTTCCATTGGGAAGTCTGTCGATAAAATAGCTTGATTATCAGCCGTTTGCCGATAAATATATTCATTACCCATGTCGCCGGTATCTTCAAAGACCATCATTTGATGATAAGTCTTGCCGGTTTCTCGATTAGTGACCGTTAAGCTACCATCTGCCTCAAGTGTGGCTTTAACCCACTCGTTGCTGAGTTCGTGGTCATTGCTTGGCGTTGTTGGCGCCACTTCAACGGCTTTGGCAGCCACGGACTTCGCTTGTAAGCCAAAGGCTTCCCAAGCAAAGGCTGGTAGTCCAGTGATATTCAAGGCAATCGTAATTTCAATGGCTTGATACGCAATCCGGAAGCTGTCTTTTGGTAAGTCATAATGGAAGCCAATCTCTTGGTTAACGACCCGGAATGGGATGGCTTGACCATTATGATCAACAACGGCTAATTCTGGTAAGGCCGCTAACTCGGCTTCAAGTTCGGCACGTTGTTCTTGAATCGTCCCAGCTTCACTAAAGTTACGGCGATCCCATTCGATTGTTACTTCAGTGAGGCCAGACTTCGGATAGCCTGCCGTATTTACCACGACAAATGGTTTGGCACTCGCATCAAAATCAGTAGTCTTCACCCGACTAGTGAGCAAGGTCAAGGCGTCTTGCGCGACAAACCGACCCACTTCACGCGACTTAGCAAAACGCGTCATCATTTCGCGGTGAACATCATCAACAGAACAGCCACAGATGCTGTCGTGTGGGTGATTTTGCAACAATAGTTTCCAAGCATAACGTAGCCGATCATGTGGATAATCTTTGGCTGGATAGGCCATCGTCGCCAATGGTTCCGCTTGATTTTCGATTAAGCGTTCAGTCTTGGTATTCGTTTGCTTGAGATAAACGCGACTGGATGCGGTATTGGCTAACGTATACCAGCCATCCGTTTCTTGACTCGTTAATTCACCATGAATGGTACTCAAATCCTTGGGGAGATCTTCACTCAATGTCTTCAAATAGTCGGTAAAGTTTGTATGAATAAATTCATAATCTGGATAAAGCTGGTTGGCAACTTTAATTGCCTTGGTGACGTTCAGCTGAACTGGTTGGTGGTCAACCCCATTCATCATGAGGAGATCACCGGTTGAAGCAAACTTTTCAGCATCCGCTAACTTTTGGTCCCAGAAAGCCTTCGCTTTATCGGGTTCAACTGGAATTTCATTCCCATTACTGTACCAGTTTGCAAATAACAACCCTAAAATCTTCGAACCATCGGGACCTTGCCACCACATTTCTGAATATTGTGATTCATAGTCTGCATCACCCGTTTGGTTATTAAACCCAGTTGGAGTGACCCCCCGGCCAAAAGCAGCTGTCTTCAAGTTCGCTAAGGCCATCATTTGTGGCGTCTGACCCATATTCCCGAAAGTATCGGGGAAATAGCCCAGTGGTACTGTTTGACCATACTTTTTAGCTTCGTCCCGACCTACGATCATGTTACGCACGTTGGATTCAGGACTGATCAAGAAATCATCTTGTAAGATGTAAAATGGTCCAATACGCAGCTTCCCGGCTCGAATGGCGGCCGCAACTTCTGGCTTACGTTCTGGTCGAACTTCCAAATAATCATCAAGCGCGATCATTTGGCCATCTAAATGGAAGCTATCGAAATCGGGATCATGCTTAAAAATATCCAGTAAATTATCGACTAAAGTGACCAAGCGCATGTGGTGTTGCTCAAAGGGCATGTACCATTCGCGGTCCCAGTGACTATGTGAAATAATAAATACTTTTTTCTTTGTCATTATTAATTAGCTACCTTTCAATTTTAAAACCAAGCGTCGTCAACAATAATTCGCAATACATCATATTTGCCCACGAGAACCATTCCCGCGTAAAACGCTGATCATCATTGACATCAAAGGACTCATGCATGAGAGCCGTCCCACCTGTCGTCTGGATCAACGTCGTTAAGGCGGCCAACTGTTGCTCCCGACTATTCGTGGTCAGGCCCTCCATCGCGATTGCAATCGGCCAAATATAATCTTTCGGCGTATGTGGGCTTCCTTGCCCCGCCGCCAAACGACCACTGTAATAGTAAGGATTTTCCGGACTCAGCAACGTTTGCCGCGTCCGCTGATAATTAACATCCAACAGATCACAATAGCCCAGGTAGGGCGCACTCAACAAACTTGGCACATTACCATCATCCATCAAGCTCGCCTGACCTAAACCATCGACTTCATAGGCGTAAACTTTTTCGCCATTCGCATTCGTGGTATAGCCAAACGTCTCAATCCCTGCTTTAACAGTCGTTTGCAAGCGCTGAGCACGGGTAACAATGTTCGGATCAGCCAGAACACTACTGAAGATTTTTTGTAAATAACCAAGAATCACCACGGCAAACATATTGGCAGGAACGAGATAACCGTACTCACAAGCATCATCACTAGGTCGAAAGCCGGACCAGATCATGCCAGTATCACCGACCGGACTGCCCTTGCCACCCTGTGGTAAGGAATCTTCAGGATGATCCTGTGTTCGAATGAATTGATATGACGAGGTCGCATGATGTTGTTCAACTTCAAAAGTCGTTAACAGTTGTTTGACCCCCGTGACAAAGTTAGCATCGAATTGCGCCGTCGCACCGGTATTCTTATAAAGGAGATACGCCAACTGCACCGGGTAACATAGTGAATCAATTTCAAATTTTCGTTCCCAGATCCACGGCCCCATCGCGGTCTGATCAGACTGATGGCCATGGCTGTTAGCGGTTTCATTAAAAGCATTGGCATAAGGATCAATCGTCATATTGAAAAACTGCCGTTGAACGACCCGCGTAATCAGCTGGGCAATCTTAGGTTCAGCATGCGCCAAAGCAAGGTACGGCCGCACTTGCGCTGTCGAATCCCGTTGCCACATTGCCGGAATATCCCCGGTCAAAATGAAAGCATAACCCTGTTCATCATCCGAAATTGTGGTGGCTAGCGTATTTAAAAAAGTCTTTTGAAAAACCGTCCCTAATTTAGGATCCAATGGCTGGCTTAGCTGCGTAATCTTCGTGACAAAAGCCTGCACATCCTTATCAACATAATTCGTGGTCATCGTTTCACCTCATATTTGATATATCATTTTCTGTCATTATAACATGCTGATACCGGTTGTCTATATCAAATTATGACTTTTTCTTCCCTTTTTACCGCAAAAATGATATATTAGCATTAAAATTAATCAAACAAGGAGGAAACTTGCTGATGCCACGGAAAGAACCCCGTTACTTAACCATTTACAATGATTTAAAACAACAGATTTTGTCTGGCAAATTGCAGCCAGATGATCAGTTACCAACTGAATTACAGCTCGCCCACAGCTATCAAGTGAGTCGCATCACGTCTAAACGTGCGCTAACAGAGCTAGAAAGCCGTGATTTGATCTATCGCCAACAAGGTAGTGGGAGTTTCGTGCAACGCCACGAGTCCGCAAATTCGAGTAAACAACTACTGGTCGTTTTGCCATTTCCTACCGATGCGGGCCTAGGTGACTATGCTTCAGGAATCAGTGCGGCAGCTAATACACGGCATTATCAAGCTGTGACCATGGACCCACGTGGTTTTGCACAGCTTAGCCCCACCGAGATCAAACATAACTACGCGGGGATCATTTACTTACCGCAGGATCTGTACCAAGAAGCGGAGCAACTTTATTTGTTGAAACTAGAAAAAGTCCCCCTCGTTTTGCTTGATAAATCCTTACCTGAACTAGAATTACCAGTGGTTGCCGCTGATAACTTCAATGGTGGTCAACTGGCAACTGAGCATCTCATCAAGTTGCATCATCAACAGATCTTGTTTTACGCTCAAAACCCACAAGCCGTCCTGCCAAGTTCGGTTTATGAACGTTACTTTGGTTATCTGCGAGCTTTGCATCAAGCGGCGTTAAAGCCAGTCGCATCGATCCACGAACTTGCGGCGTTAAATCAGCTGACCCCGAGTGCTTGGCTGGATTATCTCCAAAAACATCATATTTCGGCGATCGTCGTTGAAAACGACCTGATTGCCATTAAGTTGATGAATCGCTTACGAGCCGTGGACGCAACCATTTGGCAACGTTTGTCGATCATCGGCTTTGATAACATCCAAGCGGCCAGTCTGACCTATCCAGCGTTAACGACCATGGCACAAGACTTCAAAGGCATGGGCAAGAAAGCTGTCGAACTACTCTTAAATCCACCGGCCAAGCCAAAAATCGAACGATTGCCGGTCAAATTAATCAAACGGGCTTCCACCAGACCGTTTACTTCTAAGGAGGAAAAACTCTCTTGAAAATTGATGAAATTGATATTCGTCAGGGGACTGCTAACACCCCACAACGTTCACATGGTAATTGTTTACCTTATGTTGGTGTCCCTTTTGGGATGAACTATTTTAGTGTGCAAACTAATGGTGCCGCGGGGGCTTGGTTCTTTCAACCAGACTCACCGCGATTCGAAGGCATCCGTCTCACTCACCAGCCTAGTCCTTGGATTGGGGACTACAATCACCTACTCTTGACCGCCATTCAATGGGACGATGCCACACAAAAACCGGATTTAGCCGGCAATTATCGGCCAACTGAAGCCACCTTCAACGCACATCATTTAGCGCTTTTTGATGATCATTTTAACGTGCAAACTGATCTCATTCCCACAGCCTATGGCGCCGCACTGAACTATGACTTTCAACAGTTAGAATTAGCGCACCATGGCGTTGCGATTCAATTACCAGACGAGGGGCGCTTCGAATTCACTGCGACTGGACTCAAATTAGCGGTCTCGGACTATCACGGTGGCGAAGATCAAAACTTAACGATGTTTTTTGAACTCAGCATTCCCAATTTTGACGCTGAGAATTCTGGCTATTATGACGCACAAAATCATTGGCACACCGCGACGAATGGCACTGGCAAACCCTTAACCCTGCTACTGGCGACCACCGCGGCTACCGTCGCTTGTCAACTCGCAACATCGTACGTGAGTGCTGAACAAGCCACTCTAAACTTGCAACGACTCCAAACTTCAACCAGCGCAACCCTGAAAAATGAAAGCGCTGACGCGTGGAATGATTATCTCGGCCGTATTAGTGTCCGTGACCATCATCCGGCTGTCGTTCAAACTTTCTACACTTGCTTATATCGGTTATTCTTGTTCCCACAACGTTGTTACGAATTAGACGCCAACCAGCAACCAGTTCACTACGATACCATGGCTAAAACAGTAAAAACCGGACGACTTTACACTAACAATGGCTTCTGGGACACGTCTAAAACGGTTTATTCCCTCTTTTCGATTCTGGCACCAGAACTCTTACCTAAATTCTTACGGGGCTTTTTGACTAGCTATCAAGAAACGGGCTTTCTGCCTCGTTGGCTGGCCCCAGATGAACGGGGCATGATGCCTGGGAATTTAGTCGATTCTGTCATTGCCGAGGCTGCCCAAAAAGGCCTGGCAACTGAGCTAATGCCAGCTTTACTCGCAGCGATGCAGGATAGCGATTCGAAAAGCGCTATTAGCGAACGCTATGGCCGTCAAGGCAGTGCTGACTATGACAAATTTGGCTATATTCCCGCTGATAACTACTCGGAAAGTGTCAATTGGACGCAAGACTACTCTTATAGTGACTATTGTATCGGTCAAGTTGCACAGACTTTGGACCAACCCGCAGTCGCCGAAAAATACTGGCAATTGTCGAAACGCTATCTCAACTTATTAGATCCGGCAACCGGCTTTTTGCGGCCCAAGACTAGTGATGGTAAGTTTAAACCGAATTTCGTGCCTGACCGTTGGGGCACTGATTACACGGAAGGTAGTGCTTGGCAAAACAGTTATAGCGCCTTTCATGATATTGATGGATTGATCGCCGCTATGGGTGGAAAAGACCGCTTTGACGCGCAATTAACCGCGTTATGCAATGCTAAACCGACCTATCATGTCGGTGGTTATGAAATGGTTATTCATGAAATGTCTGAATTAGCCGCCGTCGACTACGGCCAACTCGCGATTTCAAACCAGCCGAGCTTCCATTTGCCGTATTTATTCGATTACAGTGGGCATCCAGAAAAGACCCAAGTGACCGTTAAACAATTGCGCAAGCTCTTCAATGCTTCCACAACCGGATTTCCTGGTGATGAAGATAACGGTTCAATGGCTGGCTGGTTCATCTTTGCCTGCCTTGGCTTCTATCCAGTTTGCCCAGCCGATGCCGAATACGCTTTGGGAATCCCTGCTTTTGATCAAGTGACACTGCATTTAGCCGATCACGACTTAACTTTGACCACTGCCAATAACCATGAACACAACAACTTCGTGCAAAGTCTGTGCGTAGACGGTGAACCCTTTGACGCAGTAACCATTAGTCATCAACAATTAATGACTAGCGCTCGCCTAGAAACACGCTTGGGACTTGTTCCTAATCATTAACCGGTTATTGCAAAACTTGAAACCAATAGTTTGCTAAAATATCACTAAATAAGCCGAGCCACCAGTAACTGATTAACAGTTATCGGTGGCTCGGCTTTTAGAGTCTGGGACAAAACCCTAGAATCTAAATAAGTAAGTGGTGTCAATTGCCGGTTTGTGGCGATTGACACCACTTTTCTTTGGTTTTAGATGTGGTTGTCCAGCAATTTTAGATAGTTTCGATAGATTTTCAGCCATTAAAGCAATCCCCATCTCATTGTTGGTTGCAGTTAGACCACGTACTGAAAAACGTTTGAATTTCAAGTAAGTCTTTAAATCAGCGAAGATCGGTTCAATTTCAATCTTACGACGAACATACAATGCGTGACCAATCTTGCTAGTTAGTTGTTCTTTAGCCCTATTTTTAAAGTATAACCAATTATAATTAATACTTATTTGGCGGCGATTACCTTTCTTTGTTGTCGCAAGTTTCTCTCGTTTCGGATCTTCAAAGTATTCGACAGTACGATAAGTTTTGAATTGTTTTTTATAGCCATAATGGTCATGACGCGTACTATAATTGTGAAAAGTAAAGGTAATACCGTCTAGATCAGTGTATTTGTCATTGGCTTCATCATAATGCCAGTTAGCAACTTTACGGCGGTCTTTGTGGTAGGCTCGAGTTTGTTCTTTTTCATACATCCCATAAGGAATCAAATAGTGGACTTGGAAGTCATCGGTAAGTTTTTGATAATTAGTTTCACTGCCGTAACCAGCATCAGCGACTATCCAGTGAATAGCATTGGGTGTCTGTTTGAAGATATGGTTTACAAATGGAATTAGTGTTCGAGTATCAGTCGGTCGTTGAAATAGCTGATAATAGAGTGCAAATTGATTTTGACTGGCGACTTGCAAGTTATAGCCTGGCTTTAATTGACCATTCAGCATAGGATCTTCTTTCATACGCATAAAGGTCGCATCTAAATCAGTCTTTGAGAAACTATTACGGTCACCGAAAGTTGCTTTATCGAACTCATATCTTTGTTTACGTGGCAAATAATCACTCGTTAATTGGTGGAGAAAGTGTTTCAATTTACGGCGACGGCGTTTGAGAGCTGAGCCACCACGTTTAGGTTTTTCTTGTTTAACTCGTTTATTTAAATCGTTGATAGCTATGGTCAAAGCAGTCGTTAGTTTAACCAACTCTTTGGCAGTTAGCGCTTGTCTTTTAGGTGACAACTGTGGCACATTAACTTGATAATCAACTAATTCATGGTAAAGCCGCGCGGTTTTACCATCGAGTCTAGGTTCAGCCTTTTCAACAGCTCTACGCCAAACGAAACTATATTTATTAGCATCAGCTAAAATTTTGGTTCCATCAATAAATAGTGCGGATTCGTCAAAAAGACCGATCATTGTTAGATAATCACGAAAGGCCGTGAAGAGCCCAGTGATTAGCGGCTTAGTCTTAGGATCACTGCGAAAACGGTTGAGGGTTCGATAACTCGGAATGGCATAATGATTGCCAATAAACCATCGCATCACAAGGTTTTCATTAGCCATTTGAACGAGCTTTCTACCTGAAAAAGTACGTCGTAAGTAACCAAACAAGAAAAGTTTTAGTAGTAACTGTGGTGGGTATGAGGGGCGTCCGGTCGCCGCTAAGTTAGCCTTAATGACGTGAGTCGGAATATCATTGACAATGGCATTGATGGCCCAAGCAACGTGAGTTGATTGAGGTTGCCAAATTAGATTGAGTTTCAAAGTGGGTTGATTACTGGTATAATTCATTTGCATGGAGCTAACGACCTCTTTTCTTTTTGGCTTCAGCACCTTAAGAATAGCAGGGATCGTCATCTCTGTGCGTACATAAGCTTAAAAAGGTAGTTCTGAGAAATCAAATGATTTCTCAGAACTACCTTTTTCGTGTGAGTCAGGGTTTTGTCCCAGACTCCTCTCTCAATAATATAATAGCAATAACTTAACCCATCGGTTGCCCTAGTGCCTGGCGCCGGTATTCCTTTGGTGAAATGTCGCAAATTAAGCGGAAATTTTTATAAAAATACCCACTATTCGTATACCCAATCTCTAGCGCAATATTGCTGATGCTTTCATCCGTGTGCGCCAGCATTTCTTTAGCTTGCGTGATACGATATTGATTCAAATATTTCGAAAAACTCGTGTGGACTTCCTTCTTAAACAGTTGTCCCAGATAAACTGGATTCAGGTGTAAGCGATTGGCCACCTGTGTCAGCGAGAGATCTTCGACATACTCTTGATTCACAATCGTAATGACTTGGCGCACATTTTTGGAGAAAGTCGGCTGTTGTTTAGGTTCAAAGTGTTGCACAATTGCCACGACGGCTTCCTCTAACACGGCAATCGTTGGTGCTTCATCGATCGCCGTTAATTGGCGTTCATATTCTTGATTACTGAAAGCCTGCGAATTGCTTAAAACATTCAGCACCAGAAACGCCACTTGGCGGGTATAAGACGGCGCCACATGTTCGTTACTTAATCTGGCGAACATTGCCCGCGTCAACGTCACCATCAGTTCCTGATTATCGTTACCGAGTGCCCGTTTGAATTTATCCAACGAAATCTTAGGGATCTCTGCTTGTCGTAACCATTCCGTTCGGGACTCCCCAGATAAAAATGGTGACCGGTCTTCATAAAATTGATAAAGTTCCGCCAACGTTTGGGCTTGCTCCAAACTGTCGGCTAACTCCGACAACTGGCTCACCTGCTGCCCAACCGTCACAAAGGATTCGCCAGCGATAAGTTGTTGCAGCTCTAACTGTTGAATGAACTTGGTCAAATCGCGATGTGACCCAACAAAGCAAATGATAAATTGATCTTGGCTACTGTAATATAAATACTGTTTTTGACGCTGACAAGCTTGACTGAGTGCTTCATAATTGGTGACGATGTTGCAACTGATCACCGTGAATTGACGCCGATCAGGATCTACACCAGCACTTGTCAATAGTTGCTTAATCTGTGTCGTTGTTAACTCTTGTGCAACTAGCCGCTCCGTCTGCATTTCCAAATAATAATGCTTTGTCGCATCCGTTTTTGTGCGTTGCTCAAGCTGCTCATGCGCTTTATCTAAGACTTTGTCGAGCTCTTGCGCATCAATTGGCTTCACTAAATAATCCATCGCCCCAAAATGCAGCGCCTGTTTCACATAATCAAATTCTTGATAACCCGACAAAACAATCACAATTGGCGGCTGTGGGGCGCCTTGCAGTCGTTGCATCAAGGCTAACCCACTCATCTCCGGCATACGAACATCCGTGATGACTAAGTCAACGGGCTGTTGCTTAAATGCTGCCAAGGCTTGCTTCCCATTGCGCGCCGTTTGGACGATTTCGAGCCCATGTTCTTGCCAATTAACAATTTTGGCCATCCCCTTGAGGATCATGTACTCATCGTCCACAATCATTACACTGTGCACTAAATCCACCCTCTTTATCCATCTAACTCAAAAATGTTATCGCTTACTTTTAGCGTAACATGCCAGGCTAAAATTTGTCTAAAATCCCCATTTAATTCTCATAAGCAAGTCGCTATTAATATCATTAACCATTGGCTGTAAATAGACCAGTAAAGGCGCTTGCAGAAAATCTGCAAGCGCCTTTAGCAAGGGGGTGAGAAGTTTTAGCTTAACCCTGATTTGGGATAATCATTGTCAGTTGCTGGTGGTTAGGAGTCACCAAGTCAGCTTCTCACATTAGGGTGTTTAAAAGGTTTGGCAAGGTTGGGGGCTTGCCAATAACCTAAGCTTCTGTTGGTTGATTTTCTTCTTCTTCATCCAACATGATGGAGCTATGGTTATCTTTATCGAAGAAATGTGCTTTGTTAATATCAAAGCCCATATCAATCACTGCGCCAGGTTGATGGAAATCACGTGCATCAACATTGGCAACAAATTCAGTATCACCGACTTGGCTATATAATTGACTCGTCGCTCCGAGCAATTCAGAAACGTTGATCGTTGCCCGTACCGTTTGCTTTGGCCAAGTATCAATGAAGACTTTTTCAGTATGAATATCTTCAGGACGAATCCCAAAGACGATTTCTTTCCCGTTATAACCACGTTTATCCAAAATGTTACTCATGCCTTCTGGGACGTGTAATTCCACGCCCTTGTGGTCATTGATCACACCATCACGGTAGCTGACATTAAAGAAGTTCATCGCTGGTGAACCGATAAATCCGGCAACAAACATGTTCCGCGGCCGGTCATAAATTTCCGACGGCGTCCCAATTTGTTGAATCTGGCCAGTAGACATGACAACCACGCGGTCAGCCATCGTCATTGCTTCCGTTTGGTCATGGGTGACGTAGATCGTGGTCGTGTTTAAGCGACGGTGTAACTTCGCGATTTCGGCCCGCATGGAAACCCGTAACTTGGCATCCAAGTTAGACAATGGTTCATCCATTAAGAAGATTGGGGCATCACGAACAATTGCTCGACCTAGTGCAACCCGTTGCCGTTGCCCACCAGATAAATCGGCTGGCTTACGGTCTAAGAAATCTGTTAAGCCTAAAATTTCGGCGGCATTATCGACCCGTTTGGCAATATCCGCTTTACTATATTTACGTAATTTAAGTCCAAAAGCCATATTACCGGCAACCGTCATATGTGGATATAAGGCATAGTTTTGGAAGACCATCGCAATATCACGATCACGCGGTGGAATATCATTCATCACTTTGCCGCCAATTTCCAAAGTTCCCTTAGTAATATCTTCCAAACCAGCAATCATCCGCAACGTTGTTGATTTACCACAACCAGAAGGTCCAACAAAGACGATGAATTCTTTGTCTTTGACATGCAAATCGAAATCGTTGACCGAGTTTTTATCGGCATTTGGATAACGTTTGTAAATATGATCTAGATTAATTTCAACCATAATGTATACCAGCCTTTCTCACAATGCGTCCTAATATATACCATATCATTCATTATTTTTCGTTTATTTATACCAACTTTCAACAGTTCCTATTCTAGTTGAAAGCGGTAACATTTGCTATGGGCACATTGTACAAAAAGCAGCACCACTGGCTGGTCAATGTACCGAAAATCTGAGAGCTGTCACAAATATGGCAAACGCCTTAAACTACTTTAGTAAGGTCGCTGCTAATGCAAAGTCACCGACTGTCGCTGAAGCGTTGTCCGCAAAGTGACTGTGAACGATCAAGTTGTCTGGAATTTTGACATAATCATTGTTCAATTTATCGAAGTATTGACGCACTTTGACCATATCGTCATCATTAATCACTGAACCACCAAAGATGATCTTTTCTGGGGCATAGTTCACGTAGGCAGCGAAAGCCATCTGGGCAGCATAATAATCGATGTAATCAAACACTGGATTGTCACGTTCAAGCTTTTCACCAGGAATACCGGTCCGTGCTTCAATGGTTGGGCCAGCTGCAACGCCTTCAAAACAGCGGTTACCGTGGAATGGGCAGAATCCTTCATAATGATCATCTGGGTGCATCATCACTGGCGCATGTCCCATTTCAAGATGTGAATAGCCGCCAATAAACTTGCCGTCTTGAATCACGCCACCACCGATACCAGTTCCGATAGTGAAATAGACTGCCGAATCAACTTCTTTAGCACTCCCAGCAATATATTCACCATAGACCGAAGCATTCACATCTGTCGTGAAGTAAACGGGCACGTGGAGAGCCGCGGTTAAAGTACCAACCATGTCAGTCCCAGCCCAGCCAGGCTTTGGCGTTGATAGAATATGACCGTAATCCGCGGTACCTTGCTTGATACCAATTGGTCCAAATGATCCTAATCCAATGGCGTCAACCGGATTTTCTTTGAAGAAAGCAATACAACCAGCCAAAGTGGTCGCAGGATCTTCTGTTGGAATCCGCTTTTTAGCACTGATCTTATACGTTTCATCCGCAACGGCCAAAATAAACTTAGTCCCGCCGGCTTCAATACTACCTAATTTTTTACTCATTAATAATCACCCTTACTTAATTGTTTTGAATTATCTTTATCATAGATGAAAACGGATACATTAACTGCCAAAATATTATTTTTAAGGCAATTTGACGAATAGGTTTAGACGCTTTACCGAACTTTTACCACAATCTTAGCCCGTGGTTAATGCATCATAGCTTGCCGTTCCGGTTGGTCTGGCTTGATGCTGGAACGTGGTGGCCACGTTTGTGAGCCAAAAAGCGGTCTCACAAGCCGGGCTTTCTCTAAGACGGCAGTTCACCGTCAAAGAGAAATTTCACCACTGAGCATCATCCAGCCCAACCTGCACTAAATAGTGAATCTAATATTAATTGATCCTTCGTCAGGTTCTGATGCTACTATGCCTAGATTAAAATCACTATTCAACGTCGGAGTGGACCAGTTCGTTCGCCGTGTCGAGACACTTAGCTGAGTGATTTTTCTCAGGTTAGTGTCTGGCCGACTTTTAAGACGTGATCTTCGGCTTGAAAGCGCCCTGCAGACCGGTTCTTGGCTGCAGGTCTGCCTCACAGTGAACGAACTGGTCCACGGAGACGGACAACTTAATGACTTTTTTAAACATCCATCGTACCAGCTTTACGATACTCACCTGGCGACATCCCGGTCTGTAATTTGAAAAGCTTAAAGAAGTAACTAGAATTCTGATAGCCAACCAATTCAGCGATTTGACCGACATCTTGATCCGAACGACGCAATAAGTCGACCGCCACATTTACCCGATAGTCATTTAAATACTGTGAGAAACTGCGGCCAACTTCTTGCTTAAACTGTTGACCTAAATAAACGGCATTCAAGTGTAACTCGGCTGCGACGATTCCCAAGGTCAACGGTTCAGCAAACCGTTTTTGAACTAATTGCCGCATGGCCGCCACATTACGTGAAAATTGTGGCACTCCAGTCTGTTTAGCCAAATTAGCAATACGCAATAGAGTCGTTTTTAACGCGCTCATGTCTTGTGACCGATTAATAGCCGCAATCGTCGCCGTCTTATCATTAAAAGCGGTCAAGTGGTCACTCAAAACCAACAAGACGACTAATGCAAACTGGCGGGCATAGCTGTCTGAAGCATTAGCCGCCTTCATGTCTTCAAGTTGCGTCGTTAACCACGTCGAAAAATCAACGACCGACAAATTATCGATCATGCCTTTGACTTCAGAATAACTTGGTAAAACCTGCGTCGACTGTTGCTGTGTTTCTGGCAACATGACACGTAACCCAGCGGCCGTTTCAAAGAAATACTGCCGAGCAATTTCTTGGCGCAACTGTTGATATCGCTGTGCAAGTTCGGTCAAATGTTTGACTGGCGCACCTACTAAAAATGGTCGTCGTTCGGCGCCAATTTGATGAGGTGCTTCGTTAATAAACACATTCAGTTGTTCAGCGGTGCCTTGAAAAATAATGATAAAATCTTGGCCTTCCACATAGAATCCTTTAATAGCTGCTAAAACCTTCAGGTAATTCACAAGATCCCGCGGTGGCAACGGATTTAAGACCCCAATCAACCGAACTGGCTTAGCTTCAGTAAATTGAAGCCCTAATACCTCACTCATCCGGGCCTGGCGGATAACGTCATCGCTAGTCAATAGCGTTCGTGACTGTGTTTGTACCGCTAACGAGGCGTTGTGATCACTTTCTTGACGGGCTTCTAAACGTGCAATGGCACCTTGTAGCGTTTCCAGCAACTCATCCGTATCGATTGGTTTTCGCAAATAATTGACCGCATTTTGCTTTAGCCCAGCATGGACGTAATCAAAATCCGAATAACCTGAAATAACGATCAACTCTAACTGCGGTTGAAGTTGCTTGGCTTTGGTCACAAATTCCGGGCCACCCATTTCCGGCATATTCATATCAGAAATTAAAATATCAATTGGATTAGTCTGCAAGTATTTGATTGCGAGTAACGGATTCTGTTCGGTAGTCACAATCTCTAGTCCTAATGCCGACCAATCGATTAGGCGTTTCAAGCCACGTAACAACATGTATTCATCATCCACTAACATGACTTTCCGCATGATTCTCTATTCCTCCTTTACATCAAACTGCACATTAACCGTCACGCCAGTTTGACCATCACTGGCAAGTGCCATAGTAAATGACGCGCCAAACGTGTCCAACAACCGTGAATAAACATTTTGTAACCCGATCGAGCGCTGCTGCTCAGCATCGAGTGGTTCCTGCATTTTGAGGTTGACCGCCTTAACTTCGGCAGCCGTGAGTGGACTCCCATTATTGACGATCTTAATATGAATCGTTTGCTGCTCACGCCAAGCCTTTACACTTAACGCGTTATCTTGACGGGCAAAATCAACGCCATGGACGAAATAATTCTCAACGAGTGGCTGCAAACTGAATTTGGGCAATTCAACATCCGCAACTTCAGGCGCCACTTGGAATTGATAAGCTAAGCGATCCGGGAAACGAACTTGATAGAGAAAAACGTATTTTTCCACAAATTTCAGTTCTTGTTTGATCGTCGTCCGCGGCGATAGATCGGTATTATTACGGAGTAAGGCCGCAAAACTATACACCACATTGGCCAGCTCTGGTTGATCTGCATCTAGCGCTGCCATCCGGATATATTCCAACGTGTTTGACATAAAGTGAGGATTAATTTGGGCCTGAAGGGCTTTCCGATTCGCTTCCTGTTGCGCAATTTGCAATTGATAGATCGTATTAATATGCTGGTGAATCTCTTCAAGCATCGCGTTGATTCCATCCGCTAACGTCCGTAAATCAGTGGGATTTAAGTCGACTGGAACCCGCGCATCTAAATTACCATCCGAGACACGTTGTACTGACGCCACAATGGCATCCAATTGATGCTGATACCGCCGAAAAGTCAGCCACAAGCCGATACTCAATCCTAGTAGCAAGAGTAACCCTAAGAGGATCAACGGTAAAATGTGGCCTAACAACAGTGAATGCAGTGTGGCCTGATTGACGACCATGATTAAGCGATAGCCAGACGATAAATCCTTGGTACTGACGCGATAGCCGCGCAAACTAGCCGTACTATCAGCGCTCAGGGCATGTTTGAAATCACGTTTAGATAACTTTTTGACTTGATTACCCACATAGTAAAAAACGGTATCGTTAGCGTCTGATTGGACGGCAATTTGAAAAGCGCGCGTCGCGGGGAGCTGTTGTAATTGCCGCTTTAAATCACTCTGATCAAAACTCAGACTGATCACACCATCGGTTTCTAGTGTGTATTGGTTGACCAGTGGCGCACTGATTGCAAATTGTTGTTTGACCGTCTTGGCGGGGTACAACCCACCACCAGAATTAGCAGGTGTCGCCATAAAAACTTTTTTCTGATTGGCTAAACGCAAGGTCAGTTGGCTGACTTGATCATGTTGCACGAAGAATTGTCGTGACTCAGTTGGCCAAAAGAAATACGGATTACCTTTGATGCTTTTATTAATCGCATAATTACTGTAATCAGATAATGAAGAATCAAAATACTTTTCAATACTCGGTAAATTGCCGGAACCCGTCGTTAGTTGCGTCGCAAATTGCGAAATAATCTGTTGATTTTGCATCAGGGTTTGACTCACTTGTGTTGCAGCGGTCGTTTCAGCCTGATTGATCTCAGAATCATAAGTTCGAACACTCACTAAAACGAAAACACTAGTTGCCAAAACAACCATCACCGAAATGATGGTTGTATAGAGCTTGATTAGGCGGGCAAAGCTTGACCGCATAATGTGTTCATGCACTTGCATTTAGACCGCCTCAAGCATTTTATCAATTTTTGCATACCATTGATGGGACAAGACGTCAGTGGCAAACATGTAGATTCCAGGGCTCAAGAAGAGAATCAACCCTGGCCACTTCAAGGAGACCAAAATCAAGACGATCGTCACGATGATAAAGACTAATAGTTGAATGAAACTACTAAAGAATTGCACAATAGCTAGTTTAACTGCATCCTTAAAGGTCACATCATAATGTGAACGCAACATGGCCGTAAACATCGCTAAACTAAAATCAAAAATCAAAGCAGCCGCAATGATGAATTGGACAAACAACATCCAGGCTTGATTGACCGTGGTGCTCAAGTAAAGGTTATAGGCTAAGATCACGCCGACGCCTAAAAAAATCCAAGTATGCAGATTTTCTTGCCAAAAATCGACCTTAAACCGCCGCCAAGCGGTCACGATACTGTATTTTTTGTAATCCCATTCGAAATCCATATACATTTCTGTAACGGTTCGTAGTGCTGGACCAATTCCCAAGACCACTAATCCAGCAAGCGTCAACAGCCAAAAATAGACTGTCATAATTAAAAAGACAAAGACTCGTGTAAAAATTTTATCTGCTGCACGTCCCATGCTAATTCCCCCTTGTATTCCTTCAAGACCCGTTCCCGTCAAGTCACGGTGTGTGCCAACAACGATGGTCAGTCACAACGGCCTTAATCATATCAAAATTCATTTGTTTTTGACAGCGCTGTCAAGAACTATTTCAGAGCAACCATAAAAGCCTCGTAAGGTCTTAATTTCATGGGTCCTAACTGCTCTGAAACAGCGGCATAATTGCTAACAAGAACTTCCACCGTGCAGGTTGGTAACGCAACGGCGGTTGGTTCAGCGCTAAAGTTACTACAGATTAACCAAGTGACGTCATTTAAAGTTCGGGTATAAGCCAAGACGTTTTCAGGCACCGCGTCGATGGCCGCAAAGACGCCCATCTGCAAAACCGGATTCGTTTGGCGCAACGCAATCAAGCGCTGATAAGTCCTAAAAATTGACGCTGGTTCAGCTAAAGCTGTAGCTGCATTGATCTGGTCATAATTTGGATTCACCGCTAACCACGGCTGCCCCGTACTAAACCCTGCATTGAAACTGGCATCCCACTGCATCGGTGTCCGGGCGTTATCACGACTAAAACGATTGATTTTGGCCATTGCCGTCATTTCAGTGTCACCTTTAGCCCGTAATTGACGATAGATTGTGCGCGCTTCTACATCATCGACTTGGTCGATCGTCGTCACAGGGCAGTCGGTCATCCCCAGCTCTTCACCTTGATAGATGTACGGCGTACCTTTCAGACCATGTAGCGTAATTGCCAACATCTTCGCGCTAAGCACCCGGTTCAAGCCAGTTGACGACCCAAATCGTGACACGGCACGCGGTAAATCATGGTTATTCCAAAACAAACTGTTCCAACCTTTAGGCCCCACAATTTGTTGACAATCATACAAAGCTTGCTTTAACCGACTAACTGATAAAGGCGTCGTTTCCCATTTTTCACCGCCAACTTGACGATCAGCCCACAAGTGACCAAATTGAAAAATCATACTTAATTCTTGATTGGCGGGATCACTGTATTGCAGCGCATCCTTAGGACCAGCACTCCAAGCTTCACCGACCGTTAAGAAGTCTCGGTCACCCCAAGTTTGGCGATTCATTTCGTGTAGATAATCATGCAGGTATGGCCCATTCACGAGTTGTTTTTTGAACGGCTCTTTCCCAATCATATCGATCACATCCATCCGAAATCCGCCAATACCTTTGTCGATCCAAAAGTTCATCATCGCGTAAATAGCTTGTCGTAATTGGGGATTTTGCCAGTTGAGATCAATTTGTTTGGCTGAAAATAGATGCAAGAAATATTGGCCACTCGGTTCATCAAACTCCCAAGCGGAACCACCGATAAATCCTGATGTCAGATCATTAGGCGCCTGTCCATCAACTGGATCTGACCAAACGTAATAGTCACGCGTTGGACTATCTGGATTGGCTTTCGCCTCAACGAACCAAGCATGCTCGTCGCTTGTATGGTTAACGACTAAGTCCATCACGATTCGAATCCCGCGTGCTTTGGCAGCGGCAATCAGCCGATCCATATCGGCCATGGTGCCATATTCAGGATTAATGGCTTGATAATCCGAAATGTCATAGCCATTATCCGCATTCGGACTTTGATACACCGGACTAAGCCAAAGTGCGTCAACCCCTAATTCTTGAAGATAGTCTAAACGACTAATGATCCCAGGTAAATCGCCAATGCCATCCCCATTACTATCTTGAAAACTGCGCGGGTAGATCTGGTAGACTACGGCACTTTGCCACCAAGGTTGGCTCATCACAATCAATCCTTTCTAAGTTTAAAATCTTGCTATGTAGACAAAGAAGTCGTAGCGCAAACCTGCACCCCGACCTCTTTGTGATAATACGTTAGTTGCTAATTATTGCTTAGCAAGAAAGGCATCGTATTGCTTTTGTAGTTCTTTTTGAACCTTATCGTAACCAGCAGTCTTCAGTTCCTTATCCATCTTCTTGATGGTTGGTTCTGGATCAGCGGTCCCAGTGTTAAGAATATCGAGGTACTTACTCATAACATTAGATAAGTTGGTGATTTCAGTCTTCAATGAGCTGGTATCAGGGTTGAAGCCTAATGCAGCAGAAGTCTTAGAAGCCTTGATGGAATCATCACGTTTCTTGATCATGGCATTCGTGGTTGAATCAAGGGTGTACAAGTTCTTGTTGTTACCCATCATCCACGCACCAATGAAGTAGTTTGGTTTGTACTTCTTAGTAAGTTTGATCTTACCCTTGGCTTCGTCGGTGAAGTTCCATTGTTGACCTTGAAGACCCCAAGTAATGTTGTTGAGGAGCTTCTTGTCAGTGTTCATCAAGTTCAACACTTTCATAGCTTCAGTCTTATGCTTAGAAGTCTTGGAGATGTTCCAAACCGCAACTTGAGATTGTGCAGATGACTTGTATGGTTCCGTAATGGCTTTAGATTGCATCTTCTTGCCACCGGCATTGTTTTCCAAAGTTGTATCGCCGTAATCGTAAGGACCTTGGGTTTCTTGACGAACGAACCAAGTATTGTCTTGCAAGTTATATTGGGTACTTGAAGTAGCAGCATCCTTTGGAATGTAGCCCTTTTCATAATAGCTGTGCAACGTGTTTAAGATACCCTTCATTTCAGATGTATCATAAACATTGACGATCTTCTTGCTCTTACCACTTGAATCAATGGCGAATGGCAGGCCATTACCCAATGGGAAGTCCATGTGTGCTGGTGATGCCTTGAAGCCTTGACCAATGGCGAAAGCTGCGACACCAGGGTTTTCCTTATGGAACTTCGCTAAAGCTGGTTCCATGCTGGCATATGAACTAACGCCACTGATATTAATATTGTATTTATCTAAGAATGACTGGTTAAAGGTCAACATATTTTGGGCATAAACGTTCGCATTTACAGGGAAGCCGTAAATTTTACCGTTGACTTTCAAGCCTTTCCAATATGAAGGGTTAACTTCTTTATAAGCCTTCTTAGCAACGCCAGTCTTCAAATCGCTGGTCATATCAGCGTAAGCACCTTTGAGGGCGTTGTTGGTATAGTTTTGTGAGAACGCTAAATCGTAACTGTTCCCAGAAGTAACCATGACGTTATACTTTTGTTGATAATCGCCCCAGCCAATGAAATTCATCTTAATATTGATGTCTTTATAGGTCTTATGAACTTCTTTGTTGGCCTTTTTGATCATCGCTGAATAGTTCTTGGGCTTGTCCCCTGGCATATACATGTTAACTGTGGTGGCATTACTTGATGAACTGTTTGACTTACCACAGCCAGCTAAAGCAATAGTCCCTAGTGCAGCAACACTAATCACGGCTGCACCCTTTATAAATTTGTTCATAACTTTTCATCCTCCTCGGAATGAGTCAATGTGTGCGATCCAATCGGTCAAACGAGATGATTGCTAAACTTAAGATCCCGAATCTCTGAATGTGACAAAATCATCCTTAACCTAATCGGTGCCCACACCGGCAATAATTTAAACACAACCTAATGCTCGAATTAACCTTTGACCCCGCCAATAGTCATCCCTTTGACGAAGTACTTTTGGAAGAATGGGTAGGTCAACGCAATTGGTAACGTTGCCACTACAACGACCGCGAAACGCATCCCTTCAGTTGGCACGCTGGCAGCACCAGCAATTGCCCCATTATTAGACATGTTCTGAGTCATGTATTGAATGTTGTTTTGAATCTTAACCAGCAAGTATTGCAGTGGTGTGACACTGTCCTTGTTGATGTACAGTAACGCATTCATCCAATCGTTCCAGTAACCTAATGATGTAAATAGACTAATCGTGGCAATCCCAGGAATGGCTAACGGCACCACAATGTTCCAGAAGATCCGCATTTCACTGGCACCGTCAATCCGTGCTGATTCAATAATCGCTTCTGGAATCGAGGTCTTAAAGAACGTTCGCATAATCAAAACGTTATAAACCCCGAAACTCATTGGCAAGATCAGTGCCCAGATATTATCTTGTAACCCCAACATTTGAGTCACAATTAAGTAAGTTGGCACCATCCCAGGAACAAAGAGCATGGAAATCAAAGCAAAGATGGTAAAGAATCTAGCATAAGCAAAGCCCTTACGAGAAATTGCATACGCATAAGTTGAACTAAACAAACTGTTCATAATGGTCCCGACGATAGTTACGAATATGGTAACCCCAAGTGAAACAAGCACTTGATGGCCCATTCTTGACAAGTATTGATAACTGGCAAAAGTCCAATGCTTAGGCCAGAATTGATACCCATAAGCAGTAATATCCGATTCCTTCGTCAAGGACAAAATAATGATGAAGAAAAATGGCAAAATACAAGTTAAAGCGAAAATACCCAGAAAGATGTTGAAAAACAGGTTGGCGCCAGGTCCGAACTTGCGAATTTCAACTGCTGAAATATGCTTTTTTTTACGCAATGGCGTCACCTCCTAAAATAGTGCTGATTCTGGTTGTACACGACGAACAATCCAGTTGCTGACGATAATGAGTAAGGCACCGACAACGGATTGTAGTAATCCGGCAGCAGTAGACATCCCAATATCGTTCGTGGTCGTTAACGCCCGGTAAATAAAGGTATCGAACGTTTGCGTCACGTTGATCAAAGCCCCAGATGAACGTGGAATTAAGTAGAATAGCCCGAAATCACTCCGGAAGATCCCACCAATGTTCAAGATCAGCATCAATGTTGCGACAGGTAAAATGTGTGGTAAAGTAACATTCTTGATTTGTTGCCACTTATTAGCACCATCCATCATCGCGGCATCGTAATACGATGGGTCAATCCCCATGGCAGTGGCGAAGTAAAGGATACTGTTGTAACCGATCCCTTTCCAAACCCCTAAGAAGATAATGATAAACGGCCAGACCCACGGCGTGTTATAGAAGTCAATTGGCGTTCCGCCCATGGCTTGGATAATGTGATTAAAGATCCCTTTATCTGAGCTCAAGAAAGCGTAAACGAAGTATGACAGAATCGCCCATGATAAGAAGTATGGGAACAACATTGACGTTTGATAAACCTTCAATAGTCGTTGATTCCGCATTTGACTCATCACAACCCCGAAGAAGATGGCAAAGAAGAAGTTCAGTAACAGGAAGGTCAAATTGTACCCAATCGTGTTACGAATAACGATCCAGAAATCCGCGGACTTGAAGAAGAAGGTAAAGTTCTGGAAGCCAACCCAAGGACTATGAAGCACGCTGTAAATAAATCCTTGATCTGAATATTGAAAATTTTGGAAGGCCACAACGTTAGCCAACACTGGAATGTAGAAGAAAACGATTAAGAACAGTGAGCCCGGTGCAACCATCAATAAGAACACTCGGTTGTCTCGAAGTTGCCGAAAGAAATTCTTCTTCTTAACCGGCGGTAGCTCAACTGCTTCGGTAACAGCAGGATCTTGCGTCATCGTTTCTCCCTCCTTTCATTTATTACACTTGTTATAGTAACCGCTTTCTTTTGTTGCAACAATCAACTAACTAAAGGGATATGTTCACAAATTTAAGATTTTGGCAAAATTAGGTATATTCTTTGTACAAAAATCAACAAGTTACTTCTTGCCGCTCCAGTTGGTCTGTACTCGGCTGGCACCAATGCGCGCTCCGATTCATCAATATTTTTAGTGATAAACTCAACTATTGCTCATATTTAAAACAGCTGGTTAAACGCACGTCTCCGTTGACCAGTACGTTTACTGTGAGGCAGACCTGCAGCCAAGAAACGGTCTGCAGGGCGCTTTCAAGCCGCAACCCATGTCTTAAAAGTCGACCAGACACTAACCTGGGTAAATTCGCCCAGCTAAGTGTCTCGACACGGCAAACGAACTGGTCCACTCCGACGTTAAATAGCGATTGTGATTCGAGCAATAGTAAAGTCAGGACATGGCAAAAAGCCAATTAATATTAGGGTCACTATTTAGCGCAGGGCGGGCTGGATGATGCTCAGTGGTGAAATTTCTCTTTGCTGGTGGTCTTTCCAGCTTAGAGAAAGCCCGGCTTGTGAGACCGCCTTTTGGCTCACAAACGTGGTCACCACGTTCCAGCATCAGTCCAGACCAACCGGAGCGGTAAGTTAAGCGGATGCTTGCATACTTCGACACACGCCATTTAAGCTGTCCTTTAACGCTAACTGTTTCAAAAATTTAAAAAATGTGCCCGGGGGAAACTCAATTCCCTAGCACATTTAATAACTAATAATCGATTCAGTATTAAATCCAGTCTAACCACAGCGGCAAGTTTGTCGAATCTATTTTTAAACTCAATTAACCGTTAGAACGAAAGATCACAGGCGCTGACAATTTCTTTGTATAGACCGTGACCAATCAAGCCGTTGCTGTGCTTATCCATCGGTAACAATGGTTCGTGCAGTTCGGCTAGATCATCGCGCCCAGCTTGCCAAGCCTTAATTCGCCAGCTAACTGTGTCACAACGCGCAATCTGACCACCCAGGCGGACGTCAATGATTTCAAAGCCATTGCCACGACGCTGTTGATGCCAAAGGTCGCGGAACTCATCTAGTAACACCACTAATTGCTGCCGACAACGCGTAATCGCTTGTAAGGCCGCCACTGCCATTTCATCATGCGCAGTCGTTGCGCCCAATTTGGCAACCGCTTGTAAGGCGCGTGATTTGGCCAAAACCGTTTTAGCCAACTGGCGATAAAAGGTCAACATGAGCCGATTATCGGCACGTAATTGTACTTGTCCTAACGTTCCAATCAACTGTTGGTACTGGCTTTCAATATCGGCTTGTTGTAAATTCTCCCGATAACGTTGTAATAATAAATCTTCATAAAGCACAATTTTGCTAACATTATCGGCATCCGCATTGACCGTCTTAGTGAAGTTGTCAAATTGATCTAAAACTTTGTAAAACTCTGGTGATTCACCCTGAGTTAACGCATATTCGGTATCAATGGTTTCCGGTTGAACGGTCGCATGATATTGATAGGCCGCAAACGCCTGTAACCCATACCACGCTGCACTATCTGGCACTTCGGCCCCATCATCGAACCAAATTGTTGCAACAACCTGTTGAACACCACTAGCTTTAGCGGCAGTTAAACCAGCAGCGACCGTCGCCAACATTTTACTTTGGTTAGGCGCTAAAGCACTCCAAGTCCAAATGCCCCCTGCAAAGACCACATCATCACTCAATTCAAAATGTTGGGCAAATCGATCGCGATAAGTCTGTTCATCTTCATGATAATAATCCCAATAAACTTGGCCCACTGGTGGTAAACTTGCTTTAAATTTTGCATCAAAATGAACTTCAGGATCGTACATTTCATGTTTAGGTGAGGCAAACGTGAACCAGAGATCACTCCACATATAGGCTTTGAGTCCTAGTTCTTTAGTTAATCCCACGACCATTTTTAGTTGATCAAGAATTAGGGTTTGCTGATCCGTATAGCCATTTTGATCTAAATAACGGCCGCGTCCAAGTTGATAGGCTTCATCCATCCCAATATGGATCTTATTGGTCGTAAATGGCGCACTGGCTGCCTGCAAAAGGTGGGTTAAAAAGGTCTTGGTGGCTGGGGCGCCAACTAACAAGGTATCATCCGTATCCTTGACTGCATCATGCGCATCCCATTTCAGTGCATTATGCACATGGGCTAACGTTTGTACGGCCGGCACAATTTTGACTCCAAATTGATCCCCATATAACGCAATCGCATGTAGCTGAGCTTGACTGTAGCGACCCCGTTCCCGGCCAAAATAAGGTTCAGCTGGAATTTCAAATAAATCTTCTAAGTATAACCATAATTCGTTGTAGCCCATGCTGGCTAAACGCCGAATCATCCGTTGAATCATTGCTACAGTTGGCACCCCGTTACGGGCAACATCCAACATGGCTGCCATTACCTTGAACTGTGGGCGCTGTTCAATTTCAAACTGCGTTGCTTGAACCGCCTTGCCGGCTAACAATGCCGCCCCACGCATTAAATCAACGGCACTCCCGTAGGTTAAAGATGCACTGGCACCATCACGCGCTAGCACCACGCCGGCAAGCCCTTTTTGACAAGTCACCGTTACGTCAATTGCTGTCAAATCATTCACTGAACAGACTGCCTGAACTGCTTGAACTTGTTCGGCACTCAATCCGCGCCATTTGATCATGTTATTTTCCTCCTCAGGTTCCTACTTGATATGTTTATCCGACTGAAATATACCATAATGTAAAATTACGAACTAGGTAAGCGTTAACATTTTTGTTTAAAGTTGTCAGGCAGGCTATATCAGGTTCCCGGCCGATACCAATTTAACGCACTTAATCAGTCAACCAGTTCTATTTGTTAATCAGAGACGGCGCCATCCCGAAATAGCGTTTAAACAATTTACTAAAATAGAGTGGGTCCTGATAACCAACCGATCGTGAGACTTCCCCCACGGTGAGCTGTTCTTTTGCTAACAGATCCTTAGCGCGCCGCATTCGCAACTTCGTCAAATAGTTAATCGGGCTTTCACCTTGAACCGTTTTAAACGTTCGCGATAAAACGGCTGGACTAATGTGTAAGGTCGCCGCTAAACTGCTCAGCGTCAGTTCTTCACTATAGTGGGCTTCTAAATAATAAGTCGCTGCACTCACTAACGCCGCATGTTCTTGTTTGACACTGCCTTCATCTTTCAACGATAAATAATCACTGCTGACGGCATTTTCTGGCAAAGCACGCAACAATAAGCATAACAATTCGACCACGAGTGCTTGCAGTAAAACTTCATGACCGAATTCTGATGGCCGCTGACTCTCCGTGACGACCCGTTGCGCACAAGCCATAAATTCGGTTTGAAGTGGGCCAAAGTTGATCAAACTATCTGCGAACGGTAAATGATCCGGCGTTTGTCCCGGCAAGGCCACATGCCGAAACCCAATATGCAACTGTAAGCTCTGCGATGCGGGTGGTTGGGTTTCTTGATGATGAACTCCCGGATTGAATAGTAACGCTTGACCAGCCACAACGCGTCGCCAGCGGCCTTCTACATTGTAATCAGAATAACCCGTTAACATGATCGATAACTCTAAAAAGGTATGTTTATGATAAATATAAGTTCCAGGCTGGTCGTTGCGATAAGGAAACGCATACAAGACATCCGGAATGAATTCTTTGAGTTTTAACAAGTAACCGCCCCCTTTGGCAAAAAATGCCATGTAATCAGTCAAAATATTCCATTCAAATCAAAGCCATTTATCGGCATACTAATAACCTAAGCTGGTGTCAGCGGGTGAACCCGTAACTTTCACACCAAGAGAGGTTGTGCACTATGAATCCTTATCAGTGGGTCTGGCAATATGCCAAAAAAAGTCGCTGGCAAATTGTGGTGGCCCTAATTCTGATCGTGATTAATTCGGCCGGTATCGTGGTCGTCCCATTACTAGGCGGCTTAATCGTCGACCGCGTCATTAATCAGGGCCATACCCAATTATTAATTCCTTATTTAGCTATCATGCTTGGCATGACCTTGTTTCGGACACTGATCCGCTACTGCTACATCATTCTCTGTGAACGAATCGGTCAAAATTCACTTTATAATATTCGCCATGATTTATTCACTCAGCTCCAGTCCTTGGATTACACTTTTTTCAACTCGGTCACGAGTGGTGATATCATGGCACGACTCACTGGCGATACGGATGCCATTCGACACTTTTTATGTTGGGTCACTTACAACACGCTAGAATGTGTGTTGTGGTTCCTAACCGCCATCTTCGTTATGGCCGCCATCAACTGGCAACTCATGCTCGCGTTAGTTATCTTGACCCCCTTTATTGCCATCCTCACCAATCGCATGAGCAAGGAAGCACACTCGGTCTTCTTCAATATCCGACAAAGCTTTGCCCGTTTAAACGCGATGGTCGAAGAAAACATTTCCGGTAACCGGGTCATCCGCGCCTTTGCACGAGAAAAATTCGAAGTTCAAAAATTTGAAAAGTTAAATCGTGATTATCGTGATAAAAACATGGCTTCAGCGGCAGTCTCACGACGTTATTTGCCAGCGCTAGACTTCTTAGCTTCATTGTTATCCGTCATCGTTTTACTATTTGGGAGCTTCTTAGTCATCAATCACCACATGACTTTAGGAGCGCTAGTTTCATTTAACGGCTTCCTCTGGATGCTGAACCAACCGATGCGCATGAGTGGCTGGCTGATTAATGATATTCAACGCTTTTCGGCAGCGACCATCAAGATTCGCGCGATGCTGGATGCCCAACCGGTTATCAAGCCAACGAAGAATGTCGCCGTCACGCCGATCAAAGGTGAAGTCACTTTTCAACACGTCGACTTTGCCTTTCCAGACGCGCCAGAAGTTAAAGTGCTCGATGATATCAACTTCACGGTCAAACCCGGTCAAACTTTAGGTATTCTAGGTGAGACCGGTTCTGGTAAATCAACCTTAATGAACATGATTGCGCGATTTTATGACCCCACCAGCGGCCAAGTTCTCGTTGATGGTCGAGATGTGCGGGACTGGCCCGCGCAAGTGCTCCGTAATCAAACCACGATTGTGACCCAAGACTTGTTCCTATTTTCCGATTCCATCGTGGACAATATCAATTATGGTAATCGACAGGCACCCGAACAATTCATCCGTGAAATGGCTGATATCGCCGATGCTAATAACTTCATTAGTACGATGCCTGATGGCTATGGCACAGTTGTCGGTGAGCGGGGCGTCGGTTTATCTGGTGGTCAAAAACAACGCATCTCTTTGACACGGGCCTTGGTTAAAGATCCCCGTATTCTGATTTTGGACGATACCACCAGCGCGCTTGATATGGAAACAGAAGCGACCATTCAAAAACGATTACGTAAAGTAACGCGCGATAAAACGGTCTTCATCATCGCCTCACGAACCTCATCTTTACGTCGTGCGGATCAAATTATCGTGCTTCGGCATGGCCGGATCGTTGAACACGGAACCCATGAAGACTTGCTCGCAATGGACGGCTATTATGCCGAAACTTATCGCCGGCAATTGGGCTTACTCAAAACAGCGAAAGGAGCTGATGACCTTGGCAAAGCGTAATACGTACAACGAAGACGAAAAGTTAAATGAACACTTTAATTGGCACGATTATGCGCGTCTTGGTCATTATTTACGCCCCTATTCTTGGCGGATGTTGCTAGTCCTGGGCTCAATTCTCATTGGAAATATTGCCGTGATCTTAGGGCCTTATCTGATGAAAGTCGCCATTGATTCAGCGATTCCACAACGTAACTTTCAGCTGCTCTGGTTGCTAGGGGGGATCTTTCTCGCTAGCCTCCTCGTTGCCTTTGGTTGTTTCCGTTACCGAATCTGGGCCATTACCGAAATTGGACAAAATTTACTCATTGATATGCGAACCGATCTATTCACGAATTTACAACAGTTACCCTTTTCCTATTTTGACTCCCGACCACATGGCAAAATCCTGATTCGAGTCGTCAACTATATCAATACGTTGAGTGATCTGTTAGCTAATGGCCTAGTTAATTTGATTTCTGACATTATTTCACTACTCGTCACCTTGGTCTTCATGTTTGCCATCAACTGGAAATTAACCCTAGATAGTTTAGTTTTGATTCCTTTCCTATTAATTTGGGCGTACTACATCCAAAAGAAACAACGGGTCGCTTATCGTGAATTGAGTAATAAACAATCGAATTTAAACGCTTACATTCATGAAAGTATTGATGGCATCAAAGTAACACAGGGTTTCGCACAAGAAAATAATGCCATTCATGCCTTTGATACAGTCGCTAATGATAACCGTGATTCCTATATGCGGGCGGTTAAAGTTCAATACGCTTTGAGTCCAGGGGTTCAAAATATCTCAACGATGACGACTGCCTTGATCTACTTTATTGGGATTCAGCAGCTAGGCGTCGTGGTCAGTACTGGGACCCTGATTGCCTTTCTCGGCTATATTAATAATTTCTGGAATCCGGTCATCAATATTGGGAACTTCTATAATTCTTTGATCACCGCTACTGCCTATTTGGAACGAATCTTTGAAACTATGGACGAAAAACCGACCGTGATTGACGCGCCTGATGCGTTTGCCTTACCACCAATTAAAGGTGATGTCCGGTTCAACGACGTTTCTTTCCGTTATGACGATGATGGTCCGCTGAACTTACATGACGTTTCATTTCATGCCCAAGCTGGTCAAACCATTGCTTTGGTTGGTCCAACTGGTGCCGGCAAATCAACCATTATTAATTTACTCTCGCGTTTTTACAACGTCACCAGTGGCACAATTACGATTGATAACGTGGACATTAGCCAAGTAACCTTGAAATCGTTACGGACGCAAATGGGGGTCATGCAACAAGATACCTTCATCTTTTCTGGCACGATCATGGATAACATTCGTTACGGCCGCCTAGACGCTACCGATGAAGAAGTGATTCACGCGGCTAAGATCGCCCGTGCAGATAATTTCATTGAGACATTGCCAGACGGCTATCAAACAACCGTCCAAGAACGTGGGGGTAGCATGTCTGCCGGCCAGCGCCAACTACTAGCATTTGCGCGCGTACTCTTAGCGGACCCGCGGATCTTAATTTTGGATGAAGCGACCGCGGCCATTGATACTAAAACCGAAGCCCTCCTACAAGCAGGCTTAAATGAACTGCTCAAGGGCCGTACCAGTTTCATCGTGGCACATCGACTCTCAACGATTCAACAAGCTGACCAGATTCTGGTCGTTAACGATGGTCAGATCGTCGAAGCAGGCCGCCATGAAGACCTTTTAGCCAAACGGGGGGAATACTATGAGCTTTATGAATCACAGTATCGCATGCTGCAAGCAGAGTAACGACTAATTTCAGAGTGTCTGTGATAAAAGGCAAGATGAGTCTGGTAGTTTATGCCAGACTCTTTTTGTTTCGCAAAAATTTGATAAAGACCTTTAATTTATGCACATCCTGGTATATTTTTACACTTGAAATATACCATGTAAGCGATTAGAATCAAACCATTAACCCACAATTAACGGCAAAAGTTGTTGGTCAGACTATACCAACTGGAGGAAACATTATGGCGAAATACGAAATCTTATATCAACGGCTGCGCATGGCGATCTTACGGGGAGAGTATGCCCCAAATGATCGGCTACCTAGCGAGAACGCCGTCGCGATTAAGTACGGCGTCAGTCGGATCACTTCGAAAAGAGCCTTAAATGATTTGGCTGCGGCAGATCTCGTTTATCGCGTTCGGGGTGGCGGAACTTACGTTAAACCACACAAGAGCACGACCCAACGCCAAATCTTACTGGTCTTGCCTTTTCCAGAAACAACGGCTTTTGGCGATTATCAAAGTGGCATTCGTGCGACGCTCAAAGATACGACTTGGAAATTAAAACTCATGGCTAACGAGGCTTTTTTACAGTTAGACATGAGTGCCCTCTCACACCAGTACGCCGGAATTATTTACTATCCACAAAACTTAGCCACTGAAATGCCGGTTCTAATGGCCCTGCATGCCCAACGTTTACCATTGGTCGTTTTAGACAAACGACCTTCAGCATTGGCGATTCCAAGCGTCGTTAGTGATAACGTGGCTGGGGGCAGTAGCGCTTGTGATCATTTACAAGCCCTCGGTCATCAACGGATCGCCTTTTTACCAGCGACACCCTTTTGGCAAACTTTCACTGGAACGGTCAGTGACCGATTCATGGGTTACTTTAACGAACTCACACTCAACAAAATTGATCCCAGCCTACCGCTACGCTGGGCACAAGCGCTACAGGCTTGTAGCGATGCACTACAGCTGCAAGCTTATATTCAAGCTCAAGCAATTACCGCCATCATTGCTGAAAACGATGTTATTGCCTTGCGTGCGATGCATCAATTACAAGAAGTTGATCCCAACGTCATGCAAAGCTTGGCATTGATTGGTTTTGATAATCTGCCAGCAGCTGAGAAAAACAAGCCGGCTTTGACGACCGTTGTCCAAGACTTTGCAAACATTGGCGCCAAAGCGGTCGAAGCACTATTAGATCAGATTAATAATCCTAAGCGCACTTTCAATGACCAAACTGTCGTTGATATTAAACTAATGGTTCGGGCGTCAACTGAAGACGTGCTACGCTGATCGTTAGCCATTTTTCGGAGGTGTTATGACTCATGAATGTTCAACAACTACAACTCATTTACCCACAAGCGACGGTGGTAACGGCACCTATTGTTAAGCCTAATACGGTCTGCATCAGGCTCGCAGCGGAAAAATATTTATGCATTGAGACCGCGAAACTTGGGCGCCGTGAACTCTCCCTCTTGGAACTGTTGACTCAAACCAAAGCACCCCAAGCCGCCATTGATACGTGGTCGAACTTTTTGACTGGCGAAGCCACAGTTGCACCACACACCACGGCAAAACAACTGCAGTTACTCCACTTTCAGGTTCGTTTTACCGACGACAGCCAGCATCATCACCAGTGGCTTGCAGCTTTAAGCGACTTGTTTAATGATGTCGTGCATCGTACTTTTACGACCGAAAATGATGGCTATTTATTACTAGCTGATCCCATCAGCCCCTTGACACAACCGGATTTGACCGGCTTATTAGATTTGTTAGATAACGATTTTTATACCAATACCCATCTATTTATTGGGAGCCGTCACGGTGATGTTCAAACGCTACCAGCCGCATATCGTTTGGAACGTCAACTTTTCGAGCAAAACCACAAACAAGCGGTCGGTACTTTAAGCAGTGCAATGTTACCTTACTTAGCCACGGTTCATCACACCGCACTAGATACTTTGACCAATGAGCTACTGACAGATCCTGATAACCAACAATTGATCACGGCTTTATATCAAACTCAGGGTAACGTCCGCCAAGCGGCAGCTCACCTCTTCTTGCACCGCAACACCTTGTTATATCGGATCGATAAGTTTGAGCGGTGCAGCGGGTTTAATCTGAAAGCCATGGATGATCTTGTGTACTGCTACTTATTAACGTTAGCCCAAACAAACAATTGAAAATTAGCTGATTGCAATAAAGTAAAAGCGACGAAACCTTACACAAAAGTTTCGTCGCTTTTCTTATCTAATTATTTATAACATATTAGAACCATCAGAAATTTTTCACGCTACACAATTCCCTCAATCAGCCCCACAAAAATGGCCAATATCAACAAGTTGCATCCATCTTAACTTGTTTAGAGAGAATGACTAACCATTGGTAAAATATCAATATTCATCATCGTCGTCATAGTACTCATCAAGTTTACTAGGTGCCTCAATGACTCGCAGTGGCCGCTGCTTACTCAATGTTTTTATTTTTAGATTTAACTTTTCTCGTTGTGACAAACTCACTTCAAATGGAACTGAACCGGTCGCCGCAATTTGTTGATACAAAGCGTTTATCAACGTCGTCGAATTCATTCCTAGCGCAACTAAAATACGATCAACCTCTTCTGATAAATCAGAATCAATAGAAACTTGGATCTTTTGTTTTTGTGTTGTCATGTGACCATTACCTCGTATAACTGCATTAGACTACTCTCAAATAACAGACGCTAGTGCCAATTCATCACAAGTTCAATTCCTATAGTCCTTAAAAAGGGCGAGTCTCAGCACATCCAGAGCTGAAACTCGCCTTTTCGACCTCAAGCTAAGGTCGTCCAAATTAATTGTAAATTCAAAATAACTAAAATTACTGCCACGATCCATGAAGTGTACTTAACCCAGGGCCGGTTAGCAAAGACACCCATCAATTTTTTATCACTAGTAAAAATAATCAATGGAATCATCGCAAATGGCAACGCAATCGACAAGAATACTTGCGAGAACGTTAACAGGCTTTCGATTTTTGCTTCATTACCATGATAGTAAACCGCGAAAATCAACACTGGTGTAATCGACATCAACCGTGTCAATAATCGTTGCGCCCAAAGCGGCATCCGCAAATGAATAAAGCCTTCCATGATGATCTGACCCGCTAAAGTACCAGTAATCGTGGAGCTTTGCCCTGAAGCGAGTAATGCAATTGCGAATAACATACTAAGCATTGGACTAGCAATCGCACCCACGATTTTGGAATTGTTCAGTGCATTGAACAAATCCGCAAAACGACCAAGATCACTATGCGTTCCGAAGAACAACGCTGCACCAAGAATCAGTAACAAACTGTTAACAACAAACGCTAAAGTCAGCTGAATATTCGAATCCGCAATCGTGAATCGAATAGTCTTACGAACTGACGCTTCATCATGAATGTCATACTTTCGAGTTTGAGAAATTGATGAGCCTAAATACAAATCATGCGGCATCACGGTCGCACCAACGATCCCCAAGGCCAAGTACAGCATTGGTTGATTGGTCAAAATTTCTGCCCGTGGCACATAACCGCCTAAAACACCCAAGGCATTCGGCTTTGATAAGAAGACTTCATAAGCAAAAACAAAGAGAATCACCGCAACCAGTGTCGCGACGATAGCTTCAATCTTGTGGAAGCCTAATTTCATCAAGAACAATAAGATCAAAACATCAAATGCCGTAATCGTGATCCCCACAATCAGTGGAAAACCGAATAAGAGTTCCAGCGCAATCCCTGAACCAATAATTTCAGCGATATCTGTCGCCATAATGGCCAGTTCTGTGATGACCCACAAACCCAGTCCGGCCCACTTTGAGGTGCGCTCACGAGTTAGTTGAGCTAAATCACGTCCGGTCACAATGCCTAATCGCGCTGACATCGCTTGTAGTAGCATCGCAATTAAACTAGAAAGTAAAACCACGCTCAGTAAGGTGTACTTAAAACTCGCACCCCCACCGATCGACGTGATCCAATTCCCAGGGTCCATATACCCAACCGCAATTAGCGCGCCTGGCCCCGTGTAAGCCAGCAAAGTTCGAAAATACCCTTTATCTTCAGGGACTTCAATCGTCCCATTGATTTCATCCAAACTTTTGCGTTGGGTCCCAGTTTCTTCAATAAATTTACTGGATTTTTTCTTTTCGCCCGTTTTCTTTTTCAAAACGGTACGCCCTCTTTCCACGTCTCTGCAACTCCTGAGGGGGTTGAGTTTAAATTTTTAGTTTAACGCACAACGATTACGGAGATTGGCGCTTTCCGCGCTAACCGCGGCCCAATCGCTCCCGCAATCTTTGAATGTGCAAATTGTGTATCGGCACCCGTAACTAACAAGTCCGGTTTAAAATCCGGAATCACTTGTTCTAGGATCACATCGTCGACATCCCCGCCTTCGTAGACGAGTGGTTCAACTTCAGCGATACCATCCTTTTTGGCTAAGTCAACATAGTCTTGAACTACTTGTTCAACATGTCTTCGCTTCGCCTGAATCTTTGATGGCGTGAGTGAATCAAAAATATTGATATCTTCACTCTCCATCACGGAAACGATTCCCAACGGCACCTCGTAATCACGCGCTAACGTGGTGGCATACCGAAAAGCCCGTTCAGAAGATGTATTGTCATCCTCATCCACGGTCAACAGAATCCGTCGATAGATTAATGGGTCATTCATTTTAGAACTATCCATAGTGTGTTACCCTCCTCATTGATTTGAATTGGTAATTGCACTGTTATTATAACCCTTTCGTTCAGTCCGTGTGGCGGTTCATCACTTCTTTTTAAGGTTGGCTAAGACTCGCTTGGTAAGGCCGCTAATGTTTGCTGCAACCAACCAACGTAGTAATTTTCTCGCCCCAAAGCATGTTGCAAAATTAAGTAATGACCAAAATTTTCAGTCTGTGAGGCTTTGGTGGGAAAGACCGTGGTCAACCGTGCCTGTAAATGTTGCAATTTTTCAGCATGTAATCGGAGTTGCTCAGTTAGCATCTCTGGCAAACGAGGATCGCGATTCGTTCGCACAAAGTAAAGTTTTAAAATGAACTCATCCTTTGTCGCCGTTAATTCAGGCGTCCCTGTTGTGATCCATGTCGTTAAACTCGCTTGTCCGGTTTCCGTGATATGATAAAGCTTTTTTTCTAGCTTCTCACCACTGATCATCACTTCATGCGTGATCAACCCTTGTGCTTCCAATCGTTTAAGTTGCGGATAAATTTGACTGTGTTGTGCTTGCCAAAATTCCCCAATTTCGTGGTCAAAGGCTTTCGTTAAATCATAACCAGTCAACGGTTGCTGATTTAGGAGCCCGAGAATAATGAATTGTAGTTTGTTTTTTTGCGCCATGAGTGATTCCTCCTTGACGAATGATTAACTTCAGTATACACTAACCTTGTTGTTTAAAACATGTAATAAATTACACGTTTTAATTTACTCATTCTAAATGAAGAGGGCTTAATCAAATGACAAAAACATTTAAAACTTTAGACGACTTTTTAGGGACCCACTTTATCTATACTTATGATAACGGTTGGGAATATGAATGGTATGCCAAGAACGATCACACCGTTGATTACCGGATCCATGGCGGCATGGTTGCGGGGCGTTGGGTCAAAGACCAAGAAGCTAATATTGTCATGCTAACTGAAGGTATCTACAAGGTTGCCTAGACGGAGCCCACCGGTACAGACGTGGCTTTAGACTTTTTACCTAACGAAGGCAAAGTTAACGGCACGATTTTCTTCCCTAAATGGGTTCAAGATCATCCAGAGATTACGGTGACTTTCCAAAATGAGCATATTGCATTGATGGAAGCTTCTCGTGAAAAGTACGCTACCTATCCTAAGTTGGTTGTTCCAGAATTTGCCACGATCACCTATATGGGTGATGCGGGTCAAAACAACGACGAAGTCATTAGTGAAGCACCCTACGCTGGTCTCCCAGACGAAATCCGTAATGGTCATTACTTCGACAAGAATTATCATCGTTTAACTAAATAATGTTTCACGTGGAACATTAAAACGGCCGTCACAAAAGTGGCGACCGTTTTCTTTTATTTACCGATACAATCATGTTTAGCCCGTCAGCTAAGCTATTTAACACCTATGCGATTACGTCGTCTCCACTAAACCGAATAGGTCACTCAGTTCATGAATCAATCCTAATTAAACTTGAAGCCACGTTTCTGGTCCCTTTAACTTTGCTTCAAAATCTGATGAAAACTTATTTCATGGAAGACCGCTCTCTCTTGAATGATATCTGCTGGAGGTTCTACTTTGCCAACTAATCATCCTACCGAGAGAAATTCTACGCTAACATTAGGAAAAGATGCAAAAAGCCCATTATAAGTCTCATAATGGGTCACAGCAGTGCTAGTTCAGTTTTGTGAACTAGTGTAAATTCAACGCAACATACTGTTCAGTATGGGTATCACGCAAGGTATAATTTGGCGGTAAAGCGTCTCGATCAGCTTTCACCACTTGAAAACCGACGCGCGAATAAAACTTGAGAGCCCCTTCATTAGCCATGACACACTTTAAAGTAAGCGGCTCAGTCGCATATTGACGCATCTCTGTCAGCAAACTTTCGCCGACGCCCATTTTACGAAAATCAGGCGCAATGAAGAGCAAGTGAATAAAATTTGCCAGCCGGTACAACGAGCAAAAGCCTGCTAAACGACCATTGATCCAAGCTACGCGGACAAATTCACCACGACTATCATGCTCAAAATCCGCCAGTCTGGGATCCGTGACCCACGGAAACTCCTGTTGCCGGTCAATCAAATAAAGTTCAGCTAACTCGGCCTGATCGGCCAAAGTCGCCGTTTTAATTTCAATCGTTGTCATCGTAATCACGCTCCCCCCATCATTAAGGCTATTATGCTTGTTTTATAAATATAATACAACTATCTAAAAAGGGCTGCCCACGTTAGACAGCCCCAATAGCTAAGCTAGTAAATCCATTGCACGAATAAAGCTAACTTGCTTGAACTCTTCCTCAAAATATTTTCGAAAAGTTTGCTGATACGGTGCCACTTCACGATACTTTGCTAATAAATACTCATCAGTCGATTGTTTTAACTGTTTTACAGGAAATATTAGATGATAAGGATCGAAGAAAATGACGGCCAACCAATTCTTTTCTTTGCTCGTCCCTGGTTCGCTCACAGCGTACACTAAAAACACTCTAAACGCTGAACGCCGCGTCAGTTGATTCGGATCGTTATCCATATCTGCTTCACGAATACCATCGTGATATTCATCTAATACATTATCAGGCAAATATTTATGCAAGACACTCATGATTCGCGCGCTATTTGACCGATGAAAGTCTACTGGAGTCGTTCGCTTTAATATTAATTGTGGCTTGCGACAAACAGCTTTAATATCCGCCTCAATCCGATTACCCATGATGAACATTTCATCAGGAATAAAGTTAGAGAAATACAAGATCGGATCCCGTTGACAATCTAAACAGGTTTCTAGAAAAACAACTTCAGCATCCGCATTATGCACCTCTAAAGATAAGTTCTTGTGCCCATTCATTAAGCTTATCCCAGCATCAATTTTAGGACTGCGCTTCGCTTTTTGATTGAATAACTTAAGATTAAATTTGGGATTGTTGTTTGACATAGCCGATATAGTCCTCTTTAATCGCTTCATTACTCATCTTGCTATGATTTTCGTTTTTAAATGCAAGTTGCCAAGCGCGATCCTGATGTGATCGTTCAACTAGGCCAAAATCATTTACGGTATTAATTTGGTCAGCCAAGTCATCGATAAACGATAAAACCTCTTTGCCATTTTCGGTTTGTGGTTTATAGTTATCTGGAATATTTTTAAAGTCACCACTCTTATATTCCGCATAAACTTTATTTAATACTGGACCATATCGCCAAGCTTCAAACTGAGCTTGAAACAGTTCTTTAGGATAACGTTCACTTTGCAAGCTAAACTCGTTCTTGTCATCTGAATAATCAATATTTCCATAGGTTGCAGCGTAAAATGCCCAAAGAAAATATAGTCCTTTTTGAACTTTTAATGGTGTTGGGTTGTCAAACCGATGCACAAGATGTGCAATCAAAACCGTGACATCCTCGAATACATAATGCTCTTCACTCATGGGATCCCCCTCATTCTTTCAGCAACTATATCATACATCTATTAATTACGTGAAAGGAACTGATTTCAGCCAACTTTATTTGCGTTATCCAGCCACATTCATGAAAACTAGCATTCACCACTACACAAGCGGTATAATACAGCATAATCTGTCACGATGAAAGCAGGGGAAAAATGCGAACAGCAATTGTTACCGATAGCGCGAGTTACTTATCGGCCGCCGATATTAAGAAATATCATATTTTTGTAGTACCAATCACCGTTATCTTTGGCCAACAAACTTACTTGGAAAACGTTGAAATGACGTCCAAAGAATTTTACGAACGGATGCGGACTGCGCCAGAATTACCAAGCACGACGCAGATCACGCTTGGTCAAATGCAGCAAATGTACGACCAATTGGCTGCGGATGGCTATGATGCCGTTATTAGTATTCATCTTTCTTCTGGCATCACCAGTTTCATCACAAACCTTGAAAGCTATCTACCGAACGTTACTAACATTAAAGTTTACCCGTTCGATTCCTTGATTACGGCCGCGGGTGAAGCAAATATGGCTTTACTAGCTGCGAAGCTGATTGCCGCGGGGAAAACACCAGAAGACGTGATTGAACAACTACAACATTTGCGCGATACGACCGAAGTTTACTTTGTCGTCGATAATCTCAGTCACTTAGTTCGCACGGGACGGCTTTCTAATGCGTCACGACTGGTCGGCAATTTGTTACGCATCAAACCCGTCTTAACTTTTGAAGATGGTAAGATCGTCGCAATCGAAAAGGAACGAACCATGCGCCGGGCTTATGCCGCCATCAAAGCCAAATTAGCGGCGGCCATCGAAGCAACTGATTATCCGCTGCGTATCACGATTGTTAACGGGAATAATCCCAAGTTACAAGCCGCATGGGTAGCCGATATCAGCGAAAGTTTTCCTGACTTGACCATTGACCAAAGTGAAATTGGCCCAGTAGTCGGCGTCCACGTCGGTGAAGGTGTCATGGGGTTATTTTGGGCTAAGGATTGGGAAAAATGGCCCGAATAGTTTAAGCAAAACAACCAAAAGGAGCCTCGCAACGTTCAGTTGTGGAGGCTCCTTTAATTAAGCTTGATGTTTCTTCTTCTTTTTACCTTTTTTCTTACCAGTCGGAACTTCAGCCTTCGCGACAAGTTTGCGGGCTTTCTTCAATAATTTCTTGTGTCCGGTCGCATCTAATTGTTCCCAAAGGATCGCTAGCTCCGGGGCAATCGCCGGCGTCGCAGCAACTGCAGGCGCGGCAGCAGCGGGGACCGTCGCTCCGAGCAACCATTCTGGTTCCACGTCCAACGCCTGCGCCAATGTGACGACTTTATCATGTTTTGCCACATATTTGCTACTCAACCACTGACTGATTGAGGAACGACCGATGCCAGTCGTTTTAGCTAATTGTGCGGAGGTGATTTGGGCTTGTTGCATCGCCTTTTTAAGTCGTTCTGCAAAAATACTCATCTGATTTCCTCCTGTCATGATTTAGTGCAACGGATCCCAAGCTGGCAAACGCCGCGCGGGTTCCTTGAGCAACGCTTGAAATTCTGGTGCCAAGAAGTGCTTGTGAACCACTACTTCATAAACATAGTCGTCAAACCAGTCTTGCGTCATCACAAAGTAACCTTTATCACCATTTTCTGAGCCCCAACTATTTTCAACTTTCCATTTAGTTGGCGTATCAGCGACGATATCGACACCCGTCAACGTCATCGCATGACTCACTTCGCCTTCGCCTGTCTGTAACCGTTGCGCTTTGGTCAAATGGCCGTTAATTCCAAATAATTTAGCGGTTTCATACAAGTGTGCATCCAAATAGCCCGCTTTTCGATCCATTTGCTGCAAAACGTCATTGCCAAACCAGATCGTTTCACCTGATTTGAGCTGTTGCACAGCAACATCCGTCAAAACGCCCATATCAACGTTCAAAAACTCGATTGGCCGTCCCCCGATGACATTATCTTCATCCGGCAAGCTATATAACTGATTGAGCGGCTTGTCAGGCGAATTAGTGACGACCACATAATCATCTAAGTCAGTTTCAAAATAATTTTGATAGAATGCTTGTGGTGTAAGTTGTGCGGTTCGATGATAATTTTTATCATCATCACGATAGGCCAAATCAAACGTGGTCGGTGGCTCGCCAAATGAATAAACCGCGATCCGATAGACCTCTTGTAACATACTCTTTTCAAGTGACTGTAATTCTGCTTCATCCGCGCCATTCATGACCAGTTGACGTAACTTCAAGCCATCTTTACGTAGTTTGCGACTCATGACTGCTTGAAAATCAGTCGTATTAGTCGTATTAAACGTTTCTGGCATCGCACTCGCTGGCACAACCCCGTATTTTTGTACGAGACTCGCCGCCATTGCCCATTGACCCCCGTCTTCACCCGGATTATCAAATAGGAATTGGACTAAGCGGTCACTGATTGGTTGGCGAGCCGTCTGTTCAACATTACGGTAAAATATGTTAGCTCGTTCAATTTTATCCCAGAAGAACAAATAATTTTCTGATAATTCAAAATCTTTAACATGATATTTTGTCGCAAATTTATGCCGTAAAGTGTTGAGTAGTGAAAACTCCCAACAGCGGCCACTGTGCTTTTGATTGCTGACCTTGCCAGTAGGTAAATCAATTGAAAAGGTTCGATCTAAACGAGTCGCGGCCTGATTATCATAGCTCGTGGCTTTGATGCCATTCTTAGTGATTGCACGCGTTAAAACTGGCGCTAACTGATGCTCTGCCTGCTTTGCACGTAAAGCGGCTAAAGCCGTTTTTGTCAATTCAGTTGCCATTTAATTACCTCCATCAATACTCATTTAAAATTAATTTCATATCATTGGTCACAATTCTAGCCTTGTTGTGCTTGGAGTTCAATGGAAATGAACAGCTTTTGTTTACTTTTCTAAACAAAAAGGGCGATTAAGCCATTTTAACTGGTTTAGTCACCCTTTTAACTTAATCAGCCGCTAAAAATTTCAGCATGACTTGATTGAATTTTTCGGTTTGTTCCGCCATCACAATATGTCCAGATTCAGGCATCACAAAAGCTTGCCCCTGTGGCGCTAACTTCGCACTTGCGGCCGCATGGTCAGCTGACCAAAAAGGACTCTTTTCCCCAGCTATAAATAAAACTGGTACGGTGACTTGTGCAATCACGTCCCGCCAATCCTGAAACGCATGATCGTACAATAATGGTCGATTCAACACATAGTCGAACACCGTCGTTCCTTGCGCGGCTTTGACCGCTCGATAAGTTTCGTCATCAATATGTTTATACGTGGTATGCACTTGATACATGGCCTCCGCCGCTTGCGGAAAGTTATCCCAAGTTAAATCAAGCATGCCATAGGGCCAAGTCACATCTGTGATCATCTTAGGTGACTGATCAACACTGATAATTTTACGAATTAAGCCATCACCATACAATGAACAATAAGCCCAAATCGTCGCGGCACCCATGGAGTTACCCATCAAATCAACATTTGTTAAATTCAACGCTGCCAATAATTCTGCCACGTCTTTCCCTTGGCGACTCATCCGTAGTCCTTTGACCGTCGTCTGTGAATGACCATGATTGCGCCGGTCCAAATTAATGACCCGATAGCCCTGTGCCACCAACGTCGCCACTTGAGCCCGCCAAATTTCTTTAAACCCTGCATAGCCGGTCATAATCAAAATAGGCTGGCCTTGCCCGATATCATCATACGTCAACCGCACGCCGTCACTAGTTGTAAACCGCATTTAATCACTCCACTTTATGGTTAATTTTTTAAGCTGTTGGCCCGATTATACCATGTTAATTAACCGATTCGACGGCTAAAAATGGTCAAAAAAAAGCAGCCATCTGACAACGATGACTGCGTTTACTTAATAACCAATTGAATTGACATTGTGTCGTTTGGTGGCATTCGTATCCCAGAATGGCACTTTAACCACGCCCAGGATTTTTTTAGCCGGCACAAAGCCCCAGTAGCGACTATCGTTAGAAACGGAACGATGATCCCCCAACACAAAATAACTGTTCTTGGGTACCTTAGTCGTCTTGATTTTCCAGCTCATTTTAGTCGACAACTCACCAAGCGTCCAATTACCAGTTCCTTGAGTGCGTTCAAACTGGCTGATAAACTTTTCACTGAGTGCCTTGCCATTCACATACAGCCGACCATCACGCGAACTAACGGTATCACCAGGCATCCCAATGACCCGTTTGACGTACTTGACGCTCTTTGAACGGGCATCCCCATCAACCTGATAAGCATTAAAAACGATGACACTAAGATGTTTTATCTTGGCTGTTTTGACCACCGCGACCCGTTCATTGTTCTCCAGATTAGGCTCCATTGAAGGCCCATCGACCCGAACCATTGTGAACACAAAATGTCGAATGACCATAGCAATTAACAGCCCCACGACAATTGGTAATACCCAACTCATGATGTTTTTGAATGTTTTCATCCACCAGTTTCTCCCTTATCCCCACGATTGCTTTCAATAATTATAGCCCAATTACTGGGCCATGTCCGTTAATGACTGATGGTTTTACAAATTTATAATCCTACTGTCCAATCTCTAATTCGAACGCTTGACCATTTTTGTCCCAATTGGTCTGCTTCATCATGAACAAACTAATGTGGTGTAGCTCTCGTATTTATTAAAATAGCTCATTAGTTCCATCTCCGTTGACCAGCACGTTTGCTGTGAGGCAGACCTGCAGCCAAAGAACGGTCTGCAGGGCGCTTTCAAGCCGGAAGCCCACGTCTTAAAAGTCGGCCAGACACTAACCTGGGTAAAACCGCCCAGCTAAGTGTCTCGACACGGCAAACGAGCTAGTCAACTCCGACGTTAAATAGTGACCTAACTAAGGAAACATTGATAAACCCAGTATTAACGAAAGAACAATTGATATTAGAATCACTGATTAGTGCAGGGCGGGCTGGATGATGCTCAGTGGTGAAATTTTCCTTTGCTGGTGAACCTCCAGCTTAGGAAAAGCCCGGCTTGTGAGACCGCACTTTGGCTCACAAACGTGGCCACCACGTTCCAGCATCAGTCCAGACCAACCGGAACGACAAGCTAAACAGATGCTTAATACATATGATGGCTACATTGCACTGGTCCACAGAGACAAGAGACCCACTAACTAAACAAAAAAACGCTAGCCACCATTATCGATGACTAGCGCTCAACAGTTTTATTAATTTTGAACCTTGGCAATCCGCCCTTGTTGAATATAAACACTCAAAATGGCGATATCTGCTGGGTTAACCCCGCTGATTCGCGAAGCTTGAGCAATCGTTGCCGGTTGGATCTTCTTTAACTTTTGATGCGCTTCGGTGGCTAAACCATCGATAGCATCATAGTCAATCCGATCTGGAATCTTCTTAGCTTCCATCTTCTTCAAATGGTCGACACGGTCTTCGGCCTTTTTGATGTAGCCAGCGTACTTGATCTGAATCTCGACTTGTTCAATAATATGCCGTTCCAACGGTTCCGCAGAGGCTGGGATAAACTTCATCAAGTCAGCATAGCGTACTTCGGGACGTTTCAAGAAGTCCGCTGCCAAGACGCCATCTTTAAGTTCGCCAGAATTGTGATCACGCAAAAATTGATTAACTTCAGCACTAGGCTTGATTCGGATCTTGCCTAAACGGTCAAGTTCATCTGTGATAGCTTGTCGTTTTGCTTCAAATTCCGCATAACGCTCATCATCAATCAAACCTAAGTCGTGACCTTTATCTGTCAATCGTAGATCAGCATTATCATGCCGCAAAATCAATCGATATTCGGCACGACTCGTCAATAAACGATAAGGTTCTTTCGTTCCCTTAGTCACTAAATCATCGATCATGACACCAATGTAAGCATCACTACGCTTCAAAGTGAATTGGCCACGGTCTAATGCTCGTAAACCGGCATTGATTCCGGCCATTAACCCTTGTCCAGCCGCTTCTTCATAGCCTGAAGTTCCATTAGTTTGACCCGCAGTATAAAGATTCTTAACTAGCTTGGTTTCCAAAGTCGCTTTTAATTGGTAAGGAGACACCACATCGTATTCAATTGCATAGCCTGGACGCATCATTTCAGCGTCTTCGAGGCCTTTAATTGAATGCAAAATACGTTGTTGCACTTCTTCTGGCATTGAGGTCGATAAGCCTTGCACGTACCATTCATCCGTATGACGACCTTCTGGTTCCAAGAAGAGTTGGTGACGCTTCTTGTCAGCGAAACGCACGATTTTATCTTCAATTGAAGGACAATACCGCGGACCCACCCCTTCAATCACACCCGTAAACATAGGCGCCCGATCGAGGTTTTCTCTAATAATCTTGTGCGTCGTCTCATTGGTATAAGTTAACCAGCAAGATAATTGATGCGCCAAGTCTAAATAGTCTTCGTCTTTAGTTTCGAAGCTAAAATGATGGGGTTCTGGATCACCCGGTTGTTCTTCAGTCACACTATAATCAATCGTGTTGCCATCAACCCGTGGTGGTGTCCCAGTCTTGAAACGTTCTAGGTCAAAACCTAGTCTTTCCAAATCACCCGATAATTTCATCGCTGGTTGAGAATTGTTTGGACCAGAAGAATACATCAATTCACCAATGATGATCTTGCCACGAGCGGCTGTCCCAGTGGTCAACACGACACTCTTAGCACTGTAACGCGCCCCAGTATTCGTGATGACCCCTTTGCAGACACCATCTTCTACGATCAAGCCATCGACAATGCCTTGGCGCAACGTCAAGTTAGGTTCACGTTCAATCGTATGTTTCATTTCTGAATGGTAAGCGTGCTTATCAGCCTGCGCGCGTAAAGCCCGCACCGCTGGACCTTTACCAGTATTGAGCATCCGCATCTGGACGTAAGTCTTATCAATGTTACGGCCCATTTCGCCACCTAAAGCGTCGATTTCGCGGACCACAATTCCCTTAGCTGGACCCCCAACAGAGGGGTTACATGGCATAAACGCAACCATATCCAAGTTAATGGTCATGAGTAACGTCCGATTGCCCATCCGTGCAGCAGCTAATGCCGCTTCGGAGCCGGCATGACCAGCCCCAACGACGATCACGTCATAGGCCCGGCCAGTATATTCCTTTACTTCTGTCATAATTAAGTCTTTCCTCCGTACCGCTTACTTACCCAAACAGAACTGGCTAAATAATTGGTCGATTAATTCATCTTCATAGCTATCCCCGGTAATTTGCCCGAGAAATTCCCAACAACGTGTCATATCAATTTGGACCAAGTCAACCGGCATCCCCGCTGCAATCCCTGTTTGGACGTCTTGGAGCGCTTGTTTGGCTTGATTTAACAACCCGATATGTCGCGCATTAGTGACCATGACACTATTCTGACTGCTCTCAATGCCTTCATTAAAGAACATTTTCGCAATCCGTTGTTCAAGTTGCTCAACACCTGCTTGCTGCAACACGGACATGCTCATCACATCAGCCGGATCGACCGCTGTGAATAATTCCGCTTGGTCTAATTTAGCAGGTAAATCTGTTTTATTTAAAATAACGATTCGTTTTGACGATTTAGTTTCAGCTAACAAAGCCTGATCTTCTTTGGTTAGCGGCTGACTGTTATCCAAAACTAATAGCACGAGATCCGCTGCGCCAATCGCTTTACGACTACGTTCGACCCCGATCTTTTCGACTTTATCATCGGTATCTCGAATCCCGGCCGTATCCACTAACTTCAACGGCACGCCGCGAACGTTCACGTACTCTTCAATGACATCTCGCGTCGTCCCAGCAACATCCGTCACGATGGCTTTGTCTTCATGCAATAAATGGTTTAGCAAACTGGATTTACCCACGTTTGGTCGCCCAATAATCGCTGTGGCTAAGCCTTCACGTAAGACTTTACCTTGCTTGGCCGTGGCTAATAATTGATCAATGCTTTGACCAACTTCGGCCGCTTTTTCCTTCAACATTTTAGTCGTCATCGCTTCAACTGCATCATATTCAGGATAATCGATATTCACTTCAACTTGCGCCAATACATCTAAGATATCTTGCCGTAAGTGACGAATTAAGGTCGATAGATCCCCATCTAACTGGTTTAAGGCAACTTTCATCGATTTGTCCGTTTTCGCACGGATCAGATCCATGACGGCTTCAGCTTGGGATAAATCAAGCCGACCATTTAAAAAGGCCCGTTTCGTAAACTCACCAGGTTCGGCCATCCGCGCACCGTGACTCAAAATCAACTGGAGAATCTCATTCGTAGCAACTAAGCCACCATGACAATTGATTTCAATGATATCTTCACGAGTGTACGTTTTCGGCGCTCGCATGACGGAAGCCATCACTTCATCGACTTCTTGTTGCGATTCGGGGTCCACAATGTGTCCATAATTAATCGTATGAGAGTGAACTTTACGTAAGTCCTTCCCCTTAAAAATCTGTGCAACTACCTCAAATGTTTTATCACCGCTAATGCGGATGATAGAGATCCCACCTTCACCAGGTGGCGTCGAGATCGCCGCAATCGTGTCAAATTCCGTGGTCGCTGGCATAACCGATCAAGTCCTTTCTTTACGTCGTTTCAGCGTTTCACCGCCTAATACCATACCAAATTTTGTGGTCAATTAGTTAATAATATGTCCTAAAATGCAGAAAAAAAGCGCCTAGTCCACGCCACCTTAAAGCGTGGATAAAGCACTTTGACTACTTTATCTAAAAGATAAGAATGATTAACACTTACTATAATAGCTCATTTGTCGTTTGTCAAACGCCTGTTTGCATTCCAAATAGCCCCTTATTTGCGCGCGGCAACCACGACGGCCCGATGAGGATCGCGACCTTCCGAGAACGTAGTCACGTGGCGATTATTGGCTAGTTCCGCATGGATTAATTTGCGTTCAAACGATGGCATTGGATCTAGAAAAACTTGCTTGCCGGTCGCAATCGCTTCCCGGGCCGTACTTTCCGCTAGCCGTTGCAACGTTTCCTCACGACGTTCCCGATAGTCATCGACATCTAAAACCACATTCACATGTGACGCGCCATGATGATTCATATAAACTTGTGCCAAATCCTGCAAGGCATTGATCGTGCGACCATGTTTGCCAATTAAGAGCCCTTGTTTTTCAGTATCAAAATTCAAGGTCGCATAGCGATTCCCAAAATCAACGTCTAAGTCCGCCGTGATGCCCAACTGTTTCACAATTTCTAATAAGTAGGCGCTCAAGTCACGCACCGCTTGCTCATTGGCTGCTTGCCGGGCGGCGATTTGTTCAGGCGTCCGTTCTGGTGTCGCGGATGCGGCTACGCTCGAGTTGGCCGCTGAAGTTGCGATCACAACTTTTGCTGCCGAAGAGACTACTGATTGCGTTGAAGCTGGTGCTAGCTTGCTCACAGACTGTGGTTTTGGCTGGGCAACCGGCTTGGCCGTCACCTTGGGCTGATTTTTTACAGCAGCCGCAGCACTGGCCGGACGCGTTGCTGACTTCACTGGTTGTTCAGTGGCACTAGCTGGCGCAGCAGATTGCGGTTTAGCCGTTAGTCGAACTTGTGCCGCTTGTTTGCCCAAACCTAAAAAGCCCTTCTTTGGTTCCGCAACGACTTCAAGCTCAACCTGATCACGGGTTAAATGCATTTGTTTTAAACCAGCCGCCGTAGCAGCTGCGACGGTATTACCTTCAAATACTGTCATACGATTTCCTCCTCGATAAAAATACCTAGGTTCATTATAGCATTACCCTATGACGGACGGGAATCTAGGTCATATTTGCTACTTTTAGACCTTTTTCGCTGGCAAAACTATCGTTATGACTAATCAATCAAGGCCAAAACGTTATTGACTAAGCGGTAAAGAACGATGGTGTATGTATTCTGGATGGCACTTTTGCTGATTCCTACCTTGATAGCCGAAACGTGGTAGTGTCAACTGCGAGCTCCGCTTATCCCGGTTAAGTCACTGCTCGGAAGCCCCCCCTACTTCAATAGCCGAAACGTGTTTGGCCAAACTGCGTCCTCCGCTTAGCTACGCCAGTCAACCACTCGGAAAAACACCGAGTAATTGACTGGCTGGGCTATGCTCGGAAGCAACCCGTTTGACCTCACACTCTGACCGTAAAAAAAAGACCCACCACATGGGCAGGTCCATTTGTATTTAACGTTTATGATTCCGAATCGCACGCTTTTTAGCTCTTTCAAGGTTGCGTGTCCGGTCTCGTTCTTTGGCCTTCTTCTCTGCCCGTTCGCGATTGATCTTGAAGGGGTTTTGTAGTAACAAGGTCTGTCCAACCTGGAACGCGTTGGAAATAACCCAGTATAAGGATAACGCGGATGGGACGTTGATGGCAGTAATCAAAATGACTAATGGCATCAAGTACGTCATCGAAGTGGTCATCCCGTTTTGCTCTGGCTGCGACTTCATCGACAACCATGAACTAGCAAACGTGAATAACGCCGCTAGGATTGGCAAAACATAATACGGATCTTTACTCCCAAGTTGCAACCAGAGGAACGAGCCAGTCTTCAACGCTTGCGTCCGCCAAATTGCTTGGTATAAGGCAATCAAAACTGGCATTTGAACTAGCAACGGCAACATGCTGGCCATCGGATGAACGCCGTACTGTGAGTACAGCTTCTTCATCTCAGCTTGGAGTTTTTGTTGCGTTTCCATATCGCGTGATGAATATTGCTTTTGTAAAGCTTTCATCTGCGGTTGGATTTCTTGCATTGCAACCATGCTCCGAGTTTGGAAGATCATCAATGGTAAGATAATGATCCGAATAATCAACGTAAACGCGATAATTCCGAGTCCATAACTATGACCAAACAAGTGTGATAGCCAAATAATCGCCCGTGAGAAATTCAAGATGATCAAGCCATCCCAAAATCCGGTGCTCTTATCCGTGATTGGGGTATTACTACACCCGCTCAACACTAGCACTAAGGCTAGTACGGCCAGCATTGCCAGTATTTTTCTGTACTTTTTCAAACGAATGTCCTCACTTTAATCATTGTCCAGCAGGTGCGCTAGCTTTAGCGCATGGCTAAGATAAGCTTTGGTTTCGGCTTGCGACTTACCGGCAACGGTTGGTCGGGCAATGACGAGGAAGTCCGCATCTTGCTTGAGCTGCGGTTTCAACTCGGTGATTGATTGCCGAATCCGGCGCTTGACCCAATTCCGAGCGACCGCATTCCCAATCTTCTTACCGACTGAGATGCCCACTCGAAAATGTGGCTGCCCCGGTTTATCCAAAACGTAAATGACAAATTGACGATTGGCATACGAGTTGCGGGTCTCAAAAACTTGCTGAAACTCAGTTTCTTTTTTTACCCGATATGATTTTCGCATAATCCATCTCCATGTGTGCGCTCAAGCTAACCTGAGCGAATTGCTACACAACTTTACAGCCCTGAACAACAAAGTCCAGGACTGTAAAGAAAAAGCCACTGATTATCAGTGGCCTATGCAGACAATACTTTTCTGCCTCGTTGGCGTCGACGGGCTAACACTTTACGGCCATTGCTGGTGCTCATCCGTTTGCGGAAACCATGGACACGTTGACGATGCCGCTTCTTTGGTTGGTAAGTTCTCTTCATCATGACACCTCCTTCTCTATAATGACATGAATCAATTCGATTAAGTCGTTATTTTCAAAACGCAGTCTAATCCTAAACGCATTTCCTGAATACTATAGCATATATTGTCAACTTTGAAAACCATAAAATTGTTTTAGCCTTATATCGTATGCGGCTAATTGCTAAAAAGTTTTAGCCAAAAGCTTGTGGAAACATTTTGGACAATTTTTACCGTCCACAAATTGTGCACAGGGTTATCGACAAAATAACAGCCTGTGACAAAGTTATCCACAGGACTATTTTTGAGTGTGCATAACTCTTTTGATTACTGTTAAACCAAGCTTGTTTTTGAACGCCACTCTGTGCATAACTTTCAAATAATCTCAAATGCCTGTTTTTTAAACATCCTGTGGACAAAATTAAAAACAGCCTGTGATTTATTTTTTAACCGTTTGTCCACCTGTGGAAAACTACAGTTGTTCATGCTAAAATAGAATTACGTTTTTTAAGAAAAGGGGTATCCACGTG